>JBFWVC010000005.1:0-269721 GCA_050246945.1 Hyphomicrobiaceae bacterium
CGATCACGCTCCACTGCGCGTCGCTCAACCAAAACCTGTTCGCCATGATTCAAGCTCCAATGTTTCGGACCTTGAATCACTGTTCGAAAGAAAATCAAAGACCTGATTGGGTTCGGACCCTAGAGCACTGGCTGAGTTTCATGTGTGTGAATGGAAGAATATTCTTCGAGCTGATTCAGACTGCAGTCGCTTGCAGCATTTCCGAGCTGTGAGGAGTGTTGCAACACACTAATCGATCGTGACTAAGAGTCACAATTCGTTACTGGACGATGCGTTGACTGTGTCGGTTTGGAGGCACACTTTTGACGATATCGCCATAAAGCGCATGGCTCTTCCCTCGAGCGAATAGCGTAATGCGGCTCTCCCCCCGTGCCGCTATTGGCGAAACGGCGAGGTCAAAGCGGTTTCCCCAAAAAGTCCCCCCGTCTCTGACCTCGCCCCCTCATGATGCGGTCGCTCGATTGGGGACCGCTCAGTGCGATGCGAAGGAGTATGTTCGCAATCGCGTCATGATCAAGTCATGAAACGCAACGTCACAATCACATCGTGTTTCGAAACATCGCTCCAGTTTCGATTGTCGTATGGCACGGCCGATCGCAGCGGCAGCCTCACAGCTTCCACCACCGCCCCCATCTACTGGACTGAGACGCCATGATCGTAAGGGCTTAGGCCCTCGCATTGACGTTTGTTCCCCGGCCAAAACCGCACCAGACAGAGATCGCAACCCGCCTTGAGACGCTCACCGATCGATTGGCGCCGAAAGCTGTGGAAGGTTTTCTCTGCCTCCCTGTCGCGCTGGCCGTCGCCCTGAGCACGATGCCAGTCGCACCGTTTCACAAGGCTCTTGGCGCTGCCGTCGGGTTCAGGCAGAAGGCGCTGGATACGGACAATGCGTTGCGTAGCGCCCTAACCACCCGAAGCGCCAACCGCATAGCGCACCGCAGTCCCATAGTCGCGCTTGTGCGCTCGTGCGCGCGCTCCCGCGACGGCACTGTTCCTCGTGTCCGAATGCGATGGCGCCCCCCAAAATGAATCGAACAGGCATATGCAGGACTAGGCTTCGTCATACTGCAAGCATTGCAACTTACGAATTGCGCTGGTTCGTTTCGATCCACACCGGAACTCGCAAGGGCAATGCTGCAGGTTCGTTTTCGTGAGGAGCACCCGATTATGGTCAAACTGCGTGAAACGTGCCGACAGAAACCAAAAGCATGCCGCACCCCGACATCCCCACATGATGTCTGAGAGGTCTTTTGGAAGGTCCTTCGAACTCTTTCGCGTCCATCCGCGACCAACGGACTGTACACGACAGTTCAACCCGGATGGAGACCATTACTATGAAAGCAAAGTTCGCAATCGCAGTCGCCGCACTGACCGTGGGTTTCACGTTGGGCGGTCCCGGTCCGTTGAGCCCTCATCAGGCAACGGCGGCAAGCGTCTGCTACAAGGGCGGCCAGGCTTACGGAAAAGTGGCCTCGGGGGTGAGAAAATCCAAAGCCCAGGAACGCGCCCGCGGGAAGTGGAATGACTACGCGAGAAGCTTGATGGGGACCTCACGCGCCAATTGGAACAACGCCAAGTATCGCGGCTATCATTGCGAGAAGAAGGGTATCTGGTACTGTCGCGCCATCGCCACGCCATGCATCTGATCGAATGCTTTCCAGCATGTGGGTAGGTGCGCTGCGATGCGCATCTACCCACTTATCTGCCCCATTCATATGTGTGGCATCCACCATTTTCATCGGAGTTTCCCGCGGCGGGATCGCGAGTATCCTGACGAAGAGCGATAGCGGCGCTGTCGACGCGCAAGGTTGCGGCCAGGCCCACGCCTGCGGACGTTGCTGCGCCTGCCTTAAGCTTATTCTTGCGGGTGGCTATCCATAGCCGTATCTTCTCACCACTTGCGACAGGTCGTTCGCAGTCAGGCGGATCGCGTTTGCTTGATCCCCGACGTCGATCGCGCGGCGGCGTACGGCACTGTCAGACATGATGACTGAGATTGTTGTTGTCCGAGCAAATGACGGACTATCGATCTAGTGTTCTGGATCTGACGTTTGTTGCCCGGGCGAAGGTCGTCAAACGCTAGTGAATCCAGAACACGAACCGAAAAATTTAGGGGTCCGGGCTGACGCGCAGGTGCCCGGCAGGGAACTAAGCGTCACAGTCGGAACACTAGATATCCTGGAGAGCGTCATGAGAACCCTGGCATTTGTCGGTCTTGTTGCAATCTTGGCCACCATCGGCGCGGCGTTCTTCTTCCTCACCGGACGCTACAACGTCTCGGCGGTCGAGCCCGACCACGGCCTCGTCAAGTGGGCGCTGGAAACTGTTCGCGAGGCTTCTATCAATCGGCATGCGACCGGAAAGGCCGCGATTGCTGTTGACGATCCTTCGGTGATCCAAGCGGGCGCGATGGCCTTTTTTAAACGCGGCTGCGTCCATTGCCATGGCGCCCCGGGGGCGGATTGGTCGAAGTTCTCTGAAGGACTGCGGCCTGACGCTGCTGATCTGAACGAGATCGCGAAGACCCATTCGGTTGGCAAGATATTCTGGGTCATCAAGAACGGTATCAATATGACTGGGATGCCGAGCTTCGCGCGCATCCAGGTTCCAGATGAGGAAATCTGGAAGATCGCCGCCTTCGTCAAGAAGCTGCCTACGGTCAAGCCTGAGGACTATAAGGCGTGGACAGCGGCCAGCGGAAACTGAGAGAGTGTGTCCGGCTGGCGAAAGGATCTATGCGGCGTCATCATTCCGATGATGGGCCCAGCGATAGCTTACGCGGCGATCATACTCGTCCGCTAACGCCTGCAATGCAGCAGCGCCATCTCCGGAAAACGAAGGGCCATGCATCAGGGCGAGCGTCCTGGGAGCGAGTTTCGCGAGGCTTCGGATCGTCGCGCCCATGTCCGGATTGAGGCTCGAATATTTGAAGATATCTTCGGCAGCAATCGCCGGCCCGACGACATCGCCCTCGATGAGCGCGGCGCTGTTGCCCAACTGGGTGAACAGGTCACCGCAAAGGAGAGTCTGGGTCGATTCTTCAAATAGGACACCCGCGTCCCAACCATGCGGCGTATGGGGCGTATCGATAAACTTGACCCGTTTGCCGCCACCAAGTTCGATGACCTCGCCATCGTTCAACGCACGGGGTGCACGGTCGGAGAAATCATTCAGCGACACCATGCAGCCGATTTGTCCGTGGGCTGGCATGGCGTGAGGAGCCGCCGCCAGCCATTCGTTCATCGCCCCGCACTCGTCTGCTTCGAAATGCCCGAATGCGATCCAGCGCAAGCGTTCCGGTGGAATGACGCGGCTCAACGCATCACGATTGAGCGTAAACATTTTCCTCAGGCCGGTATGGAACATCAACGGTTCGTCGCCAAGAACCAGAAACTGGTTGAAGGTGAAACCGGCGGGCGGCGCGATGTCTGGCACATAAGTGGAAAGCCGATAGATTCCTTCGGCAACTTCGCTGATCGTCGTTTCCATGTGGAGTTCCTCCCGATGGCGGGGCGGCGCCCCCGCAGCACACAGACGAGCGATTGATTGTCCGCTGGTCTTGATGCATGCATTTACGCAATGAAGCATGACCACGGCATCAATATTGAATGCACGACCACGTGCGGTCAAATTTCATGAAGCGCAGCTGTACCCTCAAACGTTTGGCAGAGAAGCAGGCGCAAACCCGCACTATCACTCAAGGAGCGGACGCTTTGTGACGTCGTTGTCATCGACGGAACGGGCCAGGAAGAGACGAACCCAAACACAGACGATCAGTAGCGGTGTGCTTCATGTGTAATTCGATCCGGCTTGGGTCGCCGCTATCACGACTTGCGCGCACCACCAGCGAGGCTGTGGCGACGAAGCGCCACGAGGCCGGCGACGGAGATCGTTGCGAATGCTGCACCGGCGAGAAACGTGCCTTTGGGTCCAATGGCGTCCCAGAGGGCACCGGCGATGACACTGGCCGCAAGCAGTGCAAGGCCGGTCATGAGATTTAACATACCGTATGCCGTGCCGCGCAGCTCCGCTGGCACAGTATCGGCGACGAGCGTCGCCAGCAGCCCCTGCGTCAGCCCCATATGCAGTCCCCAGAGGATGACGCCCAGCGCGACGCTGGCAATGCTGCTGGAGGTTGCGAGAACAATGTCGGCAACGATCAAGAACGCAAGGCCGGTTAACAGGATGGAATGACGGTCCATGCGGTCGGAGAGGACGCCGGCCGGATAGGCCGCGATTGCGTAGACGAAATTCATCAGCACCATCACCGCCGGGGCCAGCGCGATCGGGAGGCCGACCGACTGGGCCCTTAGGATGAGAAAGGCTTCGCTGAACCGGGCCAGCGTGAACACCGTCGCGATGCCGACAACCCACCAGTAGCCTATACCAAGTCGAGCAAGTTCCTTGCCGCTCAGCGGTGATTTGACCTTGCGCAGCTCGGCCGGCCGTTCGGGCTCCTTGACAGCGAAGGCAATCAGCCCGAACGCGAGGAAGGCGGGAATAACGGCGATCCAGAACACAGCCTGGAAATTGTTGGCCGTCCAGAGCATCAGCAGGATCGCGAGCAACGGCCCGACGAACGCGCCTATCGTGTCAAGCGATTGCCTGAGCCCGAAGCTAGCGCCACGCACCCCGGGCGGAGACAAGTCGGCCACGAGCGCGTCCCGAGGGGCACCGCGAACACCCTTGCCGACCCGATCTAGAAAGCGGGCAGCGATCAGCCAGGAAAGGCTCGGCGCCAGAGGGAAGAGAGGCTTAGTGAAAGCCGCCATGCCGTAGCCGAGGGCGGCAAGTTCCTTGCGTTTCCCGAGCCAGTCGGACAACGCGCCGGAGAAGATCTTGGTAATGGCTGCCGTTGCCTCGGCGATGCCCTCGATGATCCCGACCGCCAAGGTCGAAGTGCCCAGCACGCTCACCATATAGATGGGCAGTAGCGCATGGATCATCTCGGATGAGATGTCCATGAGCATCGAGACGAACCCCAGCACCCAGACTCCAGCGGGGATCTGCTTCAAGTGGCCCTTGATCGATTGCGATACCGCCATGTCGTGCACCCAATCACTGTCGAAGGATGCGACAGTCGCAACTTGGCGGTTGCCCGATCATCACCGACCCGGCAAGGTACCCGCAACGATAGGGCGGGACACGGCTTACCGACCGTCTGCTACACGCCCTGCGAACCGCGTGATGAGCAAGCTCGTTAGGGCTGTCGCGGAGATCTCCCAGTTGAACTCGCTGAATTCGGTGGGGAAGCGCCGGCTGCTTGGCAATTGGTGATCTTGGCATTGCGTAGTCTGTCTCCTTGCTTGCGAGACGGACAGACATGCGCCCGCCCGGAGCGACGAGGATGAGTTCACAACCGGTTTCGGACTACTTCTTCCGAAATTTGGCGAGGACCCGGATCCAATAGCAATGGGTCTGGAGCCTGGCGACGGCCGATATCTACGACCCCGCAGTGCATTGAACGACCGTTCTTGATTTCGTGGACATCCGACCGGCTTTGACGCTGAGAGTTTTGCGCCGCACACTTGCATATGTTGCGCCCGCTCAGCTACCGCGTGGCGTTGCATATCATTCTGTGAGATCATTTGACTTGAAACAGCTGAGTGGCATTCGCAGACTTATTGAGAAGCGGCTACTCAGTGGGCCATTTTTTTTAAAATGATAGTGCTGCACGGCTGATGCCGCGCAACAATCATTGATCCCCGATTTGCCGGCAGGGCCAAGCTGCCCGACGGCTCACGAACCCGCTGAGACCTTTGCACACCCCCTTACCGGGGCGCGCGATCTCTTGCGGTTTAGCATCTCGCGCTCACGACAGATGGCAACCGGGGAATTCTGACATGGTCTACACACAACGACAATCTGCAGTGCTCATCATGGGCGTCCTGATGTTGGCGCTCGGCTTTGCGGCGAGCGCCGGATTGCTGGATTCGATTCTGAAATCGATTTCCGCCGACAAGATGAAGGGCGAGATGTCTCACCTTGCCGTCGTGTTCGGCGCCCTCTCGGTTGCCATCGGCGCTTGGCAGCTCGCCGGCCCGCACAAGCCTGGCAACTTCGACTACTACACTTCCGCAATCGGAGGCGCGCTGTTCGTACTCTTTATTGCGATGCTCATACGCTGGTTCGCAGCTCCGCTCGTCGCGACTATCAGCAAGTCCTTCGGCCCAATCTACGGCGGCAAGTACATCCATGACATATTTGGTCTTAACTACGTCGTGCTGGGTATTCTTGCGGGCATCCTGATCGTCAACGTGACCGGAATTCCAAACTGGGCGCAAAATGGCGTGCGACTTTCGCGGCTTGGACTGAAGACCGGAGTCATTCTGCTCGGGACACTCTACTTCCTGCAGGAGATCCTGCACTTGGGCGCCACCTCGTTCACTCTCATCGGCATCTTCGTACTCGGTTCGGTGGGCCTCGTGTTGATGATGGCGCGCATGATGAACGTCTCCAATTCCATGGGCGGCGTGCTCTCCGCTGGCGTAGGCGTGTGCGGTGTGTCCGCATCTGTCGCCGCAGCACCGGTGGTACAGGCCAAATCCGCCGAGATCGCATACACGATCGGCACCATCCTCCTCTGGGGTGTCGGTTGCATGTTCCTGTTCCCGACGGTTGGAAAGCTGCTCGGTCTGGGCCATGCGGAATTCGGTGCGTGGGCCGGTACCGGCATTCTCAATTCCGCCCAGGTGGCGGGAGCGGCACTCGCCTATCAGCCCAACGGAATCGAGACGCTGAAAGTCGCCGAGATCTTCAACATCACGCGAATCTTGTTCCTGCCGCTCATCGTCGTGTGGCTGGCGTTATGGTACGTCAAACGCGAGAACACCGTAATGGCGGGAGCAACAAGCGCAGGCGCAATGGCCGTTGAGCGCCAGCGCGTCGACATTGCCAGAGTGATCGTCGACAAGTTCCCCCTTTTCGTAATCGGCTTCATCCTGATGTTCCTGCTCAACCTTACAGGCATATTCCTTCCCAAGGGGGTCACCGCCGACCAGCTCTGGAAGGGCAAGTATTTCGATAACAACCTGAAGACCGAGAAGTTGCTCAAGGACGCCGATATCGCCGCGCTCACTGCCGATCTTGGCAAGGTGCAGCGCCCCGATCAGAAATCGGCTCTCGAAGGCCTGATCGCCAACAAAAAGGTGATGAGCATGTCCGATACGCACGCCCTCGACGGCCTTGCCAAGTCCGGCGTGCTGTCAAAGCACTCCAAGTCCGCCGTCTCCACAGCCACCAAGAACGTGCTTCATTCACCCAAGATCGTCGGCTGGTTCCGCGACTGGATCGTGTGGCTGTTCGCATTCGGACTTACTGGACTGGGCATGCAGATAACGATCGCGTCGCTGAAGCAGGCGGGAGGCGAACCGCTCATCATCGGCGGGGTCGTCGGCACGATCAAAGCGGTCGGCTCGCTCATCTTTATTCTACTGTTCTCCGGCCTGCTCGGCCTGCAGACACTCTGAAGGAGGGAAAGATCATGGACCGCCAGGCCAGTCAGGGCATCGATGTTCACACCACGGAGACGGGTTTCCAATATCACCGGGGCTCCGCGCTCTCGATCTTCAAAAGCGACCGGCGCGAGGATCTGCTGGCGCTTGTCTTCGCCTTCCTTATCGCGATGGGCGTATGGGCCCACGTGAACCTGGGTTGGGGTCTCTTTACAGCGCTCGGCATTCCGTGATGCGTCTCGTCGAGCGCCTCCTGGGTGGCGTGTCAGCGTGGAGCGGACCACAGGCTCCGGTCCGCAGCGAGGTAGACGAGCCGCCAGCCCGACTGCCGTTGTCGGCCCGCAATGTTCTGTTGGCAAGCCACGGCAGTGAGGGTGCACGAGCGGCAGAGAGCCGTTTGCTCGAAAGCCTGACGCCAGGCGCACACCTGCGTCATCTCCTCATCGTTCCCGAGTTCTGGCAACACATGTCCGGCGATGGTTGGCGCATCAACGCCAGCACCGAACATCTGTTCTGCGACTACCTCGAGAACCAGCTCGAACAGGAAGCGCTCGACGAACTGCACCGCGTGCACGCACTCGCAACGGCACGGGGGATCACCTACTCTGCGGCATCGCGTTTCGGTCCGCTCGAAACATCCCTCGCTGAGGAAGCGGCAGCAGGCGAGTTCGATCTCGTCGTTATCGGCGCGCCGCGTCCCAGGGGAGCCGCGGGTCTTCGATCGCGGATGGATGTCGCGGTATTGCTCGGCATCCTTCAGATACCGCTTCTCGTTGTACCCCATCCTCGCGCAAAGTACCGGCGATGAAATCAGCGAGCCTGACCCAAGAGGCAAACGTAATGCCGGGAGCGGCGACCCCTGCTGATGCAGCCTGGGTCACGATAGAAACCCGGCTCGCACCGGACGCACTTATCGCGTTCCTCGGCGATGTCGAACGACTGTTGCGCATCAATCCGCTCATCGAATTCCGCAAATTCGAAAGTAATGGCGAAAATAGCTATTGCTTCCAAGCCCGCAACCTCTCCAATGGCCGCGACATTGAGGTTGCTTTTCTCGTTCGCGGGCAACCAGATGGAATCTGTCTCGACTACGAGGATGGAATAAAGTCGCGAACGCGTTTCGAGGTCGAAAGAGGGCCTCGGCACGCGCGCCTTCGGGTCAGCGACGAATATGGGGCAATACCGGAGGATCAGCGGCGACAAAGGCTCGACGAGGTCGACCGCAGCCTCAATGCCTGGGGGCGGGAACTTCACGATTATTTGCGTCAATGGGCACGCTGGAAGTGGCTGCCGCCTTGGCGGTGGTACATGAGGAGAGTCTGGCAGCCGATGCGTCCTTCGACGCGGCGGATCGTCTACATGATCTGGATGATCTCGCTGTTCGAAATGGCGGCTTTGTTCACCGTCGGGGCAATCCTGATTGCACTGGGGGGCATCGGCGACGCAATATAAGGGGGCCCTGCAAAGGCCGCCATACTCACGCGCGTCCGCCACTTGATCGAGGAGGGACGCACGGAAGGTATGCGGCGGCACCGCAAACACCTGGCCAAGGAAGGGCGCAAGCCGGGTCCCCCGCCGAAGCTCGACCCCGATGAAGTGAAAGCATTACGGAAACAGGGATTGCTAATCCGCGAGATCATGAGCAAGGTCAGGGCGTCGAAGGCGAGCGTTTGCCGGGCGCTGTCGGCGTGATTTTGACCCCGACCGACAGCGGCGTCGTGCGAGAGACCTGTCATCGCTCGTTTTCGGGATCTGACGTTTGTTACCCGGGCGAAGGTCGTCAAACGACAGTGAATCCAGAACGCAAACTGAGAAATCTTGGGTTACGCGCATGACCATAGGTGATGCAAGCGGGCGAAATAGCTGCGGGGAGGTGTGCCTTGGGAAGGCAGCGTTCTGGAGGTTCGCCGCTCGCGCCTCTGCAGGGTTGACTTGATGTCTTTGGGTTGGGGGAAGTGAACCATGAGCCGAGTTGCTGTATTCCTACTCGTTTTGATCAGCGCCTCTCTCACATTTGTCCTGTTCTCGCCTCAGTTTGTTGGACCCGACTATTTGCCGGCAGCACGGGACATCACTGCGGCCCTCCTCGGCGCGTTCATCACCGTTTCGATTACGGCTGTTTTGCTGCGATACCAGACAGCAAGCGAGGTCAATCGAGACAAGAGTGTTGCGGTCTTTCAGGAAAAGCTGAGGCTCTACGAAGCATTCTGTACATTTCTTGCAGATGTGTCTGGCAACCAGAAAGTCCCGCAGTCAGACGAACAGATCTTGCGCTCATGGGCGATGAGACTCAGTCTCGTAAGCGGCACCGAAGTGTCAGATGCGATTGATCACTTCTTCGTCCAGACACATCGGTATCGTACACTTTTTTACGATACGCTATCCCAAGAGCAGCGAAGCGATTTGTTGAAATGGCACAACGATTTCCATCGGCGGAGCCGCTCGAATGACCCTGCGCAATGCTTCATGAGCATTGGAACTCTGGTCGCTCACCTCAAACACGACCTTGGCGAAGTCGAGATATCAAGCCTGCGGGATGTGGCGTCTGCCCGCCACGCAGTTGATGATATTGTTTGTGCAGACGCAGCAATCAATGTTCTGGCCCAAGAAGGTTAGTGAACAACATTTGCCGACCGCCTCCAAATGGGTCGCGACTGACCGTTGCCAAATGTGCAGATGACTTGCTCTGTGGCGACGGCGGCCACTTGCATCGGCAGTAGGTCCGCTAGCCGCTCGGCGACACGTCGTCGAAGCGCACCGCAATGACGTCGCATCCGCGCAGCTTGCTGTCGATCGCCAAGTTGAACCGCTCGATGTCTCGCTTTTTTCGTCGTTTGCAACTTGATAGTATTCTACCACACGTGACTTGGCCGCAGAGGTGGTTTCGCGCCGACACGCTTGTCCTTGTGCCCGGCTTTGACCAACTCCACCACCGTTACCGACCCATGTCAGTACGAGGAGGTCACTATGCGACCCAAGGCATCACTGCTCGTTGCCCTGGTTCTTATGGGCTCAGCGCTCACCGCTTCGACTCGCCTTCCACTCATCGCCTTCGACACTGTGGAGCCCATCACGCAGTCGCGGCGCACCGAGCAATCTCAGCGGGCCTTGCTCGAAGGGATTGCTGCCTGGCTAGCGATCGAGTTTGATCTGCCGGCTACGAAAAGAGTGCCAACGCTCAGAGCTGTGGCACCCACCGAGATGGCGGCGCTTCGCTACCATGGCCTTGCGCCGACTGGCAGTGACGCCGACGATCTCCTTGCCCTCTATGAGCGTTCGCAGCGTACGATTTACCTTCCGGTTGGGTGGCGGGGCGCCACGCCAGCCGAGGTTTCGATTCTCGTCCACGAGATGGTGCACTATCTGCAGGAACTGGCAGGGCACGCTTACGAATGTGTAGAGGACAGGGAGCGGCTGGCATACCGCGCGCAGGACCGCTGGCTGGTACTGGCCGGATCCTCCCTCGAAATTGAGTTCGGAGTCGACGCCTTTACGGTGTTGGCTCGCAGCACCTGTCTTCACTAGCGCATGTTCAACTGAAGTGTGCAGCGGTTCAGTGTAAAGAACATGCTCAATTGAAAGACTTGGATCGTATTCATACACCCATGCGACATGAACGCGATCTGGCAAAGCAACGCGGCATCTGATCCGTCCAAATGGCAGCCCCGCCGCGCCTGCCAACGCCTATCACGCTCGAACAGCTTGCAAAGACGATCCGCAATCCAGATTTTTCAATAACCTGACTCTTATAGCATCAGCGTGGAAGCAGTTGACTTCGGCGACCTCACTCTCTGGCTACAAACGGCGCATGATCAGCGAAAGGTTGTTCGCCGGCATCTGTTCGACGATGGGCGGCCCAAACCCGTTCGCCGCCGCCAATCCAGCAACCTCTTCAAGGTCGCGCACACCCCATGCAGGGTTTTTGCGACGAAGCTCTTGGTCAAAGCTCTCATTGCTCGGAGCTGTGGACTGGCCGCCGCGCCGAAATGGCCCGTAAAGAAAGAGCACGCCAGTGCTGGGTAATATCCGAGATGCGCCCTTTATCAAACCGATGGTTGCCGCCCACGGTGCGATATGAATCATGTTGATGCAAAGCACCACATCGGCCGAAGCAATTGGCCACTCTATTGAAGTGGCATCGAGCGAAATGGCTGGCAGTACATTGGACAATGCTAGCGACGAGGTCCATGCATCAATGCTGCCTCGGGCGGATGCCTCAGGATCGCTGGGCTGAAACATCAATCCAGCATCACATGCCCGAGCAAAATGTGCGATGTGCTCTCCAGTTCCGCTCGCAACCTCAAGGACCAGCCCCCTTTTCGGCAGGTAGTGCCTCAGAACCGTTAAAATCGGTTCCCGATTGCGGGCGGCCGCCGACGCAAATCTCCGAGCGTCGCGGTTCATGCCAAGCTCGTTGTCCGTATGGAGAATGCCGCCAATTGAGGTTCACCCAGCTTCGCAGACGCCCGATGAGGGTCAACGAAGGATATCCAGATCCCACGAACAGATCCCACGAATAATCGCGAGCTGTAGCAAAATTTAAGCTTCACGAGTCTCTTCGACAGCCATCGAATCAATTGCAGAGGAGTGCCGCCAGCGACCATCCGCATGAGCGCCCACGATCCCAACACGAATAATCACCACGTCCCGATCTTCGGCAAAGGATACGGTCCCGGCGAGCCACCAGGTCCACGGCCTGCTAGTGGCCTCACCCAGTCTTAGGCACCATCGGGCGTCCGCCAACGTCTAACGATCGCGGCATGCTCGATACCTATGAGATTGGCGTCAGACAGCTGAACTCAATATCTCGATGAGCACAAGCATCATCGCCAAACCACCAAAGCCCAGGGTGATAATAATGACTCCGAGCATGTCGCGCGGATCCGGCCGACTGTCCGGCAACATACCATGTCGATTTTGCCCAAAGCTGTCGTGGCGCATTGATGTTATCTCGTATTGGAGGCGAATGCCCGGTCGCAAGGGAGCTTGCAGACCGGGCATCGGGGAATGCTTCCACTCATTTCATCCGGGGGGGGGGGGGGAGCGTGGAAGCACGGGGGGCTCAATGGTCCGGACTAGCAAACTTCTCGAGAGCATTGCGGTCTCAGCGCGGTTGACCGAGCGTATAGGGGCTTGGGCGTTTCCAACTCGTTGTCGAAACGATGCCCCAACCTCATTGAGCTCGATATTCAGCTTGACGACATAGATCTGGACGGCGCCGTCCTAGACCGGTTGGCCTATGCATACCGGTCGAATGTCAGACGACCGGCAAGGAAGCTTTTGATGTAACCTCTCGAATGACAGGGAGGCTCCTATGGATAGAGCATCGACGCCGCATTCGCCTATCGTCGCCGTAATCGAAAACGATCAAGTCCAGGCCCGCTGCTTATCGATACTCTTGAAAGATTGGGGATACGACCCAGTCTGCGGGGCGTCTGCATCTGAAATTGCTCGCGCACTCGGCCGACGTGTCGCACTCATCGAGGCGATCGTTGCAGACTATGAACTCGATGATGGTCTCACTGGACTGCGAGCCGCGGAAAGCTTGAGTGTTGCCTGCGGACGTAAGATCCCGACCGTCGTCACGACCGGCCATCGTCATCAGGCTGAGCATGAAAACCGATTTGCTGTGCTTCAGAAGCCCTTCGATCCAACCGTCCTTCACGATTGGCTCATCACGCATACAGCACCGCGCAGCAGCGAAGGACAGATCTCAGCGATTTGATGCTGCCGTTTTCGCTGCCAATTCGGTGCGATTGCGCACGCTGAAATGGTTGAGAAGAGCCGCCAGGTGAATCTTCACGGTGCCCTCTGCAATATCCAATTCTCGGGCAATTTCTTTGTTTGAGAGCCCTCGCCGCACACCATCAAGGACGTCGCGCTGTCGAGGCGTCAAAATGTTGCCTTGCCCGCGCGACACTTGATCCTGCCCTCCTATCTCCATTGGCGCCGGTCCACGGCCTGCCCCCCTCGCCATGAATTTTGGCACATAGATCTGACCAGACAAAACCATCCGCAACGCATCAACTATTTCAGTTTCTTCGAGGCTTTTCGGGATGAACCCGCCGAGCCCGATGCTCACTGAATCCAAGACGTGTTCGCGATTCTCCGAAGCGGAGATGACCGCTATTGCAACGCTCGGGTACGTTTCCTTGACGATCTTCAGATCGGTGGGTCCGCTCATGCCCGGCATCGAGAGGTCAAACAGCGCCAAGTTGATGGCCGGGTCACCGGCCAACTTGTCCAACGCTTCATCAAAGCTACTCGCTTCAACGACGGTCTCAGCTGCCAGAGAATCTCTTAGCAAAAGAGAAAGGCCCGAACGGTAGAGGCCATGGTCATCAGCAATAAGGACATAGGGTTCTAAAGTTCTGGCCATTTTTCTGTTCGAACTGGAAAGATCGACTTTTCGAGACGGCTAGTCCCGCTCATGACGAACCAGCAACCCGACGCGAACACAGACCACATCCCATCAATTCGCCCAACTTGGTCGAAATTGTCTCTGAATTCATTGGCTTCGTAAGCCAGGGCCTGCCAGAGGATAGGATGGAGCTTAGCGTTTCCGGGTCCGTAGCTCCAGAAACGATCAATGCTGAAATTGGTCGACCAAGAAAAGTTTCGAGCCTTGTCAGAACCTCCAAGCCGTTCTGTCCCTCCCAGAGATGGTAGTCGACCACCGCAACGTCGATCTCCCTGATATTGTTGATTTGGCGATCAAGATCCTCGGCCGAACTCAGCTCACGAACCAAACAGCCTTGATCTTCCAGATCTTGACGCAAGGCGGCGACGATAGCCTTGTCGTCGTCAGCTACCAAGACGCGCAATCCTGCAAGACTACGGCCTTTCCCCTCGTCATTATGCTTTGCAAGGGCAGTATCGCCTGCCCTTCCTCCGATCAAAGCCTGGACCGGCAACAACATTGAAAACCTGGTGCCGCGCCCCATTCGAGAACACACAGAGATTTCGATGCCGAGCAGCTCCCCGTAGCGCTTCACGATCGACAAGCCAAGACCAAGGCCCTCGTTCGTGCCCGTCGCATGCTCGCGAGCACGGTCAAACTCGACAAAGACCTGTCCTAGTCGTTCTTCCGGGATTCCAGGACCAGTGTCATAGACTTCCAGCATGACTCGATTTCCGCGGCTCCGGACCGCCAAAAGGATGCCCCCCATCTTCGTGAATTTGAGCGCATTGGCCACGAGGTTCCTCAACATCGTCTCAATGATAACTGGGTCTGTCCTGACGACGACGTCGCTGGCACGCGTGCGAAATTTCAGCCCACGCGCATCAGCATCTACGCGCGTATCCGCAGCAACTCTCTCGATCAATTCCATCAAGCGAAATGTTTCAATTTGCGGCTGGATAAGTCCTGAATCCAGACGTGAAATATCAAGCAATAGATCGAACATCCGCTTGAGAGCATTGAGGGAAATCTCCAATTGGGCCATGAGCTGCGCAGGTTCCCCGGCTGAAATTCGACGTGACAACGCGCGTCCCAAAAGGGTCATGGCATGGAGCGGCTGTCGCAAGTCGTGGCTCGCCGCTGCAATGAAACGGGATTTGGCCTTGGTGGCTTGAACGGCGTCTTCCCGGGCGACAATAAGCGCCCGGTTGCGCTCTTCCAGTTCCTTCGTTCTCTCACGAACCTGAAGCTCAAGAGTCTTGTTGATTGTCTCGAGAGCAGCGCGCCGCGCGTTCAACTCGAGCACCAAGGCCCTCATCGAAGCAGACAATATCGCCGCTTCGTGAAACGTTTGGATATTCGGAATTGCAGCAGAACCGCCCAACCTCAAGTCTTCTGCTGCAACCGCGAGAGCAATCATAGGGCGCGAAATCACTCCCGACAAAAACCAAGCCGCAAGGGCCCCCAGGACGGAAATGCCGATTCCCCAGGCCAAAACGGCTCGGCGGAGATTTCTGACAGGCGACAGTGCTTCATGTGTCGTTTGGCGAACAAGGACGATCCAACCAAGTCCCTTGAAGTTGCGGTATCCGTCACTGCGCGCATAGCCGGTGACATAGTCGACGCCACTGGGCCAAACACTGCGATTGAAGGGCGACGCACTTGCTGCAGCTCGCCAGACTTGTTGAAGCGGAATTCGTTCATCGAGCATTTCCGGTGGACCGATGATGACACTACCCTGCGGTGTCACGACAAGTACGTCGGTCTTTACATTTGGTGTAATTCCGAACAGTGCATCACGCGCCTCATTCACCCAGCCCAAATTGAGCTTCCCGCCGAGCACTGCAATAACCTGACCCTTGCTGTTCCTGACGGGCACAGAAATGTCGATGAACTTCGCGCCGCCCTGTGATCGGGCAAACAGCATCCGTTCGGTTAGGGTCGGTCTGTGCACTTGGCCAACATTTGCTTCGCGGAGTCCAACCCGGAACCAGCGGCGGGCTGAAACATTGGCATTTGGGCCACTGGCTATGAGGGTGCGCCCATCGCGGTCTACAAGACCGATCCATGAGAAGTCAGGATGGGCCGATTTCACGTTATCGATAAGCTGTTTGGCCAAGTCCTCCTCGTGCCGCTCGATAAGAGGACTTATGTACCTGGCCGAAGACCTAATCTGCTGCAAACGCTCGAACAGGAAACGATCGACTCTGTCCTGCATTTGATCGGCCAACTGTGCAAGGGAACGGCCGATCTCTTGCTCGATGCGTCGTGTTCCCGCATCACCCACGATCATCAAGGCAAGCGCGACAACACCGCAGGCCAAGGAGCCGATAGATATTGCCAAGAGATTTCGAAGAGTAATCATGGACGCCACGCACTTGGATGCAAGCTTTTCCCACAGTTCGCGCTGAGAGGGTTAAGCGATTGACCACGACATGCACGCTTCCAGCGTTGTCGCATTAGCTGTTGTGGAAGTCCCAACTTGGATATCCGGGCCACCATAAAGTACTGTCCCGATTGTCTTACCGTCGTTGCGGCGGAACTACACGTTGCCAGCACACCTGATGCTTTGGCACTCTGGAAAAAGGACGCGCCACAGCGAACCCGTTAGCGCCTGTCGCCTCCGTCCCTCCAGGTGCCTTCAAGGGATGCCGCAAAGGTCAAATTCACATCAATCGCAAAGGCAACCAAAGCCGTCATCGTGAGCGCTGGCGTTGTAGATCTAACGTTTGTCGCCCAGGCGAAGGTCTTAAAGGATCAGTCGATCCAGGACGCAAACTGAGAATTCTTGGGTTCAGGTCTGACGCGCAGCCGCCCGATAGGGAACAAAGCGTCGGAGTCGGAACACTAGAGCATGTTCAGCTGAAGTGTGCAGCAATTCAGCGTGAAGAACATGCTCAATTCAGTGAGTTGGATCGTGTTCATGCGTCCATCCGACGCGAACACGATCTGGGGTCGCAAGCATTGTGAACAGGTCGGCGTCAGTATAGCCGCTGTGCGATTTCTATGACTCGCCTTGCGTAGTACGCGTACTTGGGAAAGACGAGCCGGTCGAAACCGTTCCCGCTTGCCAATTCTGTTCGCTCTTGCAAACGAAAGCCTCGAGCAGAGCTGAAATTTCGTTTCGTATGCTTCCTGTTACCAGAGACGCCAATCCAACGTCTTCGGACACTCGTGGAAAATGCGAGTCTTGCACGTGTCGCAGATCGTCTTCTCGAGCGTCGGAACGATTGTTGCGATTGCCACAAACTTGTCCGGGAAAATGTGGTCTCCCCCGATTGCTTCGTTGAGGCCAAGTTTCTCTAGACGCTGCTTGAAATGCACGGCGCGGGCAACGACAAAAAGGTCTCCTCCGAGCCCGCGCCTGCGCTTGCATTCCTTGATGATCGCGTCCACTCCCGTGAGATCTATATCTCCAACGCTCTTCAGGTTGACCAACAACGCCTTCTGATTTGGCCGCTCTGCGGCGATGCGACGAAAAAGGGCTTCGAGCATTGCCGATGATCCGAAGTACAACGGTCCGTGACAACTGATCATCAACAATTGCGGACATTCTGGCAGATTGAATACTTCTGCATTTCGAAATGTCCGCTGCCTGAGCGACGTGTCAGGCACATCGATCACAAAATGTGGTTGCATGGTGCGTAGGATAAAGGTGCCGAGTGACAGCATCACACCAACATAAATCGCAAGTTCGAGTTCTATAAACACCCCGATTAGAAACGTGACGACCAGGATCATGGTTTCGGATCGACTGGTCGTGACGATATGGCGAATCTCGACGACGTCGATCAACCGGATAGCAACCACGATAATTAGCCCGGACATCGCCGCGATCGGGATGTATTTCACCAGTGGAGCGATAGCGAACAAGATGATGACCAGACCTATGGAGGCAAAGATCGCCGACAAGGGCGTCTTTGCTCCGGACTCGAAATTCAAGCCACTGCGAGTGAAAGACCCCGATCCCGGATATGCCTGAAACATACTGCCGACGACGTTCGAAAGACCTTGCCCCACAATCTCCTGGTTGGCCGAGAATGGCGCATCCGTTCGCGCGGCAAATGCGCGTCCGATCGCAACGGCTTCGAGCAAGCCTATCAAGGCGATTGCGAACGCGCTTTCAGCCAAAATTTGCGTTTGCTCGATGGAGGGAAACACCGGCGAGAAGCTCGGCAGAACTGAAGGTAGAGCACCGATTGTTGCTAGACCTTCGGAACCGACGGCAAGACTGAGAAGAGTTCCAGCTACCAAAGCAAGAAGGAAACCAGGCAGCTGGCGGTGGATCTTGGGTGCCATTAAAGTCACGAAAATCGTCACGGCCGCTATGAGGAGCGTTCGCCAATCAATTCCGTGTGAGGATGCGCTGGCGAGGTTCTGCAGGCGCTCCAGGACGCTTCCGCCGCGTTCTGTCTCGACGCCGAGGGCGCCGCGCAACTGACTGACGCCAATGAGAACGGCCGCAGCCGCCGTGAAGCCGATCATTACAGAGTGGGAAACGAAAGCCGCAAGACGGCCCAGCTGTGCTGCTGCAAAACAGAGCTGGATGACACCGACCATCAGCGTCAGAACAAGAGCAGCGTAAATGTAGGGGGCGGATTCCGGCGGGAAGTGCTGCGACAAGGCGGCGAAGACCACAGCAGAGATTGCTGTCGTGGGCCCGGATATCATGACGATGGAGGAACCAAACAAAGCGGCGACGATCGGAGTCACCATCGCCGTATAGAGCCCGTACTCGGGCGGCAGCCCGGCAATGGCCGCGAACGCAACGCCCTGGGGCAGCACCACGGCTGCGTTCGTCAGCCCTGCGACAAGGTCAGACCGGATATTGCGGGTCGTGATGCGACCACGCCACTTGAGGAACGGCAGGTACACTTCCAGACGATCCAGCGTCTCGATTGATAGCCGATCCGCGTGTTCCGTTGCGCGTGAGTCCGTCAAACTTTACACCGCAGTAGAGAGTTACAACCCGATCGGCTTCAGCGCACAAGAATCGGCGTTCCAAAATTCGCCGTCCGCCGTAGTGCTGACGAGCGTGCGGCGCTATCAAAGCGCCGCTTTCGAGCCGAGCAAGATGTAGCATCAGCACCATGCCAGGCCCCAGTACGTCGGCTGGCAGACATCCAGAAGGACTCGAAATATGAATCTGGGCAAATCGATTTGCTGTATATTTTGTTGCCAGCCTTGAATGACTCAGTCTTTGGTTGGCCACCACGGCGTCGCTTGAGTTCCCCCTTGCGTAGCCGATGGTTCGGCGCTGTCATGGCGCTTCAGTGGCACGCCCCCGGCCCCGTCACTCGACGGAGTGCTACATTCGCGACCCGATTGGCAATTCCAATTATCGGTCTGTTCCCGAATGTGAACATCGCACCGTCCTGGCGGCCTGTGCGCTGCGCGATTGGGAAGCTGCCAGCGTGTCGGGTCAGCGCATTCGCCAGACCGGAGATCTGATAGACCGATTTCTTGACGAATTTCTCGACGAGCAGACGGCACGAAAAACTGCTTACCGGTCGAAGTTCTTCCAAAGCCTTGCGCTCCCCATTGTTGCGATGAGGCAGGGTGCAGCCAAGCGGGATCGTGTGGACGTCAGAAGCCCGGCAGCCTTATTCAGCATATTCGGCTGACTCCCTTGCAGCGAGTGGCGCCATCAAGGGTAGCGTGAAATGGGGCACCTGACGCCCTTCATCAATATAGGTCCACTTCCATCTCCTACAATCGACGAACGACTATGCCGCCCTTGGATTCAATTTGGGGGTCAGGGAACACGTCTGTAGCGGCATGCCTCGCCAGCAACGGATCTCACACCTGTGAGCGCGCATTCAACTGGAATTGCCGAACGCTGGCCGAAGCGAACCGCGATGGCGGCGCCTTTGAACGCCGTCTCGAATAGGTGTCGACCGAAGGATGAGTCCGGTTGGCACGCCCCTCTTGAAACTGCCATGGAACAATCCGAAATTTGCGTCCGCGAGGGCGCTCAGTGCGCGCACCCGGCTTCTGAGAAGAATGATCGGAAAAACAAGGAGGTATGCCTCATGAAATTCCGCCCCCTGCATGACCGCATCGTCTTGCGGCGCATCGAAGCTGAAGAGAAATCGGCTGGCGGCATCATCATTCCGGATACAGCCAAGGAGAAGCCGCAGCAAGGCGAGGTCGTGGCGGTTGGCCCGGGCGCCCGCGACGCGCAGGGCCATCTCGTTCCCCTCGACGTCAAGGCAGGCGACGTCGTGCTGTTCGGAAAGTGGTCGGGGACCGAGGTCAAGATCGACGGACAGGATCTGCTCATCATGAAGGAGAGCGACATCATGGGGATCCTTGAGGTCGCTGCCAAGGCGAAAGTGGCCGCCTGAGCGGAGGTCTCCCGATGGACATTACAGTCAAGCTTCTGCGCGCCGGGACGCTTGCCGCATTCGCCATCGAATCGCATTCGGCATTCTTTGACGTCCACCCATGTCACAACGGAGATTGGAAGCCATGTCCGCCAAGGAAGTGAAATTTTCTCGCGACGCCCGTGAGCAGATGCTACGCGGCGTCGACATACTGGCCAATGCCGTCAAGGTCACGCTCGGTCCCAAGGGTCGTAATGTCGTAATCGAAAAATCATTCGGTGCACCGCGTGTTACCAAGGATGGTGTCACCGTCGCCAAGGAGATCGAACTGGAAAACAAGTTCGAGAACATGGGCGCACAGATGGTGCGCGAGGTCGCATCCAAGACGTCCGATCTGGCCGGAGACGGGACGACAACCGCAACAGTACTTGCTCAGGCCATTGTCAAGGAAGGGGCCAAGTCGGTCGCTGCGGGAGCCAACCCCATGGACCTGAAGCGCGGCATTGATCTTGCCGTGACAACGGTGGTCGAACATCTCAAGGGAAAGTCGAAGAAAGTCACGTCGAACTCCGAGATCGCCCAGGTCGGTACGATCTCGGCCAATGGTGATGCAGAAGTCGGCCAAATGCTTGCCAAGGCGATGGAGAAAGTCGGCAACGAGGGCGTGATCACGGTGGAAGAGGCCAAGAGTCTGGAGACCGAACTCGATGTCGTGGAGGGCATGCAGTTCGATCGTGGCTACCTGTCGCCTTACTTCATCACCAACGCCGACAAGATGGTCGCCGAACTCGAAGACCCCTACATCCTCATCCACGAGAAGAAGCTTTCCGGCCTGCAGCCGCTGTTGCCCTTGCTGGAGGGAGTCGTCCAGTCTGGTAAGCCGCTGCTCATCATCGCCGAGGACATCGAGGGCGAGGCACTCGCCACGCTCGTCGTCAACAAGTTGCGTGGCGGCCTGAAGGTAGCCGCCGTCAAGGCCCCCGGCTTTGGTGACCGCCGCAAGGCGATGCTCGAGGACATCGCCGTCCTCACCGGCGGTCAGACGGTCTCGGACGACTTGGGCATCAAATTGGAAAGTGTCACGCTGGGCATGCTCGGGCGCGCCAAGCGCGTCTCCATCACCAAGGACGACACGACGATCGTTGACGGCTCAGGCAAGAAGTCTGACATCGCCGCTCGCGTTGCCCAGATCAAGGCGCAGATCGAGGAGACGACGTCCGACTACGACCGGGAGAAACTGCAGGAGCGTCTTGCCAAGCTTGCCGGTGGTGTTGCCATAATCAGAGTCGGCGGTGCCACCGAGATCGAGGTGAAGGAGCGCAAAGACCGCGTCGAGGACGCACTCCATGCAACCCGCGCGGCCGTCGAGGAAGGCATTGTTCCGGGCGGTGGCGTGGCCCTTATCCGCGCCATTGCGTCCTTGGACGGCATCAGCGGCGCCAACGAAGACCAAGCCATCGGCGTCAACATCGTGCGAAAGGCGCTGTCCGCTCCAGCGCGGCAGATCGTGACAAACGCTGGTGGAGATGGTTCGGTCATCGTGGGCAAGCTTCTCGAAAGCGGAAAATACACGTTCGGGTACAACGCTCAAACCGGAGAGTACGGTGATCTCGTCAACGAGGGCGTGATCGATCCGACGAAGGTTGTGCGCTGCGCGATCCAGGACGCTGCATCGGTTGCTGGATTGCTGATCACGACGGAAGCAATGGTCGCGGAACTGCCGAAGAAGGAAACGCCGCCCCCAATGCCCGGCGGAGGAATGGGCGGGATGGACTTCTGAGGCCATCCAGTGTTCTGGATCTGACGTTTGTTGCCCGGGCGACGGTCGTCAAACGTCAGTCGATTCAGAACGCAAACTGAGAAATCCAGGGTTCCGGGCTGACGCGCAGGTACCGGATAGGGAACCAAGCGTCAGTGTCGGAACTCTGGTATGATTTTGGCGGGCTATTTGCACGAAGGTTGTCGTGACCGCTACCTCTGCTGCTCCCAAAGTCGCTGCACTCTCGACGTTTTGCCGAACCCTACGCCTGCTCGACGTGCGCGACAGAAGTACCAATCCAACTCCAGCCAAAGGTCCGCCTGAGCGTCCAAGACTGAATTGCCTGTACGCAAACCCTCTCTGCGCCTGCGGCAAGCGGCGGCAGATTCTCAACCGTAGCATCGTCCTGTCGCCCGGCGCACATCAGCGGCGCAACCCATACTGCACGCGGCGTCGGCATACACCATAAAATGGGATCCGCCAGCGGCTCCGTTCTTCAGTGCGACTGCCATTTGATTTCACGACGTCGAAAGATACGTCATGACCATGATCACACAGACGATAACGAATTGTGTGACAACGCGTGCACGCATCAATCGCTGGCTCTCGTCTTCACTGCGCCCTGAAATGAGGTTCCACAGCCCGAGCAGGAGGCCAACCCCGATTGCGCCGAACAATATGATCGCCGCATAGGGCGCCAGTATTCGAAGGCTACCCGCCAAACCATGCGAGAACGCCGCCGCCAGTCTTTCCTGCAAACTGTCATAACCATTGTAGACCGCTATTGCCGCGAATGCCGCGACGATGCCTGCCAAACCGAATTCAAGAACGTAGCGCACGTGGTGGCCCGTCACGCCGCCACGCGCGTCGTCTTCGGAGATTACGATGTGATTTTCCTTGTCAACGTAAGTCGTCATGGCCTTGCTTCCTTCTAATGCCCCTCGACCCGTCTCAAGTTCCGATCACACGCGCCAGCGAACTATCCAAAACGTTCCCTATTTTTTAGATTACCATCTTTCGCACCCGCTTGGTCACGGGTCCGATCGAAGATTTTCGACTTTCGGCAGACTGACGAGGACGCGGCAGCAATTCACAAACATTGCTCTGAATTCGGACAATCGAGTTCACCGGCAATCTGCGAATCCGAGTGGTGCTTGCCTTGCCGTCATCAAAGCACCGCGGCATTGAGCTCCACCGGCGCGTGAACTGCTTTTGGCGGCGGATCAACGTCGAAGCTTGTCGACAGCCAAAGCCTCGACGAAAAAGTCGATTGCCGCTCGGACTCGGGCCGATGGAGGGCGCCCAGCTGCATATATGGCATAGATGCCGCCGAGCATGATTAACTCGTGATCGAAATTTAGCGGCACGAGCAATCCCTCGCGAATTTCGCGATCGACCATGAAGTCCGGCTGATACACGATCCCAAGGCCAGCCACCGCCGCAGCAACGAGCACATCGCCGTTGTTGGCCTGCAGACTTCCGGAGACAGGGACGCTGATCTTGCCGTCGGCTCCAAAAGCCCAGCGTCCAGCGCCGGCCTGTTGCGACAACGTATAGCCGAGACAGTTGTGCTGCCGTAGATCATCGACGGTGGCTGGTGTGCCGTGCTGCGCCAGATAAGACGGCGCGGCAACGACCTCCATCGGGCAGGACGCAAGACGGCGGGCGATTAGCGCAGGCGATTGAAGCGTACCGACGCGAATGGCGAGGTCCCAACCTTCCTCAACGAGGTCCACATGACGATCGTTGAGACCGAGATCGATCCTGAGCCCGGGGTGGCGCCGCGCCAGTTCGGGAAGAATGCCTGCGATCCGGCGTTGTCCGAACGAAACCGGCGCATTGAGCCGCAGTGTTCCTCCGATCTGCCGCGCCTGCAGCGACGCCGTAGCCTCAGCGTCCTCGATCTCGTCAAGGATGCGTTCGACGGCCTCCAAGTAGCGCCGCCCCGCATCTGTCAGCGACAATCGACGCGTGCTTCGATGTAGGAGGCGGGCACCTAGGCGATCCTCGATGGCAGCAACGTGCTTCGTGGCCATGGTCTGTGACATGCCGAGCACCCGTGCCGCCGCAGACAAGCTGCCGAGCACCGCAACTTTGGCGAACACCTGCATTCCCGTTAGCCGGTCCATGCCAGCCTCCTCACACCACTGGTGTGAGGATATATGAAAACTTCGCCGATTATCAAACTGGCGGGCGTAGGGCAAACAGATGCCGATCAAAACTCATGGAGCCAGTCATGATTGATGCCCGCACCGCCCCCTATGCCGCCCTGCTTCTACGTTTCAGCCTCGGCACACTGCTGCTCGCCCACGGCCTGCTGCTCAAGGTTCTCACCTTTGGCATCCCCGGAACGGCGGCCTACTTCGAGAGTATCGGCTACCCCGGATTTTTTGCTTACCTCGTGATCCTCGGCGAAATTGGCGGCGGACTAGCGCTCATTCTCGGATTGTGGACACGCCCGATCTCGTTGCTTCTGCTGCCGATCCTGATCGGTGCAACCCTGCAGCACGTCGGCAACGGTTGGCTCTTCTCGGCCAAGGGCGGCGGATGGGAATTTCCGGCGTTCTGGACGATCATGCTCATCGTGCAGGCGTTGCTAGGCGATGGCGCCTTCGCACTGAAGCCAACAACCCAGAAGACCAGCGTTGCGAAAGCGCATTGATCGGCAGGAGAAGTGACATGAGCGACGCGCCTGAAGGAAAAACGGCCATTTCATCCATTGACACGAAACCGATCGACAGCGGCGTGCGTATCGGCCACGTCCACCTCAAAGTGGCCGACCTCGAACGCTCGCTCGCCTTTTACCGCGATACGCTCGGCTTCACTGTCACGCAGCGCTTTGGCGCGAGCGCGATATTCCTCGCCGCCGGCGCCTATCATCATCACATCGGACTGAACACGTGGGAGAGCCAGAATGGATCACCGCCACGTCCTGGTTCGACGGGTCTCTACCACGTCGCGCTGCTCTATCCGACGCGTGCTGCACTCGCCGATGCACTCCGCCGCGTGCTGGCCGCCGGCATACCGCTCGAAGGAGCCAGCGACCACGGCGTCAGCGAAGCAATCTATCTCCGCGACCCCGACAGCAATGGCGTGGAGCTTTATCGCGACCGGCCGCAGGATGAGTGGCCGCGCTCCGCCAACGGGCAACTCGCCATGTACACGCACCATCTCGATATCGCGCAACTCCTGCAGGAATCTTGATGCCTGCGCGCGGCGCAATCTATCGTCACACACCGGTTGTATTGACGCCGCAGTGGCCGGGGAATTGCGCCAGGCGGTCATTGGCAAATTGCCTGCCAGCTTGCACGCAGTCTTATCAACGTCCAGGCTCGTCCGGCCTGGTCAACGCTGACACCCCGATCGCTGACCAGCAGCGCCACCTCGACCTTGAACTCCCAGATAAGATTTCGACGCTCCATTACCTCCCCTCCAGCATCGCTGAGGCACCCAAACCTGGTTTCAGCAAGACTGGCAGCAGGTCTAACAAACCGGCAGACAAGAATGCGATTGAAAGTCGATCATCAGCACTCGTGGACGATGTGTGGTCTCTCTGACGCAATCGCACACCGCTATTGATCAGGTAGTGCAGCTTTTCGTGCCGCCTGCTCGTCGAGAAACCGGGCTATCAGATCTCCGGTCTGGCGAATGTGCTGACCCAGTAGGGCGCTGGCAGCTTCTCCATTGCGCAAGG
The DNA here is from genome assembly GCA_050246945.1 of Hyphomicrobiaceae bacterium. GTDB lineage: Bacteria > Pseudomonadota > Alphaproteobacteria > Rhizobiales > Hyphomicrobiaceae > JAEUMD01. Next base: position 25,637 of record JBFWVC010000005.1, read on the forward strand.
TACAGGCCGCCAGGATGGTACGGTGTTCGCGTTCGGCGACTGACCGATAATTTGAGTTGCTGATAAGGACGCGAATGTAGCATTCCGTCTGGTTGCTGATCTGCCGAATAAAGTTTGCAAGCCTCGGCCGGTCCGCTGGCTCGTAGAGCAAGGCATGAAAAGCCCAGTTCAGTTCTCCCCATCGATCGATAGAGCTTGTGCGCTCGGCTTCGGTTAGAATTTCCGCGGCCTCCGCAATAGTCGCCTCGCTCATCACCGGAACGGCAAGAAAAATTGCCCGGCATTCCAGAACGGCTCGAATATCCAGAATCTCCTTCGCTTCTCCCGGCTCAAGACGCGCCACCGCGAAGCCTCGGTTGGTTTCCACGGAAACCAGACCTTCTGCCACCAGGCGCAGCAAAGCCTCGCGTACCGGTATCTTGCTGACCCCCAGTGAGGCAGCCAGCTTGTCTTGTCGCAAAGGTGTCCCGGGGCTGAGGCTTCCACCCAAGATGGCAGCGCGCAGGTCGGCGAGGACATCTGCAGGGCGTGTTCGTTTAGCAGGCACAGAGTTCATGTTTTCATCGCTTCCCCGCGCTTCCGGCCCGAATGCACACCCCGTGTTGCAGCACACAAATCGTATACGAAAACACTGGATATCATGTTGCAAGACACGCCATTGAAACAATAAGACACTGAAATACCAACATTTAAAAAATTTTATGAGAATCCCGAGGCGCCAGTCCAGGCAATATGGTATACGGATTGGCACGTCTCGTGCAGGGTTAACAGCATTGCCACGCGCTTGGAAGAGGCAAAAATGATTACAGCCATCGTCCGCTACACGCTTCCGCCATCCATCTCCAAGAATGACTGCGCCGCGCATTTTCACAAGATCGCTCCGGGTTTCGCCGAGGCGAAGGGTCTGATCAGCAAGCACTTCATTTGGAACGTCGAGAACGACACCGCGGGCGGCGTATACCAATGGAAAAGCCTTGAGGAAGCCAAGGCGTTCTACTCCGGTCCCTGGCTGCAGGGCATCATCGAGCGCTACGGCCAGGAACCGACCATCGAATTCTACGAAGTCTTCGCAATCACAGACAACAAGAGCGGTTCTGTCGATCTGCTCCAAACATCGGCACATGACGAGTCGACCTAGACGGCTGCGCACCGCTAGCGACGGGAGAAACCTGCTTCGAGGAAGACGACACCACCTGGATCAACACCTTTTCAAGGGAGCGCAGGCGCATGAGTCTGAACCGCCGAAACTTTATCAAATCGGGAACCCTCGCTGCAGGCAGCGCTACAATCGCTGCGGCAACCGTATCAGCACCCGCGCTGTCGCAAGGCAAGCTGGAATGGCGCATGGTGACCTCCTGGCCACGCGGCTTGCCGGGTCTTGGCACCGGCGCCGACCTGCTTGCGAAGCGCATCACAGAAATGAGTGACGGTCGACTGACGATCAAAGTGTTCGCGGCCGGTGAACTTGTGCCCGGACTGCAGACCTGGGAAGCCGTTCAGAACGGCACCGCAGACATGGGGCACGATACGCCAGGCTTCCATCTCGGAAAGCACCGTGCATTTGCCTATTTCTTTGGCCCGCCATTTGGCATGTCGTATTCCGAGCATGTCGCATGGCTCGATCATGGTGGCGGTCAGCAGCTTTGGGACGAACTTTCAGCACAGTTCGGACTTGTCAGCTTTGCAATCGGCAATATTGGAACGCCCTCGTTCGGTTGGTTCAAAAAGGAGATCAACACTCCGGCCGACTTCAAGGGCCTCAAAATGCGCATGCCGGGCATCGGAACGGAAATGATCCGCCGCTTGGGCGCAGTGCCGACCTTGATGCCGCCAGGCGATTTGTTCCCCGCACTACAGGCGGGCACGCTCGATGCCACCGACTTCACGGGGCCGGCAAATGATATGGCGCTCGGATTTCATCAGGTCTGCAAATACCTCTACTGGCCGGGCATACAGAAACCGGGTGCGGTCCAGCAAGTCATCATTAGCAAGGCCAAATTCGACGCCCTGCCCAAGGACCTCCAGCTGATCGTCAAAGTTGCGTGCCAGGCGGCCCACCAGGATATGCTTGCCGAATACAATTGGATCAACGCCAAGGCGGCCAAGGCGCTCAAGGAGAAGCACGACGTGAAGTTTCTCACGCTGTCCGACGAACTCCTGATTGCTCTCGGCAACACGGCTGGTGAATTGCTGGTCGAGGAGCGCGAGAAACTCGATCCGCTCGGCCAGAAGATCTGGGACTCCTATTTCAAGGCGCGTACAGATCTGATGGCGCTGACCGACGGAGCGGACAAAGCATTCTATAACGCACGCAAGCTCGCCTTCAAGTATCCAGGCTGAGCGGGTTCTCGATGAGCGGTGACCTGATCAGCACCATGGAATCGCTGGCTGTCCGCCTCGACGCCTTCACGTCTCGCGTTGGGCGGACAGTTTCGTATCTGATGCTCACAACGGTGCTCATCTGCTTCGCAAACGTATGCCTGCGCTACGCTTTCGATGTCGGCCTCGTATGGCTCCAGGAATCTTTCGTCTGGAGCCATACGTTTGCAATCATGCTGGGATCGGGATTCGCGCTTCTGCGTGGCGGGTTTGTTCGGGTCGATACTTTCTACAATCGGATGGGCTCTCGTGGGCAGGCACTGACCGACCTTTTCGGAACCGTGGTGTTCATGGGACCATTCCTTTGGATGATGGCTTACTACGGTTGGCCGTTTTTCTATTCCTCCTGGCAAATGGGTGAGCGCTCGGCCTACGAGACGGGTCTCGGCGGCCTATACATTCTCAAGGCCTCGCTTCTGGTCTTTGTGCTGCTGGTCGGTCTCCAGGGACTAGCCATTGCCTTGCGGTGCGTGCTCACTCTTGCAACCGGCATCGATCACCGCGCCACGGCGCCAAAAGTGACGGACGCGACGTAGCTATGGATACATTGCTCGCGGGCGAGATACTGGCCATCGGTCTGTTCGTCGGCGTAATGGTCACGTTGATGCTCGGCTATCCAATCGCATTCACGCTTCCCGGCACCGCGCTCTTGTTCGCCTTGGTCGGTTGGCTGATGGGCGCCTTCGACCTGACCTATTTCAACGCGCTGCCGCTGCGATATTGGGGAGTCGTCACGAACGAGGTGCTGATTGCCGTACCGCTGTTCGTATTCATGGGAGTCATGCTCGAGCGATCGCAGTTAGCCGACAGTCTGCTCAAAACCATGGGAGAGCTGTTTGGCAATCTGCGCGGAGGGCTTGGACTGTCCGCGGTACTCGTCGGCGTGTTGCTAGGCGCATCCACCGGCATCGTTGGCGCAACGGTCGTGACGATGGGTCTGATCAGTCTGCCCGCAATGCTCAAAGCCAACTACGACAAGCGGCTGGCAACCGGGCTGATCTGCGCCTCTGGCTCCCTCGGTCAGATCGTTCCGCCTTCGACGCTGCTCGTATTTCTCGCCGTCATACTGCAAAGCTCCTACAGTCAGACGCAGCTGGCGATGGGCAATTTTACCCCTGCTACTCTCTCGGTCGGCGACCTGTTCGCGGGCGCTCTCATCCCCAGCCTCATTCTGGCCGGAGCGTATGCGGTGTGGGTGATCATAAATGCCATCTTCAGGCCCGCCTCCGCTCCCGCGTTGCTGAACTCTCCGGAATCGAGGCGTGGTCTGGCACGTCGCGTCGTCGTCGCGCTCCTGCCCCCGCTGCTGCTCATCGTAGCGGTGCTGGGCTCGATCATCGCCGGCATCGCGACCCCGACGGAATCTGCATCGGTTGGGGCCGTCGGCGCGATACTGCTGACATTGATCAAGATCATCTCCGAACGCGTTACGCGGACGTTGGAGAATGACGCGGCCAGCCGGCTGCAATTCCGCTTTTGGCTCGGTCTGTTTGCAGCGTATCTGATATTGGCATTCCTCGCAGGCGGGATGGGCGTGTTGTCGCTGACATTGGCCCTCTTGATAACGGGCCTCGCATTCACGCTGGTCATTCCAGAGCTGAGGCGCACGTTCGCCAAAATTCTGGATGAGGTCTGCCAATCGAGTCTGGTCATCACGTCGATGGTGTTCGTCATATTCTTGGGCGCCAGCGTGTTCTCCGTGGTCTTTACGAGGCTCGGTGGAGAGGCATTGGCACACGCGTTGCTGACGTCCTTGCCTGGCGGCGTGACCGGCGCGCTGTTGACGGTCATGACCTTCATGTTCGTGCTCGGCTTCTTCCTCGACCCTTTCGAGATCATCTTCGTCGTCGTGCCGATCGTCAGCCCGATTCTGTTTGCAATGAACGTAGATCCAATCTGGCTCGCCGTCATGATTGGGATGAACCTGCAGACAAGCTACCTGACGCCACCCTTTGGTTTCTCGCTTTTCTTTTTGCGTGGAGTAGCGCCGGAAAGCGTTACGACCGTCGACATCTACCGGGGCATCATCCCTTTCGTTGTGATCCAGGTGCTGTGCATAGGGTTGGTCTGGCTTTTTCCGGCATTGACGAGCTTCCTGCCCAAACTGATCTACGGTTAGTGGTGAGCCCTGTCCGGTCACGAGCGGCCCTCACCGAGCAGCCAGCTTGATGTCTGCTGCTCTCCCGTCAGCAGACGAATACCCAGGATCGACATCAGAACCGCTTCGGCCAGAAGTTCCAAAAGGCGAGCAAGGAAGATCAACTCGCCTGTGGCATCTTGAATGCTGACGGACGACGCCTTGGTCGACAGCCGCGGTCGCGGCTCACGGATACGGAGTAGACGCAAGGAAGTACGTATAGCATCACGACTTTGACCCCAAGCTGGCCAAGAGCCGGTGCGCAATACTTCTGTAATACGAGGTGTCGCATGAACGAGCGAAGCGGGGGCACGCTGAGAGCGATCGCAAAATATTGACTATGTGATCTCTGACAACTGGCACATTGTCTTTACCACAAGGACCGCGAGGGTCGGTCTGCGCGAAGAAGAATGTGTGAACGTGAATTGTTAGCACATACCTGCTTCTTGCAACACTTCAGCTCGATCCTATCTCTAGGGCAAGGCGTCATTTCGTGCACGTGCCCAAAGGCGAAAGGCGAAAAATTCAAGGTAGAACGAATTGCGTCTCTGTCATGCTGGATGAGGCCACTGCAGTCTCCTGCAGGCTCTAGACTCTAGGCCCCAAGCACACGTGCCGCGATTGCAACGTTCAATTGCGCCCGCTGAGCATTGTGACCACCGACAAGCTTACGTAGACCGCTTTCTCGCAGCCGCAATCCCAGGATCAGCTCTAGGAAATCGACACACTCTGTACCGAATTGTATCGAACGGCTCGAAAGCTCATGCAAAGTCTCACAAGCGTTCTGGATCTGACGCAGGAGCCCCGGGCGAAGGTCGTCAAACGTCATTCGATCCTGGCCACCGGCCTGCTGGCGTACGCGTTCTGTAGCACGGGTCCTGCGCCAGCCGTGGCCTACGAGGTGTTCGTATCGAACGAGAAGGACAACAGTATCTCCGTTATCAACAGCGAGACACTTAAGGTCATCAATACGGTCAAGACCGGCGCGCGCCCACGCGGAATCATCATGTCGAAAGACCAAAAGTGGCTGCTGGTTTGCGCCAGCGACGACAACCACATAGAGGTCTATGACTCCAAAACTTTCAAGCAGATCAAATTTCTTCCCTCGGGTCCGGATCCGGAACTGTTCACCTTGCACCCTTCTGGAAACCCGCTCTATATCGCCAATGAAGATGACAACCTCGTCACAGTCGTCGACATCAATACGAACAAGGTGATCACCGATATTCCTGTCGGGGTCGAGCCAGAAGGCATGGGAATAAGTCCCGACGGCAAGGTTCTGGTGAGTACCTCCGAAACGACCAATATGGCGCACTTCATCAACACTGAGACCGACAAGGTTTTCGACAACGTCCTGGTCGACGCGCGCCCGCGCGTCGCAGTCTTCACGAACGACGGCAGCCAGATTTGGGTAAGTTCCGAGATCGGAGGCACGGTCACGATCATCGACGCGGCAACCCGCAAGCACATTGGCAAGATCAAGTTCCAGATCCAGGGCATCACCTCGGATGCAATTCAGCCCGTGGGCATTCGCATCACCAAGGACGGCAAATGGGCCTTCGTTGCGCTCGGGCCCGCCAACCGCGTGGCCGTCGTCGACGCCAAGACATTCAAGGTCGAAAAATACATTCTCGTCGGACAGCGTGTCTGGCATCTCGCATTCGCGCCTGACGAAAAGCTGCTGTTTACCACCAACGGCGCTTCCAACGACGTTACCGTCATCGACGTAGAGCGCCAGCGCGCGATCAAGTCGATAACGGTGGGCCGCTACCCGTGGGGCGTGGCGGTGGCACCGTTATAGAGGAAGCAGCAGGCCCGTGCCGCGTCAGCAGCGCCTCCGGCCAAACAAGCACGTGGCGCTAAATCTCGCCGCGCACACCCTCGAGTATGACGCAACAACGCAAAAAGCGTTCGCCTGTCCACTCAAGCCCGCTGTCGACAGCATCGGTCACACAGCATCAATACCCGCTCACCGACAATCTCATCCGCTCCACCCACAGCAACTGACATCACCGGGCGTCGCGGCGGACATCGCAGTCGGACCAAATCCAGGCATGTGAGATACCATCCCTTCGCCTCGACTTTAGGTGGCAATGGTTCTTTCTGGACCAGCCCCGAACTTTGCCAATATGATCAGGCGCGTCGTCGGCTGCCAGCAACGAGACCGCAGTGCTGCAGATATTGCGCAGCATGAGCCCCGGCTAGATGGGCCACCGCCTCATTTAGATCAAGTACTCTATTGTCCCTCACACTCTGACGACGGACGTATCCTGGTTTCAGATCTAATCCCGGCCGCCGTTGGTTCCAATCTAGCAACCGAGAACGGAGACCTCAGATGTCAAAAATGTTCTATCCGGCGGCAGGCATCATTGCGATGCTTTCCGCGTCCGTGCCGCTTAAGGCCGCGGAGATGAGCAACGAGGAAATGGAAAACCTCGTCAGACGCTCATATCAGTACGTGGCATTGTTCAACACGCTGAACAACTTCGCGGTAAGCCCCAAGAATCCCTTTGCTGCCGGTGGCTGGAACAAGACCCATTATCCCAAAGGCCTCATGGATGCATCGGTCCGGGCGCTTCCGCGACCGAACAACGACACGCTTTACGTCCTCTCTATGCTTGATTTGCGCAAGGATGCGGTGGTCATCCAGTATCCTGCGTTCGATTCAAAATTTGTCTCACTGGAGACATCGGCCCTCGATCACTATTGCGACATTCCACTGGCAACGTCGAAGGGCGATTTCAAAAAGCCGACGTCCATCCTCTATTACTCCGCCCGCACCGAAGGCTATTCGGGCGAGCCCGTCAAAGGCGTGGACCACGTCAAGCAGATGTCGGGAGATTACGCCACCGCCTTTCTTCGCGTGATGCCGGAGGCAAACGACCCCGAAAAGTTCAAAGCAAACATGGCAGCGATCAACAGCGTAAAGCTCCAAACGCTCTCGGAATTCCAAGGCAAGCCTGCAAAGCCGGCCGACGAGCCGCCCATACCGCCCTATGGCAACGATCAGATGGTCTTCGCCAACAATTTTCAGGAAGTAATGCAATTCGTCTTCAATCACACGACCTTCGACCCTGACAACGAGATGGATCAGGCCGCGCTGGCAGCGCTCAAGACAGTCGGTGTCGAACCAGGCAAAGCGTTTGATGCGGGCAAGGTGCCCAAGCTCGATGGAAAGCGTCTCGCCGAAGTGGCTGCGAAAATCGCTGCCAAGCAGAACGCCATTTGGAATAACCCCAAAGAGGCCGCTCCGTTCCTGACCAAGGCGTTCCTGCCGAAAGGTCAAATGGATATCGATACAATGGTGCTGCAATCAGTCGTCGGGCCACTCGGCCAGCCGGCTTATGAGGCAATGTACCCGGGCGTTACGACGACGAACGGTGAGCCGATGAACGCGAAACATGACTACGTGATACGCATGACCAAGGCCGAACTTCCTCCCGCCATCGCCTTCTGGTCGGCGACACTCTACGACACCAAGCAGGGCTTCTTCATCCCTAACAAAGAGGACAAGTACAGTGTCGGGCAGAATGCGGGGATGAAACTCGACGAGCAGGGAGGCATCGCAATCTACATTGCGGCCGAACGGCCGGAAGGTGTTCCCAAGGAAAACTGGCTGCCTATTACGCGAGAGAACCTGGGAATTGATGTCATCATGCGCGTCTACCAGCCGGACCTTGATAAGATGAAGACCTGGGAAGCACCAAAGGCGGAGATGCTCAAGAAGTAGGCCTAGTGTTCTGGATCTGACGTTTGAGTCCGGAACGAAGGTCGCCAAAAGCCAGTCGATCCAGAACATGAACCAAAAATAATCCAGGGTTCCGGGCTGACGCGCAGGTGCCCGAAAGGGAACCAAACGTCAGATTGGCAACGCTAGAGAGAAGGCGGCTCCGCAGCGAAGCTTTGACGAGTGTGGTGCCTGCAGCAGTCGCAGGCACCCGGTACTTTGCACACAATTGGCAACAGATGCGTGTCCGTCGTGTGCCGGAAGTCGCAACGAATGCGCCCGAGCATGACTAGCGCCTCGATCGCGCATGACCACATCCACCCGCCACTTGACGGCAGTCGCGGCCATGTCTCACATGGTGTTCGAGTTGCTCTTCACTTGAGCTAGGCGGGTCGATCGAATTGGAACTGCAAAACGTTGTAGACGAAATTGTCGATGAAATGCGCCATCGGTCCGATCGTGGCACAGTAGCAAACTACATACCCGAACTGGCGCGCGCAGATAGCAATGCGTTTGGCATCGCTGTGGCTGATGCGAAAGGAACCGTAGCCGCCGGCAACAGCGAGCAGCCCTTCTCCATTCAGAGCGTCTCCAAGGTCTTCACACTGACGATGGCGCTTGGCAAGGTCGGCGACAAGCTCTGGCATCGGGTCGGAAGAGAGCCTTCAGGCAGTCCATTCAATTCGATCGTCCAGCTCGAGGCCGAAAAAGGAATCCCGCGCAATCCATTCATCAACGCCGGCGCCATAGTCGTCACAGACGCAATCCTGTCAGGCCACCAGCCCAAGGAGGCTCTCGGAGAAATCGTAAGATTCATCCAGTTCCTATGCGACGATCCGACGATCTCCATCGATAAGGCCGTTGCGCGCTCTGAACTGCGCACGCATTTTCGCAATAGCGCCCTCGCCAACTACATGAAATCGTTTGGCAACATCAGCAATCCCGTTGAGTATACGCTAGGCGTATACTTCCACCATTGTGCCATCGCAATGTCATGCGTTCAGCTGGCCAAGGCCGGCCGTTTCCTCGCCTATGGCGGACGCAATCCCGACACTGGAGAAATCGTCGTCAGGCCCGACCGCGCAAGACGCATCAACGCCATCATGCTTACCTGCGGGCACTACGACGGTTCCGGCGAATTCGCTTTCCGCGTTGGCCTGCCGGGCAAGAGTGGCGTTGGAGGAGGAATTTTGGCAATCGTTCCGGGACGCGCATCGATCGCCGTATGGTCGCCCGGGCTGGATGCCGCGGGCAACTCGCATCTGGGACGCATCGCACTGGAAAAACTGACGCAACGCATGGGCTGGTCGGTCTTCGGAACGTGATCGGGCTTCACCACGCTCCTCTCAGGTTCGACGCTTAGCTGCGCCGCTGCACGCGCGCCGCTTCAATTGCTTCGTCGTGATACCATGCGCCCCCATACACGACATCCGTGTTTGCCCGCTGCCGGGCCTCAGCCTCCAGGCGCGCCAAGCGAACTGCAACCGAGTGCGCTCTTGGCCTCACCGGGAATGAGTAAATCTTAGCCACTTTGCGATCTGCGCTATTCATTGGCAACCTCGTCCAGCGTCCACCTTTCGAGCGAAACGCCCATAGTTTCATATCGTTTTGGCGACCCTATCACCGTTCGCTAAATGCACAAAAACAAAACAGAAATTGCCCAATATTTCGTCTTTATAATGCTATGCGCAATTTGCTAGCACTGGTGCAGAAGTTTCGCTGCACGCACGAGGGAGCGCAGATGCTCAGACGGTTCGGAAACTGGCTACGCCCACCACCGCCCGCTTCAACGGATCACTCTCCGGCACCGTCTTCACTCTCACCTCCCGATCCTCTCGTCAGCCATGAACTTGAGGCAGCCAGCTCAGCGCCTCCCTACGGTTCAGCGAGCGCCGACGCTGACGTCGCGAACGATTCTTCATCCTGCGCTGAATCAGCAGCGGCCAATTCCGCTCCCGTGGCGGGCCGAACAACTGCGCCGCCATCGGTCAGCTCAGATCAGACCTTTTCAATGCCGAACACTTCATCGGAGACCTCAAAAATGACGAAGTACAAGCTCGAATACATCTGGCTTGATGGGTACACACCAGTACCCAACCTGCGCGGCAAGACCCAGATCAAAGCCTATGAAGCATTTCCGACTTTGGATCAGCTTCCCTTGTGGGGATTCGACGGCAGTTCGACCATGCAGGCTGAGGGCAGCAGTTCCGATTGTGTATTGAAGCCAGTCGCCGTCTATCCCGACCCGGCACGCCTCAATGGCGCGCTCGTGATGTGCGAAGTCATGATGCCCGATGGCGTGACCCCACATCCCTCCAATAAGCGCGCAACTATCCTCGACGATTCGGGGGCATGGTTCGGCTTCGAACAGGAATACTTCTTCTACAAGGATGGACGCCCAATTGGCTTCCCCACGCATGGCTATCCTGCACCTCAGGGCCCCTACTACACCGGAGTTGGCTATAAGAACGTCGGTGACATTGCCCGCAAGATCGTCGAGGAGCATCTCGACCTCTGTCTGACAGCGGGTATCAATCACGAAGGTATCAATGCCGAAGTGGCCAAAGGCCAGTGGGAGTTCCAGGTTTTCGGCAAGGGATCGAAAAAAGCGGCCGACGAAATGTGGATGGCCCGCTACCTGCTGCTGCGACTGACGGAAAAATACGGAATCGACATCGAGTTCCATTGTAAGCCGCTTGGCGACACCGATTGGAATGGCTCAGGAATGCATGCCAACTTCTCCACGCAATACCTGCGCGAGGTAGGCGGCAAGGAATATTTCGAAGCACTCATGGCAGCCTTCGAGCGCAATCTGGAAGATCACATCGCCGTCTACGGTCCGGACAATCATCTGCGGCTGACCGGCAAACATGAGACTGCACCGTGGAACAAGTTCAGCTACGGCGTCGCCGACCGCGGTGCCTCGATCCGCGTCCCGCACAGCTTCGTCAACAACGGCTACAAGGGATACCTTGAGGATCGTCGGCCCAACTCCCAGGGCGACCCATACCAGATCGCTTCGCAGATCCTGAAGACGATCGCGGCGGTTTCGACCGTGGCCACCGAAAGATCCTCCTCAGTCGCCTGATCCGGCGGCGGCGCGAAGGTTTGGGCACCGTCCTTCCACTCCCCGTGGCGACGTGCTCGTGTGGGATGCAGTGAGCGCCTGCATCCCACATCATTGCAACACCTTAGGGACAGCGCGCTTCAATGTCGTGCGCCACATTGTATAGTCACGTCCTTTGAGCATGTTTGGCTGCAGTGAGCAGCGGTCTTCCACCAACGACATGCACCACGCCAGGACGTTAGGCGCCAGGAGCCAAGCTCAAGAATTCGCGGCACGTGTTGGAGGCTTTCGGACAACCATTCGAGTGCCTCGGGCTTGGTGAAAGCGATGGCCATCATTCAAAGACCTTCGCACGCGCGGCACTCAGCCGGCTACCTCCCAAGGAAATAGCATTTCCCAATCTCGCCTGACATGTTCGCGAGGGCAGATTGTATCCTGTCGAGATATGAGTGAAGGGATCTGGAGGTAAGGCTCTTGCCAGGTCCGGCTTCCAGCATCGCTTCGATTTGCCGACGAGCGAATTCGGCACGAGCGCCACGATCGCTCCCATGACGCCGCGCAAGATCACGCAGGCTGCTCGTTATCCGATTGAGGCACAATCCGACCGCCCGGGGAAACTCGTCGTCATACAGAAGGAACTCCGCGATGTCTTGTGGCGACGATGCCCCCGGATGTCGGCTGCGATACGCATGATATCCTGAAACGGATCGCAGGAGGACATTCCAATGAACCCAGGCAACCGGACTCTCGTCAGCGGGAGACAAGCGATCATAACCAATGTCGAGAATGCGAGTTGTTTGATCCGCACGCTCGATGTACTTGCCAAGCTGATAGAAGCACCAAGGCTCGCTCCGCAGAAACGTCCCTTCTGCAATCCCCTCGAAATGCTGGCAACCGGCGATGACGTCTCTGGAGACACGGGAGAGATTTGCAACTGTCACATCTTTCTTCTGAAGCCCAGCAATATCAGAACGAAAAATATTGATCTGCGTCCACATCTCCGTGCTTATCAAATGACGGATCGAACGGGCGTTTTCGCGAGCCGCAATAATGCAACTCACGATCGACGATGAATTATCGCGATCGATGACATAGTAGTGCAATACGGCCTGGGCGCTCGCCTCGCCGTGCGCGGATTCAAATCGCTTCAGATCAGCATAGAGCCTTAAGACCCGCTTCCAGTCGGGACCGTCTGGATCGTCTCGAGCGTAGGTTTCATTGATATCGAGAATACGCGCCAGGTTCTCAGCCCGCTCAAGGTACCGGCCGACCCAGAACACATTCTCAGCAAATCTGGCAACCAGTTTAGACAAGGACCCACGTATCCTTCGAGCCACCGCCCTGAGACGAATTTACAATCAATGAACCGCGCTTGAGAGCGACGCGAGTCAAGCCGCCGGGAAGAACCCAGCTCTTTTTTCCTGTCAGCGTGAAAGGTCGCAGATCAACGTGCCGCGGCTCGACAGAATGCCTGGCAAGCGTTGGGCAGACCGACAATGCGACAACAGGCTGGCTGATAAAATTGGCGGGGTCTTTCTCAAGTTTTTTGCGCAGTTCTCTCAGCTGCTGTTTTGTTGCACGAGGACCAATGACAACACCGTAGCCGCCAGACTCACCAACAGGTTTGGTGACGAGTTTATCGAGGTTATCTAGCGTTCGTCGGAGGCCCTCCGGCTCTCGGCAGATATTCGTTGGCACATTCTCGAGAATTGCATCTTGGTCGAGGTAGTATTTGATTATCCGTGGCATATAGGCGTACACGGCTTTGTCGTCCGCAACACCCGTACCCACCGCATTGGCCAGAGTCACGTTGCCCTTGCGATAGGCCCTGAACAGTCCCGGAACGCCCAGCATGCTATCCGGACGGAATGCTTCAGGGTCGATGAAATCGTCGTCAATTCTGCGGTAAATTACGTGCACGGGCTCCAGCCCGCCGGTCGTAAGCACAAACACCTTGTCGTCTTCTACGACGAGATCCTGACCTTCGACGAGCTGCGCGCCCATCTCGCGCGCAAGAAATACGTGCTCGAAGTACGCCGAATTGAATCGGCCGGGCGAAAGCAGGACCACGTTCGGACTATCGATCCCGCGTGGTGCGACGTCCTGCATTGCGCACATCAGTTGCGCGCCATATTCGTCAACGTCGGCAATTGGGATACCGTCCGCGAGATCGGGGAACGCGCGCATCATGAGGTGCCGGTTCTCAATCACATACGACACACCCGAGGGTGTGCGAGCATTGTCTTCGAGGACTTGGAATGTGCCTTTGCTGTTGCGAACAAGGTCAGTCCCGCAGATGTGAACATAGGTCCCGTTAGGGACATCGACTCCTTCCATCTCTACCCGATAGTAGGGATTTGTCTTGACCAGCTCAGCCGGAATGACGCCGTCACTAAGGATCTCACCTTTATGATAAATATCATGGAGGAACAGGTTTATCGCAGTCACGCGCTGCTTCACGCCTGCCTCGATGTGCTGCCAGTCCTTACCGGTTATGATACGTGGGATAACGTCAAACGGCAGGATGCGATCTATCGAGTCCCGGTCGGTGTAGACTGTGAAAGTGATGCCTAGATTGAGCAGCTCTCGCTCTGCATCTTTCGACCGTCGACGAAGTCCGGCCATGTCGAGCGCACTCAACCGCCGGAAGATTTCCTTCGCATATGAACGACTGGCGTGTCCACTAAGTTCACAGTAGTACTCGCCAGGATCGTAGCTGCTGAGTAGAGACGACTCTTGCGAACCGGACATAGGCTACCCGAGAATTTCCGTTTCCCGTATCAGACTATCGAGTTCGAAGGCAGTCTGCAATTCCAACGAGAGTTGGTGACACCAGCATCGAAACACCGAGTCCGCGCGGTTGCACCAGCGGAACGTGCGCGCGCGTCTCGTCGGCTAGTCTTGCAGCAACCGGCCGACCGCTGTGCTGCTCAATACATCGGGGCGAGTTACCGACCCGCGGTTCGGTCTGCCGGGACAGATGGCGGGATGGGCACTCAACTCCGCTAGCGGTCGCGTCCGCCCGCATCGCGCACTCGGGATGCGCCCGCCGGCACCAGAGACGATATTGGAGAAACCTCAAATGAGTGGCCCAGACTGAGGGGACTGCTGGACAATCCAACCAAGCCCAATGGTGCTTAACCCAACGAAAAGCGGCATGGAGACAACCGAGCATTCGGTCGGCTCCATGCCTCAGGATTTGCCTGAAGGAGGAACGCAGGCAGATTGAAACCCAATTCCAACTTATCGCTCGGCGAGTGGATGCGTCCTGAGCCGCAGCGGATCATAGAACGGCATCCGCACAACGGTGCCATTATAGACTTGATCGCCATCATGGATCTCGACGGCGGTTCCCAGCATGGTGCAGGCTGGTGTCAGCTGTGCCATTGCCAAAGATTTCATGAGGTGCTGGCTGAAGGTGGTGCTCGTCACTACGCCCACCTCGCGACCACCGACAAAGATCTTCGCAAGAGGTGTTACTGCTGCGCTAGCGTCGACCTCGATACCGGAGATAAATGAGCGCTCCTTACCCTTGCGCGCAACAAGCGCCGTCCTGCCTCTGAAATCTCGCTTGTTGAGATCAACCGTCCAATCGGCCCTGACTTCCCACGGACTCGTATCCCCATGCGGCATGTCGAAGGGGAAGAACAAGAGGCCGGCTTCCACACGTCCGATGTCGAGGCAATCCCATGACACAGGCGTTACGCCAGAACCTTTCCCGGCCTCAAGAATCGCGTCCCAGATGGCAACTGCGTCGCGTCTCGCACAGAAGACCTCGTATCCCATCTCGCCAGAATATCCGCCGCGCGCAAACGAAACCCGTCGGCCGAACATTTCGGCTTCCTTGTGCGTGAAATAGGCGACCGACTTCAGATCGAGCCTTGTGTGAGGTTGCAGAACCTCGCGCGATAAAGGTCCCTGCAAAGAGAGGATGTGTACGTCGTCGTCGCGATGCCATTCAACATCGTAGCGCGGTGCAAACTCGCTGAACGCTTCCTCGAGACTTCCGCCCCCGTGTGATACGCGGAAGCGATTTGGCCCATCGCAGTACACAAGAACATCGTCGATCAGTGATCCGTTCTCATCAACTATATTTGAGATATGGGACTGCCCTGCTTTCATCTGGGTGATGTCAGTGGTCAGCAGGTAGTCGAGAAATTCCGTCGCTTGCGGTCCAGAAACGTTGATGATCCGCAGTCCGGATACATCTATGAGCCCTGCGCGATAGCGAGTCGTAGCGATCTCGTCATAGGCATTTGAGGCATAGCACTGCGGTATCGGCATGTCGTTCCACGCAGTGCTGAGATCGGAGCCGAGGGCGCGATGGCGCTCATTCAACTCGGACTGCCTGGAAAATTCCTTTTTTTTGTGGGCTGGCATTGCCATTTCTCTAATCCCTGTGCGCTTGGTTGGAGTTTTGCATAGTCACGTGTGGTCAGCGGTTCGATGCGCTGCGTCGCGGCATCCGTACCGATCTCGAATGCTGCCTACTCAGGACTGCCGCCCGGCGTCGTCGGCAGTCCGTCGTCGCGACGCGCCAGATAGTCGAGGGCCACATCGCGGTAACGCGTGATTCCCTTGTAGTCGATGAGTTCAGCTGGCAACGTCCGCAAGACCCGATGCATCCGGCGAGCCCATTTGGGAACCGTTACCAATTGCTCGAGCGAGATGAGATAGCAGCGGATCGAGAACAGGATTGCATTCGACCTCGGCAATCTCCACAAGGCCTGCAGTTCGACACGCAGGTGGAGCTTGCTCCCGACGTTTGAAGGTGTGACCGTCGACCGGTCGCGACCCCATCTGTTGTAGTTCTCTGGACTCGTATCGAGCCGCGGGTTAACTGTCATCGTCCAGTTCAGACGCCGCACGGGGCTGCCCTGCCTCATGTTGATGAGAAACTTCAACGCGCGCTCGAAGACTCGCGCCTCGTGCGCTAGCGGGACAGGACCGTGCCACTCCATGAAGTTCATGCCGACATCGAAATCCAGCGACCAATCCGCTTGCGTAGTGGCGATGCCTGCGTCCAGCCAGAGATTGTTGTCACGCTGATCGCACAGTGTGAAATCTCCCTGGCACTGACGTGCGACAAACTCCATCGGCCCCATTGGCAGCGTGTCAGGTTCGCCAAAAATGAAGCGTTGATCGATCTGAAGCGGCTTATTGATCCAGTGCCAGTTGAGACCGTCGCGCTTGAGCGAGAACCACTGAGGATAATCGCGCGCCAGCGATGTCATGACGAGTTCGAGAAAGTCCCATTGGGCAAGCATCATGTGCGGAAGCGCTTGGCACCGCAGCGGATCTTCCGACAGCACGAGTGCTCGGTCCTTCATGTCCGAGACGTAGTGCTCATCGATATCGATCGGAAACTGGAAGACCGAACCA
Source organism: Hyphomicrobiaceae bacterium (assembly GCA_050246945.1). Classification (GTDB taxonomy): domain Bacteria; phylum Pseudomonadota; class Alphaproteobacteria; order Rhizobiales; family Hyphomicrobiaceae; genus JAEUMD01. The sequence goes on from JBFWVC010000005.1 coordinate 42,329, forward strand.
TCTGGTCCTTCGGTGTGAGGCTCGATATTCACCGAGTACATGTATTTGTCTTCCCAGAACGGGAAGGGAAATCGCCGCACGGAGGCGGGGCTGTTCGTGAATGTGAAGTCGTCACGAAATGTCTCGTTGCGAAATACCTGGTTCATGGATTCCTCCCTTGGGGTCCAACTGTTTCTTCGATCAGAGATCCAATGTCAGTCGCGACCCTTTAAGCCGCGAGACGCAGATCATCACCTTTTTCCCAGATGCCTTCTCCTCATCGCTAAGGTAGTGATCGTGGTGCTGGAGCTCGCCATCGCAAGAAATGACACCGGTCTCACACTGGCCACACGCTCCGCCGCGGCACAGGAACGGCGGCTCAACGCCTGCGGCCTCCAGCGCCTGGAGCACCGTCTCATCCTCTCGGACATGAATTTTGCGTTTTGAGCGCGCGAGTTCGACGGTGAACGGAGAACCGCCTTTTGGCGTCGTGAACCGCTCTGCGTGAAGGTGCTGGCTTGGCCAGCCGGCCTCTTCGCCGATCTTCAGCACAGAATCGATCATCCCCTGCGGTCCACAGACATAGAGGTGCGTTCCCAGAGGCTGGCGCGACAAGAGACTGGGCAGATCGATCCGGGAGCCGGCGACCGTCTGATAGTAGTGGAACTTGTGACCATGCCTCTTGCGAAGCTCGCCGACGTAAGCGCCCGACGCCACTGTCCTCGTCGAATAGTGAACCTCGAATGGAATTTCGAGGCGAGCCAGTTGTTCGGCCATCGTCATTATCGGCGTGATGCCAATGCCACCTGCAATCAACAGATGTTTGCGCGCTCGCATGTCGAGCTGGAAGAGATTGAATGGATGACTGATCGTAACCGTGGCGCCCTCATACAATCGGTCGTGCACGTAGCGCGATCCGCCGGTCGAGCTATCGACCTTGAGCACCGAAATCTCATAACCCGATGTATCGCTCAACGATCCCATCAACGAATAGGGGTTCTTGATCGATCTTCTGCCATCCTGAAAGGCCACGACGATATGCGACCCAGCCGAGAAGGTCGGTAGATGACCGCCGTCGTTGCGCACCAATCGCACCCGCTTTACTCTTTCTGCTACGGTCTGGATCTCTGCCACCCGCACCGCAATGTCCGCGCCGCTCATTGGAACACCTCCTCGATCGCGGGCAGATCGCTTGGATCTTCCGCGTTTGCGCACACACCCATGAATGCACCGATGCGCCGAGAATAGTGATCTCGCACAAGCAGCTTCTCCCCACAGTGGCTGCATTCGACGATGTTGGTGGTGACGTTATTCGTGAAACCTTTGCAGTGGACGCACTGGACTCGGCGGGCGAGCGATCCACGATGCTCGGTAATCACTGAGCGCGCATCCAATCCGGTAGCCTGCGCGAGCTGCACAACGAGACCGATCAGCGTCTCGGTTCCCGCTGCGTATATTCGTGTCCCCATCTTTGTGCCCGCCAGGATTGCATCAAGCTTCTTGATCGCTGTAGCGAGTGACGGACAGACATGCATGCGATTGACCGGCGACCGATAGAGTTCAACCTCGTACCTGTCCTCATCAAAGCCTGCTTTCGCATAGATGATCGTCGCGCAGCCTTTGAGCGGCCTGTCCATCAGAGCAAGCATGTCGAGCACAGCCTGCGCACCTTCGCTATCAGCGACAATGATGTGGTTGGATGCGTGGTTGTCGGGGCGCAAGCCTTCATATTGAGGCCTGCTCTTGATTCCCTGGACGAGCATTTCATCCTCCAAATATTACGTGTCGCGTTGACTCTTTCATCAGCCCTTGGCGATCTCGCACACCATCACGCGAGCGAAGCAGTTGGCCGGATGACGGCGTGAAGCACGCCGTCATCCCGCGGCGTTCAGCCCGGGAGCTGGAAAAACCAGTTCGCGAGCAACACGACGGCGACGCCTGCGATAAGGGTCACGTAGGGCAGTACTCCCGCCTTACGGTGACTGATATCGTTGATGTCGATGTGCAGATCCGAGAGCATGCGCTCCGGAAACTGGCCCTTGTCCTGGACGTAGTGGCGATAGACGAACACAGGGATAATGAGGAACGCGGCTCCAAGCCCGGCCCACAGCGCGATTGGATTCCACACCTTCGCGCCAGCACCGAGGAAAACTGCATTCGCGAAGGCGAGCACGATGCCAAGTCCGAGCAGCACGTTGGGCGCACGCCAGGGACGCTCGACGTGACCGCTATCAATGCGGTGAATCCAACCGGCATTCAGGTTCAGGAAGTTGAAGATGATGTAGCAGCAGTTGGAAACCGCCAGGATGAAGAAGAAACTCGTGGCGTCGGCGGCTGCAATCGCAAGCAGACCCAGATTGAAGATGAGATCGGACCACATCGCAGCCGTCGGCGCGCCATGCTCGTTGGTACGTGACAGGTAGCGCGGCAGCCAGCCATCCACCGAACCCTGGTAGAGCGTGCGTGAAGAGCCAGCCATCGCCGTCATGATCGAGAGGATAAGCGCCATGATCATGAGCATGACCATGATGCTGGTGACAAACCCCGAACCACCGACCATCTTGGCCATGGCGTCTGCGACACCTGAACCATCCACGATCGGACCCGCCAGCATCCCGCTCAGTCCAAGCACGCCCTGGAATGTGAACGGCACGAGCGTGTAGAGACACAGGCAGAGCAGGCCCGAATAGAAGATCGCCTTGAACGTATCCGTCTTGGGATTCTTGAATTCGCTCGTGTAGCAGATTGCGGTTTCGAAGGCGTACGTCGACCAGGCCGCGATGAACATTCCGCCCAGAGCAAGCGTCCATCCGCCGATATTCCACGAACCGGAAACGGGGATCCCCGCCTCCTTCAGAGGAACCAGCGGGGAATAGTTGCTCCAATTGATCTGCCCGGTCAGGATCGGAACGATGCCGACGATCAGCATCGGAATGATCACGAGGAGGGCGATATACTTCTGAACGTTGGCGGTCCCAAGGATGCCCCGATGCTGAAACGCGAAAGTCATCAGCATGAGCGCAGCACCAATGAAGAAGACCAGATTGAGCGAGAAACTCACCGGTCCAAGCGATTGCGAGTAGAGCGTCCACGTCCGAATCGTCGGCGTGAGTGCGGCAACCCCATCCTGCGCCAGAAGAGCTGCAATGGCGTCGTTTGCGGTATGCCCCGCGTTTGCCGCCAGCCACGCTGTGACGCGCGAGCTGTCTGCCGAGATGGCGGCAGCGTGCGCTTGCACCCACGCAAGAACCTCAGGTGAATCTGGCGCCGGAATTGGACCAAATGCATTGAGGATGTATCCGGCAGCGATGGAACATCCAAGCGCGAGCACCGGCGTCCATGCCAGCCAATTGCACCAAACGGATAGGGGCGCGACAAATTTGGAGTACCGCACCCAGGCTGCGGCGCCATAAACCGACGCTCCGCCGGACTTGTTCGGAAATAGTCCCGCAATCTCGGCGTAGGTGAATGATTGGATGAACCCCATCACCATGGATAGCGCCCAGACTGCGAAGGCAATCTGCCCAACCGTTCCGGCAATACCGCCAATCGAAAATAGAACCAGTGCAGGCACGCCACTGGCGACCCAGAAGGCACCCCGCCAGTCTATGGCTCTTACGAGCTCTCCCGGCTCCGAAGCCGCTGGAATTTGCACGGATGTCGCAACCGTCATTTGAACCCCCCATGTCTTGACCTGATGGGCATCTGGCGTCTCCTCTTGCCGAAAAAATCCAATCCCTGATTTCGAAAGCGGTCGGGACCATTCTCGATCCCGAGACCACGGGCCGCCTTTCTACGGGTGGCGGCTCTGCGGTGATGCGGTCGGACGAGGGGATCCAAGCACCCACCCGAGCCCAAACCAAAACCAGACTTAATATAACCAATTAAAACCAATCTGGCCTATGGCTGACCAGAATAGGTTGTATTGTCGCGGATGCAAGTTAAAAATTTTACTGATGAGAAACTTTTTTTCATATTAGATAGCGCTGATACAAAGATTGATCCCGCACATCGTCGAGATTGAATCTACTAACATATTGTTATATATGTATTTTTATAATATTGGTTTATTTTGGTTGATTTTACCGTGGCGTGGATTGATATTGGATCAGTTGACGGCCAGATCGGTCTGGCAGCAACCGCCACTCGTACGCGTTCGCATGTGCAAGCTGCCTTCACCTTCGAGGTTTCAATTGAACCGCGATGCGCTTCACCTACCGAGACAAGCGCTCACCTTGCGCTCCTGGGATGAGATGACATCCGGCGCGTTCGCGCTCCTCATGGCGGGGAGCGTCTCTGAGGCAGCAATCGCCTTGCGCGATGCAAATGCCGCCGCGGCGAATTGGCCAACTGACGATCCGCGGCACGCAACAGCCGCCAACAACAATGGTCTTGCATGCCTGCTTGTCGGTGATTTCGAGACCGCGGCGCGCCTTTTCACGCAGGCCGGACAACTGTGGTCCGGCCTGTATAGTGCAATTAGCGAGATGGAGATCCCGATTGCAGGTCGCGCCTCTGTTTTTCACCTGATGCTTGCGAGCAAGCATGCCGATGCCATGACCAAGATTCGAAAAGGCCGACTCCGGGACCTCCATGCCGCGGCAGCGGCTATCTCATCCGTAAATCTCCTGGTAGCCGAGCGGCGCCTATCGGACCCCACCCCATCGGGCGGCGTGCTTGATGATGCCATCGACAAGATCCGGCGTGCCTTTGGGGAGACCGCGTCGGAGATCAAGGAACTCCGAATCTTGAAGGCGAAGCTCTCGGGTGCGGAACCGCTGCTCACCGGTCCGAAGCATGAAGGCGGGCGGCTTTGGGCCAAGCCGATCACCGCACGCTGGCCTTCTGTTGCCAACGCCGCTTGGCCCCCTCACCGCGATCTACTCGCCGCCATTCATCTCAACGCACTCGCGACCAGTATTGTCCGAGCTTACCCCGACGATACGTATCGACATCCCACGAACAGACGAGACTGAAGATGGACCTTGCACCCTGGCAGCTGGACACCAGAAACCACCCACTCGTCAAGGAGCGGGTAATGGAAATCGCCAACGAGATATTCCACCGCATCGCCACGGGCCGCTATCCATTCGCCACGAGAATCCCAACCGAAAGGGAACTTGCGGACGAATTCCAGGAAACGCGGACACCTATTCGACAGGCGCTCGACTTTTTGGAAAACTATGGGGTTTTGACACGGCGTGTTGGAAGCGGAACTTTTGTTACCTACCGTAAGCCAAATTCCACACCGTTAGCGCCTCGACAACCGGCGCCCGGATCCATCGATGTTCCTGCTATCGCAGAATCCGCGTCTCCCTTCGAGCTCAACATCGCCTGCTCCATCCTGGAACCGGAGATTGTGAGGTTGGCAACTCTCAACATGTCCTCACGTGATATCGGGCGCTTGCGTGGCCTACTAGAGGACATGGAAAGAATCGTCACCGATGCCGATCAGTTTGCGATGCTCGAGAAAAAATTCCTTATGACAATCGCCGAGGGCACGCACAATCCGCTCCTGGTCGGCATGTATACGATCATTGACGAGGTCCGCAGGCAACCTCAGTGGTGCGCGATCAAGCGCCAGTCGCTGTCGCCAGACCGCATCCGCGACAACCAGAAGCGGTTTCGCTCGCTCTTTAACGCACTTGAGATTCGCGACGCCGAAAGCGCAGTAACCTTGATGAAGATCCACATCGCCAACATGCAGGAAGCGCTGGTCTAGAGCATGTTCAGCTGAAGTGTGCAGCGATTCAGCGTGAAGAACATGCTCAATTCAAAGACACGGAAGGTGTCCATACGTCCATGAGACATGAACACGATCTAGGCTCAAATGGACGCCGACGCGTTACTGAGACGAACGCGCTCGCGTTGGTCCCACATCAGACCAAGACCGCGCATGTGCTTTACGAGTAAATCGCCATGCTGGTCGATCCAGTTCAATATCGAGGTGAACTCCACAATACGCGCCTTCCCACCCTGGATTGTCACGACCGGCCAGTAACCTACAAGCGCATTGTCGAGGCCAAATAGCTCGCGACCCCACCAGCTTGCTTCACCAAAAGCATGACGTCCCACGCCACCGACCTTCATCATCGACAGGACGGCGAATGGCTCGATTGTCCGTGCCGCTTCCACCGCGGATTTCCAAAGGTCCAGCGTCGAAGCATACTCCCACGATACAGCGCTCCACATGCCGGGGTAGCGGCTGCAGAATTCCTCGTAGAATTCAGAAGGATTTTGGAAGTTGATTGCGGGATCATTGAGCTTGGGGTCGTCGAAATCGGGGAACTGAAAAACAAAGCCTTCCATGAACCTCTCGCTTGTCCGGTCGACCAGCTCCTGATAGCCGTCGCATGTGCACGACAGCAGGCGACCCTTGTAGTCGCGCTTGAAAGCTTCGATGGTCAACGCGTGAACAAAGGGTTCGTATGCAGTATCCCAGCATAAGATATCGGGATTTGCGGCAATCAGATCCTCGACGATTGGACCGAACTCGGTGGTGTGGACTGGAAATAGGTGCTCGGCAACGAGTTCAATTCCTGCAGCTTCGAATGCGGCGCGATATGTGGCAATCGAAGGCAACCCGTGCATGTCATCTTGGGCACAAAGTGCTGCCGTCTTGAGTCCTGGCTGAGTGCGACTCAACCAGTCGACCCCTGTTACATTATAGATCGGATGCACTTCGCTCGGGGCAACGATCGTTGGCGAATCTGGCGTCAGATCGCTCGGCAATAGGGTTGCCACCAGCATCCGGTGCTGGTTGATGAACTCGCGAAACGGTCGCGTGATGTCGTTGCCGCCAACCATCAGGAGAAAGGCGACACCCTCATCCGATACGAGCTTGCGGGCCCCGCGAAGCGCAAGCTCCGGGTTGAACTGGGTATCGAATGCGACGAGTTCAATACGATGGAACCGATTGCCGACCTTTAGCCCTCCTGACCGGTTCACCCTGTCTTTCCAGATCTGGCAGCCCGCAAGCCCTGGCTCCGCCCATGACTTGAGCGGCCCCGTCAATGGAGCCAATAGACCGATCTTTATGTCCCTCTCGACGTCCAGCCCAAAATTTGGCAGGGCCATGGAGATAGCGGAACTTAGTGGGCTTCTCGATCGAACTGCCATACTTTCTCAAGCCATTCTTTGAACCAAGCCTTGAAGCGAATCCCCACGACGGGTCAACTTATAGGGCTTCCAGACCGTGAAGGCCTAGACGAACATCAAGAAGTGAGTTCTGGCCTTGAGGCCCCGACATTCGGAGCGGCACGATCGCTGCCAGGTTCTCCCAATTCCAGTTCCGCAAGCACAACATTGACCTGAGACTGGCGGTCGTGTTGTTTGCCCAGCCCTCGCGCCCATCCAGGCATGATCTTCAATCCAACAACTCTCGGAAAGCAGAGTTCTTCTCTTGCAACGCCTTGCGCATTGCTGCTGCCAGATCCCGAGGGATATTGCCGAGTTCCCTCTGCCGCGCAATCAACGTCAGTGTCCGCGAGATCTGCGGACCGGGAAGCCGCCTTGCCACCAGACTTCCGCCCGGCATATGGGCTTCGAAAATGCACAACGGTGTTGTGATCGCAAACGCGTCGCCGGCAGCCACCATCGCAGCGACAGCGAAAGGAGTATCGAACTCGAACGACTGCCGCAGCTCTATCCCAAGGCGGCGCAAATGGCGTTCGATTTCGACGCCGGTTTGCGACCGCGCACTGAAGCGGATCAGCGGCATCTTCATCGCCAGGCGCTTGAAATCTGTCAGCGTCCGAAGTGTCCCGGATTTCGCCGGCAGCACCAGCACATAGGGTTCCTTCATGAGTTCCCACCGTTCCAGCCCCGGCGTCTCTTCCAGATTGTCGACACCAACCAGGATGTCCAGGCGTCGCGTTAGCAGGGCACTCGCGTGCGCGGCCGTGAGCCCTGAGAGTACCGAAACGGCCTCGGCACGCTCGGCCAGAAATCGTGCAACTTCCACAGTCAGAGCGCGGCTCAGGGAGTCGACCAGGCCCACCCGGAGCAATGGGACTTTTCCCTGGACTGTGCCGCGCAAAAGCGAAGGTATTTCGCGCGCGTCCGCAATCAGAGCCGCCGCGCGCTGACGCAGCAGTCCGCCCGCCGCTGTCAACGCGAGCGGGCGCACAGCCCGGTCGAAAAGACTGGTCCCCGTCTTGCGTTCGAGTTCCGCAATGGCCAACGACACCGCTGGCTGGCTGATATGAAGCGCGCGAGCCGCCGCAGCCATGCTTTGCGTGTCGCAGACGGCAAGAAAGATCTCAAACGATCTTAGATCGAACGGCAGCTCAGTCGTCGGGTCATGCATTGTCGCACTATAAGGGAAACTTATATTCCCTTCAATCGCTCCGAAGCGTTAGCTGGTCCCTGAAACGCACCTTGCAGGAGCGCGAACATGACGGCCCAGCAGTATTCGATTTTTGGTGTACTCAAGGAGGCGCTGCGCGGCCATACCGGCTGGGGGCCGGCGTGGCGCGAGGCCACGCCAAAGCTTTCCTATGACGTCGTGATCGTCGGCGGAGGAGGGCACGGGCTAGCAACGGCCTTCTATCTGGCCAAGCACTTCGGTGTCAGGAACATCGCTGTTGTCGAGAAGGGATGGATCGGATCGGGCAACGTCGGCCGGAACACGACCATCGTCCGCTCGAATTACATGCTGCCAGGCAACATCCCGTTCTACGAACTCAGCATGAAGCTATGGGAAGGTCTGGAGCAGGACCTCAATTACAATGCAATGGTCTCCCAGCGCGGCGTCCTCAATCTGTGTCACTCCGATGGCCAGCGAGACGCCTTCGCTCGGCGAGGCAACGCGATGCGACTGCACGGAGTCGATGCGGAGCTTCTCGACAAGGAAGCCGTGCGTCGCATGTATCCCTGGCTTAATTTCGACGACGCACGATTTCCCATCAAGGGAGGGCTCCTTCAGCGACGCGGCGGTACTGTGCGCCACGACGCCGTGGCCTGGGGTTACGCGCGAGGCGCCGACATGCACGGCGTCGACATCATCCAGAACTGTGAAATGACGGGAATTAGGATCGAAAAGGGTCGCGTGAAGGGCGTCGAAACCAGCCGCGGCTTCATCGGCGCGACCAAGGTCGGTCTGTCCTGCGCCGGCAACTCCTCCCGGGTTGCCGCCATGGCCGGACTCATGTTGCCGATCGAGAGTCACGTCTTGCAGGCGTTTGTCAGCGAAAGCATCAAGCCGCTGATCGACGGCGTTGTCACCTTCGGAGCTGGACACTTCTACATCAGCCAGTCCGACAAGGGCGGTCTCGTCTTCGGAGGAGATCTCGACGGATACAATTCATATGCACAGCGCGGCAACATGCCGGTTGTCGAGGATGTCTTGGAGGGGGGTATGGCGCTGATGCCTCGTATCGGTCGCGTCCGCATGTTGCGGTCGTGGGGAGGCATCATGGACATGTCTATGGATGGCTCGCCGATCATCGATCGCACACCGGTCAAGGGCCTCTATTTCAATGGCGGCTGGTGCTATGGCGGCTTCAAGGCGACCCCAGCCGCAGGCATGTGTTTCGCGCACCTCCTGGCACGGGATGAACCGCATGACGTCGCCCGCGCCTACCGGCTCGACCGCTTCCGCACCGGGCACATGATCGACGAAAAAGGCATGGGCAACCACCCCGGTTTGCACTGAGAGGACAATCCGATGCGCATTACTTGCCCCCACTGCGGCGAACGCAGTCTCGATGAGTTCCTGTATCATGGCGATGCGAGCAACGCTCGGCCCGAACCCGAATGCGCGGACGCCGACGAAGCCTTCTACGCTTACGGCTATGTGCGCCGTAATATCTGCGGGCTACACCAGGAACTGTGGTTCCACAATGCCGGCTGTCATGCCTGGCTTGTCGTCACGCGCGACACCCGAACGCATGAGATCTCCGAAGTCAAACTCGCTCGTGACGTTGCGCGTGCGCGACCGGAACCACTTGAGGAAATTGCGTCATGACCTCGGCCTCGCAAGAATTCCGTTTGAAGAATGGCGGTCTGATCGACCGCGGCGCCGCACTCGATTTCAGGTTCGATGGCAAGGCCTACATCGGTTACGCAGGTGACACACTTGCGTCTGCGCTTCTCGCCAACGGCGTGCAGCTGGTTGGACGATCATTCAAATATCACCGTCCGCGCGGGATCCTGACTTCTGGTTCGGAAGAGCCTAATGCGATCGTCGAGCTGCGAACCGGCGCGCGGCGTGAACCCAACACGCGCGCGACCACAATCGAGTTGTATGACGGCTTGGTAGCCGATAGCCAGAACCGCTGGCCGTCGCTCGCATTCGACATAATGTCGGTCAACAACATCCTCGCACCGGTGTTCGTCGCCGGCTTCTACTATAAGACGTTCATGTGGCCGGCCGCGTTCTGGGAGAAGGTCTATGAACCTATGATCCGCCGCGCCGCGGGCCTCGGTCGCGCCGCGGAGAGCGCCGATCCTGATAGCTACGAGAAGGCGACCGCCTTTTGCGACGTTCTCGTCATCGGCGCTGGCCCCGCCGGCCTTATGGCGGCGCTGGCTGCGGCGCGCGCAAATGCCCGCGTCATCCTTGCCGACGAGAATTTTGCATTTGGTGGCCGCCTCTTGGCAGACAGGAAGGTCGTCTCGGGAACTGATGGGGTTGCCTGGAGCAACGGCGTAATCGCCGAACTCCAGTCCATGCCCAACGTCAAGTTGATGCCGCGCACGACGATATTCGGCGCCTATGATTCAGGCACCTTCGGCGCCGTTGAACGCGTCGCGGATCATTTCGCGGTACCGCCACAGCACCAACCCCGGCAACGCATCTGGCGCATCGTGGCCAAGCAGACGGTCGTTGCAGCGGGCGGCACGGAACGTCCGATCGCATTTGGCAACAACGATCGTCCCGGCGTCATGCTTGCCGGAGCCGTCCGGACCTACATCAATCGCTTCGGCGTTGCGCCGGGCAGGCGCGCCGTCGTGTTTACAAACAACGACGACGGCGCTTCAACGATCGCTGACCTCGCGGCTGCGGGTGTCGAGATCGCAGCACTCGTCGACACGCGAAGATCGACGCCCACATCCATTCGTGCATTGGCGGACAGACTTGCCATCCGCATCGTAAATGGCGCCATTGCCGATGCCGAGGGTCGATTGGGTGTCCGGAAAGTCCGCATTGAACCACACCAGGAAACTCCGTTTGAACTCAACTGCGACCTCATTGCCATCTCTGGTGGCTGGAACCCCAACATCCAGATCACCACACACCTGAACGGTCGGCCTCAGTGGGACGATTCGCTTTCAGCGTTCGTGCCGGGTCCATTGCCAAAGGGAATGAGCGTTGCAGGCACCGCCTCCGGCGCATTCTCCTTGCGGGACTGCCTTTCTGGAGGAGCGCGCGCCGGCGCAGCTGCCGCAACCGCCGCGGGCTTTACTGCGAGTCGTACGGATGTGCCCGTTGCCGAAGAAGAGGCCACCGAAATCACGCCATTTTGGCACGTCACCACGTCGAAGCACAAAGCCTTTGTCGACTTCCAGAACGACGTGGCGGTCTCCGATATCGTGCTGGCGGAGCGTGAAGGATTCCGCGCCGTAGAGCACTTGAAGCGCTACACGACGCTGGGGATGGCAACCGACCAGGGCAAGACCGCCAACGTCAATGGCCTGGCAATCCTCGCCGGCCTCACTGGCAAATCGATACCCCAAACAGGCATCACAACCGCACGTCCCCCATACACGCCTGTGGCTCTGGGCGCGTTCGCGGGTCACCATCGCGGCAAATCTTTCAAGCCCGCACGGCTGCCACCCTCCTATGCCTGGTCAAAGGAGCAAGGCGGGGAATTCGTCGAAGCCGGATTGTGGCTACGTCCCAGCCACTACCCCCGGGCGGGTGAGCGAACCATCATGGACACAGTCACGCGGGAGGTCGAGACCGTGCGCAAGGCCGTTGGCATTTGCGACGTTTCTAGCCTTGGAAAGATTGATGTACAGGGACCCGATGCAACCGAATTCCTTGACCGCGTCTACATGAATGGCATGAAGACCATCAAGGTTGGCCGGGCTCGCTACGGCGGCATGCTCCGCGAGGACGGTATCCTCATGGATGACGGCACGGTGGCCCGCCTTGGCGAAAACCACTACTTCGTCACCACGACGACGGCCAATGCAGCGAAGGTCTACCAGCACATGCAGCTCTGCCTGCAGTGGCTGTGGCCCGACCTCGATGTACAGCTGAGTTCGGCGACAGAGCAATGGGCGCAGTACGCCATAGCCGGGCCGAAGTCTCGCGACCTTCTGAAGAAGATCATCGATCCGTCATTTGACATTTCTGATGATGCCTTCCCGTACATGAGCGTTGGCAAACTGACCGTCTGTGGCGGCATCAAGGCGCGTCTCTACCGCCTGTCCTTCTCCGGCGAGCGGGCCTACGAACTGGGCGTGCCGACACGTTATGGTAACGCCCTCATTCGTCGTCTCATGCAAGCTGGCGAGGAATTTGGCGTCTGCGCGTACGGCACAGAAGCACTCGGCGTCTTGCGCATCGAGAAAGGACATATCAGCGGTCCCGAACTCAACGGCACGACCACCCCGCACGATGTGGGCTTGGGCGGAATGGTCTCCCAAAAGAAGAAGGATTTCATCGGCCGCGTGCTCGGCAAACGACCGGGCCTCATCGACATTGATCGGCCCACACTCGTAGGCTTCCGGCCCCTCGACCGCGCAAACCGCCTTCGTTCTGGCGCCCATTTCATCCCGCGCGATTGCGATGCCAACGCGGCCAACGACCACGGCCACATGACGTCTGTTGCCTACTCTCCCGAGCTTGGCCACTGGATCGGTCTTGGTCTCTTGAAGCGCGGCCCGGAGCGCATTGGTGAAATCATGCGGGCCTACGATCCCGTGCGTTCCGAAGACGTCCTCGTCGAGGTCGTTCCATCCGTGTTCATAGATCCAGAAGGGGAGAGGTTACGTGGCTAGTGAGAGCTTGGCGGAACAGTCCGCATTCACCAACTGGACACCCTTGCAATGTGCGGGGATCCGAATCGAAACACGCGATGACCTGACGATCGCAGGTCTTGCTGCTTTGCGGGGAAAGGCCGCAGCGATGCGGGCTGCCATCAAAGCGGCCTACGCCATCGACCTTCCAAGTCGGCCCAGGCGAATTGCAGGCGATCGCATCGCCTTTGCTTGGGCAGGACCCGATCAGTGGATAGCGATTGCAGCCCGGGAAACCGGCCGCGACCTTGAGAAGGAACTGGAGCCGATCGTATCGGGACTTGCGACCGTCGTTGATCAATCCGATGGGCGCGCGCTGATGAGCGTCTCGGGCGAGTACGCCCGGCAAGTGCTCATGAAGGGCTTCCAGATAGACTTTGCTCCACCCAACTTCCAGCTGAATGACGTTGCGATCACGCACGCAAGCCACATCGGGGCCACGATTTGGCAGATCGACGAAGCCCCAACTTTCGAGATTACGATGTTCCGCAGTTTTGCTGACAGCTTTGCTGACTGGATCCAGCACGCGGCGGCCGAGTTCGTTCACGCATGAGCGCCAATTTCCGATTCAATCATCCCTACCCCGGCCGACTACAACCCCAGGAGGTCCTGGAGCCGAAGAGGGTCCACTTGGAAAGGGCTTGCCGAGCCACGCAGAAATCCAACTACAACCGATCTTCCCTGCTGGATGGATTTCGTCGTTGAACCGGCTTCCAGGGGCTGTCGATCATCAAGGACACCGTCGCAAAGCCATTTGTGAACACGAACAAAAGCTAGACCTGCTTGCTCTGCTTTTGTTGCGGCGGTCCTCACGCGTGCAACGTGTCCCAGCCAAGAGAAATGAGTGACAACAATGACAGAACGAATTGGAATCCGTGTCGGAGAGGCCCTCGTAGGCGGCGGGCCTCCTGGTACGGCCGCAGAGCCCGAAGTCGTGATCGGCGATCTCAATGGACCCTTTGGCACGGCATTCGCGACGATGCTGGGAAACCAGATAAGTGGCCACAGTCGCGTCCTCGCATTGCTCAACACCGATGTCATGGTGCGCCCACCGACCCTTTGCGTCAGCAAGGTCACCGTCACCAGCGAACGCTACACGAACATTCTGATGGGTACCGTCCAATATGCCACGGCCATGGGTGTCCTTGATGCGGTTCGCGCAGACATTATTCCCAAGCCTATCGTCAATGACGTCGGAATAATTGTGTCTCTCTGGCTCAACCCGTCCGTCGCTGACGCGGAGACGCTGGATCACAAGGTTCTCTTCGACATCCATCGCAAAGCCACGACACTGGCGATTGAGAAAGCCATGGCCTTTGCGCCTTCGATTGACTGGCTGCTCGAGAATCAAGACAAGATCGTCCACAAGTACTTCGAGAAAGGACTGAAGGGCGAGATCTGACCTGCTCAACTGACACTGTCTTGCGAAGCTGAGCGAGAATCGCAACCGCTGTTGATGTTGAACGAGGCAATAGCCAGAGCTGCTCGCATCTATGATGCACGCCGCATTGGGGCTGCTTGAACCGAAGTGCACCGCTGTTCAGCGTAAAAAAAATGTTCGATAGAATGGATTGGATGGCGCTCATGGTTCCATGAAGCATGCTCACGATCGAGTGTTCTGGATCTCACGTTTGTTGCCCGGGCAAAGGTCGTCAAACGTGAGTGAACCCAGAACACGAACCAAAAAATCTAGCCTGCACTATAGCGCCAGCGCTCATAGCGGACACGCGCGATGCGATAGGCATCCGGGACCGAAAGCGCCCAGACGAAAAGCCCGCCAGCAGCCCGTCCCACGAATGAGATGTCCGGGGTGGTCGTATGCCAACTCAGGAACGCAAGCAGCACCGAAAAGAAGGCAAACACCAGCCCCCTCTGCTGTAGACCCATTGCAACATGGCCGCCACCAGGCAGAAGCACGGCAATTGCCAACACAAGATAAGGGTTGATCGGGGGACGCTCGCTCATGCGGCCTCCTCATGCATCTCCTCTCGAAGCGCGGAATGGAGCGAATCGATGTGTCCGACGACGGTCAGCAGCAAGTCTGGTGCAACCACTGGATTGTCAAACGCAGCCTGTCGCAGCAACAGATGCTCACCATATCGGCCTTGCGCATTTTGAATGATGATTCTCACCCCCCTATCCGTCACCGCAATCTCCTTCACACGCGGATCGGCGAAGATCCGCCCCAGCGGCGCAGCGCCTCGATCAAGGAGCGCTTGCGACAGGTTTCCGGCACCGCGCGCCAGGATCTCATGAGGCATCCCGAGCGGTATATCCAGCGGCACGCCAAAGCGGTTCGTCATGGAAAAGTAGTCGTTACCCGACGGCCGGTTCAGCAGAGCAAATTCCGCTCGACCCGGAGCTGCTACCATATGAGTGACGGAGAGCCACAGCTGCGGCAGCCTGCGCATGGTCATAGTGTCTGGGATCAGCTCGGCCTGCAGTTCACAACCGCGATGGCTCGCCACAAGACGCGGATAACCAGTCTCGTCGAGGCTTATCGAAGCGCCGTCGCATGTGTCGAGGCATCGATCGAAAAGCCCAAGACGTCTGAAGTGCGCCAGCCGATGATCACGCACGGCAATCGCCGTGGTCAATCCGGCAGCAGCGAGAGTGGTCAGTCCGATAAGGATTGAGGACACGGAACGCTCCAATCATGCTTGGTCGACAACGTGCTCCTGATCGTTGCGGTGCAGCCGCAGTCAAAATTCACCCGGGCTGCACCGCGTTCGCGAACATGCTCGTCTTCAGTACCCAACCGGTCGCGGCCACGGCATGGTGAACTGGTCACCGCGGCGCACGTATTTGTACCGATGGAAGTGGAACCAGAGTGACGCGATGATATAAAATGCCATCATCGCCAGAAGCTGCGTCCCATAGCCGAGGAACACCGCGAAGTAGGTCACCGAACACAGCGCCAGCAGCACGAGCGCCGGGATTGGATGGAACGGATGGACATAGCCGCGCTGAATCGTTCCAAGCGGCCACTTCTTGCGGAACATCGCGATATTGAAGGACATATACGTGTAGCCGAGAAGCCCCGACAGGATCGAGAAGGTGATCACCTGATCCAGCGGTGCGAAGTACGCAAAGATCAGCGCAACCGGAACCAGGAACACGATGGCGCGGAACGGCGTCCTGTTCTTGGGATGTACCGCCCCGAACCATGCCGGAAGATATTGATCGCGCCCCATGGAGAACCAGGCACGCGACGCATCATTGATGCACCCGTTTGCCGATGCGAGGGTTGAGAAGATCGTCCCAACGAACAACAGAACCATCAGCGGCATGGATCCCGTCATGCGGGCTGCATCGAACAGGGGAGTTGTCGCCTGTCCAAGGTATTCCCAGGGCATGAGACCAACGCAGACATACCATGTCATGGTTGCCGCCAGCAGCAGAGTGATCATGCCGAGCATGGTTCCGAGAGGCAGCGAGCGGGCTGGCGAACGCACCTCTTCTGCGGCTTGGCACGTTCCTTCTATACCGAGATAATACCAGAGCCCGAAGTGCAGAGAGGCGATAACGCCCAGCCACCCATACGGAAGACCATTCAGCAGCTCACCATGTCGCAGTATCTCGCCCGACCACGGCTTTGTCGCAGTGAACAGAACGATGATCGCAATGAACGCCACGGCTGTGATGACGAGATTGAACGTCAGCGTCGCATAAACGCCGCGATAGTTGAGCCAGGCCAGAAACATGATGGCTAGAACGATGAACGGCTTGTCGCTCACACCTTCGAAGCCCGCCATTCCACCGACCACCTGCACCAGGTAGCCTAGCGTGATCGCGTTTGCCGCCTCGAGCATGGTGTAGGCAAAGACCAGAAACAGCCCCACGTTGAACGCCATGAGCGGTCCCACAATGTGTTTGGCCTGTGCATATTGACCACCGGCCGCGGCAACAGTCGACGTCACTTCAGAGTCGATCATGGCCACGCACGTGTAGAGCAAACCTGCAAACCAACAGGCAATGAGTGCGGCGATAGCACCGCCCTTGCCGACCGCAAAGTTCCAGCCCATGTACTCGCCAACCAGAACGATGCCGACACCCAATGCCCAGACATGGCCAGGGCCGAGCACGCGCAGGAGCGAGATCTTCTCGCCATGTACTGCCGTATACTGGGTCATAGATGCCCTCCCTGATGCGGCGGATCAATCACGAGTGCGTCGTCGATTTCACCTTCCTTCGAGGAAAGCAGGACATCATCTGAATAGTTTCGATTTGTCCTGATGAGATCGACAAACATCCAAAGCCCGAGAAGCGCCGAAATCAACCAGGCGGCGAACTCCAGAAGCGTGAATGCGTTCAGAGTTGTACTCATCTGCTGCCTCCCCGGTCCCCGAAGCGTTCGGAAATGACCTCTTTGTACTCGATCTTCGAGTAGTGAACGACAATGTAGAAGTAGGCGACGACCACGAGCGCCGTTACAATGAAGCCGAGCAGACTGAAGGTGTAATCAAAGCGTGATGCGATAATCGTGCTGGCTTGCTCCGCACTCATGCCGAGCTTCTCCCAGCCGTGCGCCATTGTTTCGTTCTGCCCCATGGCGGACCACGTCTTCTCGGGAAAGTTGAGATCCGTCTTGCCGCCACTCGCAAGCTTCAGATGAAGCGGAAGGAAGAGCGCGACAAATACAAGAGCCAGGAGAAGCAGCGAATCGAAGAACTGCCCAATCGCCGATTGCTTCGGAGGCACGTATCTTGATCGAGACATTGCGGGCTCCCTTACGCTGTGTGAGCTGATTGGGAAGACGCGAGCGGCTGACCGTCACGCGCGTTCCTGGCAAGATCGATGTAGTGCACATCAAGCCCGTAGATGTGCTGCTTGTCGTCGGAATAGTGCTTGAGCATCGCGGCAATCGACGCCGTGTTGAACAACACAACGAGGCTGCCACCGACTATCAACGCAGCCAGCACTCCTCTGTCCACGACCTGCGCTGTTGCGATGAGTTCGTAGAGCACAAAGCCATATAGGCCCCATAGGGCCGCCACCGCGACGACGGCCCAGATGCTGTCGTTGCGGAACATTTTTTCGATCCGTGGATCGTCTCCCGGCGTCTGCATTCCTTGGTCTCCCGAAAAATGTTCTTGAGTTTCTTGTGCGGCAAAGAGTCTTACACTCGACTTGCCCTCCAGTCAATATTGTTTCCTAAAAAGAAACGTCTGGGATGCTGATGAGTTGCTCAAGTCGTCCGCTTTAGTCCTATCGGAGGTGTTGCCAGATGGGCATGCCGAGTTGAACCACGCGACCAGTGTGCGCCGCTGCCTTCTTCGAAACGAAGTGAGGAGAGCGCGAGCGCGAACGCAGCGGCAAACACTGTGCGCCACACGTCAGCCCTGCGATCCGTCGTGAAGTCTCTTTGCATACGGAAGCGTTTCGGACGATCTCAAGAAAGACCGGCCCCCGCCGCACGAAGACATCTTATGAATGGCGAGCCCTATTGCGGCGCAAGGAACGGCTGATCTCTCATGCCCGGTGGGCGATGCGGCCAGGGAATCCACTCGAGCAAATGACTTGTTCGCATGGTGATTGCCAGGGCCGCTGCGGTCCCCCCAAGGCAGAGTCGCGGTCAATTTGCCGGTCGGGACCCACGTATCAAAGTTGGAACACTAGCGTTCGTAGACGATGATCGACAAATAGCTGATGGGCCGTTTGATGAGTTCACCCGGGCCATGCAGCTCGGCTGAGTCGAACAACATGCTATCGCCAGGCCTCAAATGGTAGCTTTGGTCGCCGTGAAAATACGACACCTCACCAGTCAACATATATATGAATTCACTGCCTTCGTGGCGGAACTCGGTATAAATCTCTGCGTCGTCCGCCAACGTGATCAAGTACGGTTCGAAGGCGATATTGCCGCCAACCGATTGGCCCAGCAGCTGATAGTTATGGCCAACCTTCGTGCCACGTCGGCGGATGGCAAGCCCACTGCCCGCCTGTACGAACGAGCAGCCGCGACTCTTCTCATGCGCACTCAGTAGATCGGTTAGTTGGAGATTGAGTGCGGACGCTATGTCCTGAAGCGTTCCCAAGGATGCCGAAATCTGCCCATTCTCGATCTTCGAAAGCATCCCAGCTGATATCGATGCCTCTCGCGCGAGCTCTGCCACGGTCAGGCTCGCCGATTTGCGATAGTCGCGAACCTGATTACCTATTGCTTGCTCGAGACTGCGCACCACCGGTGCGCCTGAGACTGTCGCCAGGGTCGGGTCCTTCTTCAAGGCCTTTTCTTTGTCCGTCTTGTGCTTTGTCTTTTTGCCGGTCTTCGATTTGCCCATGACGTCCTCGTCCACGGTCGCATCGGAAGTCTTTTTCAACGTCGTTCTCCGAGAAGAGCAGGAAAGAATTACAGCCTCACGCCGCGAGCCTCGCAATGAGCGCGGAAGATGAGATAAGCATTTCGAATTGAGCTTCGCAAGCCGGCGTGAGGACGGGACGAAATCCGTTGGGGAGCCGCTACGCCTTCGCTGCGAACATCGATCGGGATCGGCCCGAACGGGCGCCCGGCTGGTCAGTGCTTGTTGATCAGGATTTCTGTCACGCGCTCGAAGTGGTGCATCACTTCCGCACCGGCGTCGGGCGGAAGTTCCGCTCGGTCAATCGCCACTGCCATGCAGGCGAGCCATGCGTCGCGCGCACGTTTGTCAATTTCGACATGCTCATGCATTTGTCGAAGGCTCGCATGGCCATGCCGTTCTTCATAAAGGCGCGGCCCGCCAAGAAATCCGCAAAGGAAATTGAACTGTTCCACGCGCGAGTGGGCGATGCCGTGGCCGCGCATATGAAGCAGCATGAGTTCCTGGCCCGCCGGTTCATTTTCTACGATGTCATAGAACGCTTCCACAAGCCGGCGCACGATGGCCGCACCGCCGATAGACTCATACAGGCATCGCGGACTTTCGTTCATCTCCAAGTGTTCCCTGTTGGCTTGGCTACCACCAGCTTTTGCCGTACTCGCAGGTTCTCCGACTCTCGACTTCGCGCAACAAGAACACCCGCCGGTTCGGGTGTTCCTGCAATTGCTTTTCGGCATCGTACGCCCGCAGAGCCCGCCAGACCGTCCAAGCAAGCTCCAGTGGCGACCTCGCGACTCGCATCATATGTCTAGGGTGTTATCCCGTTCCCATTGCGTCATGTGCGACGCAAAGGAGTTCCATTCGGTGCGCTTAAGCTTGGCGTAAGATGCAACAAACTCCGTACCGAGCATCTCTGTCAGTTCCGTGTCCTTCTCCAAATTCCTGATCGCATCGAGAAGGTTGAGCGGCAACTTTGGAGCGCCCGTGACGGTATGCCCCTCCTGATACATGTCGATATCCAGGCGCTTGCCCGGATCAGCCTTGTTGTGCACACCGCTCAGACCGGCAGCGATAATCACGGCCTGCATCAGGTAGGGATTAGCTGCGCCGTCCGGAAGGCGAAGCTCGAATCTGCCCTTGCCCGGCACGCGTACCATGTGGGTCCGGTTGTTGCCGGTCCAGGTCACTGAGTTGGGCGCCCATGTGGCACCTGAAATGGTGCGCGGTGCATTGATCCGCTTGTATGAATTGACCGTCGGATTGGTGATGGCCGCAAGTGCCTCCGCGTGGCGCATGATGCCGCCAAGGAAGTTGTAGCCTTTTGCTGAAAGACCCATCTCATCTGCAGGGTCGTAGAACCTGTTTTCCTTGCCGGCCTTGTCCCAGACCGAAATGTGGGCGTGACAACCGTTGCCGGTCAGTCCCATGAACGGCTTCGGCATGAATGTGGCCCGCAAGCCATGCTTTTCGGCAATCGATTTGGCCATGAACTTGAAGAACGCATGACGATCCGCCGTGACGAGTGAATCATCGAAGTTCCAATTCATTTCCCACTGACCATTGGCGTCCTCATGATCGTTCTGATAGGGACCCCAGCCGAGTTCGAGCATGCAGTCGCAGATCTCAGAAATCACGTCGTAGCGACGCATCAAGGCCTGTTGGTCATAGCACGACTTGCTCGCCGTATCGGCATCGTCTGAAATCATGGTGCCGCAAGGCTTCGTCAGGAAGAACTCGCACTCGACACCGGTCTTGACGTAGAGGTCTTCCTTGGCGGCTTGCGCGATGATGTTTTTCAACACAACTCGCGGCGCCTGCGCGACCGGCCGATCCTCCATCACGCAATCGGCGGGCACCCAGGCAACATCCTTTCGCCACGGCAATTGGATGACCGAGTTGGCATCCGGCAGGCCAAAAAGGTCGGGATCGGCGGGAGACAAGTTCAGCCATGTCGCAAAACCGGCAAACCCAGCTCCATCTTTCTCCATTTCGGCAATGGCAGCCGCAGGCACCAGCTTTGCGCGCTGCGCCCCGAAGAGATCCGTGAAGGAAATCATGAAGTAGCGGATGCCACGCTCTGCCGCGAATTCGGACAGATTTCTTGCCTTGGGAGTTTCACCCGTGAGATTCCGTGCATCACGCTTAGTCGTCCCGACTGACGGGGCTTGGTATGTCATGAGCGTTACCTCGCTTAACGTTGGCAGCTGCTGCTGCGATCGAAATATTGCGTCAGAAACCACCCTGCACGCCGGGGATCCAGTTCGTACCTGCAAGCGGTACACGAGCCATTGCCGCAGCCTCGAGCGTCAGCGCGCAGAGGTCTTCGGGTTCCAGATTATGTATGTTGTTATGTCCGGCGGCGCGCGCCACCGTCTGGATTTCGAGCGTCATGACCTTCAGGTAGTTTGCAAGCCGGCGGCCCGCACGAACCGGATCGAGGCGCTTTGAAAGCTCAGGGTCCTGCGTCGAGATACCGACCGGATCCCGCCCCTCATGCCAATCGTCATAACAACCAGCTGTCGTACCGAGCTTGTTATATTCGGCTTCGTAGGACGGATCGTTGTCGCCGAGCGCTGCCAATGCGGCGATGCCGATCGACACCGCATCAGCGCCGAGAGCAAGTGCCTTGGCGGCATCCGCGCCCGTCCGGATTCCGCCCGACACGATGAGCTGGACCTTCCGATGCATGCCAAGATCCTGCAGGGCCTGTACTGCCGGCCGGATGCAAGACAAAGTCGGGAGTCCGACATTTTCGATGAAGACTTCCTGCGTTGCCGCAGTGCCGCCTTGCATGCCGTCGATCACGACGACATCCGCACCAGCCTTGACTGCAAGCGTGACGTCATAATATGGACGCGTTGCACCGACTTTCACATAGATCGGCTTTTCCCAGTCGGTAATTTCCCGCAACTCGAGAATCTTGATCTCGAGATCGTCAGGACCGGTCCAATCCGGGTGGCGACAGGCCGAACGCTGGTCGATTCCCTTCGGCAAATTGCGCATTTCTGCGACACGATCGGAAATCTTCTGGCCCAGCAGCATGCCGCCGCCACCCGGTTTCGCACCCTGGCCAACGACCACTTCAATGGCGTCCGCCTTCCTCAGGTCGTCAGGGTTCATTCCGTAGCGTGATGGCAGGTATTGATAGACAAGCGTCTTCGACTGGCCACGCTCTTCGGGAGTCATGCCGCCGTCGCCCGTGGTGGTCGAAGTTCCGGCAATGGACGCGCCCCGGCCGAGTGCTTCCTTTGCCGCCGCCGATAGCGCACCAAAGCTCATGCCCGCGATCGTAATCGGGATCTTGAGTTCGATCGGCTTCTTGGCAAAGCGGGTGCCGAGCGTCACGCTGGTCGAGCACTTCTCGCGATAGCCTTCCAACGGATATCGCGAAACCGACGCCCCCAGAAACAGCAGGTCGTCGAAATGCGGCACGCGCCGCTTCGCTCCACCGCCGCGGATATCATAGATACCTGTCGCAGCTGCGCGGCGGATCTCGGACAAAGTGTAATCGTCAAACGTCCACGACTTACGCGGCGTGGTCGGCGGGTTGTGGTAGCTCATCAGTATGCATCCGCGTTATCAATGTTGAAGTTGTAGAGCTTCCGCGCTGAACCGTAGCGCTTGAACTCGCGTGACGAAACGCCCTTAATGCCCGCCCGTTCGAGCAATGCGGTCAGTTGTTCATGGTGCTCGGGGCGCATCTCCTTTTCGATGCAATCGGCACCGAGGCTCTTGACACTGCCGCGTACGTACAGCTTCGCCTCGTAGATCGAATCTCCGAGCGCATCGCCAGCATCTCCCAGCACCACGAGGCTTCCGGACTGCGCCATGAATGCCGACATGTGGCCGATGTTACCCTTGACGACGATATCGATGCCCTTCATCGAAATTCCGCAGCGGGATGATGCATTCCCCTCGATCACGAGGAGACCTCCTCGCCCGGTTGCACCGGCGTATTGGCTGGCATCCCCTTTGATGATGACCGTTCCGGACATCATGTTCTCTGCGACGCCAGGTCCGGCAGAACCGTGCACCGTGACCGTGGCCCTCTTGTTCATGCCTGCACAGTAGTAGCCGACACTGCCGCGGACCTCGATGGAGAGCGGAGCATCAACACCGACCGCGACAGCATGTGCACCGCGAGGATTGAGGATCTCTACCGGCACTTCACTTTTTGCTTCTTTGAGCAGGTGCAGTTCCTGATTCAAGTCGCGCAACCTTGAGGAAGCGAGATCGAATGTTCTCATGTTGAAGTGTTCGACCATGATTTCAGCGCTCCCAGAAATAAGCGGTTGCCGGTTCCGGCTCCCATACGCGAGCCTTCTCGATATTCGGAAGACTAACGAGCGCGCGATACTCCGAGCCGAAGGCGACCCATTCATCGGTCTCGGCCATGACCGCCGGCTTGCACGCAATTGGATCGCGAATGACACCGAACCCGCTCTTGGTGCCAACCACGAAGTTGAAGAAGCCATCGAGATCGGCCAGGCTCTTCTCCAGCGCCTGACCGAGATTCATGCCCTGCTGCATTTGCCAGGTCAGGTAGGCGGCGGCGACTTCGCTGTCGTTCTCTGTCTCGAACGTCATGCCGTTGCGCCTGAGCTCGCGCCGAAGGCTGTTGTGATTGGACAAGGAACCGTTGTGAACAAGACATTGGTCCGGCCCTGTAGAGAAGGGATGTGCGCCAAGCGTCGTTACCGCTGACTCGGTCGCCATGCGCGTGTGACCGATTGCATGCGAGCCGGTCATCTTCGACAGATCAAACTGTGACGCGACCGCAGTCGGATATCCGACCTCTTTGTAGATCTCTATCGAATCGCCGATGCTCATGATCCGAATGCTCGGATGGCTGGACCGCAGTTCAGCCCGAACGACATCGATCATGCTCGCTGGCACGGTAAGCACCGCGTGTGTCGACTTGACGTGCAGGCTTGCCTCAACGCCCGTGACCTTCTTGAGATCCGCACAGAGGCCGGCAAAATCCGTTTCCGGATTGGCCGACTGCAGGGTCATCTTCGTTTCGCCCGAGCGTGACCCGCTATAGACGGCGAAACCGGCCGAGTCCGGCCCACGCTCGCACATCGTTGCAAGCATGGTCGATACCATGCTGCCCAACTTTGGCTCGAGCGACTTTTCCTTCAGAAAGAGGCCAACGATTCCACACATGGGTGCCTGCCTTGGTTTCAATTGTGATGCTGGACGCTAGCAGAGGCCATGACGCCCGTCAACTGTCGCGAAAACTTTTTTCTTGAGAGGCAACTTTTCCAGACGGCTCGAATGACGTGCAACGTCGCTTGGCGCCTCAACCGCGACCCGCCGACCAGCGCCGGCCAAGATTAGCAACGGAAGCCACCCATTCCGTCTTGGAAGCTGATAGCGCGCGACCTCGTAGTCGGCTCCGCAGCCGCTCCATTGTGCTATGCGCGCGCCGGCGAACCGT
This sequence comes from Hyphomicrobiaceae bacterium, assembly GCA_050246945.1. Classification (GTDB taxonomy): domain Bacteria; phylum Pseudomonadota; class Alphaproteobacteria; order Rhizobiales; family Hyphomicrobiaceae; genus JAEUMD01. The sequence continues at coordinate 67,019 of JBFWVC010000005.1, forward strand.
TTCCACCACCTGCAGAGACCGCGTTCGAAACGTGTGAAACGCGAACGATCGTGGCCTCCCGCAGTCGACCACCTCGTCGAAGTTGCTTAGTTCAATGGGGAAGCGCGCGGTGACGACGGCTTGGCAGAGCTCGGCTCGCGCTTCTTCTGAGCGCAGGTTCGCTGTTTTAATCCTGGCCGGTTTGCCAACCCCAATGCAGCGTCCTCGCTTGCCGGTCGTTGGATCCACACAAAGCATGTGCGCTCGGTGTTGCTTCGGACCCACGACAATATGCGTCGCGGGCGACAAGCGTCTTCGCAGCAATATTGCATCTCTCCCAATCGACCTTGAACGCTCGGACACGTCGTCCGGCACCAGCGTGTCAACGCAAGATTACTCCGCATGCACCGCGTCGCCGCGCAAAATATCGACCTGCAAGCTCAGATTTAATTTCGGAATATCAAAGGCATCAAGAATATTGCATCGCACAATAAATTTCAGTAAAGGTGTTTATCGGCGTTGGAAAAAATGCAGATCTCAGAACGGCGCCATCCCAGCATGTGCAATGCAACAACGATTGGAGCTTGCGATGAGCGGACAACAATTCGACCTGAACCAGCAGTTGCTGGCGGCAGCCAAGGATGCACGTATTCCAGACGAAATACAGGAACTCACGCAACAGGGCGTGGCGAAGTCGCGGGAATTCTATCGGCAGTTCAATGCCGCCGCGTCAGCACAAGTGAAGGCACTCGAGGATTTCCTGCAAACCACGCAGGCAGGATTGAAATCCCTGTCTGAAAAGATCGGGGCGAACGCGGCCGCCAACACCGAGGCCGCATTTGAGGCGGCCAAGGCCATCGCACGCGCCAAGACGATCCCAGAGGCCGGCCGACTGCAGGCAGAATTCATGCAGCAGCAGTTCGCCGCCGCGACTGCCCAGGCACAAGAGCTTTTCGAACTTTCAATCAAGTTGTCGCAACGGACTATCGAGGCGGCGAGCGAGGCCACCTCGAATTCGTTCAATAAGATCGACAGGTCCAGTTGATCGGGCAGCGCCACGCATAAATCCAACCCGACCCAGCGCAATAGGGCGTCCTGTTCGGTCGATGACTTGCTACAGCCGCATTATCTCGGTGCGTGCTGAAGCGTGGCGCAAATGGTGCGGCTGCCAAGAGAATTCTGCTCTGATTGCAGGATCTCTGGCATGGCGCCAAGCATGCACAGCATATGCGAGCCGAGACCGCGCAGCAAAATTTGCCGCGGCCGACGACCCGTCGGCCAGGCAAATCCAGCCTGTCTTGGGTCAATTGTCGTTGGATCCAAACCCGAGCGAATGCACGTCCCGCAAGATTTCGCAGCGGAGTTGCGACAGTGACATCCATAAAAGCAAGGACCGAAGCGTCGGGAGCGAATCTGAAAATTCGCGACATGCCTTAGCCGCTGTTCCCCTCAGGACCATGCATGGCCTTCGATGTTTGGAGTTCGGCGACGCTGCGATCTTTGAGCCCGATGCCTGTCAACTGCATCCCGAGCGCCGCCTCGATGAGCCAAGCGAGATTGGACGCAGCAACGGCCGGCGAAAGGCCGCCCGTCCGGATGTTCGAAATGCAGTTGCGCTCCGCGTCCGTCCGGCCGGACCGCGGTCCGTATGTCAGATACACGCTCAGACTATCGGCCGCGGAAAGTCCCGGCCGCTCGCCGATGAGCACCGCCACGAGCCGAGCGCCGAGCAATTCCCCGACCTCATCGCCCAGCGCCACTCGAGCGCTTTCCGCGATCACGACAGGGCCCAGCCGAAGGCCAATCTTCTTCAAATGGGGTAGTAACGCGCTCAACAGAGCCGGTGCGTTTGCCGTTACCGCGGTGGCCGAAAGACCATCGCCAATCATGACAGCCAGATCGCACGTCCCGCCTCGTGCTGTCGTCAGACGTTCGCGCGAAGGGGCGTCGAGCAGGCGACCGAGGTCCGGCCGCCCGAGATAGCTGACACGATCGCTTGCCAGGCTGCTTGCTTCGATGCTCATCAGTCCAAGCATCTCCAGCCGGCGAGCCATCTCCACCCGGTCAAGACGCGCATGCACCGCGTCGCGCGCCTGGGCATGGGCCAATGCAAATGAAAGCACCTCCCGCGTCGGCAGCGACGCCCCGACGCGGCCAATTGCTATGCGCGCGGGCGTCCACGCGCCGAGAAGCGCCCAGGGATCTCGCGGTATCCCTGTCATCGCGCTGGTTCCCCCGCCGCAGCCGCGTCCGCGATCAGCCGGTGGCCTGCGGTGGCTGGCAAAAGACGCCCCAAGCTATTGGTGATGGCCATGTCGGTTAGCCAAGACTCGAACTCTGGTGCGCGCTTGAGGCCAAACGCTTCGCGCACGAACAAGGCGTCGTGAAATGAAGTCGATTGGTAGCCGAGCATCACATCGTCCGCTCCCGGCACCCCCATGATGTAGGTGACGCCCGCGGCAGCAAGTGCGGTGAGCACAATGTCCATATCATCCTGATCGGCCTCGGCGTGGTTTGTGTAGCAGACGTCCACACCCATCGGCAGCCCCATCAACTTCCCACAAAAATGATCTTCCAGCGCCGCGCGGAGAATCTCCTTGCCGTCATAGAGGTACTCAGGTCCGATAAAGCCAACGACCGAATTGACGAGGAGGGGATCGAACGCCCGGGCCAGCGCGTAGGCACGCACCTCGCAGGTCTGCTGGTCGATACCGTGATGGGCCCCGGCAGACAGCGCTGATCCCTGGCCCGTCTCGAAATACATCACGTTTTGGCCGACGGTTCCGCGTTTCAGTCCACGCGCAGCATCGTTGGCTTCGCGCAGCACGTCGATTGTGATCCCGAAAGAGCGGTTGGTTGCTTCCGTGCCTCCGATTGATTGGAAGACGAGGTCAACAGGCACACCTGACGCCATCAGATCCAGTGCCGTCGTCACGTGACACAGAACGCAGCCCTGGGTAGGAATCGAGTAGCGATGAATGAGATCGTCGAGCAGCCGCAGCAGGCCCTCGACACGCGCCGGCTGATCCGTCGCGGGATTGATGCCTATGACCGCATCGCCGCAACCATACATCAGGCCGTCGGCGATCGAGGCCAGAATCCCGGTGGCGTCATCGGTCGGGTGGTTTGGCTGCAGCCGCACCGCCATGGTTCCGGGAAGGCCGATGGTATTGCGGAATGCTGTCGTCAGCTGGCACTTGCGGGCCGCAAGAATAAGGTCCTGGTTGCGCATCAGCTTCGACACTGCGGCCGCCATCTCTGGCGTGAAGGCTGGTGCCAGATCCGAGAGCAAAGCCGCATCCGTCTCGCGTGACAAGAGGAACTCCCGGAATTCACCGATCGTCATGTGTGCGACCCGAGCGAAGGCGCGCACGTCATGTGAATCGAGGATCAGGCGCGTGATTTCGTCGTCTTCATAGGGTATCAGCGGCTCTGCGAGAATCGCAGACAGCGGGATGTCTGCGAGCGCCAGCTTGGCTGCAACGTTTTCTTCCGCTGTCTCTGCTGCGATGCCAGCCAGCCGATCGCCCGCGCGTGGTGGCGACGCCTTTGCCAGAAGCGTCTTCAGAGACGGGAATGAGTATTTCGTGCTGCCAACAGTGTGCGAATAGGTCATGCCGGCCCGCCCTGCGATTTCCACCACATCAGGCAACGCGCTGGTGCCTGTCAAGCAGGGGCAAGGGGTCGCCGCTTCGTGAGATCCAACAGGGCGGACCGCAAGATCAGCTGATGAGCCAAGTAAGGTACGCCGCACATATTTCTCGATACCGAGTGCGGGCCCACCCATTCTTTGGTCTTGCCAGCACCCCGGCTTCCTGGATAATCACGAGAAGGATCGTCTCCACCGGTTTTAGTTCCATGGACGCTGAACAGAACTCGGCCGCTACTACGCTTACGCTGCCGCGGCGTGCCACCATCGAAGGCGCCATCAACTTTCCCGGCCCTGTCGTCATCGACGGAACTCTCATTGGCGAAGTACGTTCCGCTTCCGTCGTCATCAGCGAGCGTGGAATCGTGGAAGGGTCGATCTGGGCCGGATCGGTCACCGTCCTGGGCGAGGTCACCGGCGACATCTATGCAGTCACGCTGATACTGAAAACCGCGTGTTCCGTGCATGGCAACATCTTTCACAGGCATCTGTCCCTCGAAAATGGCTGCTACTTCGAAGGCAAGTCGCGGCGACACAATGAGCCGCTGGCATTGGGGTCTGCTTGACAAGCGATGCCTGCGCAGAAGCCGGCCAGTCGCAACTGAACAATTTGCAAGTATGCGTCTCGCCAACGGCCGATTTTGGCTCTAAAATATTATCTTTGAGTGGTCGAACAGTGTCATTGAAATGCGTCGCGCGGTCATTGCTCTGATCTTATTGCTGTGTATCGGAAGCATTGCGGCAGCAGTCGTACGGCTCCAGGGAGACTGGCGTTGGTTCGCTCGGGCCCCCGAGTCGGCTGTCGCATCGAAAGATCCTTCAACTCGCATGTCACAACCGCCGGCCAGAGCTGGCGACACCCAAGAGCATGCGGTGACCGAACGAGCGGTCGAAAGTTTCCCGGCCTCACGTGATCATGGTTTCGACATAGCGCGGATCAATCCTCAAGGTGCGTCGGTTTTCGCCGGGCGTGCAGAGCCAGGCGGCAACGTCACCGTGTTCGCGGATGGCGCGCCCATTGGATCTGCTCAAACCGACGAGAATGGAGAATGGGTCCTCGTCGTCGAGCGCGCATTCGCATCGAAAGATCCGACCCTTTCGCTCAAATTTGTCGCCGGCTCCGCAGGCGCGGCCGGGCTCAGCCCATCGATCGCCGCAGCGCCGACACCCAACAATGTTGACGAAACTGCGCGCGCGCCCGGCAAACGCGCCGCGGCTGAAGTAACGACGGAGCTCATCGACAACCTGCGCCAACGCATTGAACGCGCGCGCGCTCGGAAGAGCGGCGCGATTGCGGGCTTGCCCGGCCATGTCTTGGACCAAGGCGGCATCGACAATCGCCCAGCAACTCAGACCGGCTCGTTGCCGGATACTGCAACCGGTGGCCTTGGCGGGCTGCACGAACAACATAACGACGATGCGTCTCGACCTACCAAGGTTGCAATCGCGTCGCAGGTGCCACGCTCAACGCTCGACGCGACCGCGGGTTCAATGCCTGCCGGCAGCGTGCCGGTTCCTATCAAATTTGTATTCAATGAAGCAGTCCTGTCGGACGATGGCCGCCGAGCTGCCCAGCTCCTGGTCGAATACGTCATGTTGGAGAAATTCACGACATTGAAGCTGACCGGCCATGCGGATGAACGAGGAACGCATGAATACAACCTTGCACTGTCATCTCAGCGACTGAAGACCGTCGCGGATATGTTGCGTGCCGCAGGTTACGCAGGCGAGCTTCGCCTTGTCCCCATGGGCGATACCGCTCCATTCATGGGAGTGGATCGGAGCAAATTCTCGCGAGACGCACTCTATGAGCTCGATCGCCGTGTCGAGCTCCACGAGCCCCAACCGTAATGTGTATGGTGGTGGCTCGGGTCGCTTGAGACCTTGCCCGAGGGCTCGGGATCAGCTGCATCCGACTGCTCAAGGCTGCTTCAAAGTGGCTGCGATGATCCGGGCACTCTCACTGTTCCTTCGCAGGTAGCCGCCGTGCACGTTCACTGTTCCGAGCGCATCCGTAAGGTTGAGGAAGTTCAGTTTCGCCGAGTCTATCTGATACGATCCTGAACCGACGGCCCCGATCCGATGTGACAGATTGGCGATTCGCGAAGGCCCGGTCAGTATCGCATCATGAGCAGAGTAGTGAATGAACAATCCAGCCCCCAGACCATCGATCGCGGTGCGAAAATTGCTGTTTTGCAGAATATCGACATCGACATCGGCTGCCAGCCAGTACATTGCGCCGACTTCTCGAAAGGCCCCGGGGGACTGCATGACCGCGCTTTGCAGCAGGTAGCATCCCATGCTGTGGCCGACGAGTGTGATGCGGCGTTGATGATTTGCAAGGCTTGAAAGAAGCGCAAGAAGCGATTGGGCTCCAACGGTCTCGGCTCTCCGCTGATCGATACCGTACATTGTGAGTTCGTAGGCCGGTTGCGAATTGCGGTTGCTAAGCCCCATGCGAACATCCATTTGCATCCGCTGCGTGGTCGGCAACTCGTCCATCGGAATGCCGACGGCCGGCCAGTCGAATACGATGAATGTACCTTTTGCGCCCGACTGTTCGCGCAACGTATCTATGAAGTCGGAAAAATAGGTGGCCACCTTGTGATCCTGGGCATTGTACCCATGCACGAGGATCGTGACGCTCTCCGCAACTGGCAGAGCATCGGCAACCGGCGTCCAATCTAGAAAGCTGGCACCGTCGGCTTCCTGCCGAAGGAGTTGCAGCCCCTTTTCCTCGAAACGTCTTGCCGAGACATAAACCACGTTCTCTTGAAGCTTGACGCCGGCATAGGGTCTGGGTGCGTAGGCTTCGAAATAAAGGTAGGCGCCCGCGCCGAGCAGAATGGCAGGCAGGATAGCGAATACGATGAGAACACGGATCAACTCCCGCACGAACCCGTCGTCGTTGGCCATGATACGCTTCTCCCGATGCAGGGCTCCTAGTGTTCTGGATCTGACGTTTGATACCCGGGCGAAGGTCGTCAAACGACAGTGAATCCAGAACTCAAACAAAGAGAATGCTAGGGTTCCGGGCTGACGCGCCAGGGCCCGATAGGGGACCAAGCGTCAGAGTCGGAACACTAGGAAGGTTGCAGTCTCCGAAAGCCCCGCCAAAGGCCAACCCCACGCACATGGCGAGAAAGCGAAGTCGGCCTGCGCGCCATTGATCGTGCCACCAATTTCCGGGAAAATCGTGTGTCTGCTTATCCCGCCTCACAACAAAAAGAAGCAAGCTGCCCCCCGGGTGCCCCACACGATCATCCCCGCACGGCATCACCTCGCAATGCGTGTCTGATCGAATGAACGCGGGAAGGAACCTGCCAATCTGCTCCCCAGAACGACGCTTCGCGCACCGACCAGGTGCGTTCCGGCATGGCGGTACCGGTCTTGCGCCCAACCGGCAGCTCATTCGCAATCCGTCACCGCCCTGCACCCTGCATGTTCCAGCAGGACACGGATAATCGTGCTCCGCGCCATGAGGGTTTGGCACTGAGCCGCTGCGTGCGCGCACGCATCCATTCCCAAGCCAGGCGGCGCGCGCTCTCATCGAACCCGATGCCAAAAAAGAATCGTTGCTGGTTTGAACCTTTGCGTCGTCCGTCGCGACCGAGGAGTGCATGACCGCCGCCTGCCCACGGCGCGCAACCCTCAAGACGGAGCCCTCAAATGCCTTGTAAGTCCTTCAGCCGCCCCACCCTCGTGACCGGGATCGCCGCCGCTGTTCTCGCCGCATTGTCGGGCAGCGTGTCAGCCGCAGACGTCACCAACGTTCAGCTCGGCTTCACCGACTCGGGCAGCAATCTTTGCCCGCGCATCGTCACCATGGAGGCCTGGGCGCACACCGAGGGTCCCGGCGTGGTTGAATTCGTGATCCGCAACAGCAGCGGCAACAAGAGCGGCGTCATGCCCGTCGCCGCGGTCAAGGGACCCGCGGGCAACTGGCTCGCGACCCTGACGAAGCAGATCAAGATCACGACCGACGTGGACACCAAGTACATGGCCGAGGTGAAGGGATCGCCCAAGATATCGAACTGGGTACCGCTCAAGGAAGCCTGCCTTGGCAAGGCGCCGAAGACCGTCGGCCCGAAGGGACCTCCGGCCAAACACATTAGCGAACTCGACAAGGACACGGACAAGGGCGAGCCGAAGCCGAACGGCGGTGGCAAGCCCGCGACCAAGCCCGCAGGCAACGGCAAGCCTGCAAACAACTCCAAGCCCATCCCGCAGGGCAAACCCATCGCGCAATGCGCCGGCAAGAAGATCACCGCAACGCGCCTTTCGGCGTTGACCAAGAAGGGTGGCATCGGCTCGGCCTGGACCGCCTGGGAGATCGCCGCGAAGAAGGCCTTCGGTTCACAGTATGCGAGTTCCCACAACGCCAAGAGCCGCAAGGAGACCTGCACTTGGAGCGGAATGTTCAATTGCACCGTTTCAGCCATTCCCTGCCGCTCGTAGAATTCCGACACGCGCGAACAATATGGGCCCGGCGTGCTGCCGGGCCCGTTCCATATTGAGCACCCGAATGGCGATCGATTTCCAAAGGAATTTTCCGCCCCCCGAAGCAGGAAGGTGCGCCTTGCAATGCAAGACGCACCTTCTCGTTGAGCATCGGAGCTTTCGCAACGTCACCTCATTTCAGAGGCTCATACCCCCGGTCATGCAGGTCGCCGAGCTTGAAGACCAAGGCGGCACGGACCGAATGGATATCCATGTCGATATCTGATTTCGCATTCGCTTCCGTGTTGACACGGTACTGATAGCAGTACGAAGAGCTGCCGGAAGATGCGGAGCCGCAACCAGACGGCTCACCGGTGCTACCTCCACTGCCGCTAGAGCTTTCGCTGCCGTAATGCGAGTAGCGGTACTCAAGCTTCAATGAAAGATTCTTTTGAATCTTGAGTTCGGCGCCTCCTCCGATGAAATAGCCTTTTAATTCATCGGGAAGTTCCATCGAGACCGTCGTAGCAGGGTTTCCATCCCACTTGAATGTGGCGCTTGCCGCACCATCAACCCGCGCCTCGGTGTAGCCACCCACACCATACAACAACACTCGCGGAGTGACGAGGAAACCGAGCCTGCCGCCTACGCTCCAGACGTTTTTCAAGTCGAAATCGCCATCAACCCAAGTGTGCGACTTGCCATACTTCTCGTACGACGAGAAAGCGTTGTCAGCATCCACATAGAAGTCGAAGTCGGCAAAAGCACCAATGAGAATGCGATCGCCGATAAGTCTATCGTAACCGATCTGCAAAGTACCAAATGCGTTCCACTGATCGTCGCCAAAGGCGGAATCAATGTATTTGGTCCAACTGTCTACTTCTTCCCAATCGTATTTGTCGCAATCATAATAATAATGCCAACCGTAGTAGTAATAGCTTTTCTTCTCACACTTCCTCTTCTCTTTTGTCGCGGTCTTATCGGCATCGACGCTAATGTTGGTATCCGTGCGACCGACACCAATACCGACACCAACAGAAAGACCATTCCACTGATAAACTTCAGGTGCGGGCGGTGAGTCCTTGATACTGCCCGAATAGCCGTCGGCCTTGGCCTCCACGGACGCAAGCGCAAGCATCGATACAGCTGCTGCGGTTACGCGATACAAACGCGACATTGCTAACCCCCCAAAACGCACTAACGAAACTCACGTCGCCAGAGCCTATGTCGGTATGCGCGAGCACACTCTCTGCTGTGGACACTTTGTTGATAAGCTGGTCTTGGGTTGTTGATAATACCAAATCAGCGAGCGCGGGCCGCATTTCCGACGCAATTGCCCGAATTGCAACCCGCCAACCGAAATTCCGTTATAGGTTTAATTGTCGTGAACACCGTGTTTCGTTTACGTTTGCGGCTACCATTCGCGCCATTCTTTTCAAGACACGAACTCACCGCATCTGCACCGCCAAGAGGTGACGTCGTGGCCGCCGGGAACGAATATGTCCAAGCGAATTCAATAGATCGCGGCTCCGGCGCGCCGCTCGCTCCTGCAGCATATTTGGCTGAAGCGCGCAGCGGTTCAGCGTAACAAAACAAGTTCGATACAAAGACCGGATCGTCTACGTCCTTCTACGGAACATGAGCCCGCTTGAACCGCTTGTCCCCCAACGGAACTCCGGCTACGGCGCACGACGACAGCAGCGAGCTGGAGCGCCCTGCGCGTCACGCAATTGCGGGTGCTCTGGCTTTTTGTATCCAATCCCCGGCGTCAACCACCGCCACGATCTATGCGGCAATCACGAGATCATCCCGACCGGGTCGCGTTATCCACGCGCGCGCCTCGGCGAACCGCGAAACGATGCGGCGCGCCAGCTTTTCGTCCTCACCTCCGCAAAGCATGAGTGCCGTCGATAACCCATCGGCAACGGCAGCCGACGCGTGCGCCACCGTGACGGAACTCCATTCCCGGGAGGCCGCCGTTCCCGATTTCGGATGGAACAGGTGCGGCAGTCCTGCGCTTGCTCCCATGGCCAGCGGCTCCGAACTGGATGTTGCAAGCGCCCCATTGGAAAGCCGGATTTTACGTCCGCTTTCGGCGATCGCCACCTCGAAGGACCGGCCATCGAGCGCTCGTGTTTCACCCAGATCGATGAGAACATCCCTCCAGCCGCGTCCGTGGAGAATGTCTGCAACCCGATCGGTAATGTACCCCTGGGCAATACCGTTGAGGCTGATCGACATACCCGGGCCCAGCATCACGCCATCGTGCGCAATCACAACCTTGTCGAGACCGATCGTCTCCAGGACATTCGCAGGAAGCGCAGAATTCACATCGCCGACCGCCCCAGCTTGGTTCCGGCGGAATTCCCATATCGCCTGGATGGTCGGATCGAACAGGCCGTCGGTCGCCCGATGCATCCTGCAACTCTGGGAAAGCAACGCCTGCATATCGAATGACGGTTGAAGCAATCTCCCGCTTGCATTGAGCAGCGATATTTCGGACTGATCGAGGTGAAGACTGAAGATCCGCTCGAGGCGCTCGATCTCTTGGAGGCACGCAGCCAATGCATGCTCGGCCTCGGTCCTGTCCGCGTTGGCGAAAATGAGCGTGGCGTCTGCACCGAGCGCCGTCCCGCGCCACTCGAGCACGCAAGCGCGTGCGGCCCGCACGCCTTGCGCCGCCAATCCCATCCCTGCGAGCACGGCGAGCGCGCGCCGTCGCGTCAGTCTAGGCTTCATTGCCGGCCTCGCTCGTCCGCTTTCCGCTTCGCCGCGCTGCGCGCTGTTTCAACGGCAGGCACGTCGTTGCATCGTGGTAGTTCGCCTGGCACTGCAGGCAGTAGATGCACTCGTTGGGAACGATCTGGCCAAGTGGATTGATGGCCTGAACCGTGCATCGGGTAGCGCAGATGCGGCACTCGCGACCGCACTGCGGCCTCCGCTTCAGCCACTCGAAGATCCTCAGCTTTGCAGGTATGGCAAGCGCCGCTCCGAGCGGACACAGATAGCGGCAGTAGAAGCGCTCGATGAAAAGCCCCGCAGCCAGCAACGCCAGCGCATAAAGGACAAATGGCCAGGCCCGCATGAATTTCAGCGAAATCGTCGTCTTGAAGGGCTCAATCTCGGCGAGGCGGAATGCATCGACCGTTGACTGGAAGGAAACTCCCAGAATGAGCAGAAACGCCACATACTTCAGAGGCCAGAGCCGCTCATGTAGCGTCCAGGGCACCTCGATCTGACGTATCCCGAGCTTGCGCGCTCCTTCGTTGAGCAATTCCTGCAAAGCACCGAACGGGCACAGCCAGCCGCAGAAGACACCGCGTCCCCAGAACAGCAGCGCCAGAGCGACGAAACCCCATAGGATGAACGTCATGGGCTCCACGAGGAAAAAGTCCCAGCGGAAGCCGCTCAGCAGCGCATGAGTGAATGTCACGACATTCACGATCGAGAGCTGCGTCCCCGCCACCAGTCCAAGAAACACGAACGTGAAGCCGAGGAAGGAAAGGCGTGTAATTCGGTAAAGTTCCACATTGCGCGTGATGACGTCGTGAAAAAAGAGGATCACCGATAATGTGAGCAGCATAACGACGAGGACGGCAATCAGCTCTCGTTTATCGCGCCATATCTGAATCCAGAGGGGTTCCATGGCCTCACCCGATGCGACCTGGAGAGCCCGCTCTTGACGTGCGGAGCCCGGCAGTACCGTCCCGTCGGAATTCGCAGCAGACGATTGGCCTGTTCCACCCCCACTCGCGCCGGAACCGGGTGCGGGATTGCCAGCCGTAGTCACAATCAGGTTGTCGGGCAACGTGTACTCGAGCGGGAATACGGCAGTTCTCCGCTCGCCGTTGACGTCTTGTTCGACGAGCAATTCCACTCGCCACGGCTCAACCGCGTCGAACTGGAACTCGGGAGGCAACCGAAAAATCCCGATCTCGCGCAGTTCGGGTGCCCCTTCGATTGCCAGGCTCCCCACGTTCTCATACATGTCGCTCCGCAAGCGCAGAGCGCGCGCGCCCTGCACGAGTTGGATGCGCTGGAAGATCCCCGTCTGACGCCACTCCACGCCCTTGTAGGAATATAGCCCCCGGCCAGCCACCAGGATGGCGTGACCGTCCAGGGAAAGTTGCGCCATCTGCCGCTCGTATGCGCGCACGCCCAGCAGGTTTTGACCGATCATGGCGGGCGTCAGCAGCGCCACATAAAGCTCGATGAAGTTGGTGTTCGCATCAGCCGCCGAACTTCCGACCGCCTGGGCGACCTCACCAGCACTGACGCTGCGCCTGGCGATCGCACCTTCCGCCAACAGCTCGCCCCAGGTTTTCGCAGCAAACGAGGAACGATTGACCGTAGAACGGGCCGACGCCGTTCCAAGCATTCCGCGCGCCTGCGCGATCGTCCGCGCTGACCTGAGAACGGCATCCTTTATGACCGTGCTCGACACCGTTGCTCCAACCACGTGATCAGGAGCGCCGGCAGGCCGCTTTTGTTCGCGAGGCTGCAGCCGGATGTCGAGCCCCGCAAGCCCCGTTACGAATGCTTCGAGATCCTGGGGTCTTATGCCGATGACCAGAATCGGCTCCTCGTGCGCCACGAGATGCGCTCCGCTGATCCGTCCGTCTATGCCGAGCCCCACGTGGATATCGAGAGGCCGTCCCGAATAGCCGACGGATTGCGATACGGCCCGCGTCGAGAAGGCATAGCCGACCAGCTTGTTTCCGGAGAAGACTTCGACCGCAGGCGGTGTCCCGGTTAGGGGGCCGGATCTGAGATCGGCTGCATGGCGCGGAAACAGACGTGGCAGATCGCCTGCAACACCCTCTGCCGCATGCGCCACTTGCTGAGCGAATGCCGCATGCAACAAGACCACGAAACTGGCGAACAGGCGCGCAACCGCAAGGTGCATAATGAGCGTCCCACAAAAACGACGCTAGAGCATGTTTGGCTTAAGCGTGCAGCGGTTCAGCGTGAAGAACATGCTCAATTCAAGAAGTTGGATCGCGTTCATGATTCCATGAGACATGAACACGACCCATGTGCGAGCGGCCGAGCCCCGCAAGGGGAGGCGACGTTACCCATTTTTGTCAGGATGCGACGATGCAAGTTGCGGCGTCTTGACTTTTGTTAAGGTGCGGACGGCCCCGACAGATCGAACCCGAACATCGGTCAAAGGCCGCAGTTCATGGACACCGGGCCGTTCCTCGCCGCCAAGCGCTACCAGCCAAACTGGCGGGCGGTACGCAGTCGTATCTCGTAGAATGGACGAAGGGGCTCATGCGGAATGACCCGTCGCGGCGCAGCCCGCTCAAATTCGATGTCCTGTTTCAGCGCCCAACGTCGCCACAGATAACGATCGACCGCGAACCGGCCTTTCAACAACCGCCGGTCTCGTTCTGCCAAATCGCGATACTTGAGAGGTTTCCAACTTGTCCTGAGCACCCATTGTTCAGCGGTATTTGTACGCTCGGCAGCTCCCGGAATACCCAGATCATCGCAGTGCCAAGCACACAAATCATCCGCTTCAGCTATGTCCACAATCCGATCGAACTGAGAAAGCGTCCTGTCTAGCAATGCAACCTTTTGCGCAGCCGTGAGGGTTGCAATCCTGATCCAGGGCATTTCCAGCCAGCGTTCCAACAGGAATTGAGCAACAGGATCCACGGGGAAAGATTGCAGAAACAGCCTGAAGGAGAACGGATGCAAGCCTTCTGTAAGGTACCGCATCATACGATAATTATACCAGGAAAGGATCTGCTTCTCCGGTTCGCGCAGGATCATGCTCCGGACCAACTGCCGATCGGGAAACAACTTTTCAATGGATTGCCCGAACATGTGTCCGGAAATAGCGTCTACGTTATCAAGTGGTCCTGGTGGACTGGCATCGTATTTCCGGCCCAGCACTTCCAAAGGCAGCCGTCTTGTCCGTTTGCCGGGTCGCCAGAAGCGTTCGGCGCCCAAATGTAGTTGAAGATGGTTCTCGATCGAGCGCCCCGCACACTTTGGTACGTGCACTATGAGATGTAACCTTCTTGCCATTGCCGAGCCCGTTTTGGGGAAACAACTCTGAGATAAATATATTCTTAATCAAAGCGTCCGCGCGAATGAACCCGCGCGCCTACATATTCAACGTGGATTCGCACTTTTCACACATCGCAGTTGCTCAACTGCGGCATATTGTTCGAAGTCTGATGATTTAAGCTTTACCAGCCATCTGGCCGCATCCGTCACGCCTTTGCAGGCTCACGGCAACGGGCGTCTGTACGTCTCGACGCGCTTGAGCCAGCCCTTCTCCCAGCGCTTGTTGGGCGGATTGTTCCCAATTCGCCGCTTGAGTACGTAGCCGGCAGCATCCGCAAATTCGCCGAGTACGGCATCTCTGTCCGCGGTCTTGCCCTTCATCTCGATGAGCACCTGCTTGAGCCCCCAGCCCTCGGGCACACCCGTCTCGAAATTCGGATAAGTCTCCGAAGGCGCGATGCCCTCGCCCTTGAAGTTGATGTAATCGACCAGCGGATAGAGATCCGGAGAAGCCTTCGCCACGCGGATGAACTGGGAGCGAACGTGCATGCGGTCCGCATCCGTCCGCAGGCTTTCCAGCATTTTCGGCAGCGCTGCCTGCATGCGCTCGACCAGATAGATCGCCTGAAGCCCCACGGTATCATGCAGGAATGAGCGCAATTCGCTCATCTGCTTGCCGCGGAACTCGCTTTGGAATTGCGTGCGCGTTGTCCAGGGGCACGCCGGCACTTTCTCGCGGTCAAGCCAGGCAGGCGGTTTGGCACCCCGTGACCGCAGGAACATCAGCATCTGGGGGAAACTCTCTTGGAAGCGCGTGTCGAGCCCCGCGGGAAACCAGATGAAGTGTCCGATACCGAGCGACATGAAATCTTCGGCCTCGTTCCATGCCGTAATCATGTCCCGCTCGCCGCCGGTCTCGTTTTGCCACACCTGGCGGCCGACTTTCGTAGCGATGTCGGGAGCAAGAACGAGTCGCGGCATTGGAGCCTCCACGGGGCGCGGTGGCGAAGCGAGCTGTGGCAAACGGTCGTCGGCCGCGCCCACGACGCCAGCAAATCCGGCGATGAACGCTCCCGCCAATGCAATGACCGCAGGTGATGGAATAATCCGCCGCACGAACCTTCTCCAATCTGCTTCATCCCGCCACATCGGCTCTCGCACGCTACTCATGGAGACGTTGATGGCATCGATACGGCAGCGCAATCACATCGCACGTCGGCCCGCATTTCGAACACCGAGCGCCATTGCAGCGCAAAACGTCCACGCCATACCGATCACCACTGCCCACGGCCAAGGAACCGGCGCCAGTCCGAACCCTATGCCCCACTGCGTAAGCACGAGAACGACGGCAATGCTGGAGAACACCGCAAGCGACGAGCCGGCATCGTCGACATGCCTTGGCACCATCAGCGCCAATAGAAAGAGGCCCAGGAGACCGCCATATGTGTATCCCATGACCTGAAGGCCGAACCATAGGATCGAGGGCTGCGCACCGAATGCGATGGCGATCAGAGCCAATACGAAGGCGAAGCCGACGACAAGTGCGCGCGGCCCCGCGAGACCGCCCCCAGGATTGATGACACCATCGTTCCGCCGCATGAGCCCGAGATCGAAATAGGCCGACGACGCAAGCCCGGAAAGGGCGGAATCGAGCGACGACATCGCCGCCGCCAGCAGCCCCGCGACCAGCAGCCCGCGCAGGCCGGCAGGCAACTCGTGGCGGATAAAGTGCGGGAACACGTAGTCGTTTCGTCCTGCCTCCATGAGCGCTGAAACCGCATCGCTCGGCAGCGCAACGTAGTAGGCGTACACTGCTGCCCCAGCACTCAGGAACAGGAATGTCGAGATGAGATCCGCAGCGCCGGCCATGATAACCGCGGTCCTCGCGCGTTTCGCATCGGGACACGCCAGCGCGCGCTGAGCGATGTCCTGATCGGCACCACCCGTCGCAATGCCAAGTACGAATGCGAACACGTTTCCAACCCAGAATGTCGAGGGATTGGCCACGTCGAAGCTGAAGTCCAACACGCGGAATTTCTCCGCCTGCACGCCAGCATCGATCACCTGCGACAGCCCGCCCGGAAGGGACATGACGACGAAGGCGATCGCCGCCACCGCGCCGGCAAGTAACAGCGCAAGCTGCAGAACGTCCGTCCAGATCACCGCCCTGAGGCCTCCCGTCAGCACGTAGACAGCCGCAACACCCGCCATCAGCATGATCGAGGCCACAAGCCCCAGGTCGAAGAAGACCGAAATCGCGATCGCGCACCCCGCGAGCCGGACCGCACTCGCAAGGCAACGGCTGATGATGAACACGATAGTGCCGCTAAGCCGGCTTCCTCGTCCGATCCGCCTTTCCAGGTATTCGTAAACGGTCGAGACGCGCTCCCGGTAGAATTCGGGGATGAGGAAGGCGCCGACTACATAGGCTGCCAGAAACGAGCCGATCCAAAGCTGCATGTAGGCGAAATTGCCCGCGATAGCCGCGCCGGGAACGCCGATGAACGTCAGCGCCGAAAGCTTAGTCGCCCAGGTCGAGGCCGCCACCGGCGCCCAGCCTTCCTTGCGGCCGGCAAGGAAATAGTCGTCTTCGCTGTCGCCGCGCCCCGCAGCCTTCACGCCCAGGAGCAGCAACGCGACCCCGTAGACCGCGATGATCAGCCAATCGAGCGCCGTCATCGACTCCAACCCGTACCGCACCGTCGGCAACGGTCATGCGCCCCGGGACTCAATGTGCCGCCTCCCAGTTGTCGGCCGCCTTCGCATCGACACGGATCGGTACAGAAAACGCGACTGCCGGAAGTGACGCGCCTTCCATCACCTCACGCGCCACCCTCAAGGCTTTGTCCACGTCCGCCTCGCGTACCTCGAAGATCAGTTCGTCGTGCACCTGCAAAAGCATGCGCGCGCTCTTTAGCTTGCCTTGCTCGAGCGCTGGCGGCATGCGGATCATGGCGCGACGTATGATGTCGGCCGCCGAGCCCTGGATCGGCGCGTTGATCGCCGCGCGCTCCAGGAAACCACGCATCGACGGGTTGCGCGTGTTGATCTCGGGATAGTGCACACGCCGCCCGAATACTGTCTGGACATAGCCGTTGTCGTGAGCGAACCGCTTGGTTTCCTCCATGTAGTCGCGGATACCCGGGAAGCGCTCGAAGTAGGTCTTGATGTACTGGCCTGCTTCCTCACGGCTGATGCCGAGTTGGTTGGCAAGTCCGAATGCGGAGATGCCGTAGATGATGCCGAAGTTGATCGCCTTGGCACGCCGGCGCACTTCCGATGGCATACCCTTTACCGGCACGCCGAACATTTCCGATGCGGTCATTGCGTGAATATCGAGCCCGTCGGCGAACGCCTTCTTCAGCTGCGGAATGTCGGCAATGTGTGCCAGGACGCGCAGTTCGATCTGGCTATAGTCCGCCGAAATGAGTTTGCACCCCTTCTCCGCTATGAACGCCGTCCTTATCTCGCGACCCTCATTGGTGCGCACAGGAATGTTCTGCAGGTTGGGATCCGATGACGCCAGTCGCCCCGTCGTCGTTGCGGCGAGCGCGTAGCTGGTATGGATGCGCCCCGTCTCGGGATCGAGATGATTGGGTAGCGAATCGGTATAGGTCGAACGCAGCTTGGTCAGCTGACGCCATTCCAGCATCGTGTTGATGAGGCGGCGCGCATCCTCTGGCAGCTCCTCGTTCGCCGCCAGATCGTCGAGCAGGCCAGCGCGCGTCTCCCACTGGCCCGTCTTGGTCTTCTTGCCGCCTGGCAGTTTAAGCCGGTCGAACAGAAGCTCTCCGAGCTGCTTGGGCGACCCAAGATTGAACCGCTCTCCTCCTGCAAGATCATAGACCTCCTCTTCCAGGGCGCCGATGCGTTGCGCGAATGTCCCCGAGAGACGCGAGAGGATCTGCCGGTCGACCTTGATGCCCGCATATTCCATGTCGACGATCACCGGCAGCAACGGCCGCTCCAGGCGCTCATAGACCGTCACCATGCCCTCCGCCGCCAGCCGCGGTTTCAGCACCATCCAAAGCCTGAGCGTGATGTCGGCATCCTCGGCCGCATAGTCCGTCGCCTTGTCGATCGGCACCGCGGCAAATGTCTTCTCCGCCTTCTTCTCTCCCGGAGCATGCTTGATGACGTGCGAGAAGGGTATGCATGTATGCTTCAGGTGGCGTTCGGATAGATCGTCCATGCCGTGTCCGCCACGTCCGCCGTCGAGCACGTACGAGATCAACATCGTGTCGTCGATCGGCGCAATTCCGACGCCGAGCCCCTTCAGCACCAAAGCGTCGTATTTGATGTTCTGCCCGATCTTGAGGATCGACGGATCCTCAAGCAGCGGCTTCAGCAGCTCGAGGGCATTCTTGATCGGGATCTGGTCCTCCACGAGCCCGCCGCTGCCGAAAAGATCCTGCGACCCGGAGACATGCGCGAGTGGCACGTAGCAGGCGACACCCGGCTCGGTGGCGAGCGACAGCCCAACCAGCTCGGCCTGCATCGCATCAAGGCTCGTCGTCTCCGTGTCGAATGCGAACAGGCCTGCGTTCCGGCAGCGCGCGATCCAGCGCTTCAGCACCTCCACATCGCGCACTGTCTCGTATTTCGACCGGTCGACCGGAACCAACCGCGCTGCATCCGCCATCGCCAGAGCCCCGGCCGCCGGCGTTCCCGCAGACACCTTTTCCGTCCCGTGTCCTTCGGCGTGTTTGCCAACACTCCTGTCGGGTTGCGTGCCGCGCTTCGCCTTGGCCGCACCCTTCAGCGTCGAGCCCACCGAGACTTCGGGAAGATCGGTCACGTCAGCGCCCAGAGCCTCGGCAATGCGCCGCGTCAATGTCGAAAATTCCATTGATCGCAGGAAGGCGAGCAGCTGCGCGGGCACAGGATCCTGCACGCCCATTTCCTCGATCGGTGTTTTCACCGGCACGTCCTGCGCCAGCCTGACGAGATCGCGGCTCACGCGCGCCTGGTCCGCGAACTCGATCAGCTTCTCGCGCCGTTTGGGCTGCTTGATTTCACCGGCCCGCTCAAGCAGCGTATCAAGGTCCTCGTATGTGTTGATGAGTTCGGCCGCCGTCTTCACGCCGATGCCTGGAACGCCCGGCACGTTGTCTGTCGAATCTCCGGCCAGCGCCTGAACGTCGACAACCTTGTCGGGCGCGACACCAAACTTCTCCATCACCTCGTCCGGGCCGATCTTCTTGTTCTTCATCCCGTCGAACATCGCGATGCCCGGCCTGATCAACTGCATGAGATCCTTGTCGGACGAAACGATCGTAACGTCACCGCCCGCCTCCACCGCCTGGCGTGCATAGGTGGCAATGAGGTCGTCGGCTTCGAATCCCTTCTGCTCGATGCAGGCGACATTGAACGCCTTGACCGCGTCGCGGATCAGCGGGAACTGGGGAACGAGTTCCTCCGGCGGTGGCGGCCGGTTCGCCTTGTATTGGTCGTAGATGTCGTTGCGGAAAGTCTTGGCCGAATGATCGAAGACGACGGCAATGTGCGTCGGCTTGTCGGCGAGCTTGCTGTCGCCCAGAAGCTTCCATAGCATCTGGCAGAAACCGTGAACCGCGCCGACCGGAAGCCCGTCTGAAGGGCGCGTCAGCGGTGGCAGGGCGTGGAAGGCACGGAAGATGTAGCCCGACCCGTCGATCAGGTAGACGTGGCTGCCTTTTGCAATCGGCACCGGCTCGCCCTCGGGCACGTAGCACTGCTCGGCCCGGCTCTCCGCATCCGGATCGCGGATGTCAGCCATGGATCCTGGGTTTGCCGACGGCTTCTTGTCATTGGATGTCTTGCTCATGGGGCGCAACTATAGGTGCTGTCCACCCCGAGGTCAGCAACTGAGCTGCGGCCATGCACGCGCTTGGCCTCATCATCCTGAATGCACGGATCCCCGTAAGCCCTCTGGAGCGGGGCGCCCGATCAAGCGCCCACGGTGCCCGCGTCGCGCGAAAGAGCCCGCCGCGCCACGTCCGCCACTCCCGACCAGGAAAGACCCGAGCTGCCCTCGGCCGCTTCCAGAATGCGCTCCAAAGCCCAGCGCATCTCCGACATGCGCGAACCTTGGCTGTCGATCACCGCGCGCAGCGCCTCAACCTCAATCCTGCTTCCCTCGTTCATCACGGCCCTCATTCTCGGATCATGAAAAAAACGCAGAACTGGCGATAGTTCGTGCTCCGGATCCGGCGTTTGTTGGCCCGGCGAAGGTCATCAAACGTCAGTCGATCCAGAACACAAACAAAAAAGCTTACAGCATGTTCCGCAGAAGTGTTCGGCGGTTCAGCGTGAAGAACATGCTCAATTCAAAGACATGGATCGCGTTCATGCGTCCATGCGATATGAACACGATCCAGAGTTCCGCACTGACGCTCAGGTTCCCGACAGGGAAACAAGCGTCAGGGTCGGAACACTAGACAACTGTTTTTCATGGTTTTTGTAGTCCAGACAAGGCCGGGCTTGGCAACCTGTTGAGAGCCTGTTGAAAATTCGGGCTGCCAGCCGCCGCTGATCTCGCGGACTGTATCGGCAGTATCTTCGACGAACGCCGCTTTGCCGGCACCCTCACGGCCGCCGCGCTTCTGGAACTGAGTCCGACGAGGCAAGGTATGGCTTCAGATCGAGAAGCGGCGTCCCGTCCGCACAGTCGATGGCACCGATTCGGATCTTGTTGCCTTCACGCGCCAGCACCTCGACAACAGCGAGCCCGATCGGGTTGGGCCGCACCGGCGAACGGAGCGCAAAGACACCGGTCGGCGCAGGTCGATGCGAGGGGTGCTGCACGACAAGATCACGCCGCGACCTGTCCAGCCAATAGAGCGCGATCAGGTGAGAAAACCCCTCGATACCGTCGAGACCCGCATCGAACGGTGGATCGACCTCGATC
This sequence comes from Hyphomicrobiaceae bacterium, assembly GCA_050246945.1. Taxonomy (GTDB): domain Bacteria; phylum Pseudomonadota; class Alphaproteobacteria; order Rhizobiales; family Hyphomicrobiaceae; genus JAEUMD01. The sequence goes on from JBFWVC010000005.1 coordinate 87,994, forward strand.
GTCGCCGGCTCGGTCCGGTCAATCGTATTTTTAGGACATTCGGCCGGCGTCGGGTACGCGGAGCGGATGCGGCCGATGAAATGTAGCCCAGCATCCGGCGTTTCCGGCAGTGCGATGGAAACCTCCCCCGGACGCGGCGGCTTGAACTCGGGCATTTTTCCCTCCTGGCTGACCCTTGGCGGCAAGATGCACGCCGCGCCGCCGATCCGGTAGCCCACCCGTTGATCCGGATCGGACGCTTGTTTCCCGGGCGAAGGTCGTCAAACGTCAGTGAATCCAGAACTCAAACCCAAAAATCTAGGGTTCCGGGCTGACGCGCAAGTGGCCGGCAGGGAACCAAGCGTCAGTGCCGGAACACAAGAGCAGGAACACTAGCCCACGACTGCCAATCGCGGTTTGCGGCGGCGCGCCGAATGGGGTATCACAACGCCGCTGGCCCTGGCACCCATAGCTCAGCTGGATAGAGCGTTGCCCTCCGAAGGCAAAGGTCAGAGGTTCGAATCCTCTTGGGTGCGCCATCGTTGAAAGTGACTTCATTCATGGCGCCATTGGCTCTGGTGGGAGCTTCTCGCGCTTTGCCGCGGCGCTCGAAAGCCACGGCACCAGTTCGCGGATCATGGCTCCAAAGCTACTATTGAGAGCGGAGACCGCTCCAGCGGCATCCATGGACTTCACTGGCGCCTCTTCATGAAAAGAAGTGCTCGCGATATTCTTGCCCGCGCTTGAGATCGCCCTTGCTGCAAGATCGAGGCTTGCGACCGGCTTCGTCTCTGTCGATATGGAGAAGTTGCGGATCGTGAGCGCAAGCTGTAGATCCGATTGCAAGCCGTCGATATTGCGCGTGACGGACCGGAAACAATTGGATTTCTCCAGTGCTTCAATCGTCTTCGCATGTAGCAGCGCGGGGACCGTATCGGCCAGTTGAGCGTTCGCGAAAGGATATGGATCTGGAGGCGTGCCGCTGAACGGGATCTTGGTTGTGCTGAATCCGATCAACGCATCTGGGTCGGGCACCACGATCTGCACGTCGGCGGCTTCCGAACACTTTTCCAGATCCGGCGGCACTTTAAACACATAGATGGGGGTGGGTGCGCCACCCGATGAGCCACCCGTCATGCGCTCCAGCCCAGCGAGAATGCCGTCAATCCGTTTGGAGTTTCGCGATAAGACTTCTGTAAATGTGTTGATGTTATCGATTGCCGTGTGGAGCGGCTTTGCGTTGTCCGCGATCACATCGTCGACACGCTGAAGTGTGTTGCGTGCTGACTGGGTCAGCGTCTGGCCCGCGTGCTCTGTCGCGATGAACAATGGGGGCTGCCCATCGCTTGAACTCGGGGTTTGTGCATCGGGAGTGCCACCGCTCAGCGTAACCACGGGCGATCCGGTCAAACCCTGAAAATCCATGCCTACCGCAGTGTCGATGCGAACAGGTGTCGTTGGATCGATGGCCAGCGTGGCCATTACGATGCGAGGTTGTTTGGGATCGAGTTCCAGAGACGTGACCTCACCGACACGCATTCCATTGAACAACACGCTGGAGCCGACAAGAAGCCCGGACACTGAACCTTCGAAGCGCACGCGGTACTCGGTTCTCTGGCCGATGCCGCCTGCGTTCTGGATCCAGTATACGAACGCAAAGCCCGCCAGGACGACGGCGATCGTAAACAAGCCGATCAGTGCAAAACGTGCTCGTGTTTCCATTATGGGCACTCAGTTCGCTGTGGTCATGAATGTCGTGTTGAGGGCACTTGCTCGGTGGCCGCGGAAGTATTCCCGGACCCAGGGATGCGGCGACTTGAGGATTTCGTCTATCGAACCGATCGCGACGACCTTTCCGTCGGCCAGAACTCCGACCCGGTCGCAAACCGTATAGAGGCTTTGCAGATCGTGCGTGATCATGAAGACCGTGAGCCCCAGAGTCTGCTGCAGCGTCCTGATCAGGTCGTCAAAATCGCCCGCCGAAATTGGATCGAGGCCGGATGTGGGCTCGTCGAGAAACACGAGTTCTGGATCCAACGCCAGCGCACGCGCAAGTGCCACGCGCTTAATCATCCCGCCGGAAAGCTCGGACGGCAACTTGTCGTGATCGGTGGATCTGAGGCCGACCATGTCCAGTTTCAGCCGCGCGACGTCCTGCAGCATTCTGGGCGAAAGGTCGAGAAACTCCCGCATCGGGAATTGGACGTTCTCAAGCACACTCAGCGAGGAGAACAATGCTCCCTGCTGGAAAAGGATGCCCCATCTGCGTTCGATCTGCCGGCGCTGCCTTTCAGATGCACCGGTAAGGCGATGGCCCAGCACGTCAATAGAACCGGCGCGCGATTGAAGCAGCCCGATCACTGTACGCAGGAGGACGGACTTGCCACTCCCGGATCCACCGACAAATCCGAAAATCTCTCCCCGATTGACGTCGACAGAAACGCCATCGAGCACGTTCCTGTCTCCAAAGCCAACGACGAGATCTCGTATGCGAATGATCGGTTCGAAAGTCATGTTTTACATGTCGATGGATGCGAAGAAGACAGCGAAGAAACCGTCGAGAACAATTACCAGAAAGATCGCCTTGACGACAGATGCGGTGGTCTGCCGGCCGAGCGACTCCGCGCTGCCCTTGACCTGCATGCCTTGGGCGCAGGCGACAACACCGATGACAAGCGCCATGAACGGCGCCTTGATCATTCCAACTTTGAAATGTGTTAGCGATATAGCCTCTCTCAGCCGCGCCAGGAAGATTTCCGGACTCATGCCCCCATAGAGCCATGCAACCAGCTCTCCGCCATAGAGCGCGGATAATGATCCAAGAAATGTAAGAACTGGCAACGCGATGACGAGCGCGACGATGCGCGGCAGCACCAATACTTCGACAGGATCTAGGCCCATTGTCTGAAGGGCGTCGATCTCCTCGCGCATCTTCATGGATCCAAGCTCCGCCGTGTACGAGCTGCCCGAGCGGCCTGCCACCATGATTGCCACGATCAAGACACCAATCTCGCGAAGAACGAGAATACCCACCATGTCCACCACGTAGGCATCAGCGCCGAATTTGCGGAAGTGGAAAAAACCTTGCTGGGCAATGATGCCCCCGATCAGGAAGGTGATGAGCAGGATGATCGGAACGGCCTGCCAGGCAACCCGGTCCAATTGGTGAACGGCGGAAGTGAGGCGAAATCTCTTCGGGTTGAACAGCGTGTGAACGAGTGCCATGCAAATGGCACCAAACATCCCTGCAAGTTCAACGAGGTCTTCCCAAATCTTCTGTGACCCGCGCCCGATGGGCTCCAGGTAATCTAAGACCTGTTTGCTCCTGCCCCGTGCCGGACGGCCGGAAGTCGAAGATTTTAGCACTGCGTCGAAAAGGGGCTTCAGTTTCTCGCGCAGCGCCACGGCTCTTGCCCGGGTGCCTCCCGTTTGCTCATTCCCAATGAGCCGGAGCAGCAGCATTGAGCCATAAGTGTCCAGGGCGCCGACGTCCTTTAAGTTGAGGTCGGCAATCTGTTTGCCTGTCAGGCTGAGTGCAGTAGCTTCAACGAGCCTCTCCATTTCATCGACATGCGCGAGCGTCCAGCTGCCGCTTGCGCGAAGATGCAAGGCGGAACCGGCCTGTTCGACCACCAATGTTGGTGAGGTTCGATCCGACAAAGCCTCGGTCATCTGCGGTGGTCCAATGACTGTTCATGCTTCATGTCGACCGCACCCACCAGAAATTTTCATGCACGTTCCCGCGCGACATCCTAATCGACCGCGCTTTGCTTTTTCAATGCCTTGAACGACAGCAGATTGCCATGGTCCAGGTTGCCTCGGATCAAACCTCTGTGTCCGTCTTCGATTGTTCGACATCGCGCATGGCGCCCATGATTGGAAGCTTCCCCATCGCGCCATGCCCTCCGCCCATTTTTCCATGTGCGTGGGAAGCGAGTGAGTTGGGTGATCGCACCCCGCGTCGGCGCGGGTTCATCGCAATACTCCTTGACGCTTGGCACTGGCTTTGACGCACTTCGACAAATGCGGACTCTCATTACCCCCTGTCGGCGTCTGCTTAAGGACGCATTGCCAGATAGACATGAAACAGTCGTTGACGGGCATACTCGCACCGTCCCTGACCGCTTCCTCCGGGAGCGCAAATTAGACACTCAATTAGAGACTTAGAGCATGTTTAGCTGAAGTGTGCAGCGCTTCAGCGTGAAAAGCATGCTCAAGACAAAGGACTGGATCGCCTGCGTGTTCCACGAAACATGAACACTATCCAGAGGGGGCCCAAACGGCGCTGATCGATTCCACGTCACTCGAACCGGGTCTTGGCGCCTTGACCCGATTAGAACAGGGCGAAATCCCCGATCAGGTCCTTGCGCGCCAGCCATGGAGTCTGCTGGCCTCCCGAGAGTTCTAGCATCACGCCCTTGACAGCTCTGTAAAGCTCGCTCGCTTCGATCGCCCCATCATGATCCAGATCATTGCCTTCCCGGTTATGATCCAGCGCTTCGACGAGAGCATACGTAAACAATCCGCCACCCCATTTCTGGTTTTCGTAGCTCACCTGCCGTCCCTTCGAGGCGGCAAGCACAAGTATTGGCGCGTTTCTGGCGCCAAGCAAAGCTCCGGCAGCATCGTCATTTGTGCCGAGTTTCTCCGAGCCAGACAATCCCGCATGACACGCATCGAGAATGACGACGACCCGACCCTTCGCACGCCGCAGCAGCTCGGCAATCTCAGCCCAGGCCAAGCCCGTCTCCGGTATGCGATCCCCGCTGAAATCGGCGGGTGTAAGGTAATATCGACCGTCGTCCCCCTGAAGGCCATGCCCGGCGAATGCGAAAACGAGTGTATCCTGTTCCCTCGAATTCTCGACAAGCCGTCCGAGTGCCCCGAGGATGCTATCCTTGCCGGCCTTTGGGCCGACCAAGACCGAGATATCGCCCTGCGCATAATAGGTTCCGACACTGTGCCTCAAGGCTTTGCCGAGACGCTGCGAGTCGCTCTCTGCGAACCTTAGCCTGAGCTGCGGATCGCTGTAGCGGTCGACGCCGACAAGCAAGCCATGCAGCGTGGTCGGCGTTGCGCCAGTCGAGCGCATGCGCACGGCCTGTGGCACCGATACGAACCCGCGTTCGTCGGTTGCTTGCACGGTAAGCCAGCGCGCATTGGAGAGCTTTTCCAGATGGATTTCGCTCGAAGCGTGGCGGCCGCTGAGTGCGATTTCCTTAACGAGTCGTCCATCGGCATAGAGCCGCAGCGACTTTAGTGGCCCACTCGCGCTGACATCGACGCGAAAGTTGAGCGATCCATCCTCGGCAAGCGCCGACTTGCGATCGATGGCCAGAACCGGTGGCGGCACGATTGCCGCAGGAGGGACCGGCGTGCCAGCGGCAGCAAGGCGCTGCTTGATGATATCCGGCCGGTCCAGCACCGCTTCAAACTGGCGGAATGGATAGAGGGCGGGCAACCCTGGAAAGCGCAACTGCACGAAGTGGGCACCTTCGTATGAAGCCCAATAGTAACCCTCCGGCGTGTAGACGATTGTCTCGTCATCGACCGAGCGTCCGGCAAGACTCAATTGGGCAGTTTCGATCTCGTAAATGAAAAACTGCCCGTCGCTGTTGAACTGAATGACGTGCCGGCCATCCGATGACAGCACCACGTCCTCCATGAGATCTGCCTGGCGTGCGTCATTGAATTGTGTGAGGACTTGCTCGGTATTCAGATCGACGACGACGATGCTCTTCTGCGCGACCGATGCCGCAACAAGATACCTGTCCAGAAAAACTTGCGGCTTCAGTTGCGTTTGGTGATCGCTGATGCCATATGCCCCGGCCCAGAAGGAGGCGAGCGGTTTCGTCATGTCAGTGACCCTGCCAGCGCCGGAAATGTCGCGCGGCCCCTGAAGCAGCAGGATCATACCCTCTCCGATGCCGGCGTTGCCTTCCGTCGCCCACAGTTGCATCAGCCAGACGGAGCGTCCTCCCACATCCCAACGCCACAAGCCCTCAAGTGTGAGCGCCAGATCGATCTTCCCCGTGTCGAGCCCTTCGAGCGGCAGCGGTGGCTCATAGGTGTCGCTCGACCGGTTGCGTCGCGAAAGGTGCCGGGCGATAGCCGGAACATCTCCGGCAAGTCGCGCCTCCAGCGGCCTTGTTCGCTGCTCTATCATCTCATCGATGCGGTCGAAATCCGCGGTTGAGGCCGCAAATCCGAGGGAGCGACGGTCAGCTCCCGCCCAGGAGTTGACGAACGGAATCGTCTCGCGCGGGGCCGCCGCTGCCAGATTGACACCGAGCCGGCTCAGTTCGAGCGCTACACGATCTTGGCGCCGTTCGCTGGCGGTTTCTCCGCTGCCGCGCGGAATATGCGCCCGCCAATCGCCGCGAACGACGCCTGTACCGGAGAGGCCCGCCAGTCGGACCGGCGCGGCGTCGGGCTTGATCGTTTCAGCACGTACCAGCTGATCGCGAAACTTCTTGGCACCCTGGAACCAGGTCTGGTCGGCGAGATGCTGGGCGTTCGGATCTGCGAACGGATCATAGATGTGGGAGAACCGGATCGGCTGCCGAGCGTTCCAGCCCCGCTTCATTGGGAAGGGCGCGACGGCGTAATTGCCCGCAATGAAGCGGCCGAGCTGCGAGGCCGACTTGCAGCAGACCATAGCGCCGCTTGCCAGCTCGTAGACCAGAACCTTGTCGGGTTCGAATGACCCCGAAAAGACAACAATCCCGTTGTCCAGATCAAGATTGACGTCTGAATCGGTCCAGGCGGCGCATGCATGACACGAGCCCGGATGGCGAAAATCGAGCTGATCGTCCTCCTGAACCCGATCGCCGGAATCCTTGCCAGCAGGTTCCAACGCCGTCTCCGGCGCTTGCCGCCGCGTCACCAGCGTCGGGCGGACGACCAGGCCACCCCAGGAACCATGTCCCACGATGAGATAGGCGTCGCCATAGGTCCAGCCAACGAACGAACCCGACACTTGCGCGACGACTTCGCGCGAAACGAGATCTATTACCTCGTACAGGGTCGTACCTTTGTCGCCGACAGCAGCCACGATGAAACGACCTGTTGGAGAGAAGTTCGGATCATGCCCAGCGCGATCGACGAGACGGGCTCCGGTGGCGGTATCGTAGACACGGTAGCGATGCTCGAAGACGTTGGTCCGATAGCGATGCCCCGTCGAGACGATCACGCTCTGCGGGCGCTCCACGTCGAAGGGGTCCTGCACGACTATCTCGGCGGGCCCGGGCGCTACACTGACCGATCGAACTAATGTCTCCGCCAGTTCTCTCTCGCCGCATGACGTCCTGGCGACAACACCCACACGGACTTGCAAGTCTCCGGCTTCGAATACCTTGACCGACAGTGTCGACTGGCGAACGGCATTTGGCTGGTTCAAGGCGACGAGCGCACGCGACTCCCTCTCACCGAACTTCAATCCGCCGGGCCCCGGTGTTCCGGGAGCCAGGGCCAGGAAGCCGGGGAGCTGCGGAGCCGTCGCCGCCACTGCGTCACGGATAGGCAATGGCGGAATCTCGAAGCGAACCTCCCCGGGGATCGAGAGAACCAGATAGACAGGCGTTCTGGCGGAGACGTGGCCGTTGAATTTCCAGCTGAACTGGAACGTGCCGCCGGCAACGAGGTGCGGCGGCGGCGAAACCTCGACGCTGACATTCCGGCCGACTTCACGAAGGGCTCGCGCTTCCTGAGCGCAGTCGTTTGCCGCCTCTGCATGCGAGCAGGCAGCCAGAAGGAGAAAGAGAACAGGGAATATACCGGCTCTACCCCAAGGTCCGCTTGCCATTTCGCCGAGCCCCCTATGAGAGATCGCATCACTAGAGCATTTTTAGCTGAAGTGTGCAGCGGTTCAGCATGAAAAACATGCTCAAGACAGAGAGAGCATGTCTAGCTGAAGTGTGGCGCGACCAAGCATGAAAAAACTGCGTCACGCGCCCTGCTTTTACACTTTGCGTGCCACATCGTCGCCTGCTCGCCAGGACAGGTCCAACATCGACCCCAACAGGAAGTACGGATCGTGGCAGACATTGAAGGCCGCTGACGAACGCGGAGCATGAAAATGTCCTGCATCTCGAGGCGCTGCCGACGCAGGCGGGGTCCTGTTGAAAGGGTTTAGCGATTGTTGCGTCCGCCATCGTTACGTACTGTTCCAGGCGCTAGAGCCTGATCGTCTGAGATGGTAGCAGCCATGCTTCCATCGAAGGCGTGAATCAGTCTCTCAAACAAACAGATAGAGCAGGCCACGATGGCCAGGCTGATTCAATCTAATACTGACCTGCTCTAGACGCCGCCGCCGGTCGATCGCGGGTCCGGGCCTCAGCCTTTCTCAACGCGAACCGCACAGCCGCCAGTTCCCTGGTTCAATCCCGGCGCTCCTCGAAGACACCGATATCGCGCCGCGCAACCGCAACGGACTTCAAGATCGCAAAGCAAGGCGCGCCTTCGCAAAGCCCCAGTCTCGTCAGCGAGCGCCGCGTGATGCGCACCAGCAGATCGGCTTGCCCGCATCGCACTGAGACGTCGACGATGGAGCCCTCGTGCGCGCCAATCGCGCGGACAGTCGCCGGCAGGATGTTCAACGCACTCGTATACTCTGGTGGACGCAAAGCCAGAATAATGTCGCGAGCGCGGATCCGGACGCGAAGCCTCGTCCCCCGATCCGCCTGGAAGTAGGGCGTGAAGATGCGCCCGCCGCTGAAGGAAAGCTCCGTAAGTCCATCGCCGTGGTCATGGCCTTCCACGGTGGCCACAAGAAACGATCCGGCCTCCTGCCTGCCGAGCACCGGGAACGTGTTCGGATCGGCAAGCACTTCGGCGGCTGGGCCATGGCGGACGACCCGTCCATCCGACAGGGCGACGAGCGTGGTCGCGAGCCGCGCCACTTCCGGCACCGCGTGGCTGACGTAGAGGATCGGGATGTCGAGCTCGTCGCGCAAACGCTCCAGATAGGGCAGGATTTCCGCCTTGCGCGCCTCATCGAGCGCGGCCAACGGTTCGTCCATCAGGAGTATGCGCGGATTGCTCAGCAACGCCCGACCAATTGCGACACGCTGTTTCTCGCCACCCGACAGCGGGCCCGGCCTGCGACCCAGAAGATGACCAATGCCGAGCAGGTCGACCACGTTGTCGAGGCTGCCTCTCGCCCTGTTCGTCGGGTTGAACCGCGCGCCGAACTGGAGGTTCTGGAGAACCGTGAGGTGCGGAAAGAGGCGCGCATCCTGAAACACATATCCTACCCGGCGGCGGTGAATGGGAACGTCTATTCCGGCTTGCGTGTCGAGCAGACTGTGCCCGTTGACGTTGATGCGGCCATGCGTGGGCCGTAGCAGACCGGCCACCGCGTTGACCACGGTCGTCTTGCCCGCACCCGAACGCCCGAACAGCGCAGTAATTCCGGTCGGCGCCTCGAAGCATACGTCGATCGTGAATTCGCCGAACCCATGCGCAAGCGAGATTTCCAGCGTCATTGGCCGCGTATCCTCCTCGCCACGCGGGTCGCCACGACCTCGGACACGAGCAACGCACCAACTGCCACGAACACCGAGATTAGCACCAGGCGAAAGGCCGGCCCGTCTCCACCTGGAACTTGCAGGAAGGCATAGATCGCGGAGGGAAGCGTCTGCGTCTGGCCTGGAATGTTCGAGACGAACGTGATCGTCGCCCCGAACTCGCCCATTGCCTTGGCGAAGGCGAGAATTGCACCCGCCACGATGCCCGGCAGGATAAGCGGCAGCGTCACGAAGAGGAATGTCCAGAGGCGATTGGCGCCAAGTGTGGCCGCCGCCTGTTCGAGTTTGGGGTCAACAGCCTCAATTGCGAGGCGGATCGCGCGAACCATCAGCGGGAATGCCATCACGCCGGCCGCCACCGCTGCACCCGTCCACCTGAACGCCAGCACGATGCCGAACCACGCGTCGAGAACGCTGCCCACCGACCCGCGTCGGCCGAAGACGATAAGCAGCAGATACCCGGTCACGACGGGCGGCAGAATCAGCGGCAGATGAACGATCCCGTTCAGCAGTTGCTTGCCGGCAAACCGCCCCCGAGCCAGTGCGAGCGCAATTGCTACTCCGAACGGCAATGACATAAGCGTCGCGACCAGGGAGACCCGCAAGGAGAGCGCAACTGCTGTCCATTCCTCAGGCGATAGCCAAGCGGTCGTCATAGGCTGGATGCCCGCTCAATTGGCCACCATCGGTTCGATGACCGAAAACCCTTCGCGTTCAAAGATCTGCTTGGCTTCATTCGTCACCAGGAAGTCGAGAAAGCTCGTCGCATCGGTCTTTTTCTTGCTTTCAGTGATAACCGCCGCCGGATAGATGATGGGCGGATGTGCCTGCTCGGGGAACGTTGCGACCACAGTCACGTTGTCCGACACCGCCGCGTCCGTCGCATAAACGATACCGAACGGGGCTTCACCGCGCGCAACCAGAGCAAGTGCCGCACGCACGTTGTCAGATTGGGCCACCTTCGGTGCAACCGCTTCCCAAACTCCAATGGAGATGAGCGCCGCCTTACCGTAGATGCCGGCGGGAACCGAATCGACCATGGCCATCGCGAGCTTGCCGTCCTTGAGCAATCCAGCAAGGTCGAAGTCTTTCTTGATTTCGACCTTGTCGGCGCTCTTGCCGTGAGCGATGAGGACGATCCGGTTGCGCAGCAGGATACGTCTGCTTGCCGCATCAACGAGGTTGTCCTGCTGAAGCGTATCCATCCATTTCACGTTTGCGGAGATGAACACATCGGCGGGTGCGCCCAGCTGGATCTGCTTGGCAAGGCTTGAGCTTCCAGCCAGCGATATTCGCAACGTCTTGCCGGTCTTCACAAGCCACGCCGCCGAGATGTCATCAAGCGCGTTCTTGAGGCTGGCAGCGGCGAAAACGACGATTTCGTCGCTGGCCTTGCCACGGCTCGGTAGCGTCCCTGCGATCACACCGGCTGCCAGCATGATTGTTGCTGCGATGCGCACTATCCCGCCCGCAATGGTCATAGCATCCGTCCTGACACCCGATATGTTTTTTGGGGAATAACGACACAGATGCAGTCACCGCGCAACCGTTAATTTCGGACAGACGTATCGGAGGCTTCACCATTTTGGGGCGCAAGCATCCGCTCCAAGCTCGCTATCTCGGACGCAGAACCCGAACGGGTATTCGCCTCAAGGCTCCGGTAGAGTGCCAGCACGCGTACCCCCATCGCGGTGACCGTCGCCCCGCCGTGGGACGCCCCACCGCGCGAGCTCTCGACCAGTGGCTCCGCGAACATCGTATTCATGGTTTCGACCAGGCCCCAGGCGCGCTTGTAGCTCATGCCGAGCCGCCTCCCCGCCGCAGCGATTGAACCTGTTTCTGAAATCAGCGCAAGGAGGTCCGCCTTGCCCGGCCCGAACATGGAGCCGCTCGAGAAGTAAAGGCGAATACGCAGGCGAGTGTTGTTGACGGGTGTGCCGGGCATGGCCGCAGTGTCCGAAGATTGCCTGTGCATGACAAGGGCAATTTGGCGATCCCGCGAGTCGAACTCGTGAGCATGGCCGCAGACGCGCACATCGACGTCGTGCAGTTGCGCGCGACCGCCGCCAAGATGCAATGGGATATGGCCATGTTGCGGGCAAGACCGCATTGCGTCGAGATATGGTGGATGGTTGGTTGTCCGGGCGCACCGCGCCTCACACCGTGCGCTCTCCGAACACGTAGCCCGCGCCGCGCACCGTCCGTATCGGATCGCTCTCGCGGCCGCGGATCAGAGCCTTCCTCAACCGCCCGATGTGCACATCCACCGTCCGCTCGTCGACGTAGGCATCCCGCCCCCACACACCGTCGAGCAGCTGCCCACGCGAAAGGACACGCCCCGGGCTCTGCATGAAATACTCGAGCAGCCGGAACTCGGTCGGACCAAGCCGCACCTCGCGCTTTCCCCGCAGCACCCGGTGCGCGGCGCGGTCGAGCGAGATCTCGCCGACCACCAGCACCTCCGCGATGCGGGAGGGTGAGGCCCGCCTCAGCAGCGCCTTCACGCGCGCCATGAGCTCCGGCAGCGAGAACGGCTTGACCACATAGTCGTCGGCACCAGTCGAAAGGCCGCGGATGCGATCCGCTTCCTCGCTGCGCGCGGTAAGCATGATAATGGGGACCTGGCGCGTATCTGTCCTCGCTCGCAGGCGCCTGCAGATCTCGATACCCGATGCTGCCGGCAGCATCCAGTCGAGGATCACGAGATCTGGCGCTTCTTCGGTCACCAGCACCTCCGCATCCTCTCCCGTCGTGGCGTGGACGACGTTATATCCCGCTGCCTCGAGGTTGTAGCGTAGCAGCTCCGCTAGTGCCTCCTCATCCTCGACCACGAGAACCTTAGCCGCCAGCGCGCCAGGTATGACGTCGATCCGAGCGTCAATCATCGCTTTCCACCAGCATCGAACTCGTCTCGTCGCCCTTCGGACGATCGTCCGATATGGGCTGCCCGCGAACCAGGTAATGCACGATCTCAGCGATATTCGTCGTGTGGTCGCCGACACGTTCGAGGTTCTTCGCACCGAACAGCAGATGCGTGGAAATGCCGATGTTGCGCGGGTCCTCCATCATGTACGTCAGGAGCTCGCGGAACAGGGAGTTGTACATTGCGTCGATCTGTTGATCGTCGCGCCACACCTGGATTGCTCGATCCGCATCGCGCTCGGCATAGGCGTCGAGCACCATCTTCAGCTGCTTCAACGCAAGCTCCACCATCCGTTCCAGCCCCGAGATGACTGGCTTTGGGTGCGAAACTTCCGCAATGGCGCTCGCACGCTTGGCGATGTTCTTGGCGAGGTCGCCGATACGCTCCAGGTCGCCCGTGATGCGCAGCGCCGCCATCACGTGCCTCAGGTCGTTGGCCATCGGCTGCCGCCGCGCGATCATCTCGATCACCTGGTTCTCGATATCCTTTTCCAGGATGTCGATCGCCCTGTCGGCAGCAACCACCATGTCCGCCTGACGCGAATCGCGCCGCTGCAGTGCATCGAATGCCTGGCCGAGATTGTGTTCTGCAAGCCCGCCCATCCGGGCGATCTTCGCGTCGAGCAGCGCAAGCTCGTCTTCGTAGGATTTGACAGTATGTTGAGGCATCAAGCCGTCTCCAAATCGTTCGATTGCGCCCTGATGGATTGCCGTGTGAAACCGCCTGCTAACCGAAGCGTCCGGTGATGTAGTCCTGTGTCCGCCTGTCGTGCGGATTGGTGAAGATCTGCCGCGTGTCGCCGAACTCCACGAGCTTGCCCAGGTGGAAGAACGCGGTGCGCTGCGAAACGCGCGCGGCCTGCTGCATCGAGTGCGTGACTATGATGATCGTGTAGTTCGATTTGAGCTCTTCCATCAGCTCTTCTACCCGCGCTGTCGCAATCGGATCGAGTGCTGAGCACGGCTCGTCCATCAGGATGACCTCCGGCCTAGTGGCGATGGCGCGGGCGATGCACAGACGCTGCTGCTGGCCGCCCGACAACCCGGTGCCCGGCTCGTGAAGGCGATCATGCACCTCTTTCAAGAGCCCCGCCCTCTCCAGGCACTCTTCGACGAGATCGTCGAGCTGTTTCTTGGAGCGCGTCAATCCGTGGATGCGAGGCCCGTAGGCGATGTTCTCGTAGATCGACTTCGGGAATGGATTCGGTTTCTGGAACACCATTCCGACGCGCGCGCGCAGTTCCACCACGTCGAGCTCGGGATCGTAGACATCCTGGCCGTCAAGCGTGATCTTGCCAGTCACCTTGCAGATCGGAATCGTATCGTTCATGCGGTTGATGCAACGAAGGAATGTCGACTTGCCGCAGCCCGAGGGCCCGATGAATGCCGTGATCGCGTTGCGAGGCACTTCGACGTCGACATCGAACAGCGCCTGCTTGGCACCGTAGTGAACGTTCACTTTGCGCGCGACGATCGTCGGCGCAAGTTCCGGAACGGCGACCCGCTGCTCCGCGACGACCTGATGTTCCATGGGCTCGGTCCTGTTCACCACTTCCTCTCGAATTTCCGGCGCAGATACACGGCTGCCGCGTTCATCACGAACAAGAACAGCAACAACACGATAGTAGCGCCCGCAGTCCGCTCGACAAAGCCGCGCTCCGCCGAAGTGGCCCACATGTAGATCTGTACGGGCAGCGCTGTGGCAGGCTCCATCACGCTACCCGGAATGTCGACCACGAATGCAACCATGCCGATCATCAGCAGCGGCGCCGTCTCGCCAAGTGCCTGTACGAGGCCAATGATTGTGCCCGTCATGATACCCGGAAATGCAAGTGGCAGCACATGATGGAACAATGTCTGCATTTTCGAAGCACCGACCCCGAGCGCGGCCTCGCGGATCGATGGCGGTACCGCGCGAATGGCGGCCCGCGTCGCGATGATCACGGTCGGAAGCGTCATCAACGCCAGCACAAGCCCGCCCACGATCGAAGCCGATCTCGGCAGTCCCGCGAAGTTGATGAACACCGCGAGGCCCAAAAGACCGAACACGATCGAAGGCACCGCTGCCAGATTGTTGATGTTGACCTCTATCAGATCGGTCCAGAAGTTCTTTGGCGCAAACTCTTCCAGATACGCCGCCGCTGCGACACCGATCGGCACGGCTAGAACCGCCACAGTCAGCATCATGAACAGCGAGCCTATCAATGCAACGGCGAGTCCGGAACTTTCCGGCTGGCTCGACGCGCCGTAGGTGAAAAGCCCCCAATTGAAGCGCTTTTTCAGAACGCCATCGGCAACCAACTTGTCGACCCATTGGACTTGGCGATCGTTGAGCTGACGACGCGCCTCTGGGATGGAGCGATCAATGGCTCCCTTCAGGAGGGAATCGACATTGCCATGCGCGAGCAGGGGGATCGTGATCGTCTTGCCGACGAGACGAGGGTCCGCCACCACCTTGTCTCGGATCTGCACGTCGACTGCGCGCGACAGGAGCCCCTTGAGGTCGCGTTTCGTTGCGCGGTCGAGCTGGTCTGGCAGCGCCAAGGCCTTGGCCAGCGCATTCCGTGCCATCGTCGTATAGTCGGCGAGCCCGAATCGGCTCACGTCCCGCTTGCCGCTCGGATCGATTTCGGCCGGATCGAGATACACCGCAAGATCGTACTTGGACTGCAGGAACGCAGACCAGCCGTTGGAAACGATCGAGGCGAACAGGCCCAGCAGGAACATCATCGCGACCAAAAGCGCGATCACGCCATACATCCGGAAGCGCGCCTCCGCGGCATAACGGGTCTTGAGGCGTGCAGGATCATTGAGGCGCGGGAGCGCATGCGTTGTGGCTTTGGTTGCATCCACCGTCATTCGTACTGCTCCCGGTATTTGCGCACGACGTAGAGCGCGCAGACATTCAGCGCCAGCGTTAGGACGAACAGCGTCAGGCCGAGCGCGAATGCAACCAGCGTCTGCGGGCTGTCGAATTCGAGGTCGCCCGTCAACTGGCTGACTATCTTGACCGTAATCGTCGTCACCGGTTCCAACGGATTGAACGTGAGATTGGCGGCGATGCCAGCCGCGAGCACCACGATCATGGTTTCGCCGATCGCGCGTGACGCGGCTAGGAGAACTGCGCCCACGATGCCTGGCAGCGCTGCCGGCAGGATCACCCGCCTGATCGTTTCAGATTGTGTCGCGCCAAGTCCATAGGAACCTTCGCGCAGAGATTGCGGGACCGCGGAGATGATATCGTCGGATAGCGACGATACGAACGGAATGATCATCACGCCCATGACGATGCCTGCGGTGAGTACGCTGCTTGCAGCGATATTGAGACCCACCATCGCGCCCACATCGCGCAGCAGCGGACCGAACGTTATGAGAGCGAAGAAGCCATAGACGATGGTCGGAATGCCCGCGAGGATTTCCAGCGCTGGCTTGGCAACGTCGCGAATCCGCTGCGTGGCGTATTCCGACATGTAGATGGCTGCGAACAACCCGATGGGCACCGCCACGAGCAGCGCCACGAACGATATGAAGAGGGTGCCCCACAACAGTGGCAATAGCCCGAATTGCCCTTCGTCACCACCAAGCGTGCGGCCGACCGATGAGAACCGCGGATCCCAAACCGTGCCCAGAAAGAAATTGGATGGGGACACCTTTTGGAAGAAATGGATTGTCTCGAACAAGACCGAGAATACGATCCCCAGGGTCGTCAGGATCGCAACCATCGAGGCTGCTATCAGAAGACCAAGCGTCACCTTCTCGACGAGATTGCGCGCCCTGAGACGCGGATGAATCGACGTTGCGGCGTAAGCCAATCCGCCGATCGACAAGAGCCCGGCAAGTCCCGCAAGAAGCATCCTGCTCAAGCGCCGGTACTCCACAAGGTCGATCGCCGCATTGATTGCATAAGCAGGCGGGGCAGAGCCGAGTACGACGCCTTTCTCTTGGAGTACGTGCTGCGCTTCCTCGATCGGCGTAAAGCCAAGGCGTGCCTTCTTGACCGTCTCACTGGCCGCGGCGTCGAGCTTCGGCAGGCCTTCGGAGATCGTCTCCACCTGGCCCATGATCAGGGAGCGTTGCGCTATGTTGAGCGTCTCGAAGGACTGCGGCAGTTCTCCTCGGATCATCCGCTCGAGAACTGTCGGCTCCGAGGCACTCCAAACCGTGATCAGCAGGAGCGCCGGCAATCCGGCGAGAATCGCACTGAACCATCCATAATAGCCCACCTGCGAATGCAGCTTCACCGTCCCGCCTGCCTGCGCGGCCCGCGCACGGCTGAGCCCGATAAAGAAAGCCACGGCGGCGATGATTACGACCCCGAGAAAGATCGAGCTGTAAGACACGGGTCCCATCCCTTGTCATGCCGAATGGCGAACGACAAAACGCTGGTTGCGCCGTCCGCCGAACAATCGGAACGGGTCGCGATCATCATAACCGCGACCCGGAACCGGCAATTACATGGTCTTCGCTGCGCCGACGTCCGACTGCAGAGCCTTCAGCTCCTCTGCCGGCAGCGGCACCAGGCCGTACTCGGCGAGCGGGCCGTCAGGACCAAGCATCTTCGTCGAGGTGAAGAAGTCGACGTAGTCCTTGAGGCCAGGGATGACACCGATGTGCGCCTTCTTCACGTAGAAGAACAACGGGCGCGAGACCGGATACTTGCCGGTAGCGATCGTCTCGACCGACGGAGCAATCCCCGACATCGTCGCGACTTTGAGCTTGTCGGTGTTGTTCTCGTAGAACGACAGACCGAACACGCCGACGCCCTTTGGGTTCGACTTCAGGCGGGCAAGAGTCTCGGTATAGTCGCCGTCGATATCGACCGAAGCTCCATCCTTGCGAACCTTGATGCAGCCCTTGTCGGCAGCCTTCTTCTTCGCCTTCTCATCTCCCTCGGCAGCAGCCTCGAGCAGCTTGATGGCGCCCATTGCCGTGCAGCCCGCGTGCAGAACCTTCTCCTCGAAGACTTCACGCGTGCCGTGCTTCTCACCCGGGATGTAGGCGACGATCGGCCAGTCAGGCAGCTTGTCGTTGACCTGCTTCCAGGTCTTGTTCGGGTTGTCGGTCAACTTGCCATCGACCGGAACCTTCTCAGCGAGCGCGAGATAGACATCCTTGGGCTCGAGCGCCCACGGGGCGCCGCCGGCGTCGGTGGCGAAAACGATGCCGTCGTAGCCGAAACGGATTTCCATGATGTCCTTTACGCCGGCGTCGGCGCACGACTTGACTTCAGCGTCCTTGATCTTGCGCGAGGAGTTGGCGATATCGATGGTCTTCTCGCCAAGACCCTGGCAGAACTGCTTCAGGCCAGCTGACGAGCCGCCCGACTCGACGACCGGCGTCTTGAACTGGCTGTAAGCCTTGCCGAACTGCTCCGCCACGATGTTGGCATAGGGCAGCACGGTGGACGAGCCGGCGATCTGGACTTGATCGCGCGCCGAAGCTGCATCGACGGTCGCGAAACTGCCGACAGCGATAACGGCCGCCGTCAAAGCAAGTGTCTTGGTTTTCACTGTTGATCTCCCTGGATCGGGGTGTACTCGGCGGCCGCATTTCAGTGACTCGCCGCCTCGAGCGCCGGGTGTCATCCGCCGGCGCCTCAGGGATAGCGCCGTCAACTGACAGCAATGTGACAGGTTAATTCTCTGTTTTTGAACACATTAATTAGAAAACACGTTCCCGGCCCGTCAGAATTTCACATGCCCCGGTGTTTTCGTTAGCAAGCTCCTCGAATGCGCCCCAACAGCCTGTTCGTCTGGAACGGGAATGCTCGCGGGCTCCCGCGAAAGCGGCGAACAGGCTAACACATAGGCTCAATAGGGTCCTTTGAGCCGGGCGGAACTCAAATGTATTGCCGGCCCGGCCAAGCTTGTCTGAAACCACAGTATGTTGAGCTGAAGTGCGCAGCGGCTCGGCGTGAAAAGCATGTTCCAAACAGTGGGCAGGATCATGTGCGTGCTTCCGCGAAACATGACCACGATCTGATAGCCGCGGAACCAGGATCGCTTCAGTTGGCACGCCACCGCGTTGTGCCACGTGTTGCTGTCGTGAGCATTCTCGTTGCATCACCTGCGGGAGTTCCGCTGTCCCTCGACACCTTGGAAAGCCGATGCTGGTCCTGCCCTCCTCTCTGCCCACGCTTTCGGCGATGACCGCGCTGAACCGGCTCAGTGTCGAGCGCCGCGATACCGCTCAACTCGAGCGGCTCCTCTCCTTGGAACACACGCGCATCGTCGCAATGATTGGTGCCAAGCCTGTGATCCGGTCGAACGCTGACCGCTCGCGCGCCACACTGAAGCACTTTCGCAGCGACACCTGCCCAGGAGGCCCGCCGCGCCTGTCGGATCTGATACTGCTGGGGATCCATGCCCCAACGGGTCATGCCGTGTTCGTTCGCGTTTTCCAGCCCTCGGATGCCGAGCGGATCGATCCGGAAGGAACCGTTTTGTCACCTGCCGTCGACCTGCGCTCGCTCGCCATGCAAGGTGTCCTGAAGCCCGACGACCTCGCGATGGCAGCAACCGCCGCCGCGCTGGCCAACTGGCACGAGAGCGCGCGATACTGCGGACGCTGCGGCCACCCCACCGCGCCGCGGGACGGCGGTTGGCTCCGTCACTGTTCTGCTTGCGATCAGAGTCTTTTCCCACGCACTGATCCCGTCGCTATCATGCTGGTCACCGCCGGCGACCGATGCGTGCTTGCGCGCCAAACCATGTTCCCCGAAGGCATGGTTTCGACGCTGGCAGGCTTCCTGGAGCCGGGCGAAACCATCGAGGCCGCGGTCGTGCGCGAAACGGAAGAAGAGATCGGCATACGGCCCAGTGCCGTCAGCTACCTCGCCTCCCAGCCTTGGCCCTTCCCGCATTCGCTCATGATCGGTTGTACTGCCCGGGCGGAATACGGCCCGCTCGCCGTCGACCCCGATGAGCTGGAAAGTGCCCGTTGGGTCTCGCGCGCCGAGGTTCGCCAAATGCTCTCCAGTAGCCATCCGCAGCGCCTCTGGGTCCCCGGTCCGCACGCCATCGCCCGCACACTGATCTCCCACTTCGCGGCTGAGGAATCTTAGATTTCCGCCACGCCAGCGCAGACTGCCGGATCATGCCCACCTCTTTGACGCAAGGGGCTTGGCCCGTCGCCCGCATTCCGATTATTGTCCTGCGATGCAATGCATGCGACGCGCACGGACAAGGAGACTGACGGCGGGCCTGGCCATCGCCGCCACGCTCCTGCACGTCGTCG
Source organism: Hyphomicrobiaceae bacterium (assembly GCA_050246945.1). Classification (GTDB taxonomy): domain Bacteria; phylum Pseudomonadota; class Alphaproteobacteria; order Rhizobiales; family Hyphomicrobiaceae; genus JAEUMD01. Next base: position 107,658 of record JBFWVC010000005.1, read on the forward strand.
TCGTCTCGCTGCATGTTGCCATGATCGCGAGCCTTGCGCTGGCAGGCGACGCCGTGGCCGGCGGTCAGTCGGCCGCTTTTGTCATCTGCAAACCCGCCCGCAGCACCGAGAACGCCTCGATTGCATCGCCCGGCGTTGATAGCGATGGCTCGGCAGGCTCCGGCTCGACCGGCACCATATTGTGCCCGCTTTGCACTGGCGCCACCGTCCCCGCATTGGTCCTGCCCGATGCCGCCCCCTCGCCTGTTCTTCTCGCCCGAGATGAGCGGACAGCCGTCACGGTCACCCCTGCCGTGACCGTCAGCCGCTACGAGGTGCTGCGCAAGCTGAGCCGTGGCCCGCCGCAGCTGATTTGAAGATCCGCCTTGCCGTCAGCTCATCGAGGTGCGCGTGAGCCTGCGTCGCGACGCATGCTCGAAGTGCTGATCCACATACCGATCCAGGTTTGAAGGCCCAACAGAATGAAGCTTGAACGCCTGAAGCTTTGTTGGTGCCAGCTGGCAATTGCGCTGGCTATCACCACCGCGGCCGTTCTCGCCGCGGCCCTCGCCGGAAACACGGTCCTCTCGCCAGTCGAGACTGCCCGCTCCATGCCCAACACCTGATGGCACGACCTCGGGCAACAGCGCGCCTGTCCCAAATGCCATCGTTCACGCGAATGAAAGGAATCGAGATGCTGAAGAAAACCCTGAAGCTTGCACTTGTCCTCGCCGGGACAGCGCTTTTCATCGTCCCCGGCAACGCCCATGCTGGCGACATCACGCTTGGCGAACTCGTTGTCTCCAAGCCCTGGACCCGCGTCACCCCTCCTGGCGCCAAGGTCGCGGGGGGCTTTCTCACCATCACCAACAAGGGCAAGGTCGCCGACCGGCTCGTTGGCGGAACCGTCGACATCGCCGGACGCATGGAGGTCCACGAGATGACCATGGATGGCGGCGTCATGAAGATGCGCGAAGTCGCGGGTGGCCTGGAGATCAAGCCCGGTGAAACCGTTGAGCTGAAACCCGGAAGCTACCATGTGATGTTCATGGACCTGAAATCGAACCCCGTTGAAGGCACGCAAGTGAAGGGCACGCTCAAGTTCGAGAAGGCCGGCGAGGCGCATATCGCTTATGACGTTGCCCCCCTGGGCGCGAAGTCGGCAGCCGGCATGGATCACGGCACGATGGGCCATGGAGCCCACGACATGGACAAGATGCAGGACCAGAAGCATGGCCACTAGCAGCGGACTGATGAGGAAGATCCGTTTGGCGGCGTGGGCGGCAGTTGCCGTCCTCGCTGTCGGCTACGGCATGTACCTGCTTGGAGAGGCACAGAAGGCTCAGCGGTCCGGCATCGCGCTGCCGGGCGGCGCCCGCATCGGCGCACCCTTCGAATTGACACGCACCGACGGCAGTCGCTTCTCGAGTTCGGCACTGGCCGGCAAGCCGTACGCGATATTCTTTGGATTCACCAACTGCCCGGACATCTGCCCGACCACGCTCCTGGAAATGACCGAACATCTCCAGGCACTCGGCGCCAAGGCAAATGGCCTCAACGTGCTGTTCGTTACGGTAGACCCCGAGCGCGATACGGCCGAACATCTCAAGCTGTACCTGTCGGCATTCGACCCGCGCATCATCGGCCTTACCGGTACACCGGAGGAAGTGGCCGCCGTCGCCAAGTCTTACCGTGTATTCTACGAGAAGGTGCGCTCCAAGGACGGCAGCGACTACACGATGAACCACACGGCATCTGTCTACTTGATGGACAAGACCGGCAACCTCGTGTCGACGCTGTCCTTCCAGGAACCCCAGGAATCGCGCCAGAAGAAGATCGAAAATCTCTTGAGCCGGTAGGGTTCGCGGGCCCGGCGACCGCTCAAGGCTTGCCGAACCGCCACGCGTTACGCGTCAAAGCATGTTGAGCTGAAGTGCGCAGCGCTTCAGCGTCAAAAACCTGCTCGAAACGATGGGCTGGATCGTGCTCGTGTTGTCATCGGACATGGGCCCGATCTAATGCGTTCAAGCAGGCAATCCCTGTTGAGCGGAACCGATGCGGGCGATACCCTCCGCCGCCCCGGCCCATCGGGGTGATAGCCGCGAGCCCGCCCATGATCCCCGCTCTGCCCCTCGGCATAACGCCATACCTCCTGCCCGTCATACTTCTGTTCCTGTCGAACGTCTTCATGACGTTTGCATGGTACGGCCACCTGAAGTTCACGACGAAACCGCTGGCCATCGTGATTTTGGCAAGCTGGGGTATCGCTTTCATGGAATACTGCCTCGCCGTGCCAGCCAATCGCATTGGCCATCAGGTCTACTCGACCGCCGAGCTCAAAACGATGCAGGAGATCATTACGTTCGTCGTTTTCGCGGGTTTCTCGGTAATCGTCCTGAAGGAACCGATCACTGTAAATCACATGGTCGGATTCTCGCTGATCGCGCTCGGCGCCTTCTTCGTCTTCAAGGCACCGCTATGATGCAGTTTGGGAAGGGCTAGGCATGTTCAGCTGAAGTGTGCAGCGGTTCAGCGTGAAGAACATGCTCAAGGAGAAGGGGGCATGTTCAGCAGATGTGTGCGGCGGCTCGGCGTGAAAAACATGCCTGAAACAATCGGCTATATCGTGTTCGTGCTTCTTTCAAACACGAACGCGATCGATCACCAACTCAGCCTGACGAGCCGGGCCGTTCATCAGATGCACCGCCCGCCGTCCACCTCGATCGCGACCCCCGTGATGAAGTTCGAAGACGGCTCAGCGAGGAACAGCGCCGCGTTGGCGATATCGGCAGGGCTCGACATCCGTCCGAGCGGAATGGTCGAAAGGAACTTCGCCCTGTTCGCCGGTGTATCGGGCATGCCCATGAACTGCTCGAGCATGCCTGTCTCGCCAATCACCGGATTGATCGCGTTGACGCGGATCTTCCGCGGAGCAAGCTCCACCGCCATCGACTTCGTCAGGGTGATCACGGCACCCTTCGAGCCGTTATACCAGGTGAGTCCAGGCCGCGGTCGCACACCCGCCGTCGAAGCCGTATTGATGATGACGCCGCCACCTCGCTTCTCCATGACCGGCACCACGGCCAGCGTGGTCAGGTAGATCGACTTCACGTTGACCTCATAAATGCGATCGAATTCCTCCTCGCTCACCGTCATCAGCGACTGGTTCTTGTGCGTGAAGCCAGCGTTGTTGACGAGGATGTCCAGGCCCCCGAACACCTCGTCCGCAGCTGCCACCATCTGCTGCACGTCGCTCCTTCGGGTGACGTCGGCTTCAACCGCCAGTGCACCGTTGCCGAGCGACTGCGCCACCTCCGCTGCAGCCGCGCCATTGAGATCGGCGACGATGACGCGCGCTCCCTCCCGCGCGAACGCTTCGGCAATCCCGCGCCCGAAGCCCGACGCCCCGCCCGTCACGATTGCGATCCTACCGTCGAGACGCATCCGATTCTCCCCCGCTCCCGTCGGCGCTGCATGCCGCGCTGCCCCGAATCTCACAAACCCTGGTTGTGTGTCGGCATCATGCCGGCGGCACGTTCTGCGGCCTCCCGGCGATAGGGACTTCCGACATAGCTTCCCAGAAGCTTCACCTCGCTGGAGAAGAAAGACAGCTCCTCCAGCGCCAGTTGCACCGGACGATGCGCGGGATGGCCTTCTATATCGGCGAAGAACATCGTCGCGTTGAACGTCCCTTCGGTTTGATAGCTTTCCAGTTTTGTCATGTTGACGCCGTTGGTCGCGAACCCGCCCAGCGCCTTGTAGAGCGCGGCAGGCACGTTGCGCACACGGAACAGGAAGGTCGTAACGATCGGCCCGTCATCTGGATCGGCGTCGTCCGGTTCGTTGGCGAGGATCACGAACCGTGTTGTGTTGTGATCCTCGTCCTCGACATCGCTCTTGAGAATTGTCAGGCCATAGATCTCCGCGGCCAGCGACGACGCGATGGCGGCGAGCGACATGTCACCGCTCTCGCTCACCATTCGCGCCGAACCTGCCGTATCGGCTTCCGGCACCGGCCTCAGGCCGAACTGCCTCAGCGTATTGCGGCACTGGCCCAGCGCCTGCGTGTGGCTCATCACCCGATTGACAGTCTGCAGGCTGGCGCCGGGCAACGCCATCAGCTGATGGCGCACGCGCAGGAAATGCTCGCCGACGATGTAGAGATCCGCGTCTGGCAACAGATGATGGATATCCGCGACCCGCCCCGCCACCGAGTTCTCGATCGGGATCATCGCGTAGCTGACATCGCCCTGCTTGACCGCCGCCAGCGCATCCTCGAACGTGGGATATGCGATCGCCTCGTAACCGGGATACACTTCGCGGCAGGCGATGTGGGAGTTGGCGCCCGGCTCGCCCTGGTAGGCGATGCGGTTCGGCGCGGCTGCGTTCGCTTCGAGCTTCGTCATGTGACCTGCAATTCTGGTTCACGCCACGTGCCGGTCGACCAGGATCGCTGATGCGGCAGGCGGTTTGATGAGAGTTTGGAAGGTGTGTGGATCAGGTCACTCGCGCAGCGAGGATCGCGCGCGCCCGCTCCAGGTCGGCCGGAGTATCGACACCGAGCGGAACAGTGTCAACGACGCTGACGTCGATCCGCATCCCGTTTTCGAGTGCGCGCAACTGCTCCAGTCGCTCGCGCGACTCCAGCGGTGATGGCGCAAGGTCCACGAAGCGCGTCAGCGCATTCCTCCGATAGGCATAGATGCCTATATGATGATAGAGTGGTCCTTCCCCGTATGGCGCGGTGGCCCGCGTGAAGTAGAGCGCCCTGAGCCGGCTGGCGTCGCCGACCGGCGTGCCCACCACCTTGACCACGTTTGGATTGGTACGCTCCTCCACATCCTCGATCACGGCCGCCAGTGTCGCGATATCAACCGCGGCGTCGACGAGAGGCGACAGGCAATCCTGCACGAGGCGCGGCTCCAGCGTCGGCAGGTCGCCTTGAAGGTTGACGACCACTGAGCAGCGCCCCTCCGGATCGAGGCGGCCCAACGCCTCGTTCACGCGGTCGGAGCCGCTCGCATGATCCGCCCGGGTCATGACGGCCTCGCCTCCGGCGCCCAACACTGCATCGCGGATCTCGGCTGCGTCGGTTGCAACCGCCACCCGGCCAACGCCTGCTTCCTGCGCCCGCCGCAGCACGTGTACGATCATGGGCACTCCGCCAATATCGGCCATCGGCTTGCCAGGAAGGCGCGAGGCCTGCATGCGCGCAGGAATGATGGTGATGACCTCAGGTGAAGGGGGCAACATTCAAACTCCGCCGTTGCTGTGGAGCTTCCAAGCCCCGATCCGGCATTCGAGGTGACAATCCGCCTCAGCGGCGTTCTGTAGAACGAACGGAAGTCTGGTTGCAAGCGGGGTACAAATTTCTATAGTCGGGCGCGGAATTGGGGTGGCGCAATGCTGCCGCTCTCACGTAAAACCAAGCAAATTCAAACTCCCGAGACCTGAAACCATGATGGACTCCTTCGAGCTGACCAAAATCGCTGCGGGTGTACTCACTGCACTGCTCGTCATCTTTGGCACAAAAACCATTATCGAGATCAACACAGGTGGCCACGGTCACAGCGAAAGCCACTCCGGCTACACCCTGCCGATGGCCGAAGAGGGTTCGAGCAAGGAGAAGGCCGCCGGAGCCGCCCCCGCAGCCTTTGATCCGGCGGCCGTCGCCACCGCCGCTGCCACGGCGGACGCCGCCAGTGGCGAAGCGGTTTTCAAGAAGTGCGCGAGCTGCCACACGATCGATAATGGCGGAGCCAACAAGACCGGCCCGAACCTTTTCGGTATCGTCGGCCGGCCCAAGGCGTCCCACGCTGGGTTTAGCTACTCCGATGATATGAAAGCAAAAGGTGGAAATTGGGATCTGGCGGATCTTGCCCACTTCCTGCACAAGCCCAAGGATTTCGTCCCCAAGACCAAGATGTCCTTTGGAGGCATCAGCGACAAGGGTGATCTTGCCAACCTGCTGGCCTACTTGGCCAAGCAGAAGTGAGATCCGACAAAACCCACGTCGAAGAGATGAATTATGGAAGCCCCGCCAACGCATTGGCGGGGCTTTTTGATTTCATGGATGAGGCGAGGTTGCGTCCCATCCCAGTGCCAATCTTGCAAAAACTTAACTTCAGCTCGCCCCAAAGCTCGGATACCCCCGTATAACTGCCGGGCATTAGGGGATTCCGGCAGCGCAGACATCGCCAACAGAACGAAGGGACATTGCGAAAATGGTTCAGCGGATCGATCGCGCGGTGCGCGCCAGCATGACGGGCGCCCTGTTACTCGTTTCGTTGCTGGCCACGAGCCCCGCCGATGCCCAGGATGCGGCCAAGGGGAGCGTCCACCACCATGCCCTCTCCCTCGTCGGCGAACCCAAGATGCCACCCGGCTTCAAGCACTTCGACTGGGCCAATCCGGATGCGCCAAAGGGCGGCAAATTGCGCCGCTGGGATATGGGCTCCTTCGATTCGCTCAACGCATTCTCTATCAAGGGACAGGCGGCCGAGGCCTTGGGCTTGATCTACGATTCGCTGATGAGCTCCTCACCCGATGAGCCCTCCACCGAATACGGCCTGATCGCCGAATGGGCCTCCTATCCGGACGATTTTTCCTCGGTGACGTTCAAGCTGCGCAACGAGGCTCGCTGGCACGATGGCAAGCCTCTCACTGTCGATGACGTCATTTTTTCCTTGTCGGCGCTCAAATCGGCGCACCCGCAATATGCGTTCTACTACAAGAACGTCGTGAGCGCAGAGAAGACAGGCGAAAACGAGGTGACCTTTCGCTTCGACGTGAAAGGCAACCGCGAGCTGCCGCTCATCGTCGGCCAGTTGACGATCCTGCCCCAACACTATTGGGAGGCCACGGGCGCAAACGGGGAAAAGCGCGACATCACCAAGTCGACGCTGGAGATTCCGCTGGGCTCGGGCCCCTACAAGATCAAGTCCGTCGATCCGGGCCGCGCCATCAATTACGAGCGCGTTCCCGACTACTGGGCCAAGGATCTGCCCGTGCAGAAGGGGTTGGGCAATTTCGATGAGATCTCCTACGCCTACTATCGCGATGCAACGCCTGCGTTCGAAGCCTTTAAGTCGGGTCAAATCGACCTGTGGAATGAAAACTCCGCCAACCGCTGGGCCACGCAGTATGGCTTCGACGCCGTCAAGGCGGGATTGGTCAAGAAGGAGGAGCTGAAGAACGAGCGCGTCGCCGGCATGCAAGCCTTTGTGCTCAATGCCCGCAAGCCGCAGTTCGCCGATCCCCGCGTCCGCCACGCGTTCAACCTCGCCTTCGACTTCGAAACGCTCAACAAGACGTTGTTCTACGGTCAGTACATCCGCACGGGCAGCTTCTTCGCCAACTCCGAGCTTGCGGCCACCGGCCTGCCTCAGGGGCGCGAGAAGGAAATCCTGGAAGGCATGAAGGATCTCGTGCCGCCCGAGGTCTTCACCAGCGAATGGAAGAACCCGTCTGCTGCAAATCCCATGGATCATCGCAAGAACTTGCGCGAGGCCGTCAAGCTGATGAGCGAGGCCGGCTGGAACATCAAGAATGGCCAGCTCGTCAATGACAAAGGCGAGGTGATGACGGCCGAATTCTTGCTCGTGCAGCCGGACTTCGAGCGCATCGTGCTGCCCTACATCGAGGATTTGAAGAAGATCGGCATAGCCGCTACCGCGCGTATCGTCGATTCATCGCAATACAAGAGACGTCTGGACGGCTTCGATTTCGACGTGGTCGTCGGCTCATTTGCCCAGTCGCACTCCCCCGGCAATGAGCAGCGCGACTTCTGGGGCTCCGAATCCGCCAAGCGCGAAGGCAGCCGCAACATCGCGGGCATCTCCAATCCGGCCATCGATAAACTGATCGATGCCATCATCATGGCCAAGGATCGTGCCGACCTCGTCGCCGCCACGCGCGCGCTGGACCGCGTACTCTTGTGGAACCACTATGTCGTCCCGCAATGGTACTACCCCTATGACCGCCTGGCCTCGTGGGGCCGCTTCGGTCGTCCCCAGAAGCTCCCCTCGCAGAACCCTGGCACCACCACCGGCTGGTGGCTTGATCCCAAGAAGGACGAGGCTGTCCGCACGGGGCTCGGGCGATGACCGGACAAGCGATCGGCCGCAGCTTCGGCTGGCCCACGGCGAGCGCGCTGTCTCGCGCACCGCTGTTGGCGCTAGCGCTTGTATTCGCCGCTGCCGGCTTCGCCCCAGCCACGAACGCCAGCGAGCCACGGCATGGTCTTTCGGTGTTCGGTCCACTCTCCTACCCGCCCGACTTCAAGCACTTCGGCTACGCCAACCCGGAAGCACCCAAAGGCGGCCGCATCTCCATGGTCGGTCCCGCAGGACGCATCACGTTTGACAGCTTCAACGAGCATATCCTCAAGGGCGATGCCGCCCAGGGCCTCGAGTTGCTGTTCGACAGCCTCATGGTGCGCGCTTTCGATGAGCCCGACGCCGTTTATGGTCTCGTCGCAAAGACAGCGGCAATAGCTGACGACGGCAAGTCGGTGACGTTCATCCTGAGACCGGAAGCGAAATTTGCCGACGGCTCGCCATTGACCGCTGACGATGTCGTCTTCTCCTTCGAGGCGCTGAAGGACAAGGGCCACCCACGTTATCGGATCGCGCTCCGCGACGTCGAGAAGGCTGAGGCGCTCGACTCCACCACTGTCCGCTACACCTTCAAGGGAACGCTGGTTCGCGACCTTCCAATCAACGTGGCCACGCTGCCGATACTCTCGAAGGCCTTCTACGGCGAGCACAAGTTCGAAGAGACCTCGCTCGTTCCGCCACTGGGGTCCGGCCCCTATGCGATCGCCGACTTCAAGGCCGGCACCTTTGTGCTCTACCGGAGGCGTGAGCACTATTGGGCCAGGGACTTGCCCGTCAACAAGGGCCGCTTCAACTTCGCCGAAATCAAGTACGAGTACTTCCGCGACCGCACTGCAGAGCTGACCAACCTGAAATCCGGCGGCTTCGATTTCCGCGAAGAGTTTACGTCTGTCGATTGGGCTACCGCCTACGACATTCCCGCCGTCGCGCAAAGCCGCATGATCAAGGAAAGTCTTCCCGACGACACGCCCTCAGGCGCACAGGGCTTCTTCATCAACACCCGTCGCGACAAGTTCAACGATGTCCGCGTCCGCAAGGCGTTGGGTCTTGCCTTCGACTTCGAGTGGACCAACAAGAACCTGTTTTATGGGCTCTACCAGCGCACCGCGAGCTTCTTCGAGAATTCACCCACGAAGGCCCAAGGCAAGCCTTCAGCCGAAGAGCTGGCCCTCCTCGAGCCCTTCCGTGACAAGCTTCCCGCGGAGGTATTTGCGGACGTGGTGACACCCCCCGTCTCGGACGGTTCTGGCAGCGACCGCAAGCTGTTGCGCGAGGCAGCCCAGCTTCTGACCGAGGCAGGCTGGACGCTAAACGGAGCGACCCGCGTCAACGCCAAGGGCGAGCCGTTGACAGTCGAGATTCTCATCTTCTCGCCGTCCTTCGAGCGCATCATCCTGCCCTACGTCAAGAACCTGAAGGCGATCGGCATAGATGCCTCCTTGCGTCGTGTCGATCCAGCCCAGTACGAACGGCGCGTCAAATCCTTCGACTTCGATCTCACCACGGAGCGCTATTCGATGCGCCTGACGCCGGGCGTCGAGCTGAAAACCTTCTGGGGATCGGAATCGGCCCGAACCGATGGAAGCTACAATCTCGCCGGCATCGCCGATCCCGTCGTCGACGCTCTGATCGAGCGCATCATGGCGGCAAGCTCGCGCGCCGAGCTCGAAGCCGCCGCCCGCGCTGCAGATCGCGTCCTGCGCTCTGGTTACTATTGGGTGCCGCACTGGTACAAGGCATCGCATCATCTGGCCTATTGGAACAAGTTCTCTCGACCCGCGAAGAAGCCCGACTACGAACGCGGCGTCATTGACACCTGGTGGTATGACGCTGAAAAAGCGGAACGTTTGAAGGCAACGAAATGAGCCGGCGTAACCCGATGGAGCCTGATCGTCTCGAATGGAACCACCAACCGCTGCAGCCGAGGCGTGGATCAGACTCTCCGAACAAGGACCTGGAGCAGACCGCAGTCGTTAGTTGAATCCACGTCGTCAAGTGAATCCACGATGACTGAACCTGCGCCGAACAAGAACGGACGAACCCCCACCGATGGCCGCCTATCTGCTCAAGCGAATCCTGCTCATGATCCCGACCATGTTCGGGATCATGGCGATCAGCTTCATCGTCATCCAGTTCGCCCCTGGCGGCCCCGTCGAGCGCGTAATCGCGCAATTGACCGGCACCGGCGTCAACGCCACCGACCGCTTTTCCGGCGGCACCAGTGACAGCCTCGCTGGCCAGTCCGGTCAGAACGCACCGGGACAGGGCTCCGCCGACCCCGTCAGCTCAAAGTACCGCGGAGCCCAGGGCCTCGACCCTGAATTCATCAAGAGCCTTGAGAAGCAGTTCGGCTTCGACAAGCCGGCGCACGAGCGCTTCTTCCTGATGCTCAAGAATTATATCACCTTCGATTTCGGCAAGAGTTACTTCCGCGACGTCTCCGTGCTCGAACTGATCAAGGAGAAGCTGCCCGTCTCCATCTCACTCGGCCTTTGGATGACGCTTCTCACCTATCTGATCTCCATTCCCCTGGGAATCCGCAAGGCCGTCAACGACGGAGAGAGGTTCGACACCTGGACCAGCGGCGTTCTCGTTATCGGATATGCGGTTCCGGGATTCCTCGTCGCCGTGCTTCTCCTGATCCTGTTCGCCGGCTCGTCGTTCCTGCAGATTTTCCCCTCGCGCGGCCTCACTTCGGACAACTGGGCGGATCTGTCCACTTGGGGCAAGATCATCGACTATTTCTGGCACTTGACCCTGCCGCTTATCGCTATCGCGCTTGGCGCCTTCACCACCATGACGTTCCTCACCAAGAATTCGTTCCTCGACGAGATTCGCAAGCAGTACGTCATCACCGCTCGCGCCAAGGGCCTCTCCGAGCGCCAGGTTCTCTACGGCCACGTTTTCCGCAATGCCATGCTGCTCATCATCGCCGGCTTCCCTGGCGCATTCATCTCCGCGTTCTTCTCGGGAAGCTTGCTGATCGAGCAGGTGTTCTCGCTCGACGGCTTGGGCCTGCTCGGCTTTGAATCGATCATCAACCGCGATTATCCCGTCGTTTTCGCCACGCTTTACATTTTCTCGCTGCTGGGACTGGTCGTGAACCTCGTGTCCGACTTCCTCTACACCGTCGTCGATCCACGGATCGACTTCGAGAGTCGGGAGGTCTGACGCCATGGACGCCCGGTCCACGCTTGCCTCCCGGAGACGCGCGCGCAGTCCTTTCGGACTGGTGCCACCACGCGCAGGCATGTCATCGCTCTTCCAATTCTCGCCGATCAACAAGCGCCGCTGGGAGAACTTCAAGGCGAACCGGCGCGGCTTCTGGAGCCTGTGGGTCTTCCTCGCCTTGTTCACGATCTCCCTGCTCGCCGACTTCATCGCCAACGACAGGCCGATTCTGGTCAGCTACAAGGGTGAGCTTCTCGCGCCCGTCCTCGTCGATTATCCCGAGAGCCGGTTCGGCGGCTTCCTCGCCACCACCGATTTCAGGGATCCCGTGATTCTCGATGAGATCAACGCCAACGGCTGGATGCTCTGGCCGCCAATCCGCTACTCCTACGACACGGTCAACAAGGACTACCCCACACGCAAGTCGCCCTCTGGACTCTGCCTCGGCTTCCCCTCCCCGCCGCCATGGGCGTCGAAGGCCGAATTTTGCGAGGCCCCGCCCGACCAGCTCGCGCGCTATAATGCATTCGGCAACACCAACTGGCTCGGCACCGACAACCAGGGCCGCGACGTGGTCGCACGTGTCATCTACGGCTTCCGCATCTCCGTCCTGTTCGGGCTGCTGTTGACGATCTTCTCCTCCATAATCGGCGTCGCGGCCGGTGCGGTGCAGGGATACTTCGGCGGCCGCACCGATCTCGTTTTCCAGCGCATACTTGAAATCTGGTCCGCAATTCCCTCGCTTTACGTCCTGTTGATCATCTCCTCTGTATTGGTGCCTGGCTTCTGGACGCTGCTCTTCGTGCTCATGATCTTCTCCTGGACGGCTCTCGTCGGCGTCGTGCGCGCCGAGTTCCTGCGTGGCCGCAACTTCGAGTACATCAAGGCCGCGCGCGCTTTGGGATTGTCCGACGCCAGGATCATGTGGAAACACCTGCTGCCAAACGCGATGGTCGCCACATTGACGTTCATGCCATTCCTTCTGTCGGGTTCAATCTCGGCGCTTACAGCGCTGGACTTCCTCGGACTGGGCCTGCCTCCGGGTTCTGCCTCGCTCGGCGAACTGCTCCTGCAGGGCAAGAAGCACACTGAGGCTCCGTGGCTGGGCCTCACCGGCTTCTTCACGCTGGCGATCATGCTCTCGCTGCTTGTCTTCATCGGCGAGGCTGTGCGCGACTCGCTCGACCCGCGCAAGACGTACCGATAGAGGTGGGCCATGAGCACGTCTGAAACCCTCATCCAGGTTCGAAACCTCTCCGTCGCCTTCGGCAGGGGCGCGAGTAGGACGTTGGCCGTCGATCGCGTTTCCTTCCGGATCGGCCGCGGCGAGACCGTGGCGCTTGTGGGCGAATCTGGCTCGGGCAAGACCGTCTCGGCACTCTCCATCCTGCGATTGCTGCCCTACCCGATGGCATCGCACCCGAGCGGCGAGATCTTTTTCGAAGGCAAGGATCTCCTGAAGCTTCCCGAATCCGGAATGCAGCAGATCCGCGGCGACCGGATTTCGATCATCTTCCAGGAGCCGATGACCTCCCTCAACCCGCTTCACACGATTGAGCGCCAGGTCGGCGAGGTCCTGAAGCTGCACCGCGGCATGGACGATGCGAGCGCGCGCAAGCGCGTGCTGGAGTTGCTGGAGAAGGTGGGCATTAGCGAGCCCGAAAAGCGCCTCGGCGCCTATCCGCACGAATTGTCCGGCGGCCAGCGTCAGCGTGTGATGATCGCCATGGCGCTGGCCAACGAGCCCGAGTTGCTGATCGCCGACGAACCCACGACCGCGCTCGACGTGACGATCCAGGCGCAGATCCTCCAGTTGCTTTCCGATCTCCAGAAGGAGATGGGCATGGCAATGCTGCTCATCACCCACGACCTCGGCATCGTCCGCAAGATGGCTGAACGCGTCTACGTGATGAAGGCGGGTGAGATCGTCGAGGAAGGGAGGATGGAAGAGGTCTTTACCAATCCGCAGCATGGCTACACCCGCCACCTGATCAACGCCGAGCCAAAGGGCGACCCGCCCAAGGCCGACGACAGCCGCCCCGTCGTCATCGAGGCCGACGGCCTGAAAGTCTGGTTCCCGATCAAGGCCGGGCTCTTGAAGCGCACCGTCGATCACGTGAAGGCCGTCGATGGCCTCTCGCTGAAGCTGCGCGCCGGTCAAACGCTCGGCGTGGTCGGCGAATCCGGGTCGGGCAAGACGACTCTTGGACTGGCGCTCCTGCGCCTCATTTCTTCCAGAGGCACCATCGCCTATGTGGGCCAGCGCATCGACAGCCTGTCCCAGAAGCAGATGCGCCCCTTGCGCAAGGAAATGCAGATCGTCTTCCAGGATCCTTACGGTTCGCTCTCCCCGCGCATGTCGATAGGCCAGATCATCGAGGAAGGACTCCTCATCCAGCAGCCTCAGCTCACCTACGACCAGCGCCGTCGGCTCGTCGGCGAGGCTCTGCGCGAGGTTGGGCTCGATCCCGACAGCCAGGACCGCTATCCCCACGAGTTCTCGGGTGGCCAGCGCCAGCGTATCGCCATCGCGCGCGCCATGGTGCTGGGGCCGAAGTTCGTCATGCTCGACGAGCCGACGAGCGCTCTGGACATGAGCGTCCAGGCCCAGATCGTCGATCTCCTGCGCGACCTGCAAAAGAAGCACGATCTGGCCTACCTGTTCATAAGCCACGACCTGAAGGTCGTGCGTGCGCTTTGCAACTACGTGATCGTCATGCGCAAGGGGCGCGTCGTCGAGGAAGGCACCGCGGAGGAGATCTTTGCCAATCCCCGCCAGGACTACACGCGTGAACTGCTGGCGGCGGCACTCAACCTCGCCGTGGAGAATGATCGCACCGCCGCTGGATGAAGCCTGACGGAGCAATACCACCGGCCCAGCCGACGCCGCATTGGGTACAATTGCGGCTCATCGCTTCAACACCTGTAGCTTCGAGGCCGACCGATGTCTGCATCCAAGGACCAGATCTTGCTCTACCACTGGCCGCAATCGCGCTCCGCGATCGCCCGTTGGATGCTGGAAGAGCTTGGCGTGCCCTACCGCGTCGAGATCGTCGACATAACGTCGAAGGACCACCCGTCAAAGGAACTTCTTGCGCTAAACCCGATGGGGAAGGTTCCCGTCCTCAAGCATGGCGATACCCTGATTAGCGAGGTCTCGGCCATCTGCTGCTATCTGGCGGATCGCTTCCCCGAAGCCGGACTTGCTCCGCCAATCGATGATCCACGGCGCGGTCCCTACCTCAAGTGGCTGTTCTTCGCGCCCGGATGCATCGAACCCGCGGTGATCCATAAGGCAATGCATTGGCCCGACGCACGCCGCGGCACGCTCGGCTGGGCAAGCTACGACGACACGATGAACGTCATCGCCGACGCCGCCATTCACGCCACGCCATGGATACTCGGTGAGCGGTTCACGGCGGCCGATGTCGTGGTCGGTGCGCAGATTCGCTGGGGACTGATGTTCGCAACCATCCCCAAGCATCCTGCCATCGAGGCCTATTCGCATCGCCTCGGCGAGCGTTCAGCCCTTAAGCGCCAGATGGGATTAGATGCCGCTGGATAGTTCCGCGATTCGTCGGCAAACTTGCGAACGATGAGCGCGGCACGTCCCAAGCCCGCGCGCTTCTCCAGCACGCGGGGTCCGCATGAACATCGACGACCGCTACCGCGCCAAGCTCCAGGCAGCGATCGCCTCACTCGAATACTGGATTCCTTCCATCGGTGACTGCGCCTGGATCGCCGAGACCAACGACGTCGCCTATTGGCGTGTTAACGTGCAGCCGCATGTTGACGGCGCCTGCCCGTTTGAGCTCGTGATCCGCAGCGACGGCTACCATGACATGATGATCGCTGGTGAAGGCTACGAGGATCAGCCGACAGACGATCTCGATCTGTTCGTGCCTCTTGCCCAGGCCATCGCGGACGGCGATGTCACGCACCGGACCTACACATCGACCGCGACGCGCATGCCGCTCGCAGTGGAGATCATCGTGCAACTCGCTAACGGAACGACTTGGCGCCGTCGGCGCGAACTCGCGACCGGCCTTAGCGGGGAAGCACCCCACGAAACGATTGCGCGCGACCACCATTTCCTTCCTTACAAGCGCCGTTCAAGCATGTTCAGCTGACTTGTGTAGCTGTTCAGCATGAAGGACATGCTCAATTCAATGACTTGTATCATGTACATGCGTCCATGCGACATGAACACGACCTGGTGTCGTGATCGCGAAATCCGCCGCTGCAGAATGCTTCCACTGAGCGTGAATGGCTCTGGAGCCATGCGGGCTTTGGATCCGGTTCCTGGAGCGAACGCTCCCTCAGTCGCCCACGCCTGGCGCTCGGCCGCTCTCCTTCGCCGTCTCCACGACGATCCACCGGACCTCCGCGCGCGCTCCAGGCGCCGTCGCCATCAAGCTTGCCAGTTGCGGCAACGCGACCCGGAGATCATCGGCAAGTTTGTAGGGCGGATTGACGATCGCCACACCCGTTGCGACGAGACCCCTGGCATTCGCGTCGGGCACCGAAACCTGCAACTCCACCGCCAGGCACTTGGACAATCCCGAGGTCGCAAGACGCTTGTAGAAGCGCTCCACTTCCGCGCGCGACTTGATCGGGTACCACAGGATGATGGTGCCCGTTGCAAACCTGCGATGCGCGGCACTGACCGCACCCGCGAGCCTATCGAATTCACCAGCCACCTCGAACGGCGGATCGACGAGCACTACGCCGCGCCGCTCCTTTGGCGGCAGCAGGGCCTTGAGTGCCGTATACCCGTCAAGTCCCATCACCTTTGTCTGGAGATCGCGGTGGAATAGCTCTGCCAGCCGGTCGCGTTCATCCGGATGCAGTTCGTTGACGACCAGCCGATCGCCCTCGCGCATCACTCGGCGCGCGATGAGTGGGCTGCCCGGATAGCGGACCAGTTCGGCGCCTCCTTCGATGTCCGGGTTGATATCGGCATCGAGCAGGTCGAGATAAGGCGCTAGCACGCGTGCCGCATCCGCTGGCAGATCCTTGCGCGCGGCCAGGACACGCGCAATTCCCTCCCGCCACTCGCCGGTCTTTTCCGCTTGCACGCTGACAAGGTCGTAAAGCCCCGCACCTGCATGCGTATCGATGACGCGGAAAGGCGCTGCCTTCTTTGCCATGTGCACGATAACGAGCGTCAGCACGAGATGCTTGAGCACATCGGCGAAGTTCCCAGCGTGAAACGCGTGGCGGTAGTTCATGGCAGCCGGCTCAAGCCTTCTTCTCCCAGCGCCCACTGTTCCCCTGCTGCCAATACGTCACCTGACACCCAGCCTGCCTTGCCGCGGTCCATTGCTGCCGCGCCGTTTTGACCGCCTCGGGATCGTGTCCGTCGAAAAGATAGACGATGCGCACGAACCCCTGGAACGTTTCAGCAGTGGCGCCATCGACGAGAAACCGCACCCCGGCTCCGTTCGGCGTCTCAGCTCCCGTCGTCAGGTAGATGGGCTGATGCTCGCTCATCCCTTCCTTGCGCGTGCCGTGAGCAAGGAAGCTGTCGTCGCGGAAAGTCCACAATGCGAGATCGAGCGCCTCGAGTCGCTCCTCCGATCCCGACTGGACTACAGCGCGCCATCCCCGCTCGATGGTCTTTTCCAGCAGCGAAGGTAGCACCTTATCGAGCGGCAACCGCTCCAGGTGATAAAACAGGACTTCGGCAGCATTATCCGCCACGCTGTTGGGCTCCTTTCGATGCGGCCGCGTATCGACCGCAATACGCGCACCCAAGTCTGCATCGACACACCCCGCACGGCAGCGTACGACGCACCTCATGTCGCAGCATGTTCGCGAGGGACTTGCGCCATCCGGGTATAGAGCCTATATCCCGCAGTCCGGAGCGGCGCCATACCTATGGTTGACGCCCGTGCGGGCGGTGAGCGTTGCGGCCTCTTAGGGTTCGCTGTGACGCTCCCGCCCGCTGCGATTCCCGGTATAAGCGCAACGCCAACGCGTGATGCGGAGCCAACGCGCGATGCGGAAAGCGCCGCACCCATCACGCAAGATCCAGGCTCGGCAGACAAGACAACGGCGATCGCCGGCTTGGGCGATCGCCTGTCATCTCTCGAAAACGGCGTCAAGCGACGAAACCATTGGCTCGTCATGGCACCCGTCTCGCATCAGGAATGGAGCCACGCGAACTGCGGGCGAAAGTTTGAATGGGCCGCCGCATTGCGTCGCTTGGAACATGCCACGGCAGCAGACGCTTTGCTGTGCGGCACTGCTCAAGGCATGCGTACCTGAAGCGTGCAGCGATTCAGCATGAAAAACATGCTCCAAACAAAGGGTTGGATCGTGTTCGAGTTTCCATCAAACATGAACACGATCTAGCCCGGACACTCAGTAGCCCTTCTTCAACATGCTGCGCGGCACTTCGCCGGCATCGACCAGCGCGCGGATGCACCGCTGCGAGATGCCCTTTCCGGCAGCCTGCATGCAGCGGCGCAACTCCGTACCATAGAGCGAATAGCCGGGACAGAAGCGGTTGTAGTCAACCTTGCATGCCCGTCGCACGCGCGCGGAATAAGGACCGCTGTTGTCCGCCGCCATGGCGGCTGTGGCAAATGTAAATGTGTTCATCGTATAGCCTGCAGTGGCCGCCATGACTGCGACAAGTGCGGCACGCATTGCTCTCTTCATCGGCTCGGTGATCCTTGGCTGCATATCTGGCCGCATCCCTGCATGGCCAATCCAGCGCGTACTTAGTCTGAGATTGTGGCTTGCGCTAGTGCGACACGTATTCGTACCAAACAGCGCTCGTGCGGATTGCACCAAAGTGCTGGAGCATGTTCAACTGAAGTGCGCAGCGGTTCAGCGTGAAGAACATTCTCAATTCAAAGACTTAGATCGTGTTCATGTGCCCATGCGACATGAACACGATCTAAGGCCGCTTGGCTTTTCCTCGACGCTCCCGGCCTGCGTAGGGGTTCTCGCCCTTCTTTAGGCTAAACCGGACGGGCACTCCGGGCAGGCCGAAGACCTCCCGCAGGCTATTGGTTAAGTAACGAACGTACGATCGCGGCAACTCGGCCGGGCGGGAGCAGAAGGCGACGAAAGTGGGTGGGCGCGTCGAGACCTGGGTAACGTACCTCAGCCGAATTCTACGACCCGCCACTGCCGGCGGCGAATGACGCGACACGGCCTCTTGAAGCCACCGGTTGAGATCGGAAGTCGGCACCCGCTTGTTCCAGGTCTCGTGTGTCGCGACGATCGCTTCCATCAGCCGGTCGAGTCCTTTCTCGCCCAGCGCCGAAATCGTGACAAGCGCTACGCCCGGCACTTGCGAGAGCTTTTCCGATACGGTCTCTCGAAGGTCCTTCAGCAGCTTCTGCTTGTCCGCTACCAGATCCCACTTGTTGACCGCCACAACGATTGCACGGCCCTCCTGGGCGACCATGTCCCCGATCGTCAGGTCCTGATGCTCGAACGGCCGCTCCGCATCGATCAGCAACACCACCAGTTCCGCGAAACGAAGTGCACGGACCGTGTCGCTTGCCGACAGCTTTTCGGCCAACTCGTCGATGCGCGCCTTGCGCCTGAGCCCGGCGGTATCGAACAGCAGGAACCTGCGATCGTTCCAGACGAGTTCGCTCGAGATCGTATCGCGCGTCAGCCCTGGTTCCGGCCCGGTGATCATCCGTTCCTCGGCCAGCAGCGCGTTCACGAGCGTCGACTTGCCGACGTTCGGTCGCCCGACGATGGCAACTCGGATCGGCCTCGTGCGCTTCGTTGGCCCATCGCCAGAGGAAATCTCGGCGCCCTCGTCGCCGTTCTCGCTCCCGTCCGCATCATCGCCGTCACGCCGTCTCCGCCTGCGCGGCGGCGTATCAAGAGAGAGACCTAGCGCCTGGAGGATGTCGACCACGAGATCGCCCACACCCTCCCCATGCTCGGCAGAGATCGCTACTGGCTCGCCGAACCCGAGTGAATATGCGTCATAAAAGCCGCTCTCGCCGGCGCGTCCCTCAGCCTTGTTGGCAACGAGGATTACCGGCTTTCCAGAGGCTCGCACAACTCTCGCGAAGGCTTCGTCGGCTGCCGTCACACCCTCGCGCGCGTCGATGACGAACAGCGCCAGATCGGCAGCAGCCACAGCGGCCTCCGATTGTTGGCGCATACGCGCAGCGATCGTTCCTGCGCCTGCCTCCTCCAGTCCCGCCGTATCCACGAGCTTAATTGTGTGCGTACCAAGTTGCGCTTCGCCTTCGCGGCGGTCGCGTGTCAATCCCGGCATGTCCGAAACAAGCGCCGTGCGCCTGCCGGTCAGACGGTTGAACAGGGTCGACTTGCCGACATTCGGCCGGCCGACGATGGCGACTGTGGGTATGGCGGACATATATGGCCAACGGGCTCGCGGATCGGAAAAGCGTTTGCATGGCGCGGTGCAAGGCGCGCTTATGCCCGAAACTGCACGACTTGGAAACCTCAACGCTGCCGCACGGCAAATCAGGTCTTTCGCACCGCATCGCAGACGGCCACCGGCACCAAGGTGGGCACCCCGGCAGCGCGAAACGGTTGCACGGTCATTAATTGAGGGCGATCAGCTTGGCCTTGTCGGTCAGTACGTACATGCGGCGCTTGGCGACGACCGGCGGAACGAATACCGACTCGCCCAGACCCTGTTGCGATGCCACCCGCCCGCTCATGGCATCGACACCGGCAAGTTGGCCTTCCGAAGACACGAGCCAGAGCTTGCCGCCTGCCAGCACCGGGCCGGCCCAGGTCTTCGCGCCGGGCAGCTGTACGGTCCACTGAACCGCACCCTGATCCCGCGAAATTGCCATCAGCTGACCGGCCGTATCGACGACAAACACGCTGCCGCCCGCCACCCAGGGCGTCTGTGTGCTGGCAACGTTGAGCGACCACAATCGCTCCCCTGTCGATATTTGCGTCGCCACCATCCGCCCCGAATGGCCAACGGCGAAAACGACACCGTTGTCGATCGCCGGCCGCGCGGCATCAGCCAGGCTGGTGAGCTGCGAGGTGGTGCGCGCGCGCGCAAGGCTCTCCGACCAGACGGCTGAGCCATCCGACACCTTGAGCGCAAGGACGTCACCCGAGGGGTAAGGGACGACGACGACGTCACCCGAAACCGCAGGGCTGACGCTCATCACGAGGCTCGCCTGTTGCGGCAACCCGCGCACGTTCCAGAGTTCCGCGCCATCGAGCCCCGACAGACAATAGAACCGTCCGTCGACCGTGATCACGAAAACGCGATCGCCATGCGCGGTGGGCGCAGCGCGAATGGGCACGCCGAGATTGCGCTCCCAGAGTTTCTTCCCGCTTTGCGGATCGAGTGACACGACGTTGCCGAATCCGCTTGCCGCATAAAGACGCCCGCTATCGGCCGCGAGGCCACCGCCAAACCCGCCGCTCGGGCTTCCTGCACCCAGTGAGAAGAAGCCTCCCGACGACGCCTCTCGCTCGGGCACCAGCGACACCCGCCAAGATCTGGAACCACCGGATGCTGAGAAGGCCGTCACCGTACCGCCAGCGTCGAGCGTGAAGACACGGTCGCCGTAGACGATCGGACTCGCGGTCACGCGTCCGATCTTGCCCGAACCCGCGCCCGCATCGACGCTCCACGATTGATGCACCGCAGCCCCCAGCGCCAGATGACCCGGCGCATTGGTCGCCTCGCCGCCAGGTTGCGCCCAGGCCTCGTTCTCGTGTTCGGCCACCAGCACGATCGGCTTGTCGCCTGAGGCAAGTTCACCGGGAATTTTCTCTGCTGCGGGCATGATCGGGATGCGCGTTCCCGGCAACGGCTGCTGCTTTTCCTTGAATGGATTGAGGTCACCGACTTTCGGCAGGCTCGGCAGGCCGCCTGAGCAACCCGTCACGAGGACGGTCGCGAACATGGCAACCGTTGCCGTCGCCAATTGCTTCACGATGCCCATGCCTGCTGTCCCCTCGTCATTTCTGCTCCGCTGGCGCCGCGGGCTTGTCTGCCGTCCCCGTCCCTGCCTTTGGCGCGGGAGCCGCAGATGCCTTCGCGAGTTCGGCGGAGATGATCTCGGCCATCAGCACCTGCGACCTTTCGCGAACGTCCGCGGGCGAGGTGGGATCGGCCAGGACCTGCTCCAATGGCTTGCGCGCTGCATCCAACTTGCCCGCCTTCAGCGCCGCCAGACCAATCAGCTCGCGCGCATTCGCGCGCCACGGACTCGATTCGCTTGTGAGATCGTTGAGCCGATTCTCAACCTCGGTAAAGTCGGCATCCCCAATCTTCAGCGCTGCGGCCTGAAGCTTGGCAAATGATTTCAGCAATCCGTCGGCATTCGGATCACCCGCCAGCGCTTCGTACTTCGCCAGAGCCTCGGCCTTGTTGCCGGCCTCCACCTCCAGCCCCGCGAGCTGCAGACGCGCCAGCGCCGCGTACCCGGACGGTGCGTTTTTCGCCAGCTCCTCGAATGCCTTGCGAGCCTCGTCGAGTTTCTTTTCCTGAATCAGATAGACCGCATTCTCGAATGCGGCACCGGAAGCGTTGGCGGCCGCTTGTCGGCGCGATTGGTTGTATTGGTAACCGCCCACGGCGATCACCAGCGCAACGGCTGCAACGAGGAAGTAGGTACCGTACTGCTTCCAGAGCTGCTCCATGCGCTCCCGACGCAGTTCCTCCTCGACCTCCCTCATCAGGGTATCTTCACTATTGGCCATGAATTCTTCGCGTCCTGGTCCTGTGCCGGATCCGCAGGGATCCCATGTCTCGTTGTGAGCGGCCCGCGGCAATTTCCGGGCCCAAGGCTCCGGCTTTCACCTGCGAAGACAACAAGTTGACACCAAATAAACCGCTCGCGCGCGCCCTCGAAACCGGGGTGCGGCGCCCGCATTGATAGCCAAGCAGAGGAGTGACGCAAGGAAAAGCACGGTACTCACCGCCCCAACCCGCAGGTGCCCCTCTCCGCCAGACCAACTAGCTGCTGGCTTTTTTCGGCTTTTTCGTGGCCCTGGGCGACCCGCTTTCCCCGCCCTGCGAGGTATCGCGCATGGCATAGGTATGCTCCGGAGCCGGGAAGGTCCTGGCGCGAACCTCCTCCGCGTAGCCTCGAATCGCCCGCTCGATCGCCGACCCGATCGCGCCGAACTGCTTGACGAACTTTGGCACTCTCGGCGACAACCCCAGCATGTCCTCCATGACCAGGATCTGACCGTCGCACGCCGCGGACGCGCCAATGCCGATCGTCGGAATAGGGATGCTCCCGGTAATTCGCGCCGCCAGCGGCTCCGCCATCGCCTCGAGCACGACGGAAAATGCTCCGGCCTCTGCGACGAGCCTGGCATCCTCCTCGATTGCTGCCCATTGGGCCTCTTCGCGGCCCTGCGCCTTGAAACCGCCAATCACGTTGATCGACTGCGGCGTGAGCCCGATGTGCGCCATCACGGGAATCCCGCGATCGACAAGATAGCGGATCGTCTCGGCCATACGCCGGCCACCTTCCAGCTTCACCGCGCCGCAGTCGGTTTCCTTCATCACCCGCGCCGCATTCCGGAACGCGATGGACGGGCTCTCTTCGTAGGTACCGAACGGCATGTCGACGACGACGAGCGCGCGCTTTGCCCCGCGCACCACCGCACGCCCGTGCATGATCATAAGTTCCAGCGGCACCGGCACCGTCGTCTCATAGCCGTGCATGACCATGCCCAGGCTGTCGCCCACCAGCAGGAAGTCGCAGTATTGATCAGCGATTGCCGCCGTGTGAGCATGATAAGCTGTCAGCGACACGATCGGCTCGATCCCCTTCTTCGCAGCAATATCCGGAGCCATGAGGCGTTTGACCTTTGAGCCCGCGACCGAACCGGCAGAAGATTGTGATGACATATTGGGCATTCTCCAGATTGCTGGCCGCGCATAGGCCGCCGAACCCTGGCAGCCCCATCCCGCACGCCGAACCCATTCCCGGAGGTGCGCGATAGCGATGCCAAGTGCTGAGTGCCATACCGCACAAGGCACTCCATAACCAGAAGCCGTCCGAACATAGCGTTGTGCCTGCGCGATGAGACTCTGGCCTCATCCGCATCGCGCCGCCGCCGGGCTCGCCCGCCCGTGAACGGTCGAATTCTGGATGGTGCCACGATCACATGCCCGAGGATCGGGCACATTAACTCCAGATGACCTTGTGCCACGTCTGAGGTTTGCCTCCTTGCCACACTGATGGCAAAATTGTCCTTGTGCGGGCTTGGTTTGAATTGCGGCAGCAAAATCGTCCTGATAACCAAAACTTAGGCTCGTGTATGTAGTTGTTCGAGTATACCAGCCGTATCGATTTTCAGCGTATGTGGGGGCTTTGAGTAAAGTGCGTAGCTCATCCAGGCTGACAGCAGAACGTCCCGCAAACATTGGCCTTCCGATCACTGCTGCCAGAGCTTGTCTGAGGATCGTCGCCACGGTCCCAGCGACGCTCGTCCTGGCGGCGACTGTGGTCGTGTCGGCGCCGGATGCAGCCGAGGCGCGCCGCGGCAGCGCCACGCAAATCATGCGCGAACCGGTCAGTGGCGACCCGTTGACCATCATTATTTCCTTGGATGAGCAGCAGCTGAAGGTCTTCGACAGCAGCGGCCTCGTCGCGCAATCTCAAATATCGTCCGGCCGCCAGGGCTACAGCACGCCGACAGGAATCTTCACGATCCTGCAGAAGAACCGTCAGCACTACTCCAATCTGTATGACTCTGCGCCTATGCCGAACATGCAGCGCCTGACATGGTCCGGCGTGGCGCTCCACGCTGGCAATCTGCCCGGTTATCCCGCTTCGCATGGTTGCATCCGCCTGCCCTACAGCTTTTCCCGTTCGCTATTCTCGATGACGAAGCTCGGAACGCGCGTGATCGTGCGCGAGGACATGGTGGAGCCGCATCAGTTCCGCCATCCCCGGCTATTTGCCGCGCTGCCCCCAGGCGTTGCCGACGTGCCCCATCCGGTCCGCCGTGCAGACGCCGTAGCAACGCGCTCCAAAGCCGCTGGATTGAGCACCGTCTCGGCGATGCTTGGCGTCACGCCTGCGGCAGCAGCCGAGGCCGCAATCGAGATAGCCGCGCGACCCGAGGGAGAAACCGGCGCTGCTTTGCCCGGAACAGCCGCCACTCCGCCAGCGTTGCGGACGCGAGCGACCGCGCTTGCCGAGCGCCAGGCTGAAATCGATCTCAAGGCGACTGAAATCACGAGCCGTGAAAAGCTTCACGGAGAGGCCGCTGCGGCGATGGCGGAAATCAACGAAAGGCTCAACGAAGCGCGCGCCGATTTGAAAGCCTCTCGCAACGCCGTTCCCTCCATCAAGCGCGACCTGCAGCGCAAGGAGCGCGCGCAAGCCGAAGCCGAGCGCGAATTGAAGCGCTTCATCGACCGTCAGCAGCGCGAGAAAAGCCGGGCCGAGGCCCGCGCCGCCAAGCGAGAGGAAGAGCATCGCGCAGACGCCGCCAGCAATCTCGACACGGAAGCACTCGTAGCGCGCAGCGGAGCCCGCACTGCCGAAGCGCAGTCTGATGCCGCCGCGCAAGACGCCGCGGCTGCCGAAGAGAACGAGTTGGAAGCAGCGTATCTTGAGGCAATCCACGACCTGGAAACGGCGCAGCAGTTCCTCCAGGCGAAGGACGACATAATCGCAAGACGCACTCATGCGGCCGCTGCAATTGTGCAGGAACGCGCTGATATGCTCAAAGTGTATAATGAGACAAGATCTGCATTGGACCAGGCGCGTGACGACTACAAGCGCGCCGTCGCCGCTGTTCAGCAGTTCCCCAAACCGGCCACAGTTCTGATCAGTCGCCGCAGTGGCATGCTGAAAATTCGCCAGGGCCACATGGATGTCTACGCTACGCCAATCAAGCTGTCTTTCCCCGACGCACGTATCGGTACCCACGTCTTTACAGCGATGGCCTATGCCGACGCCACCGAGACCGAGCTGAAATGGCAGGCCACGACGTTGACCGACGAGACGCCTGAGCTGCCGCGCCGCCCCAGCCGCGGTGCTGGCACAGACGACCGGGGTTCCTCATTGCCTCCGGCACCCACCGCGGCCAACGCACTGGAGAGGGTGGAGTTCACGGATGAAGTGAAGGCACGCATCAGCGAACTCATCAAGCCAGGGTCCGCGCTGATCATCTCCGACGACAATGCAAGCCCTGAAACAGGTGCTCACACGGACTTCATCGTACAGCCGCGTCGCTGATAGCATGTTGAGCTGAAGTGCGCGGCGGTTCAGCTTGAAAAGCAAGCTCGACACATTGGACTGGATCATGTGCGTGGTTCCACGAAACATGAACACGTTCAGGGAAACCAAGCGGCAGATTACGAACAACCACATCGAAGCTGCGGACCGAACGCACGCCCAGGAGCCAAACGGCAGCGCCAAACAAGGAGACGAGATCGCGCCGCAATGCCGTCGGCGTCGACGATTGACCGGCCCGCATCGGCATCATTTGAAATCACGATTGTCTATTCTTTCGATAACCGGGGCTTCTACATGCGTTGTTCTATTGACGCCGCGATACGCGAGCAAGTGCACGGCGACATCCCAATTGCGGGTCAACCCGACTTGGTAAAAAAAGACCTTGCAAAACAGAAGCAACATTGCATGCCGGCCTGCACACACATTTAATGAGAATATACTAGGAAAATTGTAGGACTGTCACTGACTACAACCATAGGTTGTTGATGGGGAAAATGGTTTTCGCTGGTTTTGTCATGCCGGCGAAGTCTTGAGCCTGCAATATGCTTTATCGACTTCGAGACAAAGCCCGCGAAACAATTGAACGGTGCGACACCGAACGATCGTTTCCAATACGGTTCATCGAGGATGTCAGCACCGCCTCGACGCGCGAAGAGCTGCTGACAGTTGTCGCGCGTTGGCTGTCCCTGCTGTTTCCTTCCGATCGGGCCAGTTTGTCGCTGAGGCTCGACGATGACCATCTGTTCGTTATCGCGTTCAACGGCCGCGATGCCATCCCGATCGATCATCCTCTGCCCATAGCTGACACAACCACGGGACAAGCCTTCCTCCGCAAGGAGATCTGGATAACATCGGACACCCGTCGCGACGACCCGACAAAACTCGATGCGCAGCTGCTCGCCAGCAAGGGCTTGCTCTCGTGTATCAATGTGCCCTTGATCATGTCCGGCCGGTGCTTCGGTTGCCTCAACCTCGGACACCATGAATGCGGCGCATACGACCACGCGGACTTCCATAGACTGCGTGCACTGGCATTCTGGATAGCGTCACAGCTCAACCATTATGAAAATCTGAGATTGATTTCTGATGCCATGCAGCGCGAGCGGGTCAATCTGAACAAGCTCGATCAACTCGCGAGATTCGACAGCCTCACCGGTCTGTTGAATAGACACGAATTCACCATGGCATTGACCTCGCGCATGGCCAGCGCGCCCGCCAATTCGGAAGTCGGCCTTCTCTACCTCGATCTCGATGGCTTCAAGGCGGTCAACGACACCTTCGGCCATACGGTAGGTGATGCGTTGCTGAAGTTGACAGCGGAACGGATCACCGAGGTTTTGCGGCCTGACGATCTCGTGGCGCGCCTTGGCGGGGATGAATTCGCAGTGGCCTTGGGACCGATGACGGCAGGCAGCAGGGGGATTGCGGAAAACGTCGGCACCAGGCTGGTGAAAGCTATCAGCGATCCCTACGAACTCGACGGCCACATGGCTTTCGTTTCCGCCAGCATCGGCATCAGGGTGGCCCGGCCTGGCCAGACCGAACTCTACGACATCATTCGCGAGGCCGACTTGGCATTGTACCAGGTCAAGCGGCATGGAGGCAGCAACATCAAGTTCTTCGACGACGAAATCGGCGAGGATGTTCGTCAGCAGGCGCAGCTGGCCAACGACCTTCAGCTTGCGATAGATCGCCGTGAACTCCAGCTCCATTATCAACCGATCGTCAACGCAAAAGATCATCGCATCATCTCCTGCGAAGCCCTGGCACGCTGGTGCCACCCGGTTCACGGATTCGTGCCTCCCGACCGCTTCATTGCGATAGCAGAATCGACGACGTTCATCTCCGCTCTCGGAGAATGGGTACTTCACACCGCATGCCGCGAGGCGGCTTCATGGCCGGCTGATGTATCGGTATCGATCAACGTATCGCCACGCCAGTTCGTGATTGGAGATATCGTCCAGCTGGTCTCGGATGCGCTGCGGGAAAGCCGATTGGATCCATCGCGGCTGCAGCTGGAAATCACGGAATCGGCGTTGCTCGACGAGAGCTACGACACGGCATTTGCCCTGGATATGCTGCGCGAGATGGGCGTCGGTGTCGTGCTCGACGATTTTGGCGTCGGCTATGCATCGTTCAACTATCTGAAACGGTATAAGTTCGACAAGCTGAAGATTGACAAGTCGCTCGTTTTTTCGCTGGAAAAGGACAACAGCACCAGCGCCATCATTCAGGCAATCCTGCGGCTTTCAGAAGCTTTGTCGATCCGGACCACGGCGGAAGGAGTCGAGACGGAAGCTCAAAACAACCACCTTTATCAAATTGGCTGCGACGAGCTGCAAGGCTATCTATTCTCCAAGCCCCTACCGGGCGCGGCCGTTCGCGAATTTATCGCTCGCTCATTATGCTTTCCACTTCAGCCCAAGAAAACAGCATAGAGCCTGCGCCCCACCGGTAAGTCGAATTGAGGTCGAATTCGTCCCCACCACGAGACGATGAAGAACGCGCTCTTCGACCCCGAGGCTGACCGGCTTTGCAATGTTAAGCGTCATGGCCGGATGCAGGCCCGTCGCGATACCCGCGGCCGCAATTGCGCATTCAACTTCGAGGCAAAGGACTGGATCGTGGGTGTGGTTCCACGAAACATGAACACGGTCTAGGCTTCGAGATTTTGCGAGCAGACCACGACGGGCCAATCTATTTCTGGGTCGTGACGCGAGGGAAAAGTGATCAATTTTCCCTCCAAGCCCTATTGAAACTCTCCGCTAGAGGCTGAAGAAGGTAGGCCATTGCTGTCCGCCTGCCGGTCTTGATCACGGCCTCGGCGGGCATGCCCGGCTGAAGGCGGTGTTGGACATCCAGTTGTCGGAGTTCAGACGCTTCAACTTCAACGTTCGCGACAAAATGCGGCTCTGTTGTTCCCGAATCGGTGACCGTGTCAGCCGAGATGAATGTAACCTCACCGTTCAATGGGGGGGTCGTGCGGTGCTTGAAGGCCGTTATGCGAACTTCGGTCGGCTGCCCCATATGTACATAATCCACGTCCTGCGGCCTCACACGTACCTCGATGATCAGACGGTCCCTATCGGGTACAATTTCCAGAAGAGTTTCTCCGCCGCGCAAAACACCTCCAACGGTATGCACCTGGGAGCTGAATACCACACCGCTTGTTGGCGCACGAATTACGGTTCGTGCGGCGGCCTCTTTCGCGAGATTCAATTTTTCACGGAACTCGAGCACTTTGGTCTGATGCTGTTTGAGTTCCTCGAGAACCTGCGACATATACGTGTTTCGGAACTGCTCAAGGCTCAATTCAGTTTCGCCAATCTCCTTCGTGAGACTTGCAATTTGGCCACCTAGTCGACCGATATTGCCCTCAAGTTGGAAGACTTCCCTTTTTGAAGCCAGTAGGCGAACGCGGGTCGTGATCCTGCGCTCATAGAGAGAGGCGAGCGTTGCCAGCTCCTCTTGTGCCAATTCAAATTGCTTCTTGGAGGCCTCTCGTTCTGCGGTAAATCCGTCGATTTGGTCTCTTAATCGGTTCATCCGGCTTTCAAGGATACCCACTTGGCCGTCGAAACCATTTCGCCGAGATCGGAAAATCTTCTTCTGTGCCGCTACGAGTTCCTCAACATCCTTGCTTTGCGATGCCTCGATCCCGAGTTCCTCCGGCCAAAGTATCTCATTCAAGGCATCGCGTTCGGCAACAAGGCGTGCCTCGGCGGCGACGTTCGCGAAATAACCTGTTTTGGCCACGGAGAAGCGCGTTTCGGCATCGAGCGGATCCAATTCAATAAGGATGTCGCCTTCTCGAACATAGTCTCCATCCCTCACGGCAATTGCTTTGACGATCCCCCCCTCCAAGTGTTGAACCCGCTTGCGCTTGTTGGCAACGGCGACATGTCCTGGAGCAATGACTGCGCTGTCGATCTTGGCGGTGGAAGCCCAAATCCCGAAGCCTCCGAAAGCAAGCGCCACAGCGACTATGCCGAGCGCAGCCGCCCCGAGAACGGATTTTGGAGCACTGACGTCTGCTGTGACATTTGCGTCATCAAATGGTGAGCTTTCGAAATTGTCGCGCATGCACCGCCTCCATCAAGGGCCTTGCGCTGCGACGAGTGGACCCCGCCCCGCCGGCATGGGCGTCATTCGCTTGAGCTTGGCAAACACGTCATCGCGAGGGCCGAATATTCCTACAGTCCCATCTCGCAACATGAGGATCTTGTCCACGACGCCCAACAAGGCAGGCTTGTGAGTAATGACAATTACCGTACGCCCCTCGCCGCGCAATCCGATCAGTGTCTGTCGCAACGCGCCTTCGCCCTCGCCATCAAGATTTGCATTGGGCTCATCAAGCACGATGAGACGCGTATCTCCGTAAAGTGCACGTGCCAGCGCGATCCGTTGTCGCTGCCCGCCAGACAGAAGCCGCCCACCTTCGCCGATGCGCGTCTCGTAGCCATCCGGAAGTGCCAGAATCATGTCATGCGCATTTGCCCGCTTGGCGGCCTCCACGATCTTTTTCGAATCTCGATCGCCAAATCTCGAAATGTTTGCGGCAATCGTACCACTTAGCAGTTCGACGTCCTGAGGCAGGTACCCGACAAAGTTGCCAAGGTATTTCTTCGGCCAGGTCGCAACGTCGGCCCCATCGAGTCGGATATTGCCGACCGTCGGTTCACGCAAGCCGACGATCAGACGCGCAAGGGTGGATTTACCTGCGCCACTGGGGCCGATGATCCCAAGAACCTCGCCAGCCAGGAGCTCGAAGGTGACGTTTGCAAGCACCGGCTCGCGCGATTCACCATGGCGAAGGCTTGCGTGTTCGGCACGGACGTGCCCTCCAGGCGCAGGCAATTGGGTCCGATCCTGCTCGTCTGTATCCGAAAGTGCAAAAACCTCCTTCAGCCGGCGGCGCGCTTGGCGTGCCGCAACCAGCGATCGCCACTGCCCGATCATCGTCTCAACTGGAGCCAGCGCTCGTCCCATGATGATCGAGCCGGCAACGATGGAGCCCGCAGAGAGTTGGTGCTCCAGCGCGAGCCACGCTCCGATGCCCAGGATCGCGATTTGCAGTGCCATCCTGACGAACTTTGCAATTGCCTGAAGAACTGCCATGCGATCACTCGCTATGGCTTGCCAGGCAACTCCATGATCGTGCGCGCGCAGCCACCGGTGGGTCAATGCTCCAAGCATCCCCATGGCATGAACAGCCTCGACATTTCGCCCCACCACCTCCGTGAACTGGGTGGAATTGCGCGAGGCAGTACCTGCTTGGCTCATGGCTCCCCTAATGTAGAACTCGCTGAGAAGGGCCAGCATCCCGATCACGACCGCTCCCGAAAGAGCAACCCCCCCAAGGATCGGATGAAGTACGAAAATAATACCGAGGTAGATGGGCGTCCAAGGCGCATCGAACAATGCTATGATTCCCGGTCCCGTAAGGAATGTTCGGTATTTCTCGAAATCCCGCAAAGGTTCACTCGGAGTATTCTCGCTACCGCTGAGACGGGCTCCAAAGGATGCCGCGAACAGTCGTGCACTCAATTTCGAATCGAGCTTCGCACCGATGCGAACCAGCATGCGGGCCCGCGACAACTCGAGCAGTGCATTTAGCAAAAGCAGCCCGAGCGCCAGAGCTGTAAGCAGCAGCAGCGTGTCCTTGCTTCCGGATGTGAGGACTCGGTCATAGATCTGCAGCATGTAGAGTGGCACAACAAGCATCGCGATGTTGCAGAACAGGCTGAAGATCCCAACCAGGAAAAAACTCCCCGACATCGAGCGCAAGGCTGCCGACAGTGGATCAGGACCAGGCTTCCGAAGGGGGTTCCTATTTGACACACAAGACTCCATTTCCAGTGTCAAACACGCAATACGGGATACATGCAGAATCTATGGAAAGGCGGCGCCAGCCTGGTAAAGTTGGCGCCGCTTCAGATCGCCACTCTAGGCAATCAGCAATCTTCTGAGAAAATTACACCAGACCATAATCGTGATCGTCATCAAAAATGAAATTCTTCTTCGATAGCGACTTTACGCCAACGAGCGTTATTGTGGAGTGGTCGTCAACATGGAGAACAAGACCGTCCGAAGTCTTTTCAGAAATCTTCTTCACATCTCTCCAGCTATCGATGCCTAGCGCTGTCAGATCGAGCTTGTCGTATTTCTTTGAGAACTCATATATCGTGTCGTATCCGGAGTATTCTTCGAAAACAAATATATTTTT
Organism: Hyphomicrobiaceae bacterium; assembly: GCA_050246945.1. GTDB lineage: Bacteria > Pseudomonadota > Alphaproteobacteria > Rhizobiales > Hyphomicrobiaceae > JAEUMD01. Next base: position 139,343 of record JBFWVC010000005.1, read on the forward strand.
TCCCCCACCACCCCAGATCAAATCATTGCCGCCACCGGCCCAGATGACGTCGCCACCTTTCCCGCCGTAGATGTCATCATCGCCATAACCACCCCAGATCTTGTCGTTCCAGTCGGAGCCGACAATGAGATCTCTGCTATCGGTTCCGTTGATGTCACCCTCGCCGGCGATCCGTTGATGAGACAGGAAGGCGTCATGATAGAGATGGTCGATATCGGTATTGCGCTCGAGGATGTCGGCCATCGTCGTGCTCTTGATCTCGGCCATCAGCTTTGGGTTGTCCGCAAAGCGGTTCTCAAAATAGAACTGGTCACCGTCGCGAACGTTTTCGAACTGCATTGCGATCAGTAGCGTGCCTGTCTCGCCCAGTTGACTGTCGTAGTAGTTCTTTTCAAGAAGAACGCCGATTACGGCATCGACCTTGTCCATGGCGATTTGCGGATCGAAAATGTCCACGTCACCATATACATTTTTGAGGGCTTCAAGCCGGTCCTCCGTTAGGTTGTTGTCGCTGGCGAACTGTTCGATCGACTCATATCGATTCAATCCCATCGCTTCGCGAAGGTCGTTGTAGCTCCAGACGCCATGGTCGCGAGCCCGGCCGATATCGATGGACTCTAGGTCCACCCGTCCGGCGCCGAACAGGAAATTGCGGTTTCCGTCCACCACATGGCCATCGATTTCCTGGGTCGTAGCCGATAGTTGTCCGCGGATCCAAGAGTCGAGTGCCTCTTGGTCGCGAGCACCGTTCGCCGTCAGAACGAAGGCGTCAACCAGTGTGAATATGTCCTGCACGACTCCGGCAACATCGAACGCGACATTGTTGCCGTTCTCATCCAGCGCTGTTTGTGTCTGGCTTGACTGATCGTGTCCGAACCGGAATGCGACGGTAGTGAATTCGTTGATGATGCTGGGATCCACCCATTCCTTGTAGCCTTCATAAGCTGAAAGCGCGTGCTCACCGATCAGCTTGGGCAGATACTCATTGTAGATTATATTCTGCCACTCGCCTTCAGTGATGGCCCGCGCCACCTCGAAAAGCTGATCCTGTGACCATCCATACTTCATTGCAGTCGGCGAGAACTTCTCAACCCAGTAGTTGTGTTCCTGCCACCAAATTGCGTGCTGGGCGATCAGCTGCGGCGTCTGGTTCACGCGGTTGTCGCCGGCGAGGAACAAGTTGACCCACGAATTGGGATCGTTGACGTCGATGGCGGTGGCCGTTGCAGGGTTATCGGGGTCAGGCAACCCACCGAAGCCAGGTGCCGTGAAGTCGCGAAGGGTTTGCAGCAGCTGCTCCGTGGTGGGCGTCTCGACCCCATACCTGTTCTGAGTAGCCTCATAGATCGTCGGCAGGTGACCGCTCTCGCCGATGAGCAGCTTGGCGGAGTCGTAACCGTCAGCTCCGTCCCTGACGATTTTGAGCATCGTATCCTTGTTGCCATAGATCATGCTCAAATCGAGGAACGAGGTTTCCTCGTTGATCTGGTTCAATAGACCTGTCTCGGGATCTGCCTCGGCCGGCGTACGCGGTAGCCCTGTAAACGGCGGCGCAAAAAAGCCAACGAAATTGTTTTAATTACCGCTCGCCGGGCCAAACGGCGCCGCACCAAGATTGGGTTCTGCGGCTTGGCCGGTGGCAGCTTCGGCGATATCGTGCGTGAGCGCTTGTCCGAAGAATTGGAACCACTCATTGAGACCAGCCGCATTCGGAATGCTTATCGACGGATCCTGGTCCATGATGTTGTTGCTGACAGCACGCGCAGCGGGAAGGGTGCCACCCTCGCTGAACGAACCTGGCACGGCCCATCCTTCCGTAAGGCTGTCGATGTCAACTGCGCTGAAAGGAGGGGTCGTCAGGACAGTCCATGGCGTCGTTGGAGGAATGCCATTTGCCGTGGTTCCCACGCCATCGAGGTAGCTGCTGGCTTCGTTCAACCGCGAGAAGATGCCGTCGTGGATTCCGGTGTCGTTATTATTGTTGTTGTCGCCGTCATTGTTATGCCCATCGGGCTCCCTGGCCGTCAGTTCACCGAGGAGTTTGTTTGGGTCGGCCTTCTAGCTGTATTTGTGGGATTTTTCGAAATGATGCTTATAAAATGACCTGTACTGATACCACACGACGCTCCTCCACCGCTACGCCCGCTGCACCAACGAAACATAGCTATTCTTGCTGCTGAAATCTCCATTCACAAATAAACCATTTAACCAACCGTGACGTTAAGTTGGTTGCGTATGCAGTTCTATCAATTGAGAACAACATGTTTAACGTTAGGTGGTTTCTCGTGCAAATGCCAGAAAACTTTTGCGCTCAGTATTTTGATCGACGCTCTTAAACCGCGATGGAGAGGCGCATGCTGCACTGCATGATCGGCGTCTTCACGCTTCTCACTTGCAAAGAAAGCTGAGCACTCCATGCCGTTGCGTGTCGCCTGGTTCGACGTATATGGCGCATCGTGCGTGAAGAAGCACTTTGCAAGCGCTTCATGAGCAGTCCAGGCGTCGGTGACATTGCCGCGCCAGCCTTCAAAGCTGCGATTGATGGCGCCACCCGCTTCCAGAGGCCCCTTATGGTCGGCACACACATGGGCTGGTGCTGCGTCGCCAGCTGTCTTGGAAAACAGAAAATCCTTGTCGCGTCTCACATTCCGGCAATGACGATTCCCGCATCGATCAGATTGCGGCGCATTCTCAATTTGCCGTTTGAACGGGCAACAGCCATTTAATGGGCAGAACTAATCACGAGTCTCCCCAAGACAGGACTCAAAGTTTGCATCGTGTTGACGTAAATTGGATTTGAGAGCTGCCCCCGGAGGCTATGGTTGGAAATCTTGGCTAGTAGCTGGAATCTCGCGCTTGACCTTTGGCGAGCCGAGCAGGAGGGTTCGATTGGGCTTGCCCACCGGCAAGAAGCACGATTTCAGGGGCTTCTTGCACACGCACGCCGCTTCTCGCGTTTCTACAGACGGTTGTACCGTTACTTGCCGTCCGAAGGCATCGCGCTTCAGGACCTGCCTGTCGTCAGCAAATCCAAGTTGATGCCTGCTTTCGATGAGTGGGTGACAGATCCAGGCATCACGCGCGCTGGTGTCGAAGAGTTCATCTCCGACCCGTCCCTGTTGGCGACCCCATACCGCGACAGGTATTTCGTTTCCACGAGTGCCGGAACCACCGGCCTTGCAGGGCTGTATGTGTCAGACTTCGAAGCGATCAGGGTATACCGCGCCATCGCCTCGGCGCGCATCCAGCGCGCATGGCTTGACCCAACCGACTGGCTACGCATGGCGCAGCGTGAATTTCGCTGGGCGGCCGTTCTGTGTAGCGGCGGACATTACGCTGGTTCTGGTTGGATAGAGCTGGAGCGCCGGCGAGATGTGTTCCGCGCACATGCGTTTCGTGTGTTTTCAGTCCAACAGCCTTTGGCGGATCTTGTTGCTGCGCTCAACGCGTTCGATCCAGCAATGTTGACAGGATATCCAAGTGTACTGAGGTTGCTCGCCGAAGAGCAAGATGCGGGTCGCCTCTCACTAAAATCTGTCCTTTTGGAATGCGCGGGCGAGTCGCTATCCCCCGATGTCGCCGCTCAAATGGAAACCGCATTCCAATGTCCTGTACGCAACTTATATTCAGCATCTGAGTTCATACCCATGGCATTCAGCTGCAACCACGAGTGGCTACATGTGAACAGCGACTGGGTCATTCTGGAGCCTGTCGACCAGGCCTTCGGGTCGACACCTCCTGGAATCCTCTCGCACACGGTGCTGTTGACCAACCTTGCGAACCGAACCCAGCCGCTTCTCCGCTACGATCTTGGAGATTCCGTCCTCGTACGGCCTAATCCGTGCCCTTGCGGCAGCCCGCTCCCTGCTATTCGCGTTGCCGGCCGGCATGACGACATCCTTCAGCTTCATGGATCGGATGGAACCCTCGTGAAGATCCTGCCCCTTGCGATTGGCACTGTCGTCGAGGAGACCCCAGGTGTTCACCGCAGCCAACTCGTCCAGATCGGGCCGTCTACGATTCGCCTGCGTCTTGAAATGCGGTCAGGTGTCGACAGCGAGAAGACATGGCGAGAGGCAATCGCGAGGGTCAAGACCTACTTGGCCCGGCAGCACTTGGCCAACGTTGAACTCGAGCGCGCCTGTGAGCCACCCCAGCAAAGTGTCCGGTCCGGAAAGTTCCGCCAGGTGATTGCTGGCCAATTGACATTGTAGCGCCCATTCGCTTTCTGCCGCTCTTTCTGCACGGTTGGCACGCCGGCATGGAAATCTCAAACCATGTCACATCCTGCGCCACGCAGCCTGTCTCACAAACGCGCTGCATGTTGGGCCCGCTAGAGAAAAGCGACCAAAGCGATCGTTGCTCCCATGCTTAAATGCTGACCGGTTCCGGCAAGGGAATCTTGGAGATGTACACGCTCGGCTGGGCGCCGATGCGCCGGCCGTTGCTTAGGATATCGGCAACCAGTGAGCGGCTGGACGAACTTGCGACTGGTGAGATCTCATTTGATGCGCCTTCCCAAGCGGATATGCTTGATCATTGAGGAAAGTCGGCAGTTTGACTTGTTCTTCGGGCTGATGTCGACGGTGGGTGTGATGATTGACATAGCGATCCCCGGGCGTGCGCCGTTTCAACTGGAGTACGCTGTATTCGACTACAACGGCACCCTGGCGCTGGACGGCCACCCCCTGCCGAACCTGCGCGATGCACTGTTCGCGCTTTCCGAGCGGATCCACATTCACGTGATAACTGGTGACACTTTCGGCCGCGCCAAGATGAGCCTTTCTGGCTATCCGTGCGAGGTCATCATACTTGAAGAGCTCGATCAGGCGGCCGCCAAGCTGCGACATATCGAGCAACTCGGCGCTGCGCGTTGCGTCGCAATCGGGAACGGCCGAAATGATCGGCAGATGCTCCGGAATTCGGTGCTTGGCATTGCGGTTATGCAGGGCGAGAGCCTCGCCACCGAAGCGTTGTTGTCTGCCGACTTGGTTGCGCCAGACATCTTGACCGCAGTTGGACTATTGCTCGAACCACTGCGTCTCGTTGCTACGCTCCGCGACTAGTTGCAGTCGCGCGCGCCCCGAGAAACTCAATGTGGCCGACGCCAAATGGTGATTCAGGATTTGTGCGTTGCCCGGGAAGCTGTCGCCGATCACGACGCTCTGGCGTGGCAAACAAGCAATCACGCGCCAGATTTCAAGAACTCGAGGAAATGCCGCCTCGGCGCTCGCGCCATGCTCCGAGGGGATCGCTTTGCAAGGAAGGGAGCCCGCCACCACCTGCCCCCTTCCTCGCGTGACGTCTATCAATGCATGTCGCGCAAAAGCGAGAACCGGCTTCGCGGCGACAACATGCACGAATAACAGAACTTAAAGCGTGGCGAGCGAACCTGAAAAATTGCGAAACGCCTTAATGAGCAGCGCGCGCAAACCGCGCCTGCCCGCCGAGAAGAGCCCGTAATGGCCCATGCGCATAGGCCATGCGATAGTCGCGCAGATCTTCCTGATCCATCGCATAGGACTTCGCCTGTCCGGCCTCTGCCCTGGTCATCACGTCTTTTCCGAGCTCGATGGTCGATCCGAGGCCTGCGTAAATGTAATGATCACCGAAACTCTCCTTCAGGATTTTGAAGGCTGGCTCTCCGGTGCAATGGACGGGCGCTATGTATTCGACATGCCACGTCTCATGCAGCGCATTGGCAATGCGTTTGATCTCGTCCGGCTTGGCCGGCAAGAGATGCGTGCCACCAAAAATCAGGTGAATTGGCTTCTCGATGACCGCCTTGGCAGCCTCCACGATCTTTTCGAGAGTCGGATGGCTGCAACCGACGATCAGAACAATGCCATCCGGCGTATCGATGGCAAGCGAGATCTCCATGACGTCCAGGTCAACGCCCCAAGGTCCCTTCAACAGTATGAGATGGAAGCCAGGCGCAATCTCAGTGGTCTCCTTGATCCAGGTAAAATTGCCTTCGGGCCATGCGGACCCGAACCGTAATGTCTCAGGTGGCTTGCCGTCGAAATAGCGCATCTCCGGCGGCAGCGAAGTCTCTTGCTTGTAGAAGGTACCGGGAAGGGCGGCACCGAACACGCCGAAGTTCTCCTTCGGTGCATAGATCGGCACGCTCGGATTGACCTTCATCAGGTGATTGAGGCCGCTAGTGTGATCGCCATGGCGATGCGAAACCACGGCGAAATCCAGCTTCGTAAGATCGATTCCCTTGGCCTTGACGTTATGGGCGAAGATCTCAGCGTTGTTACCGGTGTCGAAAAGTATCTTTTTCCCGCCGTACTCGATGTAGGCCGAAAAGCCCCAATCCTTCGTCATGGACGAAGTCTTCCCGAACGCATCGTAGAGAACCGTGATGGTACCCGCGGCCTTATCGGCGTGCGCAGGAGAAACGGCAGCGCTTGTCGCTGTCAGTCCGATAGCGGTTGCCGCGCACAGAGCAAGCACGCGGGCAAAGCAATAACTTCGAATCATATGATTGGGCGACATGATACTCCCCTTTCCGAGGATGGCAGCGCCCCACCAATTAAAATGATATCACGTCCATGCCCTCCTGTCGTGCATCGAGTGCCATGAGCGCGGCCCCCTCCCTCGCAAACGATTGGTTATGGGGAAGAAGAATCTTCACACAGCAGGCCCACTCGACGGAATGACAACTGGGTCGGCGAAAGTGGACAACCGCAATCACCCAACATATCGGTACTGGCTGCGGCTAGTGTTCTGGATCTCACGTTTGTTGCCTGGGCGAAGGTCGTGAAGCGTCAGTCGAACCAGAACACAGACCGAGAAATCTGGGGTTCCGGACTGACGCGCAAGTGCCCGATAGGAAACCAAGCGTCAGATTAGGAACGCTAGAGCCAAAACTCGCATCTGGCCTTGACGAGTCGATGTCCATCCAGAAGGCGTGTCATTTGTAGATCCGGTCCTCAACCGTCGGTGCATTTGTTGTACCCAACAGAGCAGACTGCCGCGAAAGACTTCAGGCGCTATTTCGACGTGAGAGCCGCCAAGCCCGAGCTCGTGGTTGTTCCACGGGCCATGGGTCGGCCGCGTCGCCGAAAGAGGAGAAGGCAATGCCGTCTTGGCGAAGCAATCGATGTGTCGACAGCCTCGCGGGCAACCTTCGGCTGCATGATGCAAACAATTCTTGCGGCGGCCGCTCGCTCCGCTACGGAACGACACGCGACAACGTGATTTCAGTGGAAGCGATGTTGGCCGACAGACGAACCGCCAGGTTCGGAGAAGTGCGCGCTGATCTGTCGGACCTGTCCATGGATCATCCAGTGCGAGCGCTGCTTTCAGGCCGAAGCGCTTGAAGTCTCGCGCGCGGTGGGCGAGCTTTCCCTCATTCCCCCAGTACGAAAGGCCGAGCGAGGCGCTCTTCTCGTCGCAGATGGAACCTCGTGCCGCCACGAGATCGCCGATGGAGGGCGCCGTGATTGATTGCATCTGGCCCAGGTGATGGGCGGCTGTTCTGATAACTGTCCTGCCGGAATCGTCTTGCAGACTCATGCAGACTGATTCGGTCTAAGCCCGGTCAGACGAATACGCGCGCGGCCGGACGTGCAAATTTCGCCCCGACATCCGAATCAGCCAGCCGCAACTGTCAATCCGCAAAGCGGCATCGCTGACATAAAGACGAATGCCGCGTTGTTTGAATGGCTGATGGATGCGAAGCCTGAGCTGCCTGCCAACGCGAACGCGTTTTTTGTGCGTCTCAATCAACTGGTTGCCAGCAACGACGATACGTTACAGAGATCACTCTCAAGTCTTGCTTCGTTCCCTGCGGTCCTTGAACCCGACAAGGACGAGCTGGATAAAACAATCAAGAACGTCAATGCGATAACGGAAAGTTTTCGCTCGGCCGCTGCGCCCCTGGATAGTACAATTGTGCGAATCGATGGTGACTTGCCCGACGGTGACGATTCAAACGTGGCGCATGTCAGGACAACGGTGGTTGCCCTGCGAGCTATCGCAGAAGAGCTTATTCAGATGATCGATGGCAATGTGGCCAGGCCGATGCAGGCAGCAAAACGCAGCCTCGAGGAGCTCGAACAACTCGCGAAGCACAGGCGCCGCGCGTTGCGGGGCATTGATCGGATCATCGTCAAAGTGGATCGCGCGCCGCAAAGTCTCCTTTTCGGCTCGACCACGGCAAAGCCCTGTCAGCCTCAGTGATATCGCGCACCAGGGCAACGCTACGCAACCGGGGGAAGCATGCACGGTCTTTCGCACGCGCCAGTATTCGACATGCAGATTGCCGCATTGGCGGCAGGTTGCGCGCCAACGGGCGGCCTGACGACCGGCGCAAACGCGCCTCGCGCATTCGATCTGGTTGGCCGCCGAGAGGTGGCGGGTGGAATTGAGCGAAACACGCAGCGGCTGCAGAACCTGCAGATCGTGGTCGATGAGCCGACGGCCCTGCGATCTCTGGATCGGGAGATGATTCTCGAAGCCATGTCGAGTTCGCAAATCACTTCGCTGGCAGGTGCAAGCCGGAGCGACCGTCTCACGCGACTGGTCGAGGCGCGCATGATTGCAGCATTCGGTGACGTTCTTTCGCAAATAGTGGGGTGGAACGTCGAGACTCTAGGCGCACCGAGAGGGCATTCTTCGAAGTCGGGATCCGGCGCACAGCCACCTGTTGCAAATAGCCAAGGCTGCAAGCAGCCCGGACTCGCAAGTCAGTACGTCCCGCACTCCCGATGAGTGCAAACACGGCATCACCCGGGTTCAAGTCGTGAGCGTCGCCGCGGCGCGAGCCTTGCCCCACGAATCCGCTGGCCGTACCGCGTATCCCAGACTCGAATGCAGCATTGGATCACGAGATTCGTAGCCACAGACATATACTCTCATTCGTCCTCGCTGGCTCATTGACACTGGCCGCGTCGAACATTGCCCTGGCTGCTGACGTGCTGGGCCTGCAGCTCTTCGGCTCGCGTCCGGCGGCAGTCGAAGGTGCGAGCTCCTACACGACTGTGATTCACGTTCCAGGCGATACCGATCTCGAATCCGAACTGCGCGCGACCTCAATACTCGTTTCCCACGAGAAGGAGGGTGCGGCAGACGTTTTTTCCTTGGTCGCTCGCGCGCGCGCCGATCAGGAACGGCTTATCGCCACGCTTTATGCTGAGGCCCTCTACGGCGCCACGGTGGCGATCCGGATTGCCGGCCATCCCGTGGAGTCGCTGCGCCATGAAGAGATCGTCGAGCCCACGGCCGAAAATCTCATAATCGATGTCGCGGTCGATCCGGGTCAGCCTTTTCAATTCGGTCAAATCACCTTCGATCAGACAAACCAGACTGACATCGCACCCCTCATGGATCCGCATCACTACGGGCTGCGATCGGGTGAAACGGCCCATTCGACGCTGATTGTCGGTGCAATTGACAAGCTTCGCGAAGCTTGGCGCGAACACGGTTACCCCCTCGCGCAAATTGTCCGGCAGGATATTTCTGCAGACCACGCGCGAAGTGCAGTCGATATCCATGTCACCGTCGATCCCGGTCCGCCTGCGGTCTACGGATGGGTGAACGTAACTGGTGCGTCCAGTCTCAGCACCGCAACAATCGCGGACCAGAGCGCACTGAAACCCGGAATGCGCTACGACACGCGCGATATCGGGAAGGCGCGTGAACGCCTGCGCAAACTGGAAAGCATCGAGAGTGTGCGGGTTGTCGAGGGTTCGCGCGTCGACGCTTCCGGCGGCATCCCGATGACACTCGATGTGACAGAACGTAGACCGCGCTATTTCGGCGCGACTGCATCGATGTCCACGCTGGACGGCGCGGAAGTGCGCGCGTACTGGGGTCACAGAAACCTGTTCGGAGCGGGCGAGAGGCTCCGCATCGAGGGCGCGGTGGCACAGATCGGCGAAAATAGAATCGATGAAGCGAACTTCAATTTGGGAGCCGAATTCACCAAACCAGGAATTTTCGACATCGACACGGACCTGTTCACGGAATTCCGAATCGAACGGGAGCAACCGGATACCTACGAGAGCCGCTTCGCAAAAGGTCGCGTTGGTTTCATTCGCCGATTTGACGAACATTTCAGTGGCTCCATCGCGATGGAAGTCCGTTACGAACAGATCAACGATGTCTTCGGGTACAACGAATATCTGCCAGTGGCGCTGACCGGAGAAGTCATCTACGATGATCGCGACCGTAAACTGGACCCGACGAGCGGGCTGCATGCCACAGCTCTCGTCGAGCCCACCATCGACGCCTTGGTGGACACCGCCTACGTTTCGACATCGGCAAGCATCGCGACCTACGCTGCTCTCGGCGGAAATGAGAACGTGATCCTTGCTGGTCGACTCTTGAGCGGCTTCATTGCCGGAGCATCCCCGGCGGACGTACCCGCCTCGGAACGCTTCTATGCCGGCGGAGGCGGCTCCGTGCGAGGCTTTGAGTATCGCAGCCTGGGGCCGCGCATCGACGGAAAGGTCGCAGGCGGCCTTGCTCGCATTGGCGGTTCGGCAGAGGTTCGCATCCGCATCAACGATCGCTTTGGCATCGTGCCCTTCATCGATGCTGCTGCTGTTTCAGAGGATACTTCCATGCGCTTCTCAGACGGCATCTACATCGGTGCCGGAATCGGATTGCGATACTACACGTCTCTCGGACCGCTCAGACTGGATGTCGCGATCCCGTTGAGTGACCACTCCGGACAGGCCGGGTATGGCATCTACCTCGGCCTTGGGCAGGCGTTCTGATGCGCCGGCCTGCGAAATGGGCGATTCGCCTTCTGCTCATTTCGATGCTCGCCGCTGGCGGCGTCGGCGGTACGCTTGCAACGCACAAAGGTCAGTCGGCATTGTTGAACTTGCTGTCCTGGATCGCGTCCGACGATCGGCAGCAACTCGTTTTTGGTCCACTCGAGGGCTCTCTGTTTTCAAAGGGCCGGCTCGCAAGAATCAGCGCGTCAGATCGCGCCGGCGAATGGCTGGTTGTGCGCAACGTGTCGTTTGACTGGCAACCGGTGAAGCTTCTGCTCGGTCGGCTCCATGTCACCGAGCTCTATATTGCCAACGTCGATGTGATGCGCACACCCCAGGGCGGGAATTCGGTATCGGGAAGCAAGAAAACGCCCCGGCCGATTCCGGCTTCGATAGATCGGTTCGAGATTTCGCAGATTGCGTTGGACGAAGCTGTGATCGGCGTGCCGGCTCGCTTCAAGCTCACTGCGGCAGCGCATCTTGACGATCCAGATCGAGGCGCCGATGCACGCCTGCAGGTCGAGCGCCTCGACGCTCCGGACAGCTCGCTGACGGCAGTTCTGAACTTCGGCTCAAACGAAAATCGCCTCACCATCAGCGCGAAAGGACACGAAGCTCCGGGCGGAATTGTCGCGCAACTCGTCGGTCTCCCCGCCACCCTCCCCTTGTCGGTCGCGCTGCAGGGTAACGGTACTTTGGACGCTTGGCGCGGGGCGTTTTCCGTGAAGGCATCGGATACTCCATTCATCGCCGGGTCGATGGCAATAGATCGCGCTGCAGCCAGCTATGGTTTGACCGCGCATTTGGACGGCTACCTCGATGCCATCGCGCCCCAGGACTGGCGCGGACTTCTCAGCGGCAAGACGTCCGCGGAGTTGGCCGGCGCGCTCGCCGATGGCGGCCACATCGTCGTCGACAAGTTCGCCGTATCGAATGACGCGTTGAGCCTCACCGGAGCAGGACAATACCGTTCGCCTGGTGGCGATCTTGTCGGGCGGGCACAACTCGACATCGCGCGCGCTGACGGGCGCCAGATCCCGCTGCCGTTTGAAAGCGGTGCATCGTCGAGTATCGCGTCTTTACGCGTCGCTATCGACCTTCCCGAGACCAAAGTGCCCAAAGCCGCGACACTCGCTCTTTCCGCTCGGTCAATCGTCACCGGCGCAGGATCGGTTGAGCAACTCGACGTGAATGGCAAACTCGACAGGTCGAGCGACCGTTGGCTGGAGGGTCCTTTCAAGTTGACGGCGTCCCTTGGTGGATTGACGCACGCGAACCCGAACATCGCCGGCGCCATTGGCGAAGAAGCGGTGTTCTCGACACATGGGAACATCGCCAAAGCCGGACGAGCCGACATCCAGGCATTTGCAATGCGTTTCGCGTCGGGACACCTCGAAGGCAATGGAACGCTCGAAGGCGGTGAATTCAAGGGACGGGTCCAGGTCAGCGCAACGGAGTTGAAGCCACTCGCGCAGCTGGCTGGGATCGATGCCGCTGGGACCGCGACATTCGAAGCGCGAGGTGCCGTCAGCCTCCATGGAGAAGCAATGGATGTTGCCGTCAGCGCTGCAAGCACGTCGCTCGCTTTGACCGGTAAGGATGGCGCAATACGCGACTTCGGTGCGGCGTCGCTCGCCTTCAAGGCAAGTCGAGAGCACGGCGGTCCACTGACCGTGCGCGGCGTCGAGATCTGGTCGAAGGCGTTCAAAGCGCATGGACACATGACGATCGCAGATGCGAAGCTTGACGGAGAGGTCCATGCCGATCTCTCCGACCTCGCCGTCATGTTCGATGAAGCCGAAGGCAAGGCCAAGGTTTCCGCCAAGATCAGCGGCACGTTTGAAGATCTCCACTCACACGTGCTGGCCGACGGCAGGTCGATCACCGTGGCCGGACGCAGCATCACAGATTTTGTCGGGAGACTGGACGGAAGCGGTCCGCTGGGTCGCCACTCAATGAAAGCCTCGATCAATGCAGTCGTGACAGGCCAGCGCCTGGAAGCGCAAACCCAGCTCCTTGTGGCAACCGATGCGATCGTCATCGACGACATGACGCTCGATTGGGGCGCACTTGCGGTGCGCGGCAACGCAAGACTGACTGAAAAGTCCACCGAAGGACGATTTCATATCGAGCATGGAAATCTTTCGCAGCTGAAAGCGCTGGTTGGTACTGATCTCGCGGGGAAGATGAATGCGGACGTCGACCTTGTCACCGTAAAGAGTGGACCTGCCGCGCGCGTGAAACTTGTCTTCGGCGGCGCTTCTATTGCCGGAGCAAGTTTCGGCAACACGGACATCACCGCGACGGTACCGCTGAATGAACCGCTGCACCACACGGAAGCGACCGCCCACGCCGACAATGTCGTGTTTGAGCAGGCTCACATCGACAAAGCAAAGGTCGAAGTGGAGCCAGGGCGGGATGGCCTGCGCATCACAATGACCGCCAAGGCGCCCGACACGGGCCTTGACATTGCTGGTCACATGCAAATGCGCGATGGCGCGATGGTTGTATCGCTCGAAAATTTCCGAGCCCAACGCAACGGCAGGGCGCTGACGCTTGCACGGCAAGCGACGGCTCGATTGAGTGGCGGTTCGACGACATTCAGCGACTTGTCTATTCAATCGGGCGACGGGCGTCTCGATATTGACGGCAAAATTTCTCGCGATTCCCTCGATATCAACGCCAGGCTGGCTGGCATCCCCGCCGCACTCCTCGATATGGTCGCCCCTTCGATCGGAGCGACGGGACGGTTGAGCGGATCGGTCCGCGTCCGAGGAGCTCCGCCCAAACCGACAATCGACTTCGATGCGGTTTTGACAGGAGCAAGCGCGCGCACGCTACAGCAGGCTGGGTTGCCTCCGATCGAGCTGCGGGCAAACGGGCAACTCGCGGGCATTGTCTTTTATGCTCGTCTCGAAGCGGCCGGCTATGATGGTCTTTCGATTGCCTCTCAGCTGCGATTGAGCGGAAAGGACTTCAACGAGTTGACTGGCACTATCAACGGGCGTGCGCCGCTGAAAATTGCAAATGCCATGCTCGCCGAACGTGGAACGCGCCTGTCGGGCGAAGCACACATTGACGCAAAATTGGGCGGGACGCTCGGCAAGCCGACGTTGGATGGCCACGTCCGGATCGAAAATGCCTCGGCACAGGACACCTCAACCGGAACCGTACTTCAGCAGATTAACGGCAACGCCACTATCAGCGAATCTTCCCTTGATATCGTGGGCATTCGCGGCATCGGGGACAAAGGCGGTGAGATGTCTGCAAAAGGTACACTGTCGTGGTCGCCAACGCCGCCAGAATTGCAAAACCTGTCGATCCTACTGTCCCACCTGAAGATCGACGACAAGAAGCAGGTATCCGGCGAGATCGATGGCTCGCTCGTCATTGATGGGCCGCTCGACAATTTGATTGCCACCGGACGCGTCGATCTGAAACGCCTTGATGTTCTGGTGCCCGAACGCTTGCCGAGGTCGGTTGCCGCTCTCAACCTGAAGCATCTGAATGCACCAAGCCAGATAGCCGAGCGCACTGAACGCGCAAACAAGGCTCGATCAGACGCTGGCCAGACCAATGTCGGGCTTCAGATCGCCATATATGCGCTCGACCGGATCACCGTCAGAGGCAGAGGTCTTGATGCACTGCTGGGCGGCGAATTGAAACTCCGCGGCACCGCAGGCGCGCCCATGGCGGATGGCGCATTCGAACTCGTTCGCGGACGCCTTTCGCTGCTTGGCCGCCAGCTCGACTTCCAACGCGGCAGCGTGGCCTTCGCCGGAACACTCGAACCCTATCTCGACCTTGAGGCTGGCACAGAGGCCGACGGCGTCAGCATCACTGTGAACGTGACGGGGCCGGCGAGCCAGCCCGAATTCAAGTTTTCATCGCAACCCGACCTTCCCGGCGATGAGATTTTGGCGCGGTTGGTCTTCAACAAGGCTCTGGTCAAGCTGACGCCGATCCAAATTGCGCAGCTCGCCAGCGAAATCGACAAGATCGGCGGACTCTCGAGCGGTCCTGGGCTGCTCGACCAGCTGAAGACCACAGTTGGAATTGACCGGCTGGATATGACAACGGAAAAGGACGGCAGCACCGCGATATCCGCCGGCAGCTATGTCGGGGACAGTACATATGTCGGCGTGCGCCAGGGACTGAGCGCCAGCTCGAGCCGGATTGTCATCGATCACGATCTCACCAAAAACCTGAAAGCCCGCGGCGAGATCGGCGCTGATGGCAACAGCAAGCTCGGTATCGGCGTCGAATGGGATTATTGAAGCAACGGCGGACGCAAGCCTGCCGCATATATGAATTGACATGCTAGCATGCCAGACCGACGGCGCGGAGAACACGGAGGTCGTGATGCACAGCGGCAAAATAGGTGAGATTGTCCTGCATCTTTACTCGGGCCAACCCGTCCGGATTCTGGCCACCGATGTCGCCTACATCGACGACGACCGCGATGAGAGCGGCACCACCACGGGGACCCGGCTGGTACTCTCGAAGGTCGACGATTCGGGCAACGAAGTCAGTTATCGGGTCAAGGAGTCATGCAGTCTCGTCGCACAACAGTTGAGCGAGATTGTTGGCGTCAGCGGCATCGGCGACGAGTGATAGCTTCAACGACCGCATCACGCAGCGGACCTGTTCGCGACGACCACCGCTCAGAGGCGCGGAGAGCCGCATAAGCACCTATGGACCGCCGAACCCGACCAGTCTGGAGTGGATAATTCAAGACAGATCTCATCGCGTCCCGTCTTCGCCATAGCGCCGCTACGCCCTTCGCCGGTCCGCTCGATCTCGATCCAGATAGGCCTTTGCAGGATGGTTCCACCTGAACCTGAATGGCTCTAGGTCATGATCGCGAAATCCACCTCGCCACCCAGCCAGAAAGTATGAAGCGGGTTTCGCGATGACCATATTCGCTCAACTGCGTTGCAGCGGCGCTCGCTTCAAACAGACACTGGTTCCTCGCCTGGGTGGTGCATGACCGCCGCCGAGTAGACGATGAGTTCCGTGGCAAGCGACCAGATCAATCTGTCCACAACTCCACTCTCTCCGGGCTCGATGAATTCGAGTACGAAAGCAGCCTTCGCCCTCAGCTGCGCGATTGTCCGGGCTGGCTTCGCTGCGACGTCATCCGCAAGGTTGAGCGTCGCCGTGGTGATTTCGTCGAAGCGCTTCTGAAAGACTTTGTCCTGCTCTGCGGCAAGTGCTCCTGTCACTTCCATCTCGTCGCGCGCCGACTTCAGAACGAGCCGCTTCAATTGAAGGGCTTCCAGTTCCGCTGCCTGCTTGATGAGACTCTCCGACTCCCGGAACTGCCTGCTCGCCCTGCCGGAAAGAAGAGTTTCGACATAAGCGGCGACATGCGTCCCGCCGTTGCCTTTCATCGTGTCATTCTTCTCAAGTGCACTTTGGGACATTTGAGTGCCTCCACAGCCAATCGTGAATCGGGAGGGACGGTAGGCCAGTGTTCGAACCGATGGACCGAATTTGCAGCCGGCAGCACAGCCTGCCAGCTAGACGACACCCACTATGAACGATCAAATTCTGTAGCCATTAGTATAAGGTTAAGCAGCCAACCCATCAGCGAATGCTGATGGTCCTCCGCAGAACCCCGCCGCCCTCTGGAGTGAAAGTTAGGCTTCTGCCGGACGGAAATACAATTTCGGTAACTTGCAAACGACGTTCGCACAAGTGCGAACAAAGTTGTTTTTGCCGAAGGTCGAGATTTCTCTGATTTGAAGCAAAATTGCAGTGTAACTTCAAAAGCGGACTGAAGCCGAAATTTGCCGAAGCCTTGCGGGGCATCCAAAGGTTCCGGGCTGACGCGCTGGTTCCCATTCGGGAACCAGACGTCAGAGTCGGAACACTCGCCGCAAAGCCGGCAGATCGCGACTTGCTTCAGCTTCAGGGATTAGGATTATTCGAATGGCTTAAATGACCTGGAGCCACGAGCTGAACTCGGCGCTTTGGGTAATTTGGTTCGGCTGCAAGCCCGGGCTCCCGAATCAGCAATGTTGCTCGGCACCATCGGCGGCGTGCCCTGGCACTCACTATCTCTCGATGTCCTTCGCCAAGCTCAGCAACACCTTGGACAGCGTCGCAAACTCGACAGGCTTGGTCAGAGTTTGAACCTCTCGGACCCCCGATATCGCGGCAACCGATTTACACAATTGAATCGCATCCTCGCCGCGGCCGCTCAGGATCACGAGGCGAACTTCTTGTTGCTTGGCATGCATGTAGTCGCCCAGCCACTGAGCGATTTTCAGGCCGTCGACTCCTGGCATCTGGATGTCGAGAATAACAATCTCGGGACGGACGGCCGCGCACCTTTCCTCGAACCGCCTGGGGTCCGATATCGCCGCAGCATTGAAGCCGTTGCTCCGGACGACCTCGCAGACAAACTCCGCAAAATCCACATTATCGTCCACGACCAGAACGCGAATAGGGCGCAAACTAGCCGATCCGGGTTCCTTCACAGCACACCTTCAGTTCGAGCCATTGTTCCACTGAAAACAGATCGGTTCGCCACTAGCCCCTCCTACGTATGGGTAGTTGGTGGAGGGGGGGCACCGCTACCGTGGTCATCGGAATATCGGCACTCTACCTAGCACGGCCGTAATTGCCAGTGAGCGGCCCATCCGCCTAAGCACAAAGGTATCCCCCTTCGCAAATTTGCTCAAGTGAATTACCATTAGCGAGTCTAAGCCAGGGCGGCTCGATGCTAAGCTCTTCAGCGAACCACATTTTTTCAACCGAAGATTTTGCAGCTATGCAAGACGCCACCTCGATATATGAGCAGTTCAGGGCCCAGTTCACCGGAACGCTCAGGTTGTTGTGTGAGAAGCGAGGCTCGGTCAACGCGGTCTGTCGCGAACTTGGCATCAACCGTCAGCAGTTCGCCAAATACCTCTCCGGCACCAACTTGCCTTCCGCTTACGTCATCCAGAGGCTGATCCTCTACTTCGCTGTCGATCCCAACATCTTTTTCCTCCGTGGACGCCGACGCAACCGCTTCAATCCGAGCAAGCCGCCGGTCGAAGAATCCGGACAGGTGGCATTGAATGAGGGTTTTTACTTGGAATACACCGCCAGTTCCGCTGCGGAAAAGATTCCAGTGAGCTTATGGCGATTCGAAAAAACGGAATTCGCAACATATTGTCACGGCGAAATCCCGCGCCCGCGAGACGGTCGAAACCATGTCTTTGAGAGTTTCTCCGGCAATGTCACGAGCCACGGAAATCGTCACCACTTGCAGGCATTCTCCCATCTGAAAAGCGATACCGTCGGCCTTGTTCTCTCTGCTTTCGAAAATAGCGTCGATGATCTGCTGGCCGTACGCATTACCTGCATGGAAAGGTCCGAATCACTTCAATGCTCACCCAGTTTGTTCCGGTATATCGGCGGCAACATCGACATCGCAGACACGCTGACGACCGACTGCGGGCTGATTGAACGGTCCAGATTGAACGACCGCGCGGCTGCACTGGTTGCCCTGCTGTCGGACCGAACCGCTTCGTCTGACATAGGGTTTCGGGTTTCTATTTGAGAACTTCGATCCCGTATGAACATGCCGGCTGGCAGTGCGCGGAGATACGCCGAGGTCTCAAAATCCGCTGGCTTGCGCCGCATGCGAGAACGTCTTCTCACGGTCTCGAGCGTGGCTGCAGAATGTAATGTACTGCCAATTGGTTTCGAATGAGAATGTATATAACTTGTAGATGCGTAACTGGATCCGGCGGAACGCTAGTGTTCTGGATCTGACGTTTGTTGACCGGGCGAAGGTCGTCAAACGTCGGTGAATCCAGAACACGAACCCAAAAATCTAGCGCTCCGGGCTGGCGCGCAGATGCCTGCAGGGAACCAAGCGTCGCGGACGGAACGCTAGTCACCGGTCCGCGTCGCAATTGAGATACCGCCGATGCCAACGAAGTTTCAGATTTCGACCGACTTCATCCAGAGAACCAAGTGCGCCTTAGCAACGCTTGTGTTCGTCTTGTGTGCACCGGCATTCCCGTCATCGGCCCAGTCGACCGAGAACAGGAAAGCAGAATTCGAACTGATGCATTTGTGGTTGACGTCTATCGAGGCCCCAGCCCTGAATGTCATTCGGGACAAAGTGCTCAAGGCAGGCCTCGCGTGGACCGAGCACCGAGTAGAAGGGAATTTCTACGGCATCACATTCGCATTGGCGGAACGTATTGCGATTGGCCTCCCTCCAACCTCAGTCTTCTGGATCGGTTCCCTGGGACATGATTCATTCGCCAACTCGACGCTGTTCCGGAGCATTCCGGACAGCACGCCGAGTCACGATTTTTCTGAATCTCTGCACCCGGAAATCAGGAAACGCATCCATGTCGACGATGGCTTCGCCTCTCTCCCACTCGTCATACATCTCCAGAATGTTGCAGTAGCTAACCTTGACGCTTTTGCCCGGATTGGCGCGACACCGCCCTCGACTTGGTCCCAGTTTCTGGAGATGGCGCCACGCCTCGCAGCAGCCGGAATTACTCCCATTTCTGTTTCCGAAGTGCGATGGTTGCTTCGCTTCCTCTTTCTGTCGGTCTTCGCTGAGGGCTTGTCGAAATCGCAGTTTGCCGCAATGCTCGACGGCCAGGTCGATAGAGCGGACTTCATGGAGCACGCCAAGCGAGCTTTGACAACCTTCCGCGACTTGAAGAGGTTCGCCAATCGCGACAGCCACCAAATCAGCTGGAGCGACGCAATTCAGCAGGTTTTGGGCGGAACCGCAGCACTTACGATCACAGGCGACTTTGCCGCCCCCGGTCTTCGCCAGCACGACAATGTCGTCTGCACCCTTGCTCCGGGCAACGAATTCGTCGCATGGTCGTTTGACGTGCTTGCTTTCCCAAGGCCCACCTCCGAGGAACAATCCGAGGCTCAGGAAGCCGCGTTCCGCGCCTTGTCAGCCGTTGACGCGCTCAGGGAATTCGGAATTGCGAAGGGAGGCGTTCCGGTCATCCGCAACGTCGACCCCGCGTCGCTCGACCGCTGCTCTCGAGAATCGCTGAAGAACTGGCAGCAAAAGGAAAGAGTATCACTTTCGTACGATCATTGGCGATTGCAGCTCAACTCGATTGCCAGTCTGGCGCAGCACGTCTGGCAGGATGACACGTTGCGTTTGGATGATGTTGCGACCCAGCTTTATCAGGAGCTTGCGCTTTCACTCCGATAGGAACGATGGGACTTGTTGAGACGTTTGGGACAAGGATCCGATGGTTCAGCAGCCAACACTTCGCAGCGGGTTTATATCCAAAGCAGTCGTAACAGCATTTGTCATCGCTGCCACAGCCATCTTTCTCTATTTCAGTCACGTATCGTCCGCCCTAACCGATATCGGCGACCTGACGGCCAAGAGAACGAGTATTTGGCTCGACATAACTAGAATTTCCGAACGCCTTGTCAAATTCGACGAAACCACCCAGATGCCCCAGCGAATCATACTGCGGGTTCAGCAGCAGCTCGCAAAGCTGCTGCAAACCGACTCGGATCTGCGCGCCAGATTTCATGAAAGTATCGACAACCTCGACAGTTTCCCCTTCGGCTATTTCTACGCGGCCGAACTTGCGCACGTGAGGACCAGCGATGTCCCACCCACGGCCCGCGACTTCATCGCCAGGCTTGCCAGTTCGCCGCCCGAGCTTGTCGGAGCGAGGTATTCGAGTCTCACAGTTCCCGATGCCCTATTGATCACGAGCCACAAGGTTCTATTGCCGCTGCAGCTTCAGGACGAAGCCTTGCGCAATCTCCGGTCGGAAATCGCGCAAAAGCGCACCCCAGTGGAATGGACGGTAACAACCGTTCTACTCATCGCTATCTGGACAACATGGTTCACATTGCTGCGACCCAGTCTGGTCCGTTCGCTCGAATTGCAGCAAAAGATCACAATGAGCGAACAGCGGGCGCGCACGACCTTGTCTTCAATAGGAGACGCGGTCATCGTCATCGACGCGCAAGGTCTGGTCCAGATGCTCAACCCGGCAGCCGAGGTTCTGGTCGAAACGCCGGAGCGCGGCGCAATCGGGAACCAATTGACCAAGGTACTCAACAGCTGTTGCAACGGACACGACGTCATTCCAGACTTCCCGGTTGACGACGTACTGAATTCGCGACGCGTCATGAAGCGCCGCATTCAGCTGCCACCGAATGATATTGCAACCGATGCAAGACAGATCGATCTCACGGCTGCACCGATAATACATCCGGGTGGCGGCATCAGTGGCGTCGTGTTGGTTTTGCGCGATATCACGCTCGACCTGAAAATTCGCGAGCAGCTCCGCAACAGCGAAAAGGAACGTGCGCTCTCCGCACTCGCCGGAGGGTTGGCGCACGAATTCAATAATGCACTTGCAATCATCAACGGCGCCAGTGACCTCATGGAACTCAAAATCTCTGGGTCGCCCGAAGCCGACAAATCAACGCGACGAAATATCGATTCCATCAAGAACGCGGTGAAGCATTCTAGCGCATTGACTGCACAGCTGCTCGCAATTGGACGCCGGTCGGGCTTCAAACTTGCCCCGATAGACATCTCGACACCCGTTACCGACGTTATCGAAATTCTCCGTCGGACCACAGATCGGTCCATCGAAATCACGCTGGATGTCAAGATCGAAGAAAATCAGCGCTACACATTGGGCGACTACCCATCCCTGCAGAGCACGTTCTTGAACTTCGGACTAAATTCCATCAATGCAATCGACCCGCCTGGGAAGATTCTGGTAACGATCGAACGGGAGAATATCGACGCTCAACAGGCGCTCGCACTCGGGCTCGAAGAAGGCCCGAAGGAATACATCAAGGTTCGATGGCGGGATTCGGGACGTGGCATCCCGCAGGAAATCATTGGAAGGATCTTCGAGCCGTTCTATACCACACGCACTGAACAGGGTGGTATCGGGCTCGGCCTGAGCGTGGCGCAGAGCATTATTCTCGAGCACAAGGGCAGCGTATCCGTATCAAGCAAACCGGCTGAGGGAGCAGCCTTTACGGTCTATCTCCCATGCACCAATCAACGTCCAAAGCCGACGACGGGCATTGAGCCGAATACCGCTTCAAATGCTGGAATACTTGTTCTCTTTGCTGAAGACGAAGGACGTACTGCGGAATTGATAGCCGAGTATCTGACGTCTCACGGCTTCGAAGTCCTCAGCGCAAGCAATGGCCGCGAAGCGCTCGAACTCTATCGCAACCATCGAAGCGAAATCGATGTCGTCGTACTTGACATCAACCTGCCCTTGATGCCCGGCCATGAAGTCGCCCGCGCGATCCGCAAACTCGATCCGCAATGCTCAATCATCATGTCGACAGGATATTTGGAGAAAGGCGTCAGCGACGCACTGGAAAAGGACGGTATCACGACCGTTCTAAAAAAGCCTTACCCCGCCGAAGACCTTATTTCACAAATAGCAAGGTTGCGGCGCAAGCCAGGGTGACGGGCCGCCGGAGCTTCATGCGCACGCAGCCAAGTCAGCTGGATATTCTCGGGCCCGGCTCACGTGACTCCGAACTGCTGTTTTCTCGGGCCCGATGCACCTCGGCTTCCGCGCTCGCCGGAGGCCCCTCGGAGTCCCGGGAGCGGAACAACGCCAGCCGGAGGCTCTTGATCCCACGCTGCGTACGTGCCTGAACGCGCTGCACGGCGTACGTCCACATCGGGCTGAAGAGCAAGGACAGTACGATTACCGAAATCGCGAGTTTATAGCCGACAGGATCCAGAACCTGGTTGGCAAGCCCCACCGCCGCCAGAACGAATGCAAACTCGCCAATCTGGCCAAGAATAAGCCCGGCCTGGAACGCGGTCGTCGAAGGGAGGCCGACGAGCCGCAGCACGATGACGTTCACGGCCGATTTTCCGATCAGTGCCGCCAGCACGAACACCGCGACGAGGAGCGCGTTCGAGAAGATAAACCCGACATCGAGCATCAAACCGATGGTCACAAAGAACATGACCATCAGGACGCTCTGTATCGGTTCCATCGCCGCAATCGCCTCTGACCGCAAGGTTGTGCGCCCCATGAACAGGCCGGCCACGAAGGCACCATAAGCCGCCGACATGCCCGCTATGCCCGAAAGCACCGCAGCCGCACAACACAACTGCAGGGCCACGAGGGTGACGATTTCCACCCGCCCAAGGATTCGTTCCTGGAATGGGAACCTAATCTTGCCGCGAGGTCCCAGCACGGCAATCATCAAGGCGAGCCCGCCGATGGCGATAGCCACCGTCACCAGTGTCGATATCTCCAGCGTAGCATCGGCCCGGAACGCGTTGGCCACGATCAGCATCGGAACGATGGCTATATCTTGAGCAATCGCCGTTGCGATCACGATGCGCCCGAGGTGGCTGCGCGACTCTCCGAGATCATCGAGAACCTTCAGGACGACCGCGGTCGACGACGTCGACACGACGAACGCCAGCAGCAGCGCCTGTTCCACCCGCCAGCCCAGCACCGCACCGAACGCCATCATCGCCGCGAACGCTATGACGAGTGTGGCAAGAGTGAGCACGAGTGCGGGCTTCAAATCTGCTATGAACGACCGCAGACTCACTTCCATGGCAATCACGAACAGCAGGAAAAGCACGCCGAAGTGCGCGATGAGCGGCACCTCATCGATCTGCGGCAGGAAGCCGAAAACGGAAGGTCCTAGCACCACGCCGGCAAGGATGTAACCTACCAGTGGAGGCTGTCGAAAGGCCGTGAGAACGAGACCCGAAGCCACAGCGGTCAGTGCCAGAATGGCAATGGCCAAGAGGATCGGCATCTGATCGTCCACATCGGTCTCCATGCTGTTGTCGGGAGGGGCCACCTTCAACGCTTAAGACTACCGCACGAACGAGTACGGAAGAAGATGCTGCCCGACCTTTTTCCGCAACAGATCGTCTTGATCTCCGACGCGGCGCCCGACGGCCAGTATCTCATAGTCCATTGCCAATCATCGGTATCGAAAGGCCGCTCTGGCAAGACCGCCGCCCATGCAGGGAACGTACACGAGGCATGCCACGTCCCTGCAGCCCCCTTTGTCCTTCCAAAGCGGACCGCACACAGTCGCTGTCACCCCCGACAAAACCGCCGCTCATACGGTGAGCATCACCCTGTTCCGTATACCTTCACGCACCACACCGCATGACGGCACGTCGGGCAGCTGGCGATGCTGCCCGTGCGCTCGCGCGTCTACCCAGTCCAGGACATTCCCGCTCGCATCAGAAGCCGGTCCACAGTGCATACTGGCCCACCGCACCGTGCACATTCAGGGAAATCGGGCGCGTCGGTGCAAATTCGGTCAACTGCACCTGCAGGATCTGCACGCCATATCCATTCATGGATTCGCCTGCCCGCTGCGTGAGCACCTCCTTGAACGAACTCCTGTCGGCCTGGATCTCTTCGAGTGTATATTTGTTGATCGTCTCGAAGATTGCACCCTGCGAACGCTCCATGACGTCCGAGGCAAGGTCGGCAACCTTCGCCAGGGCGGTAACCACGTCATCGATGTAGTAGGTGACGAGCGCACCGACGATCACCGTCCTGTGGTCCTTGGTCATCACGACCTTCGACTGGATCAGCTGCGTCTGCCTGACAACCGCAATCATCTTGAACTGGGTCGCCACCGGCCAATACCAGTGCAATCCCGGCCCCCATTTGCGCACGTTCCTCCCGTAGACGAAAGCAACGCCCTCGTGTGTTGCCGGCACGATCACCAGCCAGGGAAGCAGCTTCAGCAGTGTCTGGAAGATCTCGCCAATCCAACCGAATGCCCTATCCACCGTTCTTCTCCATTCAATGCGATTGCCGTGTTCACCAGATCTTTGAGGCCGCGTGGACAACCCGTCAGAACACTTTCAAGCCTAGCGCTAGTCGATGACCGTTTTGGAACAATCCTCGCTGGCGATTGCAAGCCCATAGCCATCTATGCGCACCACGCCGCTCCGTGTTGCACGCACGACGCGATCCTGCGTCCCGCCGTCGAGCCGTAACAGGTCCCGACAATTTTCCAGACCCGCCCCCAGCGCGGCAAGGTCGATATCGCGCACCTGCGGCAACGTATTGACGGCCACCACGCTCAGGCGTCCCTCTGCGTTCTTCGCAATGACCGCATCTATGCCCGCCAATGCGGGGTCGCTATCGGGAAAGCGCACGAGATCGCCACGCCGGACATGCTGTGCAACAAGCTGCTTTGCCAGTGCCGCGGGCGTCGGGCTGCCGAGGTTGCTGATGAGGCCATAGGCATCATTCACGCCGTGCCAATGCTTCGAAGTTGCAGTCCATCGCATCTCCAGGTCGGCGCCGCCTCGCATCAGATTGACGATAGCCGAAGCATAATAGGTCGCCCCGAAGACGTTGCGGTTGAGACCTGCGGTGAAGACATGCTCGTGATGCGCGATCGTATTGAGCTCACCGCAGAAATTCAGAATGTCGCGATCGGCAATGAGCCGCCCGACAGACCGCGCCCGCGCCTCATACTGAGGCGTTCGCGCCATCGTGAGCTTCTCGAAGACGTCCCCGTCCGGCGATTCGGGATCGTCGACAAGTTTCACGGTCACGTCACTGCATGGGGCGGCTGGTCGCCAATCGGCATACATATGCCAGTTGACGAAAGCCAGCAGGCGCTCATCGACGTCGCTCAAAAGACGCGCGATCCAGTCCAGCCAGTAGGCACGTTGCGTTCCGTCGATGGACGGACCGCCGATCAAAACGCGGCCGTCGCTCGTGTGAGGCCCCACCAGATCCATGATCGGTTCGGCTATGGCCCGGTAGATTGCGAGGTAGTGGTTATAGCTCAGATTGCCGCCCACATCGGGATTGTTGGGCTCGTTCCAGACACACCAGTACCAATCCTTCACTTCATTGCCGCCCCACTGTTCGAGGCAGCTCCACACGACCTCGGTCGCGCGCGCAACGTACCGTTCGATCCTTACAGGGTCGTCATGGGGAGGTGCGAACTTCGCAAAGGTGATCATGGGCTTCGCGCCGCATGCCAGGACGCCATCGATAACAGCGGAGAAGAAGTCCCAGTTCTTGAACGGATCGGGCACCGGCTTGTCGAACACGAAGAGCCTTACGATCTCCGTGTTCATCAGCCTCATCCGGCGATAGATCTCGCCGCGCCTCTCGCTGAAGGCAAAGCCCGGCCACCCGTCGATCTCGTTGAAGCCGTAGCGCAGGCGATTTCGGTGCCAGCCTGCCGGGGCTGGCTCCAGTGCCGTCAGTTTCTTGATGTCCTCCCCTTTGGCGAAGCCCGCCGACATGGCACCAATTTACTCCTCGATGTAGCCGATCAACTCGCGCAGGCGCGCTTCTGGACTGTGACGGTCGCGGAAGTCCTTTCGGATGTCCATCACGATATCGGCGTAATGCTCTGGTCGCTCCAGCACGTCGAGGATCTTCTCGTGATCGTCCTGTCCGGTGAGCATCAGCTCGGTCGCACGCTCGCCGAAAATCTCAACGACGTAGTCACGATTGAGCAGGAAGAGCGGAATCGTTCCGGAAGCCGGTGTTTCGAAGGTGCGACAAGTCACGAAACCAAGCTGCTCGAATACTGGCCGGTAGACAACCGGGTTGAAAACACCCTTCTCGATTGTGCTTGCCACCTGGTCGAAGGGAACTGCGGGCAAGCCCTCGAACCGATTCTTCTTGAGGTACTCCCGATCGACGTAATGCTTGGTCTTCGCCTCGCCATGCTCCATCCAGTCGATGGT
The DNA here is from genome assembly GCA_050246945.1 of Hyphomicrobiaceae bacterium. GTDB lineage: Bacteria > Pseudomonadota > Alphaproteobacteria > Rhizobiales > Hyphomicrobiaceae > JAEUMD01. Next base: position 165,797 of record JBFWVC010000005.1, read on the forward strand.
CTCTCCCCAGCCTTCGCCGACGAGTCCGACACGGCCCACTTTGTCGCGCACGCGTTCGATCGCTCTGAGAACCTTCACCATGCCGCGCCAGCGATGCTTTGTATGGCCGACATAGATCATGTCGAACTCTTTCTTTTCCAGCTTGAGCGGTGCTTCCCATGCCGGGTCGTAAATATGGAACAGAAAGGGGCGAACGTTCTTGCGCCGTGGATGATAGCTCGGCTGGAAGATCTTGTCGGACAAGCTGTCGCAGAAGTCGATCCACTCCTCGCTCAATGCCATCGAGCGATGGTTGTAGTCCCCCATGAACCAGATCGGCTCATTGTAGTGGCCGTCGCAATCGATGACGAGGCGACGGTTTCTCGGCACCGCATCGAGCAGACGGATCCAATCGACATTGTCCCCGAATTGCAGTGCCGTCGTCCATTCGACGACAAAGATCAGCGCATCGACGTCCGAAAGGTCCTTGGAGTAGTCGAGCGCGAAAGCCCACTCCGGCGGGCCGTAGACCAGAACCTCGTGCCCCATGGCCCTTGCCGCACGCGTGTAGCCACGCAGGTCGAGCATGCTGCCCGCGTTCTCGTAGCCCCAGTATACGATGACGATTTTCATGTGCGGCTATCCGGGATGAGGCTTGTCGACAGGCATTCCTGTATCGCGCTTCACACGCTCTCCAACGTTGCGAAAAGCTCGCGAGCACGTTCTTCATAGGAATGGTGCTTGCGCAGATGCGCGCGAACGTCCTCAACGATCTGACGGTACTTACCGGGATTGTCGAGCGCATCGACGAATTTCTCAGCCGCCCGGCCCGGCAGCGTCAGCTCCCGAGCGGCCGGGCCATAGACTTCCTCAGCATGATCCCCATCGAGCATCAGCAATGGAATCGTGTCGGCACAAAAGACCTCGAAATATTTCAAGGTCAGATGCTTCAGATGACGCAGCAGCGGACGCTGCGTGAGGATGTTGATCCGCGACGTGCTCATGGTCCTTATGACGTCGTTATAGTTGACCGCATCGGGTGTCTTGATGCGCAGCCGCTTGAACGCATACTGGTCAGACAGAAACGCGTCGCTCGGCCCGGCCGCCGGTCCTTCTTCCGGCGGATGGTTCCACCAGAGACCTAGGAATCCTATCTCGCCCACGCGATCCCGGATGCGATGGAATGCCGGCAACAGTTCTTGTTCCACCTCACGCCAGCGCCACCAGTTGTGGCCGACGTGGAGGATATCCCAAGTCTTGGGAGGAGATGCGGCAGGATCGATCTGCAGCGTCGGATCATAACCGAACAAGGGGAGTGCGCCCGCCTTCGCGAAGCCCGACCTGTTCATCAGCGTGTGGACGACCTTGTCGCCAAGCGAATCCATGTATCGGAGCCAGTACTGGCGGTCGGCCTCGCTGGCATGATTGAAATCGTAGCCGTCCAGCTGAATGAGGTCGTGGTACATGCCGTCGGTGTCGATGATCAGCCTTCGCGAGCGCGGGAAATGTTCCAGCATGATCGCCTGATGCAGCGGCTCGATCGTAAACAGGTCAGTCTCGAATAGATACACGACGCGGTCGAACTCCTCGATGTCCATCGAGAGCTTCAGCTCGGGTATGTACCAGATGGGGGCACCGAAGATTGCAACCGAATGTCCGAACTCCGGTGCCAGGCGCATGTAGTTCGCGACCGCATGCGTGCTCCCGGCATTGCCGCGCGTCTTCATCACGAACAGTATGTTCATGGCGCTACCTTCATGGCATTGCCACGGCCGGCAGCGCGGCGGACGTCGCCGCCGCCAGTTGCTTGAAGCGCTCCGGGAACGAGTGGTGGCGAGCCAGATGTTCCCGCGTCTTGAGAACCGCGTCCCAGGCGGTTTCGGGGTCGTCGATCAAACTCTCCAGATGGCGGGCGATGCTGTCGCCGGGTACGAGCGTGAGCGCGGCGGAACCATAGATCGCTTCAACAAATGGCCTCGGCAGCAGCAACAGTGGGATGCTGTCCGCATAGAAAGTTTCGAACGTTCGGTTGGTAACAAGCCCCAGCTCACGGAAAAGCGGCCGATGCAAAACGGGCGCGAAACGGGCCTGCCCTAGAAGCGAAACGATCCGGTCGTAGCGAATACCCATGCGGACTTCAACGCGCAGGTCCGCCAGCAGATCAGGATCGGTATCGACGCCGGCGATCCCCATTTGCACGGCCCAACCAGGTCGCTCGGACCAGTCCCAACCGGCAAGGCAAACCTGCCCCACTTTGTTTGCTACAGGCCGATAGCCCTCGAGAAAACGCAGCACTTCGGTCCAGCGCTGCCAATTACTTCCCACGTAGCCGACGCCATAAGGCCTTCTCGAGGGGTCTGCGGATTTCCATGCGCGGGCAGCCTCGGCGGCAGAGGCATAAGGCCGCGCGACGGCTTCCGGATCGAAACCGTGGAAAAGGAATGAGCCGACGTCGCCACGCCGTGGATGCAATGTCGGCTGCAGGATCTTGTCGCCAAGCGCCTTGATCGCTTGGTGCCACTCCCAGCCAGGATGACCGTCGAACTTTTCCAGATGATTGAAATCGTGGTCGATGCGAACCGTGTCGTTGTAGCGCCCCCACAGGTCGAGAACGATGCGCTTTTCGCGCGGGATGCGGTCCATCATGCGGGCGATGCCTGGCATCGAGGGAATATCGCCCGGCACCTGGACCACGAACACGACGAGGTCTGCATCGTCCGTCTCAGTGGTTGTGCGCATATCCGGCAGCTCCGCATTGGCGCTGCCATAGACGGCGACGTCATGGCCGATCTTGCGTCCCCAGGCGAGGTATCGGTGGATTGTGGCCACGCTGCGTGTCCAGGGATCGACCGAGCCGACCAGTACGATTTTCATGCCGTATTCCCCATCGATCCGGCAAAAGCAGAAGCTGTAGCCCTCGACGCGTCATCACCGCCAGCCCAGCGCATCGTCGCGGCGAGCCCGTCCTCGAAGCTTGTCTTGGGCTGCCAGCCGAAAGTGTCGCGCGCGTGACGGATGTCGGCCTGCACTTGACGCTGCTCGCCTGGACGGGTCGGGGCGTTGCGCACGTCATAGGTATCGCGCGACAAACCATGAGCAGCCAGCACCTTGTTGGCCAGCTCGTTGATCGACAGCGGCCGGCCGCTGCCGAGATTGAAGATTTTACCTTTGGTTGCGTCCTGATTGTTCAGGGTTCCCATCCAGGCGTCGATGATGTCACCAATGAAAACAAAATCGCGCGTTTGCTCGCCATCCCCGAAGATCGTGATGGGCTCGCCGCGTTGCAGCCTGCCGAGAAAAATCCCAAGCACGCCCTGGTAGGGATTGTCCCACGCCTGTCCTGGACCGTAGACGCTGAACATGCGCAGCGATGTGACGAGGAGCGGCAGATCGAGATCCGGCCGCTCAGCCGTTGCATGGACGAAGCGCTCGGCGGCGAATTTCGTGATGCCGTAATAGGAATCAGGTCGGCACGGCTCGCTCTCGGGCGTAGGCACCACGGACGTGTCTCCGTAGGCCGTCATGGAACTCGCGTAGACGAGACGCGGGATGCGGTGCGCAATGCACATCTGGACGACGTTGACCGTACCCTCGACATTGGTTCGCAGATCCGCGACCGGATTGTCGAACGCCCTGATGATAGAGACCTGCCCGGCCAGATGGCACACCGCGTCGTGGCCCTCGGCAAACACCCCTTCGAGATCCTGCGGCCGCGTGACGTCGCCGAAACAGAACCGGGCCCCTTGGGGAATTCGCTCCCGGCTGGAGTTGGACTCGTTGTCGATGATGGTGACGACGTGGCCGTCTGCAAGAAGTCGACGGCAAAGATGGGTGCCGATGAAGCCGGCCCCTCCGGTAACGATGATTTTCAAACCTTGCAGCTCCCCAACGCAAACAGGTTCGCCGACGCGCTGACTAGGTCGCCGACCGGCTGGCTTGCCCGCCCCATGTTGCCCCAACACCCCACCTTCCCGGTGCGATGTGAAATTCCACCGGGTGCCAAATTTGACCGACTATCACGTGTGTTCTACCGAGACCGCAAGCAGAAATTTTTTGTCGCATTTCAATTTTTCGCCTTGGCCGAGAACGATTTTTGTTGTCCGCTTCGAACTTCGGGGTGGACCCTCACGCTATCGCTGCGCTCAATCGAAGCCTTGGGCCGTGTGCCACCAAGCGAACGGCCGAAAGTAATGACAGGAGCGCAGCATGCGCACTAAGAATGTTCTGATCACTGGAGGAGCCGGTTTCGTCGGCTGCAATGCCGCTCGCTACTTCAGTGGTCGCAACTGGCAGGTTACGGTACTCGATAACCTTTCGCGAACGGGCACTGAACAAAATCTCGAATGGCTGCGGGACGGCACGTCGTTCGACTTCGAGCGCGCCGACGTCTGCGACAAGGCTGCGATAGACCGCATCCTGACGGCCAGACGCTATGATGCGGTCATACACCTGGCTGCGCAGGTGGCGGTGACGACATCCGTTATCGATCCCCGCGCCGACTTCATGGCCAATGCGCTCGGCACGTTCAACGTGCTTGATGGCGTGCGCAGGCTCTGCCCAGAGGCGGTCGTGATTTTCGCTTCCACGAACAAGGTCTATGGCAAGATCGCGTCAGCGGAGACGCGGCTCACCGGACAGCGCTACGGCTACACTGACCGCCCTTTTGGCATTGCGGAAAGCGAGCATCTGGACTTCCTCTCCCCGTACGGCTGTTCGAAGGGAGCCGCGGATCAATACACCCTCGATTTCGCACGCATATACGGAATTCCCGCGACGTCGTTCCGACAATCGTGCATTTACGGCACGCATCAGTTCGGCGTCGAAGACCAGGGCTGGGTCGCATGGTTCACGATCGCGGCGCGTCTGGGACGCAACATCACGATTTTCGGCGACGGCAAACAGGTTCGCGACGTCCTCCACGTGGAAGACCTCTTGCGCGCCTACGAGATGGCGATCCATTCGCCCGACCGCATTGCCGGTCAGGCATTCAACGTGGGCGGCGGCCCTAGCCATGTCTTGTCCCTGCTCGAACTTATCTCCATGCTGGAACGGCGCCTCGGCAAGAAGATCCCGCTCAAGTGGCAGGACTGGCGGCCGGGCGATCAGCGCGCCTATGTCAGTGACATTCGAAAGCTCGAACGTGAATTGGGTTGGCAGCCTGAGATCGCGGTGAACCAGGGGGTATCTCAACTCATCGAATGGGTCGACGAGGTCAAGGACGTGTTCACCGAAATGGTTTGAACCCGCTGCACTCCTGCCGTCCTCGGGCACTCATGCATGTTCGGGGGAGACCGCCAGACCCCGACATTCAGAGTTGGAGCCACTCTGCCTGTCCCGCGAAAAAAGCGGTCCAAAAACGCGTTCGAGGAATTGGAACAGGCCAAAACCGAATCCCGACCGCATCTCGGGTTCCGACCGCCTCCGTCTATACTGCACCCTTTACCCAATAGCCCCCATAGTCATCGATGCGCACGATGGGATCGCTAATTCCGCGTTCGTCGCGAAACTGATCTATGGCCCCGCGGTTGCCCGCGAAAAGAAAATAGTCATCGACGATGATGCTGCCGCGCAGCGCTACCTTATCGTAGAGGCTGTCGAGCCCGAGCCTGGCGCTCGCGAAGGTATCGCCATCGAGACGCAGAATCGCTAGCCTTTCAACCGAAGCGTCGGCAAGGGTCCGGGCGAAGTCCCCCACGAGAAATACAACCTGGTCATCGAGCAGCTGGTATCGCTCGAAAGCGCTCTTGACCTCATCGAGCGACACACTGAACGCAGCGACTTCCGCCAGGAACGCGGTTTCGTTGTCGGCGTCGTCGGCCGGCATGCCGCTGAAGGTATCGGCCGCGACGACGCGGCGCTCATGGACGCCGTATGCCTTGAGCACCGCGCGCATCATCATACAGGCACCGCCGCGCCATACGCCAGCTTCGAGAAAATCCCCCGGCACCCCCTCCCGGAGAACCCGCTCGCATTCCCGCCGCAGGTTCGTCATCCGCTTGAGCCCGATCATTGACGGCGCACCCGACGGCCAGTCCCAGCCGTTGGCCCGGTGAGCCTCGTCATAGTCGTGGAGATGCTGCTGGAGCGGCGGGTCGCGATTGAGCCGGCCAACGAGGCTGTCGCACATGAGATCGAGGTAGGCCGCGCGCAACCGGACGACTTCGCTCTCCTCTGTCTGTCGAGGCTGGAGATCCATTTGAACCGACCCGTTGCGATGCTGCGACGATCTCTTATTAGCAGACGACCACGCCACGGGCCATGGGGCGCGGAAGCCTGCCGCCAGCAGATGCGGAGCGACCGCCGCGCACCCATTCAGGCGTCCGAATCGTCGAGCGCCCTGTCGATGTTCGCGAACCGCTCCAGTGCTATCGGATCCCTGACGCTGACACGCTCGCCCTCGACCGACACGCCCAGTGCATGAAGCCCCGCAAACGCACGCGAGAGGCTCTCGGGTTTCATCCCAAGAAAGGATGCGATGACATGCTTGCGCAACGGCAGCGTGATCTCGCAAGCACCGCCATTCTCCCCGATCAGTCGCACGAGATAAGCCGCCAGACGTTGATCCGCTGACCGCAATTTGTGATCGCGAAGATATCGCACCATGTTTCGAAAGCCGCCGCCGAGCGCGACGGAAACGTTGTGCAGCAGCTTGGCGTCGCGCCTCATGCATTTCCGGAACAGCGGCGCGGGAACACTTGCGATTTCGACCTTGCCCAGCGAACGAGCCGACATCAGCGCGACGGCGTCCTTCACAACGGCCGAAAGGATGAAGCAGTCGCCCGCATACAACAATGATATGACGGCACGGCTTTCGCTCATGCTGGCAGACAACTCCACAACGCCATCGAGCACGAAATATAGATGATCTGGCCGGTCGCCCTCGAATACGATGATCGTGTCAGGCGGCACGATTTCGAACGACGAATTGTTCAGCAGTCGATGTCGCGTGTCCGCGTTCACCCCTTTGAGAAGGTTCAGTTCCCGAACGTCGTGCGTCGCATCGCTCGCCATGAGTAATGCTCCCAGGCTGGCGTTCGACTATAGTCGTGCGGCGCAACGGCGCATTTGACTTTTGTTAAACCGTCGATTGCAGCGCGGTCATCGAAAACGGGAAGCTCGAGAGCCGCCAGCGAGTGCGGAAATTGGGCTATCGACCAAGGCCGAAACGCCTTTATGCGCGTGGGACACTTTGACGTCTCCACATCATGACGTATCAGCGCGAAATGAATTGGCCCGCAGGCACCGAGGTTGGATCGAATTCCGCCGTTTCCACCGCCGTCACCAGTGTCAGCTTTCCACGATCTGTTGCCCCTGGGTGACCTCGATGTTGACGCCGAGCTGCTCCTCCCGCCCGCCGAACTGCGCACCCCGAACGGGAGCCGCATCACAATAGTCCGCGCCGACCGCGACTCGCACGTGCTGGTCAGTCACGCACATGCCATGTGCCGGATCGAACCCGACCCACCCGAGCCCATCGAAATGGACTTCCGCCCAGGCGTGTCCGGCCTCCTGGTCGCCCCGGTCCGTCCGCATGAAGTAACCGCTCACATATCGCGCCGGAGCACCGATCGAGCGCGCAGCCGCAATCAGGATGTGTGCGAAGTCTTGGCAAACTCCTTCCTTCCGCGCGAATGCCTCGCCCGCTGGCGTCGCTGCCGAGGTGGCGCCGAGATCGAAAGCCATGTTCTCGTAGAGAGAAGAGTTGAGCGCATGCATCGCCGCCAGCAAGTTGCCGCCCTCCGCCGCCAGATGGCCGCGGGCGAACCGCCGTAATGGTTCCGATGGCTGCGTGAGCGATGTGCCCCGGAGATAGAACGTCAGGGGAAGCTTTTCCAGCGTGCCCAGAATGATACCTCCCATGTCGCGCGTGTGAACGTCCCCCTCCGCAACGATATTGAGCTGCTTGATCGGTCCATCGATGAAGATCAGGTGCGTGATGTTGCCGAATGCGTCTTCACTGCGGTCGAGGCGCGCGTCCACGTCAACCTCGACACGCCACCGCCGCACGAATTGTCCTTCGCTGGAACGCGGCGTCAGACGCAGGAGTTGCAGAGCGCTCCTTGCCGGCGAGGTATAGGCATAGCTGGTCTCGTGTCGGATTCGGATGCGCATTTCTACCTGTCAGGAAAGGTACTGCTGCGAGATGTTGCGCCCCAACTCGTTGTTGTCGGCAATGAACGCCTCCAGGAACTCGTGAAGCCCGGACTGGAAGATCCCCTCGATGTTGGCGTTGCTGAGGCGTGCCAGGGTTGCGCGCACACGCCGTTGCGAGGCACCCTGCCGGCCGTAGGCATCCGAGATTTGATCGAGATACTCGTTGATCTCCTTGTAGCACGAGACGAGCGAGCGCGGTTGCTCGGACCGGAGTATCAGGAAATCCGCAACAAGCCAGGGCTGAAGGCTTTCGCGATAGACCCAATGGAAAGAGGTCAGCGCATTGACACTGCGCAGAAGCGATGCCCACTGGAAATAATCGAGACTGCCGCCGATCAGCTCCTGCCGCGGCAGCAGCACGTGATACTTCACGTCGAGCAGGCGGGCCATGTTGTCGGCGCGTTCGACGTAGGTGCCGAGCCGCTGGAACCAGAAATGATCGGTCCTCAGCATCGTCCGGTAGGCCGCGCCGTCAAATCGCAGCGACATCTCTTTCACCATCGCGAGGAACCGCGACAGATCGCTGGGCGACATCCGCCGCACGTCCGCTGTGCGCGTATCGTTCCATGCGTCATTGAGGATTTCCCACATCTCGCTGGTCAGCGCCGTGCGCACCGATCGCGCATTGTTTCGCGCGGTTGCTATGCAGGCAACGATCGAACTGGGATTGGCCTGCGAGCCGACGATGAAATGCAGTACGTTTGCGCGCGTCACCTCGTCATACTCTGCTTCGAAAGTAGCCGTGCAGGCCGCCGTCGATATCACCGACTCCCACTCGTTGGTCTTCCCCGAATAGTTGGAAGGAAGCCCCGCCATGCGCTGTGCGGTATCCAGGATTCGAGCGAGATTTTCCGCGCGCTCGACATAGCGCGAGAGCCAATACAGACTATCTGCCATTCGCGAAAGCATTGCCGCTCAGACCTCTACCACCCAGGTATCTTTCGTGCCGCCGCCCTGCGACGAGTTGACGACGAGGGAGCCTTCCGTCATCGCCACGCGTGTCAGCCCGCCAGGCACGCAGCGCACGCGATCCGAACCGCTCAACACGAAGGGCCGCAGATCGACATGGCGCGGCGCCACCCCGCTCTCGACGAAACACGGAACCGTCGACAGGGAGAGTGTTGGCTGGGCGATGAACCCAGCCGGACTGCCCCGTAGCTTTGCCGAGAAGAGGTCGCGTTGTTCGCGCGTCGAGTGCGGACCGACGAGCATGCCATAGCCGCCGGAGCCATTCACTTCCTTCACCACAAGCTTGTCGAGATTGGCCAGAACGTACTTCAACGAGTCTGCCTCTCGGCAGCGCCATGTCGGTACGTTCTTCAGGATCGGCTCCTGGCCCAGGTAGAACTTCACGATCTCGGGCATATAACTGTAGATTGCCTTGTCGTCCGAAACACCTGTGCCGACAGCGTTGGCGATCGTGACGTTGCCCGCCTTGTAGGCTGACATGAGCCCCGGCACGCCGAGCAGCGATGCCGGGTTGAACGCAAGTGGATCGAGAAATTCGTCGTCGATGCGGCGATAGATGACGTCCACCCGCCGCGGCCCCTCGGTCGTGCGCATGTAGACGATGCCGCTGCGCACGAACAGATCGTTTCCCTCGACGAGTTCCACACCCATCTTATCGGCAAGAAAAGAGTGCTCGTAGTATGCGGAATTAAAGGCGCCCGGCGTCAACAGCACAACAGTCGGATCGCGCGTCGCCGTCTTCGGAGCCACCGATCGCAGCGTTGCCAGCAGCGCGTCGGGATAATCGTCGACGGGCAGAACCCGTTGCTGATGAAATACGTCCGGGAGCAGCCGCATCATGGCCTCCCGGTTCTCAAGCATGTAGGAGACGCCTGAGGGCGTGCGCGCGTTGTCCTCCAGAACGTAGAACGTCTCGGCATCAACGCGCACGACGTCGATTCCAGCTATGTGAACGAAGATTCCACCAGCTGGAACGACACCGACCATTTCCGGAGCGAAGGCCGGGTTCTGGAAAATCAGTTCCTCCGGAACAAGTCCCGCCCTTACGATTTCACGAGCGCCATATACGTCGCCTATGAAGGCGTTCAGCGCTTTGGTACGCTGCTCCAGTCCGCGCGCCAGAAAATCCCATTCGCTCGTCGTCAGCACGCGAGGGATGATGTCGAAGGGGATCAATCGCTCCGCCCCCTGGACGTCACCGTAGACATTGAAGGTGATACCAATACGCCTGAAGAAATGCTCGGCCTCCAGCTTGCGGCTGGCAATGAGCTCTCTCGACGCATTTTGGATCCACTCATGGAAGGTCGCGTAGCCCGGCCGGATGGCCCCGTCGGGACCGTACATTTCATTGAATTGCTGTTGCTCGGTCATGACTCGATCATCGTCTGTCTTGATCGAAAGGCATCGGCTTTGATACCGCTGACGATCTAATAGGAAGTTTACCAGCCGTCGAAGGCAGCGTCCTGTTTATTGTCCCAGGAATGCCCATGAACCGAACAATCTGCTGACCAGTTCATGGTCTGTTGATCGAAGACTAGGCAATTTTTGCTCGGGGCGTTCCTTCAATCTGGCCAGCAATCGTACCCAAACCGCAGCGCATGGCGCAACGTTGGGCACATCGAATTGGACCCGGAAACTCGGGTGGGACATCAAGGCATGTCGGGCGTGAGGACCAGCACGAACCAGAAGCGCGCGCCACATGGACTCGAACGATCAGTATGACCAGGTTGTCGCAATCTTCGTGGCTGCTGCTCGAAGTTGCGGAACGAAGCCAACCGCGGACTCCTTCGATATGCGCGAGTCCGGCCCATGCAGCGCCAACGCTGCCAGTGCTACACCATGTTCGTCAAGGACAGGTACGGCAACGCCGACGATACCGACGTTCTGCTCGCGATCATTGACGGCATAGCCAAGAGTGCGAATCTCTTCGAGTTGCTTCTCCAGCACCGCGATCGAAGTGATGGTAGTCGCAGTGAAAGCCTCAAGCTTATGCGCCTTGAGCAGTCTCCTGCGCTGGTCGGGGTCCATAAAGGCAAGCATCACCTTGCCCCCCGATGTGCTGTGCGCGCGCACCCGTGAGCCAGCAGCGAGGTGGACCCTGAGCGACCACTGGCATTCGATGCGCTCGATGTAGATGAAGTCGAAATCGTCGAGCACGCCGATGTTGCAGGTCTCACCGGTCTCCGCGACCAAGTCCGACAGGATCGCCCTGACGGGTGCCGTCTGATTTCTTGAGCGCAGCGTCGCGAAGGCGAGTGTCGACAAGCGCGGCCCTACCGCATAGCGGTCACTGGCCGCGATCCTTGTGATCAGCGCGAGCGAGGTCAATTGCTGCAGCACGCGATGAATGGTCTGCCGCGGCATTCCGAGCCGCAGCGTCAATTCCGGCAGACTGATCGGCTGTGGATGATCGACAACTGCCTCGATCACCAGCACCGACTTTTCCAGGGCCGACATTCGGTCCTGCTGCAGGGCCGTCGTATCAGCGTTTTCGCTCTTCATTCAGTCCTCCAGGCGTCGGAGGAGTTTCTCATATTGTTCGGCTCGGTGTCGGTCATTTGCCGGAAATCGATGCGAATGGCGTTGACAATCGAGATTGATTGGGACGAGTATGAGACACTGTGTCCCAATTTTAGTGATCATGCAATGGGAGATACAGCGGCGCGGCGGCGGCTCCTTAAAAATTTAAGGTTCGGCGCGTCTTGGGAAAATAATGAGAGGAATCGGGGACGTAAGGGTCGGAAACACGCCCGCGCCCCCTGCCAGGGAGTGACACACGATGGCAATGTGTTCGGCGCGACGTTCGCTGACGGCTTTTCTGACGGTTGCCATTGCGGGTGCGGCTGCAGCCACACCTGCAATGGCGCAAGACAAATATCCATCTCGCCCGATCGACGTGATCGTCACGTTCGGACCGGGCGGCGGTGCGGATCTCATGGGACGCAAGTTCGCGCAGCTCTCTGAGCCGCTTCTGGGCGTGGCCATGCCCGTCGCCAACATCTCCGGCGCTTCCGGAAACGCGGGCCTGACGCGACTGCTCACTGATGCCGCCGACGGGCATTCGGTGGCAACCCTGATCGCGCTGTCGGTTTCTGCCTGGGCTGCCGGCATCGGCAACCACAAGCCCGACGAGTTCGCCTTCGTCGGCATGATGCAGAGCTCCCCTTCGATGCTCTTCGTCAACAAGGATAGCCCATTCAAAACCTTCAAGGACCTTGAGGAGCACGCCAAGGCCAACCCCGGCAAACTGCGTTGCGCCACTTCGGGCTACGGCACGATGGATGACATCACGTTGAAGTATCTCGCCACCAAGGGCATCAAGATTGTCAACGTACCCTTCGCCAAGCCAGCCGAACGCTACGCTTCCGCTGTCGGCGGCCACACGGACATGATCTATGAGGAGCCGGGCGACGTTGCACAATTCCTGAAGTCCGGTGATCTGCGTCCGATCGTTGTCTTCGACGATACGCGTCACGAATCGTTCAAGGATGTGATCACTTCGAAGGAGCTGGGCCTCGACATCAACGACCTGCCCAACTTCCGTACCATCGCCGTTTCTGCAAAGACCGATCCGGCCAAGGTTGCCGCCCTTGCAGCCGCTACCTCGAAAGTCTTGGCCACTCCCGAATGGAAGGAGTTCTGCTCAGGCACATACACCTGCACCAAGGCCCTTTCGCCGGAGGAGACAAAGGTAGCCGTCAAGAAATTCTATGAAACGGTGAAGAGCTACCTCGAGAAGTTCCCGACCACCGCCGAGGAAAAAGAAGCTTCCAAGAAGAAGTAGGCGATCTCGGCTTGCGGGCGGCGCTGCGATCATTGCGCCGCCCGATGCATCGCCTTCTGCGCCGCCTCGAAGGCCGACGCGACGCTAAGCGATAAGAACGACCCGCTGCATGGCGGATCCCATAATCGAACACGCAATCCGATCACCGCAGCGCGGCCTCGACTGCTGCCCGCGACAGGCATTGATTGAAGGATTCTGCCGATGACGGCAAAAGGCCGATACACCCGGCTCATCTTCCCGGTCTTCATCCTTGCGCTATGCGCGTTCTTGTGGACGCACATAGCGCTCAACCGCGCGGCCTTGGATGCGGTGCCAAGTGCGGTCGGACCGGCAGGTTGGCCGCGCGCAATGCTGGCCGGGCTCGCGCTCTTTGCAGTGCTGACGCTTTTGACCGAACTCGCCGAATGGCGCCAGACACTGCGGCGCGGCGGCGATCCGGAGATTGAGGCGCTCGAAAAGAACGGCTCTGAGCCACTCGCCCTGGCCGGGGTCGGCGTCATACTCGCCTACGGATTCTCCATTCCCTATCTCGGCTTCGCATTTGCGACCATTCTATTCATCGCCATCTGGTGCCTCATGGGGCGAATTCGCTCGTGGTGGACCATCGGCGTCGTCTCGGTCCTCGGCACGATCGTACTGCTCTATATGTTCGTGGCGCTGGCAAAGATGCCGCTGAACCGAGGCGTGGAACCATTCAACGGCTGGACGATTTCGATCTACCGGCTGCTCAGGATCTATTGAGGAGGAGCAGACGCGATGGATCTGATATCGCTCTTCTGGGGTGGCGTTGTCGGCGCCTTTCAGCCCCATAATTTTCTGGTTCTCGTGACCGGCCTGATGGTCGGCACGATCGCCGGCGCACTGCCGGGCATCTCGTTCGTCAACGCCATGGCGATGGCACTGCCCTTCACCTATGTGATGGAACCCGTCACGGCGATGTGCTTCCTCGGCGGCATCTATGTCGGCGGCGTCTTCGGTGGCTCGATTTCCTCCATTCTCATCAACATCCCAGGAACGCCGGCATCGCTGCCCGCCTGCTGGGATGGCTACCCGATGACCATGAAGGGACTGTCGACGCGCGCACTTCGAATAGCCATTACCGCCTCGGCGACCGGCGGCTTCATCTCTGCGGTTCTGCTTGCCGTTGCCTCCCCCCCGTTTGCTGCCTTCGCACTGAAGTTCGACCAGCCCGAATTCTTTGCTGCAACGATCCTCGGCCTCGCCAGCGTCGTTGCCATCGCCAAGGACATGCCGATCCTGAGCGCGCTTTCGATGTTCATCGGTCTGCTCATCGGCACGGTTGGCATAGATCCGCTCTACGGAATCCCGCGCTTCACGTTCGGTGTCTCCGAAATCGAGAGCGGCATCAACTTCACTGTCGTGATGATCGGCCTGTTCGCGATCGGCGAGGTGATCGATTTGCTCGTCAAGCAGGTTGACTTGAGGCGAACTTTCGCGCCCAAGCCCGGCACCCAGATCACATGGCGCGAGCTCTGGGGCTTCAGAAGTTCAATTCTGCGCGGCGCCGGACTTGGCTCCATGATCGGCATGATCCCCGGAGCAGGCGCCACCGTCGGCGCTGTCCTCGCCTATGGTGTCGAACGGCAGGCTTCCGGTAGAGGCGACGAATTCGGCACCGGTGTCGAGCAGGCGTTGGCCGCGCCCGAGGCGGCGAAGAACGCCACCACCGGCGCCGCAATGATCCCGCTGCTGACGCTCGGAATTCCCGGCAGCGCCGCCACCGCGATCATGCTCGCGGCAATGCTCATCCATGGCGTCAATCCAGGGCCGCTCCTTTTCCGGATGGATCCCTCGCTCGTCTACACGATCTTCGTCAGCATGATCGTCGCCAACGTCCTCATGATCTTCGCGGCCGTTGTCGTGGCGCGCGGCTTCTCGACGCTGATGCGCGTGCCGCCCGCGATCCTCGGTGCCTTCATCATCGTGCTTTCGGTGGTCGGCGCCTACGGTGTGCGCAACAACATTTTCGACGTCTACGTCTGTCTCGTTTTCGGCGTACTGGGCTTCATCATGAAGCGCGCCAACTTCCCCTCGGCGCCGCTCGTGTTGGGCGTCATCCTTGGGCCGCTTGCCGAGCGCTACTTCCTGACGTCCCTCGCCAACTACGAGGACAACTTCCTGATCTTCGTCCAGAGACCGATCAGCGGAACCATCCTGGCGCTCGCCGCCGCATTCGTTCTGTGGTCGCTCTACCCGATTATCCGCAGTCGATTTCCAGGTGCCCGCCGCGCAACGCAGGTGCAGGCGACCGAAAAATGACGAATCGGCGCGCCGGCCTGCCGAATTCGGATTGACAGGTCGGCTTCGAAGTGAAAAATAGGACGCTATGTCCCATTTTTTGAAATTTCACTAACCCGATTGGACTTGGAACCGTTCGCCGCCAGTTGCCACCAGCGCGGACGAGTACTCCGAAAAAGCCGAACCGACACACGACAAGCATTGGAGAATGTGATGTCAGCCACCATTGCGAGCACCGCCCGAGCGACCGCCCAGGGCGCCGCTGCGGCCGGTTCCGACACGCAGACCATCGTTGCCGAGACAGTCGCTAAAGCCCGCGCCGCGATGGAGGCCTACGAAAATCACGACCAGGCCCGCGTCGACGACGCTGTCCGCGCTCTTGCCTGGTCCATTTACAAACCCGAGCACGCCCTCCTGCTGGCTGAGCTTGCAGTGGAGGACACCGGCCTCGGCAATGTTGAATCCAAGATCATCAAGAACACGCGCAAGACATTCGGCACGCTGCGCGACCTCCTGCGCGCAAAGACCGTCGGCGTCATCTCCGAGGAGCCAGAGCGCGGCATCGTCAAGTACGGTAAGCCCGTTGGCGTTGTCGCCGCCGTCTGCCCGTCGACCAACCCGGCTGCAACACCCGTCAACAAGGCCATGATGGCGCTCAAAGGCGGAAACGCAGTCATCATCGCCCCCTCGCCCGCGGGCGCGGAGACCACACGCAAGACTATCGAGTTGATGCGCGCCGAATTGAAGAAATGCGGGCATCCCGAGGACCTCGTGCAGATCCTTCCTCCTCCCGTCACCAAAGCTATGACCGAAGAGTTGATCCGTCAGGCCGATCTTGCAGTCGTCACCGGCTCACAGGACAACGTCCGCCGAGCGATGCAGTCGGGCACGGTGACGATTGGCGTTGGTGCCGGCAACGTTCCGGTCATCATCGACAGCACCGCCGATCTCGATGACGCCGCGCAGAAAATCTGCGCATCCAAGATCTTCGACAACTCCACGTCGTGCTCGTCGGAGAATGCAATTATCATTCTCGACGACGTCTACGAGGATGCCATCGCGGCACTCGAACGCGCCGGCGGCTGGCGCTGTGACGCAACCGAACGCAACAACGTAATCAACACGCTGTGGATCGGCGGTAAGCTGAACCGCACCATCATCGCCAAGGACGCGCCGATCCTCGCCGAGGCGATGAAGCTGCGCGAGGGCGCCAGGAAGGCCAAGTTCTTCATGGTCGAGGAGACCGCCGTCGGTGGCAAGCACAGTCTCGCCGACGAAAAGCTGTCCCTCATACTCACAGTCTATCGCGCCAAGGATTTCGACGAGGCCAAGCGCATCGTTGCAGCCATTCTCGACGTCACCGGCAAGGGCCATTCGACCGGCATACATACCAAGGACATGAATCACGCTCGCGAGCTGGCCGAGGCTACCGACGTGGTGCGCGTTCTCGTCAATCAGGCCCACACGTTCGGCAACGGCGGCGGCTTCAACAATGCACTGCCCTTCACGTTGTCGATGGCCGGCGGCACCTGGGCCGGCAATACGATGAGCGACAACCTTAACTACAAATGCTTCATCAACATCACCCACCTCGTCACCACCATTCCCGAGGACAAGCCCTCAGAGGAAGAGCTGTTCGGCCCGTATTGGGCACGTTACGGAAAATAACGACAGGACAAGACGACGATGAATTTCGAGGAGCACGCCGCCAAGCCGCAGCTTGCAAGGTTCGCAATTGCCGTTCCCGATAGCCGTCTCGCGCACACGCCCGAGGAGGCTGAAGCGGCGGCAAAAGCCATCGGCCCATGTGTCGTCAAGGCTCAGGTGCCGACCGGAAAACGCGGGAAAGCCGGGGGCATCAAGCTCGCGGCGACGCCGGCGGAAGCCCGTTCGCATGCCGCAAAGATCATTGGCATGGAGATCGGCGGCTGGCCTGTGACAAAAGTGCTGGTGGAGGCGCAGACACCGATCGCGCGCGAGCTTTACGCCGCCATACTCGACGATGCGGCGACCAAGGGACCGATGCTGCTCTTTTCCGCATTGGGCGGCATGGACGTCGAGGAAGCAGCCGAGCGCGATCCCAATGCGATGCGCCGCATCTCGGTTCCAATCGAGAAGGGCCTCACGGAAGAGGAGGCGCGCAAGGCCATAGCGGGCCTCGGCCTCGATGCCGAGGCGGACGCACTCTCCGATGTTCTGCTCAAGCTCTACCGCGCATGGCGCGAACTCGACGCCGAACTCATCGAGATCAATCCGCTCGTGCTCACCAAGGATGGACGGGTCGTCGCGCTCGACTGCAAGTTGACCGTCGATGACGGCGCAGCTTCTCGTCAGGCTGATATCGTGGACCAGGCCGCACCCGAGAAGCGCACGAACCTCGAAGCCAAGGCCGCCGACGCCGGACTGAAGTACATCGAGCTCGATGGCAATGTCGGTGTACTCGCCAACGGCGCAGGCCTCACCATGACCACCATGGACGTGATTGCGCACTATGGCGGCACACCCTCGAACTTCCTCGAGATCGGCGGCGAGGCCTATACCAAGGCCAAGACCGCGTTGTCGATCCTGCTGGAGAACCCGAACATAAAGAGCCTGCTCGTCAACTTCTGCGGCGCGTTCGCACGCACCGACGTGATGGCTGAAGGCGTAGTCAACGCCTGGCAGGAGCTGAAGCCCGACATTCCCATTTTCTTCACCATCCACGGCACCGGCGCAGAAGAAGCCGTAGCCCTCGTCAAGGAGCGCCTCGGCATCGAGCCGTTCGACCTGATGGACGACGCAGTCAAGGCCGCGGTTGCCGCGGCAAAGGAGAGGGCCGCCGCATGATCCCGCGCAAGAGCGACCGCATTCTGATCCAAGGTATCACCGGCAAGCAGGGCACATTCTGGACCGAAGCCATGCAGGCTTACGGCTCCAATGTCGTCGGAGGCGTCAATCCAAAGAAAGCCGGCACGCAACATCTAGGCGTGCCGATATTCGCCACGGCCCGCGATGCGGCAAAGAGTGCGCCCTTCGACATCGCCTGCATGTTCATCCCGCCAATGATGGCGAAGGAAGCAGCTATCGACGCCTGCGAGGCGGGCGCCAGGTTGCTGGTCTGCCTCACCGAGCATATTCCCTCCCACGACGTGATGGAGATGCATGTCGCGGCGCGCGCCAATGGCACGCGCATCGTCGGGCCGAATACCGCCGGACTGGTGACTGTCGGAGAATGCTTCGTCGGCATCATGCCGGCCTTCAACGACAAGGTCTTCCAGAAAGGCAACGTCGGCGTGATCTCGCGCTCCGGCAGCCTCGGCACCCTTCTTTGCCTCAATCTCGCGCAGGCCGGCCTCGGCCAGTCGGTATTCTATGGCGTCGGCGGCGATCCGATGATCGGAACCAACTCGGCGGACGCGCTACGCATTCTCGATGCTGATCCGGCAACCCATGCGATTGTTCTCAGCGGCGAGATCGGCGGAAATGCGGAAGAACAAGCCGCAGAATATGCGCGCACGATGAAAAAGCCGGTCGTCGCATTCATCGCAGGCCGCCAGTCTCCGCCTGGCAAGAAGATGGGTCATGCCGGCGCCATCGTCTCCGGCGGCAAGGGTGACTACGCCTCCAAGCGCAGAGCCCTCGAAAGCGCGGGTGTCGGCGTTGCCGATGTCCCGAGCCAGATCCCGCAGATGTTGAAACGTCTCTCCATCGCCGCCTGACCCTCGGCTGCGGAAATCGCGACCGCAGCTGCAATCCACCAGGATCACGGGGCGCGCGTCGAGCCACTCGAAAATGTCACTGTGTCAAAGCACACATACGAGAAGGAACACTGAGTCATGCGCATGACCACTGAGGAAGCATTCGTAAAGGTGCTTCAGATGCACGGCATCGAACATGCCTTCGGCATTATCGGATCGGCCATGATGCCGATTTCGGATCTCTTCCCCAAGGCCGGCATCACTTTCTGGGACTGCGCGCATGAATGCAACGCTGGCATGACGGCCGACGGCTACACGCGCTCCACCGGCAAGATGTCGATGATGATCGCCCAGAACGGCCCCGGCATCACCAACTTCGTGACGCCCGTCAAGACCGCCTACTGGAACCATACACCGCTGCTTCTCGTAACGCCGCAGGCTGCAAACAAGACAATCGGCCAGGGCGGCTTCCAGGAAATTGAGCAGATGCGGCTCTTCGCCGACATGGTCTGCTACCAGGAGGAAGTGCGCGATCCAACCCGCATCGCCGAGGTCTTGAACCGCGTCATCGAGAAGGCCTGGCGCGGCTCCGCCCCGGCCCAAATCAACATTCCGCGCGATTACTGGACCCAGGTTGTCGACATCGAACTGCCGCAGATCGTCCGCCTCGAGCGCTCGCCCGGTGGACAACAGGCGATCGCTGATGCTGCAAGGATTCTCGCTGGCGCCGAGTTCCCCGTCATTCTCAACGGCGCCGGGGTGGTCCTGTCAGGCGCCATTCCCGCGGCCGCGGCGCTTGCCGAGAAACTCATGGCTCCCGTCTGCTGCAACTACCAGCACAACGATGCCTTCCCCGGCTCCCACAAGCTCTCGGTGGGACCGCTCGGCTACAACGGCTCCAAGGCCGCGATGGAGCTGATCTCGAAGGCCGACGTGGTGCTGGCGCTCGGCACGCGGCTCAATCCCTTCTCCACGCTGCCCGGTTACGGCATCGATTACTGGCCGAAGAATGCCAAGCTGATCCAGGTGGACATTAACAGTGACCGCATCGGACTGACCAAGAAGGTCGCCGTCGGCATCCAGGGCGATGCCAAGGCCGTGGCCGAGCAGCTGCTCGCGCAGCTTCCCGACGATGCCGCCAGCAAGGGCCGCAAGGAGCGCGAAGCGCTGATCCACACGACCAAGTCGGCATGGCTTCAGCAACTCTCCTCCATGGACCACGAGGATGACGATCCGGGCACGTCGTGGAACGAGCGCGCCCGCAAGCGCGAGCCCAGCAAGATGTCGCCGCGCATGGCATGGCGCGCGATCCAGTCTGCGCTACCCAAGAATGCGATCATCTCCTCCGACATTGGTAACAACTGCGCTATCGGCAACGCCTATCCGACGTTCGAAGAGGGCCGAAAGTACCTTTCGCCTGGCCTCTTCGGCCCGTGTGGCTACGGCTTCCCTGCCATCCTCGGCGCCAAGATCGGCAACCCCGACACACCGGTCGTAGGCTTTGCGGGCGACGGCGCTTTTGGTATCTCCATGAATGAGATGACCGCATGCGGACGTGACAGCTGGCCCGCCATCACCATGGTCATCTTCCGCAACTACCAATGGGGAGCCGAGAAGCGCAACACGACGCTGTGGTACAACGACAACTTCGTCGGCACCGAGCTCGACCTCGACGTCAATTATGCGAAGATCGCGGAAGCCTGCGGCGTCAAGGGCGTGCAGGTACGCTCGATGGATGACCTTCGCGACAAGCTCGCCCAGGCCATCGAAGCGCAAATGCAGCGCAAGGAAACGACATTCATCGAGGTTCTCCTCAACCAGGAGCTCGGCGAGCCCTTCCGCCGCGACGCCATGAAGAAGCCTGTTCCCGTTGCTGGCATCGATCCATCCGACATGCGTCCGCAACAGCCGCTGTAGAGCTTCACATTGAACCGGCGGCCTGACGACGCAAGATCGCGATCCGCGCGGCGCTCAGGCATCGACGAGAGACGTCGCGGCGCGAGCTGCCGCGACGATCCTCATGACTTCCGTGCGGCAAGAGCCGCAATTGGTGCCGGCCTTCAAGGCCGCTCCCACCTCGGCAGCGTTCCGGCACTGCCCAGTCTCAACCGCGTCCACAATCTCTTTCGCGCCGACGTCGAAGCATGAGCATACGATCGGGCCGCGATCCGCGACACCATTCCCAGCCCGGCCCGCGAGCAACCTGAAGCGCTGCTCGGGCGCCACCGCATCGCCCAATTGGTCCGCCGCCCAGGCGCGCGATACCGCAACCGGATCGCGGCTTGCGAAAAAGAGACCGACACACCGGTTCTTCTCGAACGCGGCAAACCGGTAATCTCCCTTGCGCGCGTCCTCGTAGGCAAGAAGCTCGACATCACCTCCCCGTGCCGGATCGAGAATCTCTTGCGCCAGCGCGCGCCATGAGTCTGGTGCGCGACGGCCCGCGAACTCCATCCGTGTGCCATTCTGCGTCGGCGCGGTCGCGGCATAGTCGAATTGCCGAATGCTCGGCCGCATCCGGGAAACCGCGAACCCGTACCAGGCGGCAGCAAATCGTGTGAGCCTCACCGGCGTGTATTTCAACTCCGGCTGCCCTGAAACCGGATCGGCGTTGCCGGCGATGAGTGATCCGACGCGCGCGTGGCGCGCAAGCTGGTCGTTCCAGTGCATCGGCATGAACACCGAGCCGCGCCGCTGTTGCTCGCTAACCGCCACTCGAGCCAGAACTTTGCCCAGCGGACTTGAGATTTCGGCAATCATTGCGGGTCGAAGTCCAAGCACCATGGCATCGTCGGGATGCACTTCCACAAAAGGCTCCGAGATATGACTCATCAGTCGCGGCGTCTTGGCGGTCCGCGTCATTGTGTGCCACTGGTCGCGAATGCGGCCCGTATTCAGAATGAGCGGGAAGGCGCGCTGCGGCCGTGTCGCCGCTGGCCGATAGGGTGTCGAGACGAACCGCGCCCGCCGGTCGGGTGTAAAGAACCCACCCTCGGCAAAGAACCGCTTCTCGCCGCTTGGCAGCCCCGCCGGCTGGGGCCATTGGAACGGTGCGAGGATCTCGTAGGCTTCCGCATCGATGCCTGCATGGGCGGAGATGTCGAGGTCGCGCGCTCCATCGTTGCTGTATCCGGTGAGCGCCGCGTATTCGGCGAAGATATCGCCCGCACCCCGGTACGAGAAGGCTGCACCGTGCCCCAGCCTGCGCGCGACTTCGGCGATCTGCCACCAGTCCGGCCGCGCAAGACCCGGCGGATCGAGGAACGCCCGCTGCCGTGAGATGCGCCGTTCCGAATTCGTCACCGTGCCGTCCTTCTCGCCCCATGCTGTTGCCGGCAGCAGCACGTCGGCATGGACAGTTGTATCCGTATCCTCGACCACGTCAGACACAACCACGAACGGACAAGCCTCGAGCGCGCGGCGCACGAGATCAGCGTCCGGCAGGCTGTCGACCGGATTGGTCGCCACGATCCACAGCGCCTTTATGCGCCCGTCTGCGACCGCACCGAACAGATCGACCGCCTTGAGGCCCGCGGAATTCGGCAATCGGTCCGTCTGCCAGAAATCGGCAACGATGGCGCGATGCGCTTCGTTCTCTATCTCCATGTGCGCGGCAAGCATGTTGGCAAGTCCACCCGCCTCGCGACCGCCCATGGCATTGGGTTGACCGGTGACCGAGAAGGGCCCCATCCCCGGTTTGCCGATCCGACCTGTCGCCAGATGACAGTTGATGATTGCGTTGACCTTGTCGGTGCCTGCCGACGACTGGTTGACACCCTGGCTGTAGACAGTGACGACACGCTCCGTATCGGCAAACATCTGATAGAAATCGTAGAGTTCGGCGCGCGCGAGTCCTGTGATCTTTGCAATATCTTCGATCTCCAGTCGCCCGGCCTCTGCCAGCGCGGTGTCCAGATTCGTCGTGTAGTTGACGACATACTCCCTGTCGAATGCGCCGGCATAACCTAAAGACGCGAATAGCCCATTGAACAACGCCACATCGGTTCCAGGTGCGATCGCCAGATGCAGATCGGCAATCTCACACGTCATCGTACGGCGCGGATCGACAACCACGACCCGCGTCCCGCGAGCCTCCTTCGCTGCCGCCAGCCTCTGGAATAGCACCGGGTGACACCATGCCAGATTGGAACCGACCAGAACGACGAGGTCGGCTTCCTCCAGATCGCGGTACACGCCAGGAACGGTATCGGAGCCGAACGCTCGCTTGTGCCCAGCAACCGACGACGCCATGCAAAGTCGCGAATTCGTATCGATGTTGGCCGTGCCGATGAACCCCTTCATCAGCTTGTTGGCTACGTAGTAGTCTTCCGTCAGAATCTGACCCGAGACGTACATCGCAACGCTGTCCGGACCAAAGCTCGCAGCAGTGTCCCTGAAGCGCTCCGCCACGAGATCGAGAGCTTCGTCCCAGGTCGCCTCTCGCCCCCCGATCCGTGGCACGAGCAGACGCCCGTCCACAGACAACGTCTCGCCGAGTGCCGAACCCTTGGAGCACAATCGCCCGAAGTTCGCCGGATGCTCCGGATCTCCTTTGATCTCCGCCGTACCGTCGGCTTTCGGCCGAGCGAGCACACCGCAACCGACGCCGCAATAGGGGCATGTCGTCTTCGTCCACGTGTCGCCTGCCATGCCGTCCTCACGCGACGTCTCTGGCGCTCAATGCGGTACCGTCGATGAAGATGCGCCCTTGCTCGACCCGCACGCCATACGTCTTCACCTGCCCCTCGTCCGCTCCCATTGCCGAGCCGCTTTCAAGTTTGATGACCCAGTTGTGCAACGGGCAGGTCACCGACGCCCCGTGAACGATGCCTTGGCTGAGCGGACCACCCTTGTGCGGGCACTTGTCGTCGAGCGCGAACACGTCGTCCTCAGCGGTGCGGAACACGGCGACGCAGCCAACCCGCGTCTTCAGAACGCGCGCGCCTTGCCTCGGCACGTCTTCGAGCGCTCCGATCTCGATCCACGTCTTCTCCATCATGGTCATTCGGCCGCCTCCGCAACGGTGAGATCGCGAATTGGCGCGAACTCGTGAGCATCCTTGCCTTGTGCGCGCTCCGCCCAAGGGTCTACCTGCGCAAACTTTTGCGACAGCACGAACCTGTCGAGCAGCGCCTTGCGTTTGACGAGGTCGTCGACAACGTGCGCCTTGATGCTGTCGTTCCCGACTCGCTTGGCCCACTTGTAGATGCGCTCCAGGTAGCGCCCCTGTTCGCGATAAAGTTGGATCAGCGCCGCTGTCACCTCGACCGCTTCCTCCTGCGTTGCGACATGGCACAGCACCTCCGTACCCTTGATATCGAGGCCTGCCGCACCGGCAAAGTGGATCTCGTAGCCGCTGTCGACGCAGATCACGCCAACATCCTTGCACGTTGCTTCCGCGCAGTTCCTGGGGCAGCCCGAGACAGCCAGCTTCACTTTCGCAGGCGTCCACGAACCCCACAGGAACTTCTCAAGCTTAACTCCGAGCCCCGTCGAATCCTGCGTCCCGAACCGGCACCATTCCTTGCCGACGCAGGTCTTCACAGTTCTCAATCCCTTGGCGTAGGCCGCGCCGGATACGAGACCTGCCTTGTTGAGATCGGCCCAGACCGCCGGCAGGTCCTCCTTGGACACGCCGAGCATGTCGATGCGCTGCCCGCCGGTCACCTTGACGGTCGGTATCTTGAACTTTTCGACGACGTCGGCGATCGCGCGCAGCTCTCCTGCTGTCGTCAGACCGCCCCACATGCGCGGCACGACCGAGAACCGGCCGTCCTTCTGGATGTTCGCGTGCACGCGCTCGTTGATGAAGCGCGACTGCTGATCGTCCTGGTACTCGCCCGGCCATGTCGCGAGCATGTAGTAGTTGAGCGCCGGCCGGCACTTGGCACAGCCGCCGGAACTCGTCCATTCAAGTTCCTGCATCAACTGCGGGATGCTCTTGAGCGATTTGGCGACGATGAGTCGGCGCACATCGTCATGGCCGAGTTCCGTGCAGCCGCACATGGGTTGCACTGCCGCCGGATTGTACGAGCCGCCGAGCGTGATCTGCAGGAGCTGCTCGACGAGGCCGGAACACGTGCCGCACGACGCAGACGCCTTGGTGTGGGCGCGCACATCGTCCAGAGACGTTAATCCCTTTTCCGATATGGCGCTGACGATACGCCCCTTGCAGATGCCGTTGCAGCCGCAGATTTCCGCATCATCCGGCAATGCTGCAACGGCCGCCGTAGGGTCCAGCGGCGATCCTCCCGCATAGCCCTGACCGAAGATCAGCGTCTCACGCAGCTCGGCTACATCCGTGCCCCGCTTGATGAGATCAAAGAACCAGGCGCCATCCGACGTCTCACCGTACATGACGACACCGATCAGCGTACTGTCCTTGATGACGAGTCGCTTGTAGACGCTGCGCGCTGCATCTCTCAGGACGATCTCCTCACGATCGGGGGCATCGGCGAAATCGCCGGCGGAGAAGAGATTGATGCCTGTGACCTTGAGTTTCGTCGCCGTGGCACTCGGATGAAAGGCCGCATCGACCTCTCCGGCAAGCTGTGCTGCCACAACGTTGGCCATCTCATAGAGCGGAGCGACGAGCCCGAAGACCTGGCCGGACGCTTCCGCACATTCGCCCAATGCAAAGATATCGGGGTCGTTCGTGCGCATGTCGGGCGACACGACAATGCCGCGATTGACTGCAAGCCCCGCCTCCTTCGCGATACCTGCATTGGGGCGTATCCCGACCGCCATGACCACCATTTCACACGGGATTTCCGTGCCGTCATCGAGCCGCACCGCTTTGACGCGCGGTGGGCCGACGACCGGGTCGCTTCCAACGATCTCGTGCGTGTTTGCCTTGGTAATTACGCTGATGCCGCGAGATTCCACCGCAGTCTTCAGGAGATACCCGGCCGCTGGGTCGAGCTGCCGCTCCATCAGCGTGGGCATCAGATGCAGAACGGTAACGTCCATGCCCTGCTCGCTCAGTCCCGCGGCGGCCTCAAGGCCCAGCAGACCGCCGCCGATCACGACCGCGCGTCCGCCGGACTTCGCTGCAAGCAGCATCGCGTTGACATCGTCGAGGTCGCGATAGGTCAACACGCCGGCAAGCTTGTGTCCCGGAACCGGAATGACGATCGGAAGAGAGCCGGTTGCAATCATGAGCTTGTCGTAAGGCACGATGACGCCGTGCTCGGACGTGACCGTCTTCGCCGTCCTGTCGATCTGCGTAACCTTGTGCCCCTTATAGAGCGTCACGCCATGCTCGACATACCAACCATCGCCATGGATCACGATCTCTTCGAACGATTTCTCGCCAGACAGGATCGGCGACAACATGATGCGGTCGTAGTTGACGCGCGGCTCGGCATTGAAAATCGTCACCTCGTAGGCATCCGGCGCCTTCTCGAATAGCCTCTCCAGCGCACGACCAGGCGCCATGCCGTTGCCGATCACAACGAGTTTCTGCTTCATTGCTTCATCTCCCTGCATCAGGCAGCGGCGCTGCTATGGGGGGGGCTTGCACTGGGGCTGGATCGCTTTGCCTTGATTGCCGCAATCGCCTCCGGTGTCGGATTGGCTCCGCCCTCGTACGCCTCCAGGAATTCCAGAAGTTCTTCGCGATAGGCGTAGTAGTCGGGATGCTCCAGCAATGCTGTGCGTGTGCGCGGCCGCGGCAGCTTCACATCCATGATGTTGCCGATCGTCGCATTGGGTCCGTTCGACATCATGACGACTCTGTCGGCGAGCAGGATCGCCTCGTCGACGTCGTGCGTGACGCATATCGCCGTCACCTGGGTGCGACTCCAGACCTCCATTAACACGTCCTGCAGCTCCCACCGTGTCAGGCTGTCGAGCATGCCGAACGGCTCGTCCAGCAACAGGAGCTTCGGCGAGAGCGCGAACGCGCGGGCGATGCCGACGCGCTGCCGCATCCCGTTCGACATATCCGATGCAAGCTTGTCCATCGCATCACCGAGACCGACTCGATCGAGATAGTATTCGACGATCTCCTCGCGCTCCGCCTTGCCCGCATGGGGATACACTCGGTCCACCCCGAGCCCGACGTTGTCACGCGCTGTGAGCCACGGGAACAGGGATGGCGCCTGGAACACGACGGCGCGGTCCGGCCCCGCCATCGTCACCTCCTTGCCGTCCAGGATTATGCCGCCGCCAGAGATCTCGTTGAGCCCTGCCGCCATCGACAGGACCGTTGACTTGCCGCAACCCGAGTGACCGATCAGGGAAATGAACTCGCCCTTGCGGACCTTCAGGTCGAATTTCTCCACCACGGTGAGTGGGCCCTTCGGCGTTGTGTAGATCTTGTCGAGCTGAGTGAACTCAAGATAGCGCTCCTCGTTGTGCGCGGTCGACGCCTCCACATATGCCTTGGGGAGACGCTCGCGCCGCGACTTCAACGTGATCGGCGTCACGTTGGGCAGCTGAAGCTTCTCATCCGAGCGGGACGCACGCCCCGCCGCAATCTGCGTAAGATACGCGGTGATGTCGTGCCGCAGCGCCTTGAATGCGTCGAGTTCGCTCAAAGTCGCATGATCCCGCGGCCGCGGCAGATCGACCTTGAACTCGCGACCAAGCCTGGCGTTCGGGCCCGGCATGAGCGGGATGATGCGGTCAGCCAGAAGGATCGCCTCGTCCACATCATTGGTGATGAGCACCACGGTGCGCTTGTCCTCGTTCCAGATGCGTTCGATCTCGCCTTGAAGCTTCGAACGCGTCAGAGCGTCGAGTGCGGACAATGGTTCGTCGAGAAGCAGGATCTCCGGATTCATGGCAAGTGCCCGCGCCACTGATACGCGTTGACGCATGCCGCCTGACAATTCTGCTGGGCGCCGGTCCACGGCATGCGCCAGTCCCACGAGATCGATGTAACGCAGAGTGCGCGCCTTGCGCTCCGCCCGGCTCTCGCCCTTGAAAACTTCGTCGACCGCCAGCGCCACGTTTCCATAAACCGTCAGCCACGGCAGCAGCGAGTAGGATTGGAAAACGATCCCTCTGTCTGGACCAGGCTCGGTGATCGGCACACCCTTCAGCAGTACCTCACCGCGATCGGGCGCCATGAGACCGGCGATCGTCGATATCAGCGTCGTCTTGCCGGAGCCAGAGAACCCCACGATGGCGATGAACTCGCCTTCGTTCACCGCCAGATTGATGTCGCCGAGTACATCGGTCTTCTGCTCGCCATGCCCGTAGGACTTGGCAACGCCCTTCAGCTCGAGAAATGCCATGTGCCTCACTCCCTCAACGATTGGCCGAGTAGGTGAACGCCGACTGGAGCGCATACATGACCCTGTCGAGAAGGAAGCCGATGACGCCGATGGCGAGGACGGCAACCATGATCTTGGCCAGAGACTGCGACGATCCGTTCTGGAACTCGTCCCAGACGAATTTTCCGAGACCGGGGTTCTGCGCCAGCATCTCCGCAGCGATCAGAACCATCCAACCGACGCCCAGCGACAGGCGCAGGCCGGTAAAGATCAGCGGCAGGGCCGAAGGCAATACCAGCTTGGTGATGGTGCGGCTGGTCGGCAGGCGAAGCACGCGACCCACGTTGAGCAGATCCTTGTCGATCGAGGCGACGCCCAGCGCCGTATTGATGAGCGTCGGCCACAGCGAGCATAGCGTCACCGTGATTGCGGAAATGACGAGCGACTTCGGCAGCCAGTCGGACGTATCGACGTAAAGTGCCGACACGACCATCGTCACGATCGGAAGCCAGGCCAGCGGCGACACAGGCTTGAAGATCTGAATGAGGGGATTGAGGGCCCCGTTAACAGTCGGAAAGAGACCGCACATGATGCCGAGCGGAATGGCCAGTGCCGCGCCGATCAGGAAGCCCAGCGCAACCGTCTCCAGGCTCGTATAGATCTGATCGACAAACGTCGTCTTGCCGGTATAGCTGCGGTGCTTCACGAGATCGGCCTTGCCGTCGGCGACAAGCTTTGCGTTTCGCGCGTCCTGGCGCTCGTAGAATGCAGCCTCCTTTTCACGCTCTGCCAGGTGATCGGAGTAGAGATTGCCGGCCTGCTGCCAAACCTGCATGGGCCCGGGCACGGCTCCCAGAGAGGTCTCCACCTTCGGTGCCGCCCACGCCCACAGGCCGAGAAACACGCAGATACCGAGCAGCGGCACGACCAGCTGCTGCCAAAGCGCCTTCATCTGCGTCTTGGGGCTGTCGCCAGCCGCGATCTTCAAGAGCGCCACCAGGAACCCGAGCCCGAACACGTTGAGCGTGCCGCTTGCCTTGTTGATCCAGTGATGCATCTGCTGGCGTCGCGCCTCGCGTTTCTCATTCCGCTTCAAGTCGACGAATTCGGTTGCCGTGCTCATGCCTCATTCCCTTTGACCGGTATCGTTCCTGTTCGATGGCTGGGGAGCGCTGCAGCGCTCCCCAGAAGTTGCAATCGCTTCAGCCGCCGACGACGTTCGCGCCGTCCACCTTCTGCGAGCCCTTCAGGCCGATTGGCAGACTGTCGATGTAGGCGTTGGGCTTCTTTCCGTCGAATGGGATCCCGTCGATGACGTCCTCGGCTGGCGTCGGTGCACGATAGCCGTCGGTCTGCCAGGGGAAGTCCTCCTTCTTCGCCTTGCCTTCGTCGACGAGCATCTGCGCGGCCTTGAGATAGAGGTCGGGGCGATAGACTTTCTTCGCCGTCTCCGCATACCAGGCATCGTCCTTTGCCACCGCGATTTGGCCCCACCGGCGCATCTGCGTCAGATACCAGACGGCGTCCGAGTAGTAGGGATAGGTTGCGAAGTAGCGGAAGAAGACGTTGAAGTCGGGAATATCGCGCTTGTCGCCCTTCTCGAACTCGAACGTGCCGGTCATGGAATTGGCGATCACCGCCTTGTCTGCGCCGACATATTCTGACTTCGACAGCATCTCGACCGCCTTCATGCGGTTGGCATTGCTGTTCTCATCGAGCCAGATCGCTGCGCGGATCAATGCCTTCGTCAGTGCCAGCGTCGTGTTGGGATACTTCTCGGCGAACTCTGCCGTGATGCCGAACACCTTCTCGGGATTGTTCTTCCAGATCTGGTAGTCGGTAATGACGGGAACACCGATTCCCTTGAACACGGCAGCCTGGTTCCAGGGCTCGCCCACACAATAGCCATTGATCGTGCCCGCTTCGAGCGTCGCCGGCATCTGCGGCGGCGGCGTCACGGAAAGCAGTGCCTGCGCCTGGACGGTTCCGGTGACATCGGTCGGCGAATAAAGACCCGGATGAATGCCGCCCGCCGCCAGCCAATAGCGCAGTTCGTAATTGTGCGTCGAGACGGGGAACACCATTCCCATCTTGAACGGTTTGCCTTCGGCCTTCAGCTTGTTGATCGCCGGGATCAGCGCCTTCGCCGAGATCGGGTGCTTCGGCTTGCCGCTGGCATCCTTCTCCAGCGCTGGCTTCATCAGTTCCCACACATCGTTGGACACGGTAATGCCGTTGCCGTTCAGGTCCATGGAGAATGGCGTGATGATGTGTGCCTTGGTGCCGAACCCGATCGTCGCTGCGAGCGGCTGACCCGCCAGCATGTGCGCACCGTCAAGTTCTCCCGTGATGACCCGATCGAGCAGGACTTTCCAGTTCGCCTGCGCCTCGAGCGTCACGAACAATCCCTCGTCCTCGAAGTAGCCGAGTTCCTTGGCCACAGCGAGCGGCGCCATGTCGGTGAGCTTGATGAAGCCGAACTTGAGCTCATCCTTTTCGACCGCAAGCGGCTCGGCCGCAGCGGGCAGGACCGCCACTGACAGCACGGCCGCCGCCACTGCCGCTGCACACGTTCGCGCCAGCACGCCTGCTTTTCCCGTCTTCACCCGTTCGTCGTGGACGCTCATGCATCCTCTCCTCTTGTTCCCGACCGTCCGAGGCTGGCTTTGGTGCTGTTCATTCGTCCCCCTCGCGGCTTTGGCCCGGCGCACCAAAAAAAAAACGCTGCGCGATGCACTTCATGGCGGTCACAGATGACCTTGAAGCGCATCGGCAGCGTTGCCGGATCCCACCGCTGGGAGACGTATGAGAGCGAGACCGCCATGGCCTCGAAAAGTCTAATCGCAAGCGGCGTGCCAATTTGAGCGCGGCGCTGTTTTCGAATTTATATCAATCGATTGATCGATTTTCGCGCGAGCGTGGCGCTCGATGGGTTGGGCAGAAGTTGCTGCGACTTTGTGCAGTCGCACAGTGCGGTTGCACTGCAGCAATGCAAATCTCAGTCACTGCGCGCGGAGACCTCGAACCCGTGGACGTAATCCATGACGAAGTCCGGATCGAACGAGCGCCCATCGAAGAAGCCGTCGGGGCCCAGCACCAGAACCCCCTTCGTCGCGCCCACTGGAGTGGGTGATGACAGCGAGCCTTCGATCTTGGCGTTCGCGCTAGGCAAAGTCACACCAAGCGGTGCCAGCGCCGCGCGGTAGATATCCGGACGATAGGTCTGGCGCACCGTTTCGAGGTCTTCGGCACGGAAGCTCGTTTGGCCCCATCTCACCATCTGTGAATAGAACCAAAGGGCATGGCTCTGCCAAGGGAAGCACGCCGCAGGCGCTGCGTACGTGAAGATCGCGGCAGGCTTTCCACCCACGTGTGCCGAAGGCGCAAAGGTCGCGTCGAAAGATGCCTTGATCGCCTCTGCGCTGACATTGAGATGCTGCGGCGCCGCCAGAAGCGCAACCAGATCCTCCCGGTTCTCCGGTGCATCGCACCAGGTCGCTGCGCGATAAAGCGCCCGGATCAATCGCGCGACGACTTCGCCGTTCGTCTCCGCCCAGTCACGCTTCATGCCAAGCACTTTCTCCGGACTGGAGCGCCAGATCGCGGATTTGGTCGTCGCGATGATGGCGATGCCGCGCATGGCCGCGACCGTTCCCCACGGTTCGCCTGCGCTGAACCCGTCTATCTGTCCCGCCTCCAGGGCATCCGGCATCAAGGCCGGTGGAACGACCGTGAGTTGCACATCGACATCCGGCCGAATGCCGGCGTAACCCAGAACATAGGCAAGCTCGTAATGGTGCGATGAATGCGGATGCACGATACCGAAAATCAGCCGTCGCGCGCCCTCCGTTGCCCGTTCATGGATCACTGCGCGCAATGCCCGAGCTACGCTGGCGGGGTCTCCTGCTTCCGCAACGCCGTGCTCGTGCAGCGCCGTCCATAGGTGGCGCGACAAGGTGATGGTGTTGCCGCCGGTGCCGAGCGCCATCGGCGCGATGAGCCGTGATGGCAGCGGTGTCAGCCCCAGATTGCTCGCTATTGGCATCGGCGCCAGCATGTGCGCCACATCCAGGTGCCCGACGGCGATCTTGTCGCGAATGTTCGCCCACGAA
Organism: Hyphomicrobiaceae bacterium; assembly: GCA_050246945.1. GTDB lineage: Bacteria > Pseudomonadota > Alphaproteobacteria > Rhizobiales > Hyphomicrobiaceae > JAEUMD01. The sequence goes on from JBFWVC010000005.1 coordinate 197,952, forward strand.
GTCTCCCGTACGAGCTGCAGCTCTATGCCTTCCGCCTCGGCAAATCCTTGCGTCGCAGCGGCCAGGATGACAGCACTGTCGATCAGCGGTATGAAACCCGCTCGAATTGCTGTTTTCTCACCCGATACCGTCATTCCGAGGAATCTCCTTCGAGCAGGTCGGCAGCAAGCACAAGGCTTTCGGCGACCTGTGCGATCTTTCGGCTCTGGTTCATCGCGGTCTTTCGCAGCAGCTTGTAAGCCTCCTCCTCGCTCAAACCGCGCGTCCGCATCAGGATTCCCTTCGCCCTCTCGATCTGCTTTCGCTCCGATAACTCTGTCTGCGCCGCCTCGATCTCCTGACGCATCCGCTCGATGACGTTGAAGCGCTTGATCGCCATGTCGAGGATCGGCTTGACCCGCTCCTTCCTCAGGCCGTCGACCACGTAAGCGGACACGCCGGCGTCGATCGCAGCCTCCGTCGCCGAAGCGTCCGTACGGTCGACGAACATCGCGATTGGACGGCGTGCGGCACGCGATACCTGCAGCGCATGTTCCAGCACGTCCCGGTTCGGATTCTCCAGGTCCATGATGATGACGTCGGGGTCCGCCTCGACGACCTGCCGCATCAGGTTACGCATGTCGGAGACGAGCACGACGTCGTTATGCCCCCCGTCGCGCAAGCCCTCTTCGATGATGGAGGCCCGCACGCGGTTGGCATCGATGACTAGGATATGCAGCGGCTTGTCGTTCACGCGCCATTTATGACACGCGCAATCTCCCGCGCAACTGGTCTTGGGAAGAGGACTGCCGCACCGCGTGCTATATCGAGAGGCGTCACAAGACCGCTCTGATGGCAAAAGCCACGACGCTGACAGCCGCAACTCCGGCCAGCCACAAGGCCACGAACCAGGCGAGCCTGCGGAGCGCGCTGTGCGGCTGGTCGGTCATCAGTGATAGCCCTCGCCTTCCCGAACCTTGCCGCGAAAGACCCAATAGGCATGCGCCGTATACGCGAGGATCATCGGCACGAGCACGGCCGCGCCGACCAGCAGGAACGCAAGGCTGTCATCTGGCGCCGCAGCGTCCCAGATCGTGATCGAAGGCGGTGCAATGTGCGGATAGAAGCTGATGCCGAGCCCGACGAAGCACAGAATGAATAGCGCCAGCGCCGAAAGGAACGGCCTGTAGTCATGCCGCTCGTTGAGGCCACGGTAGAGCGAATAGGCCGCGACAAGAACCAGGAACGGGACCGGCGCAACGTAGAGGATCGCCGGAAACGAGAACCACCTCTTCATGAAGACCGGATCGAGGAACGGCGTCCACAAGCTGACGATACCGATCATCGCCAACATCCCTATCGCGGCGGGCCGCGCGAAGCGGAATGCACGGTCCTGCAGCTCACCGTCCGTCTTCATTACGAGCCACGTCGCGCCCAGGAGGGCGTAGCCGACGACCACCGCAAATCCTGTGAGCACACTGAACGGCGTCAGCCAGTCCCACCAACCTCCTGCATAAGCACGGTTCGCCACCGGAATGCCCTGCAGCAGCGCGCCCAGCGCCACACCCTGCGAAACGGCTGCCGCCAGCGATCCCAATGCGAACGACCAATCCCAGAACCATTGGTTGCGCTCCGATCGCCAGCGGTATTCAAACGCAACGCCGCGGAACATGAGTCCGAGCAGCATGATCGTGATCGGCGCGTAAAGCGCGGGCATGATCACCGCATAGGCCAGCGGGAATACGGCGAACAATCCGCCACCTCCCAGGATGAGCCACGTCTCGTTGCCGTCCCAGACCGGCGCCACGGTGTTCATCGCCGTATCGCGTTCCTCCTTGCGCTTGAGCAGCGGAAACAGCAGGCCGATCCCGAGATCGAATCCATCGAGGATCACATACGCCAGGATCGCGAACGCGATCACCATGGCCCAGATGAAGGCAAGATCGATTTCCATCACTCAACCTCCATCTATTTCGTTGTTGCCTGCGCGCGGCGCCCGCCCGCACTGGCTGCCGGCGTGATACCGGCAGAGCGGATGGGTTTGCCCGTTTCCGGCCCCGTCTCACCAGGTTGTGGCGTCTTGCCCATAAGGCGAAGCAGATAGAAGGTTCCCGCGCCAAACAAAATGAAATAGACCACGACGAACGCGGCAAGCGATGTTGCAACCGCCGGCGCATCGATCGGCGAGACGGATTGAGACGTGCGCAACAATCCGTAGATCGTGAACGGCTGTCGCCCGACCTCGGTCGTGATCCATCCGGCCAACACCGCGATGAAGCCCGATGGCCCCATCAGGAGTGCCGCCAGATGTAGTGGCCGCGATTCGAACAGCGATCCCTTCCGGCGATGCCAGAGCGACCACAGACCAAGTCCCGCCATCGCGAACCCGAGCGCAACCATGACGCGGAAGCTCCAGAAGACTATTGCAGCATTGGGCCGGTCCTCAGGTGGCCAATCCTTCAGGCCTTTCACTTCGCCATTCAGGCTATGGGTGAGAATAATGCTGCCAAGCTTGGGTATTTCGAGCGCATATTTGGTACGCTCCTCCTCCATGTCAGGCATTCCGAACAGGATCAGCGGCGCACCCTTGCGCGTCTCGAAGTGTCCCTCCATTGCCGCCACCTTCGCCGGCTGATGCTCCAGCGTATTGAGCCCGTGAAAGTCTCCAGCCACGACTTGCACCGGCGCCACGAGCGCGGCCATCCACATGGCCATTGAGAACATCACCCGCGCGCTGTCGTTGTTCCGGTCGTGCATCAGATGCCACGCTCCGACCGACCCGACGACAAAAGCCGTCGTCAGATAGGCGGCCAGCACCATATGCACGAGGCGATATGGAAACGAAGGATTGAATATGATCGCGAACCAGTCTGCCGGCACGAACTGCCCGACGTCGTTCACACCATAGCCCACCGGAGTCTGCATCCAGCTGTTGACTGCGAGAATCCAGAATGCGGAGAAAAATGTGCCGAAAGCGACCATCAGCGTCGCGAAGAAATGCAGCTTCCGGCCCACGCGCTCCATGCCGAACAGCATGACCCCCAGGAAGCCCGCTTCCAGAAAAAACGCCGACAACACTTCGTAGCCCATGAGTGGCCCGACCACCGGTCCGGCCTTGTCGGAAAACACGCTCCAGTTGGTACCGAACTGGTAGCTCATCACGATGCCCGATACGACGCCCATCGCGAAGGCCACGGCAAAGATCTTGAGCCAGTACTTGAAGGTATCGAGATAGACCTGCTTCCCGGTGAAGAGCCACAGTCCCTCCAGCACAGCCAGGTAGGACGCCAGCCCGATCGAGAAGGCCGGAAAAATGATGTGGAGCGAAACGGTAAAGGCGAATTGGAACCGCGCAAGCTCGACCGCCAGCGAGTGATCCATGCGTCAATCCTCCTACTTCGGATGATACGTTCCTCGCCCGCAGCCCCGGCGCCTGGAGGACGTATTGCGGTCCACCCTAGGCTGTCGGCATCGTCACGTTAGCTGACCTGGATCAGTAGCCCAAACCCTCTGTCGCGGGCCATGATCGTCCGCCATTTTCCTTGAACCCGCATCGTCTGCACCCGGTAAAGCATCAAGATATGCGAAATCGCGCATCTGTCCATACGCGGCAAGCGCAAGCCGCGCCGCACCGGCCTAAAGAAGAAAATTCCTTCTTATATGGATGGCAGGAATAAAATTCCGTATTTATTTCGATATCATCGACTCAAGGAACAATTTTTCTACTATATTGCGCCGCATCTCGAACGGAGCGTGCGATGCAAACAAATCTGTCCAGCCTTGTCGGCAGCCAAACTGTTGATGATGAAACCCCGCTGCTGCGGCTTGCAGTCCGGCTGGCGAACGGCCTCCGCCGCGAGCACGGCGCCATCGCCGGAATGCATCTCGTCGAGCTGATGCGCGCGCATGGCCTACCGGTCAAAGCCCAGTGCGGCGGCGCCGGAGCCTGTGCAACCTGCCACGTTCGTATTCCGGCGCAATGGCAAGACCTGCTCCCCCCGCCGAGCGACGACGAACTGGCCAAGCTCGATGAAGTTCCCGGCGCTGACGAATCATCGCGACTCGCTTGCCAGATCGTGATGACCGACGCGATCGACGGTCTCGAGGTCGCGTTGCAGCCCGACAGCCAACTGCCGTGGCCAAACACGAAATCGGCAGCTTGACCCTCACCACCGGAGAGAAATGGCGGCCAACGCCAGACATGGACCCTGAACACCGCAAGAGCGACCCAATGCCAGAAGTTGTCACCGCCAACGAACTCCACACCGGCACCGTCGTCTATCTCGATGGCGAAGGCCGCTGGGTCGAAAAGATCGGCCGCGCCGCCGTCGCATCGGACGCCGAAGCCCTCGAACGCCTGGAAGAGATCGCCGCCGAAGCAGTGGCGCGCAACTTGGTCACGTCGGTCTATGCGTTCGCTGTCCGCATCGTTGGGGGGTGTGCCGAGCCGCTTTCCGTTCGCGAAAAGATCCGCGCTGCACACGCACCCACCGTCTGAAGGAACCCGACATGTATCGCTACGACGAATTCGATTTCGGCTTCATCGGTGATCGCGCCCGCCAGTTCCGCGATCAGGTGGCACGGCGTCTTGCCGGGGAGTTGACCGAGGAGCAGTTCCGCCCGCTGCGTCTGCAGAACGGACTTTACCTCCAGCTGCACGCCTACATGCTCCGCATCGCCATACCCTACGGCGTCCTCTCCGCGGGGCAGTTGCGCCGGCTCGCCGAGATCGCGCGCCGCTGGGACAAGGGGCTCGGCCATTTCACCACCCGCCAGAACCTGCAGCTCAACTGGATTCGCCTGGAGGACGCACCCGACATCATCGAGTCCCTGAGCGACGTCGGCATGCACGCCATCCAGACCAGCGGCAATTGCATTCGCAATGTCACGACAGATCCATATGCGGGCGTCGCCAGCGACGAGATCGAAGACCCGCGCATCTGGGCCGAGGTGCTGCGTCAGTGGTCCACCGTGCATCCCGAGTTCACCTTCCTGCCGCGCAAGTTCAAGATCGCCATTACAGGTGCCGCAGAGGATCGGGCCGCAACCCTATTCCACGACATCGGCCTGAAGATCGTGCGCGCACCCGGCGGTCGTCTCGGCTTCCGTGTGCTGGTCGGCGGCGGGCAGGGGCGCACGCCATATCTCGCGCAGGAGATATCGAGCTTCATACCCTACGAGAATCTGCTCTCCTATCTGGAAGCCATACTGCGCGTCTACAATCTCCACGGACGGCGCGACAACATCTACAAGGCGCGCATCAAGATCCTCGTGAACGCGCTTGGCATTGACGAATTGCGCCGCCAGGTCGAAGCCGAGTGGAGCCTCATCGACAAGACGTCGATCGACCTGCCCGCCGCGGAACTGGAACGCATCCGCGCCCGGTTTGTGCCGGTTGCCCTCGAGCCGGCACCGATCCGCGACGCGGCCGTGGAGACGCGACGGCGCAACGATCCGGCATTCGACCGCTGGCTGCGTCGCAACGTGCTGCCCCATCGCACTCCGGGATATGCGATCGTCAACGTGTCTCTGAAAGAGCCCGGAAAGATTCCGGGCGACGCAAATGCAGAGCAGATGGGAGTCGTGGCGGACCTCGCCGAATGCCACTCCCACGGCGAGTTGCGCGTCACGTACCAGCAGAACCTGGTCCTGCCGCATGTCGCCATCGCCGACCTCGCAGTCGTCTACGACCAGCTTGTTGCCTATCGTTTGCACACCGCCAACACTGAACTGGTCACCGACATCATCGCCTGCCCCGGCCTCGACTACTGCAACCTTGCCAACGCACGATCGATCCCGATCGCACATCAGATCGCCAGGCGGTTTGCCGATCCCGCGCGTGCCGAGCTGATCGGCCCGTTGCGTCTCAACATTTCGGGCTGCATCAACGCCTGCGGACATCACCATGTCGGCAACATCGGCATCCTTGGCGTCGACAAGAAAGGCACCGAGCACTACCAGATCACGCTCGGCGGCAGCCCCGGCGACGACGGCAGCATCGGCGACATATTGGGTCCGAGCTTTGCCGCCGACGAGGTTCCTGATGCCATCGAAGTGATTATCGACACCTACTTGCACCTGCGCACATCGGCTTCGGAAACCTTCCTCGAGGCGTACCGCAGGCTCGGAAAAAACTCATTCCACAATGCGCTCTACGGTCCGCGCAAGGCTGGCGCGCATCGCCGCGAAAAGCAGCTGGAGGCACAGCATGTCTGAACGAACGAAAACTTCTGTGACCGGTGCCGCCGCTGCGCGCGCGGCACGGATTTGGAACGGCCAGTCCTTCGAGATCGATCTTTGGCGGCAGCTCCGCGATGACGAGGCTTTGCCGGCCGACGGCCTGGCGCTGGTCTCGATTGCTCGCTGGCGCGCGGAAAGGACTGAGCTGTCCGGCCGCGAACCGGGAACGATCGGCGTATACCTCGTGCCGAACGACGACATCGATCCGCAGAACGATGAGCTCCAGCGTCTCGCGCTCATCGCGCTCCCGTTCCCGAAGTTCACCGACGGCCGCAGCTATTCGACGGCGCGCCGTCTGCGCGAACTTTGGGGCTACGCAAATGAACTGCGCGCCACGGGCGACATCCTTCTCGACCAGTTGCCGCTTATGGTGCGGTGCGGGTTCACGTCATTCGGGATCGCCGATGCCGCCACGATCCGTGCCCTCGAGCGCTCTGCCCCCACCCGAATGTCGCGAATGTACCAATCACCCGCACTTCACGGAGACCTGAGACGCCGCGCAACCTCACCGCGCGTTCTTGCAGCAGTCGAATGAACGAAGGCAGGACATTCACCATGAGCTTCACCGCCTACAACAATGCCACCAACCACGATAACGACGTGCTCGCCGCGCGTCTTGCCGCCGCTGGCTCCCTGGAAGAACGGATCGTTCTCATCGCCGACGGCACCAAGGGCCGCATCGCATTCTCGACCAGTCTTGGCCTGGAGGATCAGGCGATACTGCACGCCATCGCCACGACGCGCGCACCCGTAGACGTCTTCACGCTCGACACGGGCCGGCTGTTTCCCGAGACACTCGACACGATTGCAGCATCCGAAAAGCGCTACGGCTTGAAGATCCGTGTCGTCGCGCCTGATACGTTCGAAGTCGAGCGGATCGTCGCTCGCGATGGCGTTCACGGCTTCCGACTTTCTGTCGTCGCACGCAAATCGTGCTGCGAGACGCGCAAGGTACAACCGCTGCGCCGTGCACTGGCTGGTGCCGCATCCTGGATAACCGGTCTGAGGCGCGAGCAGTCCGGCAGCCGTATCGCCGTGCCATTCACCGCACGCGACTACGATCTCGGCTTGCTGAAGATCAACCCGCTTGCCGACTGGCCGCTCGCGCGGCTCGATGCCTATGTCCAAGACAACCAAGTACCCACCAACGCACTCCATGCGCGCGGATATCCGTCTATCGGCTGCCAGCCGTGCACCCGCGCCATTCTTCCCGGAGAAGACATTCGCGCTGGCCGCTGGTGGTGGGAAGCCCCCGACCACAAGGAATGCGGCCTCCACACGCGACGGCTCCCGGCGGAGGCCGCCGAATGACGACTCTGCCATCCCATCTCGACCTTCTCGAGGCCGAGGCGATTCACATCTTCCGCGAGGTAGCGGCACAGTTCCGCAGGCCTGTGCTGCTCTATTCGATCGGCAAGGATTCGACGGTGCTGCTGCATCTCGCACGCAAGGCGTTTTATCCACAGCGCGTGCCGTTCCCGGTACTGCACGTGGATACGACGTGGAAATTTCGCGACATGATCGCATTCCGCGACCGGACCGCGCGCGAACTCGGCCTCGACCTCATCGTCCACATCAACGCCGAAGGTGTGGAGCGCGGCATCAATCCATTTGATTACGCGCCCTCGCTCTACACGGACGTGATGAAGACCGCTGCGTTGAGGCAGGCGCTCGATCGCCACAAGTTCGACGCCGCCCTCGGCGGTGCGCGGCGCGACGAGGAGGCGAGCCGCGCCAAGGAACGCGTCTTCTCCTTCCGCCGCTCTGGGCATCGCTGGGATCCTCGCCGGCAACGGCCCGAGATGTGGCGTCTGCTCAATGGCCGCCTCGGCGCCGGCGAAACCGCGCGCGTATTCCCTTTGTCGAATTGGACCGAGCGCGACGTGTGGCGCTACATCCTGCGCGAGAAGCTCGACATCGTGCCGCTTTACATGGCAGCAAACCGCCCGACCGTCGAACGCGGCGGCCAGATCCTCGTGCGCGATGACGATCGCATGCCGCTACTGGCCGGAGAACAGATCGTTTCCCGGTTCGTACGCTTCCGCACGCTTGGCTGCTGGCCGCTCACAGCAGCCGTTGCGTCCAACGCAACCGATGTGGAGAGCGTAGTCTGCGAGACGCTTGCTGCCCGCTCGTCGGAACGCAGCGGCCGCCTGATCGATCACGACCAGACGGGCGCCATGGAGCGCAAGAAGCAAGAGGGCTACTTCTGATGTCCGCATCCATTGCCGTGAAGAGCGCCGGGTCCGAAAGCGCCGCGGACAATGTCCTGCGCCACGCACGACCGGCCTATCCATACGAGCTTTCTGGCATCGTGCACATCCTCACCTGCGGTTCGGTCGACGACGGCAAGTCCACCCTCATCGGCCGCCTGCTCTGGGATGCGTCCGACCTGCCCGACGACACGCGCGCAAGCCTTCTGGCGTCTGCCGGCCCCGCCGGCGTTCCGGACCTCTCCCTTCTCGTCGATGGTCTTGTCGCCGAACGCGAGCAAGGCATCACGATCGACATAGCCTGGCGCTACTTCGATGCCCGATCGCGCCGTCACGTTATCATCGACAGTCCAGGCCATGAGCAGTACACGCGCAACATGGCATCCGGCGCATCGCACGCCGATATCGCCATCATGTTGGTCGATGCACGCCACGGCGTGAAACGGCAGACGCGTCGCCACGCGGCAATCCTCGAACTCGTCGGTTTGCGGCGCGTCATTCTCGCCGTCAACAAGATGGATCTCGTGGACTGGAGCGAGCAGCGCTTCCAGGACATCGAAGCGGAGTTCCGCAAGCTTGCCGCGCGCTTCCGCTTCGATGATGCCGTTGCCATACCGGTTGCGGCAAAGGCTGGCGACAATGTCGCGCGCAAATCCGATTCTATGCCCTGGTACACAGGCCCCACACTCATCGAGCAGTTGTCCACCGCTACCGGGCGCCACCAGAAACATTCCGGAAAATTTCGCATGCCCGTGCAGATGGTGCTGCGGGATGGAGGCGATTTCCGCGGCATCGCCGGAACGGTCAGCTCCGGCCGCATCACCGTCGGCGCGCCACTGCAGGACGCCCTTACAGGACAGCAGGCCGCCGTGCGCCGCATCGTCTCCATGGATCGCGAGCGCCTCACCGCTCAAGCCGGCGAAGCGATTGTCATCGAACTCGACCGCGATCTCGATATCGCCCGTGGCACGGTTCTCGTCGATCCGGTCGATCCGCCACGCCTGTCGCTCCAGTTGACCGCACGGCTGGTCTGGCTCGCCGACGTCCCCCTCAGCCGATCGAGCGGCGTGCTGCTGCAAACCGCAACGGATACCGTTCCTGTTTCCGGCCTCGAAATGAACCGGCTGCTCGACCTCGATACGATGGCGGAGATCGCCAGCCACGACTGCGCGGCAAACGACATTGCGCTGGCCCGGATCACCCTGGCGCGGCACGCCGTGCTCGAACCATTCGAAGCTCACGATGAGCTTGGCAGTTTCGTTCTGGTCGATGCGCTGAGCGGCTCGACGCTGGCAGGTGGCGTGGTGCTCGCCTCGTCCGAAGCACGCGACGACCACGAAAGTCAGGCGAGCGTGTTCCGCCTGACTGCGGAGATGCTTGCGGGCGGCGTATGCGCTGGACTAAGCAGCGACTCAGCGGAGTTCCGCCGCCGCAGTGAGCACGTGGCCATGATTTTGGCCGCTGCCGGTGTCCGGGTCGAGATCGATGACGGCTGACCTGATTGAAGCACCACCGACGCCGCGTGCCGTCACGGCGAAGTCGCTTCAATGGCGACGGTCGCCGCATCGTCAGCGGTTTCGTCGGCCATGGTGTCGAGGTTCGTGTCTTTCGTCTCGCGGCTCAAAAAGAGCGATAGCAGCGTCGTCGATGCGAGGAACGCGAGATAGTAGCCCACCGCCGTTACCCCGAAATTGATCACGAGCCACGTAGCCGCGAATGGCGTCAATGCCGCTCCGATGATCGAAGAGAGATTGTAGGCTACGCCTGAACCGGTATAGCGCGCATTGGTCGGAAACATCTCCGGCAGCAGCGCCGACATCGGCCCGAACGTCAATCCCATCAGGATCATGCCGATGCTCAGGAACGCTAGCATGAGCCATTGATTCGCGTCCGCCCCCGCTCCCATCACCTGTGGCGACAGAAACCAGCCGAACGAAAGACCGAATGCGATGATCGCAGCCGTTACGACGATAAGGAATGAACGCCGTCCGAACCTGTCGGCCAGATGCCCCGAGACGGGAATGAAGGCGGCAAAAAACAGCACCGAGACGAGCTGAAGCAACAGGAAGTCGCGATAGCCGATCCCAAGGAACCCCAGCTCTCGCTTGCCGATCGCATACGAGAGCACCCACGTCGTCATCAGATAGAAGAGGCAATAGGTGGCTACCATCGCGAATGTGCCGAGCACCAGCTCGCGCCGATTGTTGCGAAAGACGGAGGCCAGCGGCGATTTCAGCGTCTCGCCGCGCTCCACTGCGCGGGCGAACACCGGAGTCTCGTTGAGCTTGAGACGCACGTAGAGCCCGAGAAGCACCAGCACGATCGAGACGAGGAACGGAACCCGCCAGCCCCACGCTACAAAGCTGTCGCCCGCTTGCGCCGATCCCGAATTAAAGCCGAACGCGACGGTCAGCCCGAGAAAGAATCCGTTCGCCAGCAGGAACCCGAATGGAGCACCGAGCTGCGGCCACATCGCGGCACGCGCGCGTTTGCCGGGCTCCGCCGTCTCCAGCGCGAGTAGCGCGGCGCCAGACCATTCCCCGCCAAGCCCCAGTCCTTGGCAGAAACGCAGGATGGTCAGCATCGCAGGCGCAAAGAGGCCGACTTGGTAGTAGGTCGGCAGCAGGCCGATGAGGAACGTCGCCAGTCCCATCATCAGCAGCGATCCGACCAGCGTCGCCTTTCGTCCCACGCGATCGCCGAAATGCCCGAACAGCATCGAGCCGATCGGCCGCGCGACGAACGCCACGCCGAACGTCGCCATCGAGGCGAGCAACGCCGCCGTTCCTTCGCCCTTGGGAAAGAACAGCAGCGGGAATACGGATACCGCTGCGGTCGCGTAGATATAAAAATCGTAGAACTCGATCGTAGTACCGACCACGCTAGCAAAGATGATCCGCCGCCGCTCCGCCGGCGCAATATCGCCGCCCCTGGACATGGCCGGCCCTGGGTTCACCGCTGCATTCATCACCGCCAACCTCCACTATCACCGGCGCTTTCCGATCATGGGAAAGCGCGACGGCAGCAACACGTCAAGGGGCGTGTGGGTCGGCCGAGAGGCGAACTGCCTTGCTACTCTCGCAATAAAGGAAATATGCAGCAGGCATGTCCGCCACTCGACCGGGCACTGCGGTTACCTGACGACCCGCGACCACCGCGACCCGCCGATTGAGCCGGTCTCGATCGGTGCGCGCAGCATCGGCCCGGTAGCGAAATCAGCTCCGCCAGCCGTGAGGGCTGCAAGACGTGTGTGCCACCAGTGACCGGCGCGATCGATCTCGGCCAGGCGCTGGACCGCTGCCATATGGCGAGCCTTGCTCTCTTCCGCGACCGAACCCAGATAGTCCCGCCAGCGGGCATGCGCCTGCAGATCGTTGTAGAGCCCCATGCACTGCGCCCAGGCACCTTGCGTCGGCGGGCGATCGCAGCCGGATTCAGACATCTGCCCGCTTCTGACCTGCCCCATCCAGGCGTGCCATTGGATCATTGATTGCGCACGCATCATTTCCCCGTAGAAATAACCCGCCTCGTCATTCGCGGAAACGCGATCGAGCTCAATTCTTTCGAGTGTTGCATGCGCCTGTTCTATTTCTCCGGCTTTCGCCGCAGGCATCATCGCAAATATCGCGGCCGCCGCGATTGTAAATACAGCTAGGCTGACTTTCGGCATCTGCCTCATCCTTTCAGGAATAGGTTTCAATTCGGCGCATTCGCAATTAAGTCAGGCACTATTGACAATGGCTACCTGGCTGCCTCCGCGGGACTCGCAGGGCAGATATTTAAGAAATTGACCGGGCGGACACCGTAACAGAAGCCAATTTTCTTCCGAACCCCAAACCTATTCGGAGGCCGATTTTGTAGTTATTTTCGGCATGCGAAAAATATAAAACACGTTGAATTCGCTTCGCCAATGTACCAATTCGAAAATAAGAATGTTTTTTGACCAGCTGTTGCCGCAAAACCATTCGCCTCGACCAATTGCAAATTATTGCACAATAATAATGTCGAGAAGTCTGATTGATTTCCGCCTGCGGAACGCCCGGCATTCGAAGCGCGATCCCAGCGCCGAGCCAGAAAGCCGAAAATCGCAATTGCCGACGTCACCACTCGAAATGGATAAGCGCACGAATGGCAATGTGGCGGCGATGATTCTAGGGCGAAGCGTTCCCCCGATGCACGTCGCGCAAAAGTGCGCAGCGGTCCTGCAGCCACGACTTCCACAAAACAACGTCCTAAGGCGTCAGGAGCGAATTAAGGTTCAAAAAATTCGCGACACGTATTAGCTGGCCCAAACGCCGCCGATTGATTCCACCTGACTCGAACCCGATTTGTTGCGTTGCGAACCTGTCTGGATCAGATCTCTCCCCCGCATTCTCAGCGCACATCAATGCAAAAATGCAAAAGAGGCAGCCTTCACGGCCGCCTCCTGGGCTTGGCGTAATTTCCCCGCACGAAGCGGATCCTCGGGCGACTGAAGCCTCAACCCTTTCCGAAGCGCTGCTCCGAAGCTTCCAGAACGTCCTCGTAGGTTCGCAGTCCCGTCGTGGGTGCGGAGACCAGCACAGCCATATTGCCCGGCTTGTGCTGGTTGCGCAGCATGCGCATGTGCGCTTTGGGAATCTGCAGCCAGGGGAAGACCTCAGACATGCACGGGTCGATGCGGCGTTCGACAACCAGCTTGTTGGCTTGGCTCGCCTGCATGAGATTGGCGAAGTGCGAGCCCTGAACACGCTTTTGATGCATCCACAGATAACGCGCATCCATGGTGAGGTTGTAGCCCGTCGTACCTGCACAGATGACGACCATGCCGCCGCGCTTCACGACGTTGACCGATACTGGGAACGTCGCCTCGCCCGGATGCTCGAACACGCAATCGACGTTGACGCCCTTTCCGGTGATGTCCCAGATGGCCTTGCCGAACTTGCGCATCTCCTTCATCCAGTTGTTGTATTCGGGCGTGTTGACCTTGGGCAGTTGCCCCCAGCAGTTGAAGTCTTTGCGGTTGATCACACCCTTGGCGCCAAGCTGCATGACGAAATCGCGCTTGTCGTCTTCCGACACGATGCCGATAGCGTTGGCGCCCGACGTTGCGCACAGCTGCACGGCAAACGAGCCTAAGCCTCCCGAGGCGCCCCATACCAGCACGTTATGGCCCGGCCGCAACACGTTCGGACGATGGCCGAACAGCATGCGATAGGCCGTGGCGAGTGTGAGCGTGTAGCAGGCTGCCTCTTCCCATGTGAGATGCTTGGGCCGCTCCAGGCATTGGCGGTCCTGAACTCGCGCGAACTGGGCGAACGAGCCGTCAGGAGTCTCATAGCCCCAGATGCGCTGCGAGGTGGAGAACATGGGATCGCCGCCGTTGCACTCCTCGTCGTCACCATCGTCCTGGTTGCAGTGGATGACGACCTCGTCACCGACCTTCCAGCGCTTGACCTTGGAGCCGACGGCCCAGACGATGCCCGAGGCATCCGAACCGGCAATGTGATAGGGGTTCTTGTGCACGTCGCGGATCGGCGAGATCGGCGTGCCGAGCGATGCCCACACGCCGTTGTAGTTGACGCCCGCCGCCATCACGAGAACCAGCACCTCATGACTGTCGAGTTCCCACGTGGGCAGAACCTCGACCTGCATCGCTGTATCGGGCTCGCCGTGGCGTTCTTCACGTATCGCCCAGGCATACATGTTTTTGGGCACGTGCCCGAGCGGCGGAATCTCACCGACCTCGTAAAGGTCCTTCTTGGCGGTTCCGATTGCCGGAGCGCTGAGCCCGGCTTCGTCGTCAGTCTTCTTGGCGGCGCTAAGGCTCGACATGATAGATTCGTCTCCCGGCACGGTCTGGTGGCGTATCCGGTTCGATCCGGATGTCTGTTTAGGCCGCCTGCACCCAGTCACCCCCTTGAACGACGCAGCGCAGCACAGCGGCCCGAGGCCGGAGAGAAGCACGTTTTTGCGCTGCAATAAAGCCCCCGCAGGCGACGCGTCGCAGCCTTTGCACCAATTGTTAACGACACCGAGCTAATCTGACCCCCGGTATGCCGACGCGCCGTTTTTCGAATGAGGCGCTAGAAGTCTGCGGAGACGACTGGCACATGGACGATTTTTACACCTACATCAGCACGTTAAACACGTCGACGTGGATCATCATCGCGTCACTGGTAGCTGTGGCCGGCTACATCATGCAGCAGATTGTCGAATCCCGCATGATGACCGCAATGTTCATGCTGGCATTCCAGAGCGGCGCCATCGTCCTCAACTTCGTGAGCTACAAATATGCGGTGTCCCCGCTTACCGAGCCCGAAACAAACCTGATCGCGCTGAGCACCATTGGCATGATCGTCGGGCTCTTCGTGTGCCTGATCCTGATGCGTGTGGCAAATTCCGCAGCGAACGCAAATCGGCCCAAGGTCGCGCGCCGCCCGTAAGATGCGGCCGACGCTCTACCGCCCACCACAGTACGACCTCACCAATGGCCCATTCGGCTCAGTCCCCTTGGAACCGGGCTCGACGGCGTGTGCGCTCAATCGCCTGTGAATGCTTGAACGTCCGCTAGTCTTCATGTCGCAGCGCAATAGCCTTCGTGCTGCAGCCGCGACACGCCCTGACCGAAAGACCCTTTTGCTTTGCAGCATTCGCTCTTGTAGCCTATGCGCCGATATCCGCTCGAGGCGGCGCATCCGCGGGTCAGGCCGACACATGGCTGCGTCGATTGGAGCATGATGCGTCCCTCCAGAACCATCTCGAAGCACCAAGGGAACAGGCATGGCTGACAAGACAAGCGCCTCGACGCAGAAGACCGCTGCCAACGCCAACGCACCCGTCAAGGACAAGCCCTGGCTTTTCCGCACCTACGCCGGTCACTCTACCGCCGCCAAATCGAACGCGCTTTACAAGATGAACCTTGCCAAGGGGCAAACCGGATTGTCCATCGCCTTCGACCTGCCCACCCAGACCGGCTATGACAGCGACCATGAACTCGCCCGCGGAGAGGTTGGCAAGGTGGGCGTTCCCGTCTCCCACCTTGGCGACATGCGGACCCTGCTCGACGGCATCCCGCTTGAGCAGATGAATACATCCATGACGATCAACGCTACCGCAGCGTGGCTGCTGTCGCTTTACGTCGCCGTAGCCGACGAGCAGGGCGCCGACCGCAAACTGCTGACCGGCACCATCCAAAACGACATCATCAAGGAATACCTCTCGCGCGGCACCTACGTGTTCCCTCCTGAGCCATCGCTGAAGCTCATCAAGGACACGATTGTTTTCTCCACCGCCAACGTGCCGAAGTGGAACCCGACCAACGTCTGCTCGTACCATTTGCAGGAAGCGGGTGCGACGCCCGTACAGGAGCTGGCGTTTGCACTGGCGACGGCAATTGCCGTGCTCGACACGGTGAAGGCTTCCGGCGAGGTGCCCGCAGATCGTTTCGGCAACGTCTTCGGTCGCGTCTCCTTTTTCGTCAACGCAGGCCTCAAGTTTGTCACAGAGGTCTGCAAGATGCGTGCTTTCACCGAGCTGTGGGACGAGATTGCCCGTGAGCGCTATGGCGTCACCGATGCCAAGAATCGCATGTTCCGCTATGGTGTACAGGTGAACTCCCTGGGACTTACGGAACAGCAGCCGGAGAACAACGTCTACCGCATTCTCATCGCCGCACTTGGCGTAACCCTGTCGAAGAACGCGCGCTGCCGCGCGCTTCAGCTACCGGCTTGGAACGAGGCGCTCGGACTGCCGCGCCCCTGGGATCAGCAGTGGTCGCTGCGCATGCAGCAGATCCTTGCATACGAGACCGACCTGCTGGAATACGCCGACATCTTCGACGGTTCGGCCGAGATTACGCGCAAGGTGGAGGCGCTGAAGGACGAAGCCCGATCCGAGCTCTCGGCCATCGGGAAGATGGGTGGCGCGGTCGCATCCATCGACTACATGAAGCGCAAGCTCGTCGAGAGCAACACCACCCGCCTTGCCGCCATCGAAAGTGGCGAGCAGGTCGTCGTCGGTGTCAATCGCTGGACAGAAACGGAGGCCTCTCCCCTGTCGGGCGGCGATGGCGCGATCCAGGTCGTCGATCCTGCGGTTGAAGAAGAGCAGATCGAGCGCCTGAAGGTATGGCGTGCCGCTCGCGACCAGAAGGCCGTGACAGCCGCACTCGCCGACCTTGAAAGAGCGGCCCGGGAAGGTCGCAACGTCATGGAGCCTTCGATCGCCTGCGCCAAGGCCGGCGTCACCTCCGGTGAATGGGGTGGATTGTTGCGCGAGATCTTCGGCGAATATCGCGCGCCGACCGGAGTTGCAGCTGCGGCTGTTCATCGCGAGAACACGGCGCTCGATGCCGTACGTGCTTCCGTCGAGATCGTTTCCGACAAGCTCGGGCGTCGTATCAAGTTCCTCGTCGGCAAGCCGGGGCTTGACGGCCACTCCAACGGCGCTGAGCAGATCGCCGTGCGCGCGCGCGACTGCGGCATGGAGGTTGTCTACGAGGGAATCCGTCTGACACCCGCTCAGATCGTTCGTGCTGCCGTGGATGAAAGCGTCCACGTCGTAGGCCTGTCGATCCTTTCGGGCAGCCACGTTCCGCTCGTCAAGGAGGTTATGGAGCGCATGCGCTCGGAAGGCCTGGATGATGTCCCCCTCGTCGTTGGCGGCATCATCCCTCCTGAGGACGAAAAGACGCTGAAGGCGTTCGGCGTTGCCGCCGTCTACACTCCGAAGGACTTCCAGCTGAATGACATCATGGCCGACATCGTCCGCCTCGTCGCCGGCGAAGCCAAAGCGGCCTGATCTCGAGGAACACGAGACATGAGACATGAGACCCGCCAGCGGCTCGACCGCGAAATTCGCATGCGCCACCTGCGAATATTCGGCATCGCCGCGGTCATATTGGCAGCGGTCGTCGGCGGCTTCCTGCTGGTTGACCTTGACGCCCACGAGACCAAGCTGAAAGTCGCCGGCACTGTGGACAAAGTTGCCACCTTTGCCGGTAAGGGCGCGATGGACGGCCTCGAAATCAGCGTCAAGCTGGACGATGGCCGCCACGTCACCGTACTCGCCAATCGTACCCGTGATCCACACATCGGTGACCGCATCGAGGTGACTGAGCACCATCATCTGAGCGGCCGAACTACCTTTACACTGCGCTAGCCCTCGCTGAGGCCGATCGAAACCCCACGGCCGTGTAGCGCCGGCTGGGAGCGCGAACAAATCTCGTAAAGATTATTGCCTCCGCGACCTGCGAGGTGTTGCACTTTCGAGCGTCAACGGCTCGAATGGCTCCGGGTAGCGACCTCGCGGACGAGACGGCATGCCTCCAAGCACGAGCACGACCTGGCGGACCTGGCTGCTGGCTGGCAGTGCGGCTCTGCTTATTATCGCCGCGCTCTCAGCTTGGCTGATGCGCAGACCGACCGAAGACTCCCCTCGCGACTGCGCTTTGACCCCTTCCGCACACTACACCGGAACTTTCCGCCACTGGCGCTTGTCGATGAGCCCAGGCGAAGGCATGTCGGGTGAGGTGTCCGCTGTGGTTATGCTTGCGGACGGTCGCGAGATCGTCGCCTACAATGTCACCAACGCAGGCGGGCTGACTGCCGGCGACGAGGTCACGGTCGCCGAAATCCAGTGCATCCATCGCCGCGTGTATCTGATACAATCGCTGAGTTGGGAATGACGCACCGATTGGTCGCGTGCCGGGCAAATCTGAACACTACGCAACAGGGCCGCGACGCGCTGTCTTCAGGCGCCCTCCGACTCCGATGGCAGGGGCGCTTCCTTGCCCAGCAGATCGCGCACATAGAGCTTCCGGATGAGCACATTCGCTGCAATGGCCAGCGGGTAGCCGAACAGGAGGCCCAGCGGACCGAACCAGACGCCCATTGCCAGCGTACTGAAGATGCCGACCGCTGCCGGCATCTCGACCAGCTTGCCCGTGACCAGCGGCATCACCACGTTGCTCTCGATCTGCTGGATGAGAACGAACAGTGCAACCACCCAAAGCGCTGTGCTCGTATCCTGCAAGCTGGCTATCAGCACTGCAGGCACCGCACCTGCGATCGGCCCGAGCATGGGAATGAACTCCAGAAGGCCGGCAATCAATCCCAGGCCGATCGCCGCAGGCACGTCGATCAGCCACAACCCGACAATTGCCATGGTGCCAACCATCACCATCGCGATCAACTGTCCGGCAAACCAGCGGCCCATCGCCAGCCCCGCCTCGTCCATCGCTTCCGCTGCAGCCTTGGTTCGATCCGGGGGGATCAGGGCAAGAAAGCCGTCGCGATAACGCTCCGGATCGAGCGCGATATAGATGCCGGCCGCAAGCACGAGTACGGCGCTTGTGATCGCACCGACCAGTGTCGTTCCCCAGGTCACCACATTGGAAACGAGGTTGCCGATCTCGGAGCCCTGGAAAAGCGACTTCAACGATTCAGCGTTGTTCGTGCTGAGGGAGCGCTCCATGGCAGCTGGCAGGCGTTTGGCCACTTCCGAAAGTTGCGACGAGATCTGCGCGCCGAAAATCACCGACACGGCGACAACGACGCCGACGATCACGATCAGCGCCACCCCGACCCCTGCCGATTGGCTCATCCCCGTGAGGTGAGAGATCCTTTCCCCGAACCTGCGAAGCCCGATTGCGAAGAGGATCGATCCGAACACCAGCAATAGGATGTCCGCAGCCTTCCAAAGCGCCACGGTCAGCACCACCAGGAGGATGGCAATCAGAAGCCGGCGCACATAAGCGCTATCGCTGATACCGCCCAGAACGTCCACCGCGAGCTGCGGCGCTCTTCTCCGCTTTTGGCGGACGCGCTTCTCGATACTGGTGTCGCCGAATTCGGGATCGGTCGGCGTATTGTCTGCTGAGGTTGGCAAGGTGCGACCCATCGTTCTGTTGTCGCTGGACAATCGCACGGCCGCAACTTGGTTCCAAACCCTCGTTGACGAAGGCCCTGCACTGGATATTATGCGCGCCTTCGAGCCGACCCAAGCTTGCCTCTGTGGCGGAACCGGTAGACGCGGCAGACTCAAAATCTGTTGTCAGCAATGACGTGCCCGTTCGAGTCGGGCCAGGGGCACCAATCTTCTCCGTCGATTATTTGCCTCGGTGCTCCACGAAGGCGCTCTTCCGCCTGTCGCGTCCCGCCGCCAGGGCGTTGCCCGCACGCCTCGCGGGAGCCTTTCAGGCACAGTTGAACCACACTGCACCATTCTGTAGAGGCGGATTTGCACTGATCTCATCGCGTCCTGTCTCGGTCGTCGTCCGCCTCCCTACGCCGGCTCCTGCTGCGTGATGCAGTGAAACGAGCCTCCACCCGCGGTACCCGCGCCAAGCAGACCTTTTGAGGTAACGCCGACGACCTTGCGGTCTGGAAAAACCGCCTGTAGCGCCGAGAGCGCCGCCCCCTCGGTCGCCGTGCCGTAAACCGGCACAACCACAACGCCGTTGGCGATGATGAAATTCATGTGCGAGGCCGGCCCCACTTCGCCAAGCCGGTTGCGATAGAGCCCGACGCCCGGAATGCCAATCACCTCCAGCTTTCGTCCCGCCGCGTCCGTCGCCGCAGAAAGCGTCGCCGCGATTTCGTTGAGCGTTTCCGCATTGGGATCGTCGGCACCGGCCGGCGCCTGGCAGACGACGCGCCCCGGCCCGACAAACCGTGCGATGTTGTCAATGTGCCCATCGGTATGGTCGTTCTTCAGGCCCTCGTCGATCCAGATGATCTTCTTCGCGCCGAGCGCATCCGACAGAGCTATTTCGGCCTGCACTTTGGACCAGCCATTTCGGTTCGGGTTGAGCAGCGTCTGTCGCGTCGTCAGCACCGTGCCTTCCCCATCGTGATCGACCGCACCGCCTTCCAGCACGAACTCAAACCGCTGAACCGGGGCGTCTGCCAGCCGTGCGATATCGTCGCCGACCGTCGCATCGTCCGGCAGGTCGTACTTGCCGCCCCAGCTGTTGGTCGCAAATCGCAACGCCAGCCGCTGCGTCCCCCGTCGCGCGAAGATCGGACCGGTATCCCGGAGCCAGATGTCGCCGTACTTGGCCGGCACGATCTCCGCTGCATCTCCCAACGCGGCTCGAGCCGAGGCTTCCGCCTCTGCACCGTTGACGAGAACCCGCACGCAGTTGCCCGCATCGTGAAGCGTTTCGACGAGCGCCGCGATATCCCGCCGCGGAGCCTCCAGGTCGCCATTCCACTCATTCCGATCGGCCGGCCAAGCCGTCCAGATCGCGCGCTGCGGCGCCCACTCTGCCGGTACGACGATCGATTGTGCGCTCAAGCTCAAATCTCTCAACATTGAATCGGCCCCAGGCCGATGGCCCCAAGGCACCCGATCTGGCCGGCAGCCAGGCCGGCTTTGGCCCGAACGGAACGCCTCTGGAACCGCGGCCGAATGCCATCAGATAGGACGCCTGACAGCCCCTGAACAGCCCCGCCGGGACCACCATGGCGCATTAACGCAAGAGGCAATCTGTCTGGCAATCCATTGTGCATCTGCACAAAATAAATTCACAGCGGCGAATTCTTAAAAATTATTCCATACGATCAACGCATAGCACCCATGCAAAGACCCGTCTGGCTTGATTTTCGATCTTGGCATACCAGATATCTATTGCGGCGCACAAAAAACAAACTGGCGCCGCTGCATCGGAGTTGTCCGATGATCATGAGCACGAAAGGACACGACCCATGGCCACCTATCTGATCGGTAACGGCGTCTACCAGAGCTCGTCCCATCAGCCGGCCTCGACGCTGCCGGCAGTCGCGATCGGCATCAAGGCGGCTTTCCGAATGGTCAGCACGGCCTTCCATCAGGCGAATGCGGCCCGACACATCTACGACGGCCTGCTCGCATGCGACATGCCGCGCGACGTGGCTGCCCGGCGTACCTTCGAGATCCTCTTCAGCAAGCCCGCAACGCACTGAGCGAGGGCAACTGAGTTTCCTGCGCCAACTTGGCGTTTCCTCCCGACTGCCCTGCCAGGCGATCGCCCGGCAGGGCATTTTCTTTGCCTTCGCCGCGCTCCGAACGGGAGAGGATGCAAGCCGCATCTGGATCACCAACCACCTGCGCCCGACGGTGACTGTAGCACAGGCCGCCACGGTCCGGACCCTAACCTCCCTGGCGGCCCGCGCCTCCCCCTGCTAGGGAATTGATCGAGCCAAATGATCGCGGTTCTCAAGTCACCCCTTGACGCCGGGCCGTCGTGCTCGCTTTGTATCTGGTATACCAGCAAACAAGAAAACTTTAGGGAGGGAAAAAATCCCATGAAAGTCTGTATCTACGGAGCCGGTGCGATCGGCGCCCACATCGGCGTGCTTATGAAGCTGGCCGGGGTCGACGTCTCCGTCGTCGCTCGGGGGGCGACGCTGGAAGCGATCAATACGAACGGCTGGAAACTCATCATCAATGGTGAGGAGAAGGTCGCCCGCCTGCCCGCCGCTCAGAACCCGGCCGATCTGGGACCGCAGGACTACGTGATCGTCGCGCTGAAATCCCACCAGGCATGGGAGGCAGCGGAAAACATGGTGCCGTTGCTCGGTCCAGACACCGCCATCGTGACCGCCCAGAACGGAATTCCCTGGTGGTATTTCTACGGCTTTGAGGGCCAATACGCGAACCTCCAGCTGGAAAGTGTCGACCCACGTAGTCGTCAGTGGAACACGCTGGGCCCCGAGCGTGCCATCGGGTGCACCGTATACCCGGCCGCCGAAATCATCTCGCCCGGCGTAATCAAGCACACCTACGGCGACCGCTACGGCCTGGGCGAGCCGACGCGCCAAGAGACACCGCGCATCAAGCGCCTTTCGGAAGCGTTCGATGCCGCCGGCCTGAAGCCGAAGATTTACCCCGAGATTCGCAATGATATCTGGCTGAAGCTATGGGGCAATCTCTGCTTCAACCCCATCTCTGCCCTGACCCACGCAACGCTCGACGTGGTGGCCACCGATCCTGGCACGCGCAGCGTCGCTCGCAGGATGATGGAGGAGGCGGAGATAATCGCCCGCCGCATTGGCGCACACTTCCGCGTCGATATCGAGCGCCGCATCAACGGCGCGGCCTCCGTCGGCGCACACCGCACCAGCATGCTGCAGGATCTTGAGAAGGGTCGGCAGATCGAGCTCGACGCCCTCTTGTCCGTTGTTCAGGAGATGGGCCGTCTGGTCGATGTCGCTACGCCGACGATCGATACGGTGCTTGCGTTGACGCAGCAGATGGGACGGGTCGCGGGCGTCTATCCCGTCTTCCCGGAAAGCGTCCTGGAGGACGAGCTTGGAGAGACCGTCGTCGACTGATGACGTATGCGGATCTTGCGTTTGAAGCTCTGCCATAGAGCAGCGGTCGAAACGCTCTTGAGACAGCGCCGCACATCCAGCGGCGCTGTTTTCATTTTTTTGTGGCACACGCGTCACAAGGAGTCGCAACGTAGAGATGTAGTACGAAAAAATTCCCCGATTTGCGTCCGGCGCGCGGGTTGACGGCGACATCCTGCAATCATCGTTCATCCCTGGAATCACGTGTCGATTCCCGCTCAAAACATGCGACGTCGCTCATCGCGCAAGCATGCTCGTCGGACATGCTCGTCTTCTCGATTCGCGCGTCGATCGTGACACAAATAATAAACGGTTGTTCACGACCAATCGACACTTGCAATGCCGCGCAAGTGGGTTCAGTTTGCGGCCCGCTCGAGTCCGCTGCGGGGTAAGAATTTTGCGGGAACTTTGCAGGCTCGAGCGGTTACAGCGCCTGTCATCGAGCCAGAACCAGAGCCGGGAGCCGCATATGCGGTTGGATGTGAGGCCTTCGCGGCATGACCATCCGAACGGACGTCAAGAGGGCAACAAATCTGCTGGCCTAAGGGCCAGCATTTTTTTACGCTCGGCTGCCCACCCAGAACATATTTGGTTGACGCGTGCACCGCTTCAGCGTCCAGAAGATACTCAGAACAAAGAGCTCCATCCTGCGCGTGTTTGATCGGGCGATCGTCGAGGTCTATCCGCGGCCGCCGTTTTTCTTCTCCTTCAGCACGACCGCTTCGCGCTTCGCGATGTAGAGGCCGGCAACGAAAATGACGAACGCTCCGAGCCAAGTCGTCGCTGCGATCGTTTCGGAAAAGAACAGATAGCCGAGCAGCACCGCGAACGGCAGCCGCGAAAATTTGAACGTCATGACCAGCGAAGCATCTGTCGCGACGTAGCCACGCACCAGCGTCATGTGTCCCAGCACCGTGAATAGGCCAAGCAGGATCACCAGCGGCCATTGCTCGAACGTCGGCCAGCTCCAGAAAAACAATGCCGGAACGAGTGACAAGGGCATCATCAATGTGGACGTGATGAATACGATCCGGTCGGCGTCATCCACACTGGTCAACTGCTTGACCAGCGGGCCAATGACGCCGACGCACATCGCCGAGGCGAGTGCCGCCATCTCGCCGCTGCCGAGCCCCGTTCCGGCGCTGCCAGCCCAACCCTCCCACGGCCGCAACATGATCATCGCGCCCGCGAACCCGACAACCAGCGCCGTCCAGCGCCGGAGCCGCACCACCTCACCCAGCAAGACGATGGCGAATAGCGTTCCGAACAGCGGCGACAGGAAGCTGATCGCCGTAGCCTCGCCGATCGAGATTTTGGACAGGGCGTAGAAGAAGGCCGAAACCGATGCGAAACTCAGCGCCACACGCAGGATGTAGAGGCGGGGCTGCTGCGTCGCCACCAGCGAGCGTCCGCGCACCGCGAGCAGCGGCAACATCCACATGACGCAAAAGAAATTGCGCCAGAAGAATGCGACTTGCGAATCCATTCCCATCAGCGTGAGCTTGCGCACGATCGTGGAGATGCCGGCAAGAAGCGCCATCGAAATGGTGACCCAGAAGATCGCAGCAACGGGATCGTTGGCGGCCGCCCGCCTGCCGCTGATCGAGAACAGCCGCACCGTGCGAACCCACCGGCCGCCAGCGTCGCCATCCTGCGCATCAGCCCCTGGGTTGCTCTCTCTCACTCGTGCTTCCCTTGTTGAGACGAAATTGACTGAAGCCCTTCCCCGTTTGGTCGAACGACAAGCACCGCGCAAGGTGATTCGTGGGGCCCCGGCGGCACTGCGGCTCCACGGCGCACCGCAAAAACAAACACTTGCCCAGGCGCGCCTCCACCTGCCTTGATCAACCGGCGCCGGTTGTGGCATTGGCCGCTCGAGAGCGCCCGCGAATGGCAGCCTCCGCCTCGGTAAGCACGGAGAGACACACGTGAGCACCGCCACCGGCTCGAAACCCTCCTCCAAGTCAGCGATCCCGCGCATTCGTCGCCGCATCTACGAGATCGTCGAAATGGGCAGTGGCGATGATCGCACCTCCAAGGCGTTCGACACGTTCATAGTTGCTCTCATCCCGCTCAATGTCGCGGCGTTCACCGCCGAGACGGTCCCCTCGCTGGAAGACGCCTACCGCAGCCAGTTTTTCGCCTTCGAGGTATTCTCGGTTGCCGTATTTTCCGTGGAGTATCTGCTGCGTCTGTGGGTTGCGGTCGAGGTCCCGTTTCTCAAGCGCCTTTCGCCCGCGCGCGCCCGCGTTTCGATGGCTCTACGGCCGGCACTCATCATCGACCTTCTGGCCATTTTGCCGTTCTATCTCGCGCAGTTCTTTACCATCGACCTGCGAGTCCTGCGCATCCTTCGACTGGTGCGTTTCCTCAAGCTCTCTCGCTATTCGCCCGCCATGCACACGCTGATCCGCGTGCTCTCCAACGAGCGGCGCGCCCTGGCAGGTGCGCTCCTGCTGCTGGCGGCGGCCGTATTGTTCGCGGCTTCAGGCATGTATTACCTCGAGCACGCTCACCAGCCCGACAAGTTCGGCACGGTACCCGATGCAATGTGGTGGGCCATTACAACGCTGACCACCGTCGGCTATGGCGATGTGGTGCCGGTTACGCCGTTGGGTCGCATGTTTGGCGGGATTGTCATGGTTGTCGGTCTTTGCATCCTCGCTCTGCCCGTCGCCATTATCTCGTCGGGATTTGCCCAGGAGCTCAACAGGCGCGACTTCGTCATCAACTGGTCCCTGATGTCGCGCATCCCGATGCTGGCCGAACTCGATGCCCACGCCGTCGCCGCGATCATCCCGATGCTGCACGCTCACAACTATCCGCCAAACATGCAGATCGTCGACGACGGCAGCCCCGGCGATGCCGTATGGTTCGTAGCCTCTGGCCGTGTCATGCGCCGCTCCGAGAAGGGAACGCGCGCCTACGGTACCGGAGACGTGTTCGGCACCGTTGCCATGATCCACGGCGATACCCACCATGCCGCGTTCCATACCAGCTCCAAGTGCAGACTGCTTAAGTTGCATCGCGAAGACTTCCTGCGGCTGGAGATGACCCACCCGACAATCACCGGTCACATTCGCAAACTGGCAAAGGAGCGCAGCGGCGCCGACGGCGATTGAACGGGTGGCAAGGCAGGCGGCGCATCGGCGGTCCCTTCTCACGTCACCGTGTCACGGGTCACCTTGTCTCTTCCGACCGCTTGACCCGCCGTCTATTCCCGGCGATGTCCCTGTCTGGCATGATCTGTTCACCCAACCGCAACACCCCCCGTGGTTAGATCGGCCAGAGTTTCTTATCGATCGGCGGCTGGACACCGCCCCAGACGGAGTGTCTCAGGTGCCCGGCGCCCTCCTCAACACCTTGCGACTGGCGCGCGCCGGTTTCGTGCTCGCCCAGCACGGCGTACATCTCGTGCCGAAGGGTATGGCGGTGCCGCCGCTCATCAAGGTCGCGCTCGTGGCCACCGCGCCGATCCGCTGGCTGACCGCACCATTTCGCGTCCGCACCCCACAGGAAAAGCGCATCTCCAGCGCCATCGCGGCGCTCGGGCCCTCCTACATCAAGCTGGGTCAATTCCTGGCAACGCGAGCGGATGTCATCGGTCCCGAACTTGCCCAGGACCTCTCGCATCTGCAGGATCGGATGGCACCCTTCTCCATGGCACAAGCGCGCCACGCGATCGAGACGGCGCTCGGCGGACGATTGGAAGACCATTACAAGAGCTTCGGCCCTCCGGTGGCAGCTGCCTCCATCGCACAGGTCCACAAAGCCGAGGTCCAGGAGGCTGGTGAACCAGCGCGCGCAGTCGCAGTGAAAGTGCTGCGCCCAGGTGTCGAACGCCGCTTCAAGGCCGACCTCGATAGCTACTACTTCGCCGCCCGTCAGATCGAACGTTTCCACCCGCCTTCGCGGCGCCTGAAGCCCGTCGCCGTCGTCGACACCCTGAAGCGAACGACGGAGCTGGAAATGGACCTCCGGCTCGAAGCCGCTGCCATATCTGAGATGGCTGAGAACATCGCCGGCGACGAGGGCTTCCGCGTACCCAACGTCGACTGGAAACGAACTTCGCGCCGCATTCTCACGCTCGACTGGATCGATGGCACACCCATCTCGGATCACGCAGCGCTCGACGCGCGCGGTCTCGACAAGAAGGAACTTGGACTGGTCGTCATCCGCTCGTTCCTGAAACACGCCATGCGCGACGGCTTCTTCCATGCCGACATGCACCAGGGCAATCTGTTCATCGATAGGCAGGGCCGCGTAGCCGCGGTCGATTTCGGCATCATGGGCCGCCTGGGCCCGAAGGAGCGTCGCTTCCTCGCGGAGATCCTGCACGGCCTGATCAACCGCGACTACCGCCGCGCCGCCTGGGTGCATTTCTGGGCAGGCTACGTACCCCCGCATCACCCGGTTGACGTCTTTGCGCAGGCACTGCGCGCAATCGGTGAGCCGATCCACGGCCGCACGGCCAACGAGATCTCGATGGCCGACCTGCTGGGCCAGCTCTTCGCCTACACCGAGGTCTTCGACATGCAGACCCGGCCCGAGCTGATCATGTTGCAAAAGAGCATGGTCATCGTCGAAGGCGTGGCGCGCTCGCTGAACCCGGAGCTCAACATGTGGACGGCGGCGGAACCTGTGGCCCGCGAGTGGATGCAGCAGAACCTGGGCGTCGGTGGCCGCCTCAAGGAGGCCGGCGAGGGCGCCACCACCATCGCTCACGTTCTGGCTGAGGTGCCCGCGTTGATGACGCAGGCGCAAGCAACTCTGACTGCGCTCTCCGCCATGTCGCGCGATGGATTGAGGCTCGATCCGGAAACGGTGGCGAGCATCGGCAAGGCCGAAAACCGCGGCGCCATCTGGACCAGGCTCGCCCTCTGGATTGGCGCTGCAAGTTTGGTCACAATAGCGGCCCATCAGCTGGGCCTGTTACCCTGACTGTTTTCCTGCAGCGCCAGCTGGCGATCTCCGCCTAGGCAGAGTGGGACTTGCCGATAAATGTGCTTGCGATCATCGAGCAAAGCCGCTTCATCACCATGAAGCCGGATTGCGGATGATCGGTGAGGATATCCATGATGCGATCGCCATTGATCGCCAGAACATGAGACGCATCCATGCATGTTGCGCTGCCGAGACGGCGCGGATGCTCAGGCACGAGCGCGGCCCAGCCGAATATCATGTGGCGCTTCATCAGCGTTTCCACGAACAGGTGACCGACACCCGTCGACGTCTTGAAACTGACAAGACCATGCATCAGCACGTACATCTCCAGGGCCTGCTCGCCGGCTTCGTAGATCACCTCACCCTTGGCGTAATCGCGCTCCCGCGCCACGGCCGCAATCGCGTCCAGCACCTCGTCAGGACAACCGGCAAACAATGGGATTTCGTTGAGAACATCGTGAATTTGAGTCTGATCAAGCATGCTGCACCTCACAATCCAGGCCCAGCTTGCTCCAATTTTGCGCAACCGACCAATTAACAGACACTATCTCTCGTAAGGAATCCCCTGACGTGGAAACAGGAGCATATCGCACCGCACATCATGCGTTTCCGACGGATCCATCTGGCCGCGCCCCCCTTGGCTGGGCCGGCCAGCCGCGATGCCGCGTTTTCTCCCAGTGAAAAGGTGCTGTGAAGAGCTCAAACAACGCCCGGTAGGCCGCGAGCGATATGGCCAGCCAGTAGATCAGCACCAGTGGCAAATGGATGATGAGACGCTTGCGGTCGCGTCGCCACGCGGCCACGGCGCCGACCGCCACGACTGACAGGTAGCCGAGAACGAGGTTCGCCAGCGCCAGCCACCACAGGAGGCGCGCGTTGTCTGATTTGGAGCCTGCAAGCAGCTCGCCCGTGTAAGCCTCATAGCCGAGCAGAACGTAGAACCAGGGATGCACGAGCGCTGACGCGATCATGGCACCCATGAGCGCCTGCAGCCCCAGGAACGGCCACCAGCCGAGCTCATGGAGAAGCGCCTTCGGGTAACGCATGTGGACGAGATAGGTCTGCATCCAGCCCTTGAGCCAGCGCGTGCGCTGTCCGAGCCAGATGCGCAGTGTGGGCGGCGCTTCTTCCCAAGTCGTCGATCCGATCATGCCGACACGCATGCCAAATCGCGCGATCCTTACACCCAGATCGGCGTCCTCCGTCACGTTGTAGGGGTCCCACGCCAGCACGCCCTGCAATGCTGCACGACGAAAATGGTTCGAGGTGCCTCCGAGCGGCAGCGGCAGACCGTATCGCTGCAGCGCCGGCAGGATCAGATCAAAAAGTGCCGAGTATTCAATCGTAAACTGCCGAGTGAGCCAGGTCTCGTCCGGGTTGAAGGTATTCAGGCGCGCCTGCAGGCAGACCAGCTGTTCCGGCGCGCTCAGAAATGCGCGCGCTGCAACCCGCAGCTGATCCGGCTCCGGCAGATCCTCCGCATCGAAAACGACAACGAACTCGCCGGGGGTCTGATCGAGCGCAACGACCAGCGCCCGCGGCTTCGTCCTCGGCTCGCCGCATGGCACCACGAGAACGCGCATGTGCAATGGCAGTACGAGGCGGCCCAGCGCCGCTTGCGTACACCGGTCGTCCTCCTCCACGACCAGGCGGATCGCCAGCCTGTGCTGCGGGTAGTCGATGGCCGAAAGTGCCGCCACCAGCGCAGGCACGACATCCGCTTCATCGTAAAGCGGAACCAGGACGGCATATGTGGGGCAGTCGGCATCCGCGAGCCGGTTACCCGGTACATCCACATCGGCTCTTCCCGCCTCTTGCAGCGCCGAGCCGACCGCAAGGAAGCGCAGCAGGTACACTGAAAAGAATGGCATCGCCAAAAGCAGTGTCAGCATGACCGCAAGCCCGGCGGGCCAGAGCATCATCGCCCCGAGCAGTGCGACTGCCACGGTCCCCAGCGCTCGTCGCTGCCAACGCCACATTGGCGTTGCCGAGGATAGTTCGGGACGCAGCCTGGCGAGTCGCGACACCGATCGCGCCGTTTCCGACTGAGACACCTTCTCCCAGCTATTCTCAGGAGTTAACTGACACAGCCTCGCTCCGGCTGCCGACGAGTCGTCCCCCGCCAAGCCACCACAGTCTCGTCCCCCGCCGGCAAAATAGGTATCTCCGCCCAGTGCCACGCCCCAACTCCCTGGTACGGATTATCTGACCTGGGAGCTCGCTGCGCCACCACAAAGATGCGCTGGTGTTCGCGCGAGCATCACCGCGCAGGAACCGCTATCAGAACCATTCCAGGGCACGTCGCAATTTCACCCAATCGGCGCGTGACACATGCCCGACTTGGTACCAACATGCGCGCATAAGAACCGAATCAATGCGGAGCCAGAGCCGCCCGATGTCATTCACGGCCTTGAGGCCGCGCCCCTCGGCGCCCGCATGCAACGCCCACCAACCGGGATCCGCCACGGCTTCCGGCACCCTGGCGCGTCTCTGCGCGGTTGCGGCCGCGCTGGCGGCCTTGTGCGTTGCGATGCTCCTGGCCGCATCCGGTCCCGTTGCCGCCCAGACCGAGGCAATCCCGCCCGGCGAGGAGGATGCCGCCGGCCTGCCCCGCCGCCTCGTGCTGAGGTTCGTGACAGAGGGCGACTTCCCGCCCTTCAACTTCTATGACGAGGAAGGTCAGCTGACCGGGTTCAACGTCGATCTGGCCCGCTCCATTTGCCTGGAGGCTCAAGCCGCCTGCGACGTCCAGGTCAAGCCGTGGGACGAGTTGCTGCTTGCCTTGCGGCGCGGCGATGCCGATGCCGCCATCGCTGGCCATCGCGTCACCGCCAAGGCCGTCCAGCAGGTCGACTTTTCAAGTCCCTACTTGTTCACACCCGGCCGCTTTGCGGTCCGTCGCACCGCCGACAAGCGTGAGATCACGCCGGAGGGCCTCGAGGGCCAGCGCATCGCGGTTATCCGCGGCAGCGCCCACGAAGCGTTCCTGAAGACCTTCTTCCGCGACAGCCGTATCGAGGTGCATCCGTCGTCCGATAGCGCGCGTGAGGCACTCGCCGATGGCAAGATCGATTATCTTTTCGATGACGGCATCAGCCTGTCGTTCTGGCTCAACGGCACGCTCTCCAATCAATGCTGCGAATTCCGGGGCGGTCCGTTCCTGGAAGCGAAATTCTTCGGCGACGGCATCGCCGTGGCCATCAAGAAGAACGATCGCCAGATGAAGGAGCTCATCGACCGGTCGATTGCCAACCTGCGCGAGAGCGGCCGTTTCGAGGAACTTGTCGGGCGCTATTTCCCCTATCGCATCTACTGAGACCGCGCTTCGCGGTCTGCATGCGAAGAGTTCACGCGCGCGGGGGATGCACGATGCGTGACACGTCGTACCGGTCGTTCAACCCGGCGATGATGTTGTCGGCCATCTCGAGGCCCATCCGGCGCGAAGCCTCGCGCGTGTTTCCAGCGCTGTGCGGCGTCAGGATGAGATTGGGCAGATCTGGGGCGAGCAGCGGGCTGTCCTGCGCAGGCGGCTCGACATCGAACACATCGATCCCCGCGCCGGCAAGATTGTTGCACCTCAGGGCCTCGGCCAGCGCCGGTTCGTCGACGAGCCCGCCGCGCGCGCAATTGACGAGGAAGGCCCCTCGCCGCATGGTCCCGATCTCCGCCGCACCAAGCAGGGGGCGCGAGGCGTGGACGCGCGGTGTATGCAGCGAGACGAAATCGGCCGATGCCAATGCCTCGCCAAGGCTCGCGGCCACCTGCGCGCCGTACCGATCCGCAACAGCGGGCTCGACCGATCGGCCCCATGCTATGAGCGACATGTCGAACGCAGCTGCGCGGCGTGCCAGCTCCTGCCCGCTGCGCCCGAAGCCCAGGATGGCCAGGCTGCGCCCGGCCAGCTCCTCTGCCGCCAATGCATCGCGGAAGCGCCAGTTTCCTGCCCGCAAAGCGGCATCGTGCATTGGCAGCCGCTTCGCCAGAGCCAGCATCAGCGCCATGGCATGCTCCGCCACCGCAACCTTGTTCGCATCGGGTGTATTGAGGACAACAATCCCCCGTGCTGATGCCGCTGCGAGATCTATATTGTCGGTGCCGACCCCGTGCTTGGCGATGATCCTCAAACGCGGCGCCGCATTGATCAATGCCGCATCAATTCGCTGAATGCGCACGCCGATCGCCTGCGCGTTCACCAGGGTCTCCCGGACGATCACCGGATCGCCGCCCGCCTCGACGACCTCGAAGTCTGGTTCTTGCCTGAGCCGCGCGAGCGCATCGGCATGCACATGTTCGGTGATGAG
Source organism: Hyphomicrobiaceae bacterium (assembly GCA_050246945.1). Taxonomy (GTDB): domain Bacteria; phylum Pseudomonadota; class Alphaproteobacteria; order Rhizobiales; family Hyphomicrobiaceae; genus JAEUMD01. Next base: position 229,944 of record JBFWVC010000005.1, read on the forward strand.
GATCCTCGGCACGGGGAGGCCACGCGTTATTTTTGTTTCAAGCCGGGAAAAACAGCTTAGCCTGGAAAAGAGAGAAGCCACGTCTACAGGCGCGCCGCAGCGACGCGCGCTCATTCCTAACAAAATCATCTGGGCGTCAAGACGTCAGCCTTTTTGCAGGCTGTCGCACACCAGATCGGGTTGGAGCACTTGAGGCCCAGAACCCCCGATAATTCTGCCTGAGGCAACCGGCCGTTGGCACGATCGCCTCGCAAAGCATGCCATCAAACGTCCACAAATGTCCCATTCCGTCCCGCCGAAGGCAATGTCGCCCACGAGGACTACATGAAAACGCGAAAATCCCACCGCCCCGCCCGGTCTGCACTTGCCGCCGGACTTGCACTGACGGCTTCGTCCCTGACGATTGCAGCTGCCGCCACCGCAGAGCCCGCGAATGGCGGCCGCTACGAGCTTGCCCAAAGAGGCCCCGGCGCTGGCCAGCAACAAGATGATGACCGCGATCAGCAGAAGGGAAAGCACAAGGGCAAGCACGACGGCAGACAGGACGGATCTTCCGATCAGAACCGAGACCGTGGCAATCGCGATGGCGGTCCGAAATCCCGAGGTGGCGAGCCCGGCCCGAGAGCCAGGGGCGACGAGAATGGCCAGGACAGGGGCCAGCGGTTCAAGAACGTCCAGCCGCAGCCGCAACCGCAGCTTCAGCAGCAGGCGCCGCAGGCAGTCCAGCCCGACGCGCGACCCAAGTCGTTCACCAAAGAGCAAAACGATCAGCGCGACGGGTCCGGCGAGAGGCGTTTCCGCAAGGACGTTGAGCGCCCACTGGCGCCAGCACCAAACCAGCGCTCGGGAGTGGGCGAACCGGCTCCTTCGACATTCAAGAAGCCTGACAGCGCGACCACCGACCGCCGCGACAAGGGGGGCCGTGAATTCTTCGGCCAGGGCAGGACCAACAATACCGGCGCCTCGGACGGCGATCGCAAACGTTGGCGACGTGACCAGCGCGACGCCGAGCGGAGCGGCGGATACGCGAACATCGACGCACTGAAGAGCAGCCGCAAGGAGCGCCGCTTGGAAGGCGGCGCCACGATCTTCGAGGAACCCGATTCTCGACGCATCATTCACAGCGGCAATCGCTCGTTTATCATTCGCGACGAGACGCGCCGACTGAGCCGCTTCGGCAAGGTGACGGATACCCACCGTCGCCCTGGCGGAGGCAACATTACAACCATCGTCCGGCCCGATGGTGCACGCATCATTACGGAAACCTCGCCGGACGGAAGGCTCATCCGCCGCTACCGCAAGACGCGCGACGGCCGCACCATCATCCTGGTCGACAACCGCCGCACATGGCGCACGTGGGGCGCCATCGGCGCCGGCGCCGTATTGGCAACCGGCCTCTACCTCGCGATCGACCCGCCTCACTACCGGGGGCCGCGCGACCGCTACATCATCGAATACGACCACGCCAGCTACGATGACATCTACGACGCATTGATGGCCCCGCCGATCGACGACATCGGCCCCCGCTATACGCTCGACCAGGTGCTGTTCAACTACAATCTGCGCGAACGCATGCGCCGTGTGGACCTGGACTCGATCAACTTCGAAACAGGCTCGTGGGACATCGACGAAAGCCAGTTCGAAAAGCTGGAGCGTCTGGCGCGCGCGATTGACAGGATACTTGATCGCAATCCTGACGAAGTGTTCCTGATCGAGGGGCACACCGATGCCGTCGGTGATGCGGTGAGCAACCGCTCGCTGTCCGACCGTCGCGCCGAGGAGGTCGCTAACATCCTCACCGAGGAATTCAAGGTCCCTCCGGAGAACCTCGTTATCCAGGGCTATGGCGAAGAGTTCCTCAAGGTCGATACCGAGGGCCCCTCGCGTGCGAACCGGCGCGTGACAGTGCGCCGCATTACGCCGTTGCTCGACCGCCGCGATACCAGCTACCGCGACTGATCGGAAGTCTTGCAGAACGCGAAAGGCGCTCCACCGGATGGAGCGCCTTTCAATTTTTCGGCAATGCCACGGATGCCGCGCCCGCCGCCGCGCAAAATTCAGCTTTCGCCGGACCCGCCGCGCATGTCGGATGCGAATTCCGCTTCCAAAGCCGCCTCCAGCTTGATGAGATCTTCCGGCAGCGGCATGCCAAAGGCTTTCAGCTCGTTGAGCTTCTCCATCACCATCAGATAGATCTCGTGACGGTCCTCTGGCTCGTTCTGCATCTGCGTCATGAGTATGCCGAGTTCGGCCGTGACGTCGTCGATGTCCATGGGGTCGCTCCTGATGCTCGCGCGCTCCGTACAGCACGACTATAAGCGTCGCCGCACCAAACGTACCAGAAAAAGCGACCGATCAGTTGCGCGCCAGGCACCGCTGCCCACTTGTTACCTGAGCCCGCGCTCGACCTTCCACAACTCCTCCTTTACGCGGATGTCGGCCAGCATGCGATCGATCAGCAGGCACGTGCGCTTGAACAGATCCGAGCCGCGCCGATAGTCTGCGGCGGCAAAGAAATCGATGCGCCCGGCTTTGAACAGGTTGACGCACTTCTCCTTCGACTTGCCGGACGGATGCACGGCGATCGCATGTCCGCCATTCTTGCGCATCACCGCCATCGACGGCACGTCCGTATCGCCGTCACCGAAATAAATCATGTTGGAGAAGGGAATCGGACGCTCGGCCTCCGGCATGTGCTGGTTGATCGTCTCACCCAGATCTTCCACGCCCTTGTTGATGCGGAACAGGTACTGCGTCTTGCCCGTGTCGGTGATGACGCGCTTCGGATAGGGCAGGTCGTAGGCATCGAACCAGTATTCCGAGGCGAACACGTTATGGAAGCGGCCGTAGATCGGCGTGCCTTCAATGATCTCGGTCAGCCCCGAAGAAATCATGTAGTGGCGGACTGTGACGCCCTGGCTTTCCGATCTCAGATTCACGTACGAACCGATCTCGTCGAACCATTCGATCACGCCTGGAAACAGCTCGACCGCCCGCCCCTGCGCAACCAGATCTTCACGATCGATGCGGATACCGGCCTCTTTCGCCTTCTTGTAGAGCAGGTGCATGTAGGTGATGAGCGGATCGGCCTCCTGCTCGCGCGCGACCCGGTTGGTTTCTTTCCAGAATTGCGCCGCATCGACGCCGACCTGCGGCAGGAACGCATACTCCTGCATCGGCCGAGGAGAAAGCGTGCCGTCGAAATCATAGACAAGTGCGATCACCTTCTTGTCGAAGGCGGCGCGCGCTGATGCCGCATTTTTCCCCTTGCCTGCCTTCGATGGCTTGCCCCTGGACCGCCCCGCGCGCAGCATCGGCACGTCATCGTTGGCTGCTTTCGCTGGCCGTCGGCCAAGCCGCCCGGCGTCCCCTCCGGTCATCGCTATCCCTCGCTCGCTTGGAGCATGTTGAGCTGAAGCGTGGTGCGGTTCAGCCTGAACAACATGCTCAAGGACAGTCGAGCATGTTGAGCTGAAGTGCGCAGCGGTTCCGCTCGGCATGCCCGAAACAATGGACTGGATCGTGCGCATGTTTCCAAGAAATATGAACACGACCTGGGATCGGAAGCCAAACCCGGTCTGCGCCGGTCATACCGCGCAGCCGGAGGCGTGATGCAGTTCCCTTCCTGGAGAGTCGGCGATTCGCCTCGCTGAAAAAAGGCAACCGGTGGACAAGTCCGCCCGCGATGCCTGCACGTACCGCCGCCCGGGTATCCGCCCGGGATGTCTTACTGCTTGCAGCCGCAACTGCCGTCGCCGCCGCACGAGCCCTCGCCCTTGTGGTCGTGGCCATGGCTGTGGCCGTGGTTATGGGCATGCTCGTGATCATGAGCGCCGCCGCAGCAACCGCCCTCTTGGTCGTGATGGTGATGTTCGTGACCATGACCGCCGCAGCAACCGCCTTCGTGCTCATGCTGGTGGTCGTTGGGATCGACCAGGACCGCCGCCAGCCGCCGCTCCAGCGCGATCGACTGCTCCCGCGGCGCGTCACGCGCCTCGATCGTCAGCGCCATCACCTCGGCGGCGACACGGATGTCGTCCACTTGTCCCAGATAATGCCGGCGCAGACGCCCTTGCCGGTCGAAGATCAGCAATGTCGGCGTCCCCTGAAGTTCATAGGTGTCCATCGTCTCCGGCAGCGCGCCCCCGTTCTGTTTGTCGATGGCAACCGGAAAGTCGAAGTGATGCTCTTCCAGAAAGGCCTCCAGCTGTGCCGGCGTCTGCGCTTCAGCCTTTTCGAAGACCGTATGCAGACCGAACACCGCGACTTCGTCCTCCTGGAACTGCGCATGAAGCCGCGCCAGCTGCGGCAGCATATGCCGCACCGACCCCGGGCAATGCATCTGGAATGCCCCCAGCACAACCACCTTGCCCTTGGATTCAGCAAGCGTCGGAGGCGATTTCTGATCGGAATTAAACCACTTGGCAGTTGCCAGTTCCGGTGGCGATTCGGGATTGAGCATTTCGGATCCTTTCATCCGGCGATCTTGGCTTTGCTCAGCTATACTGACTTTCGCCGTCGATCAATATGAGACATCTGGGACCGCCGCACCGGGATTGGATTTGAATCGGATTGACGGCACCTAGTGTTCTGGATCTGACGTTTGTTACCCGGGCGAAGGTCGTCAAACGTCAGTGAATCCAGAACACAAACTAAGAATTCTAGGGTTCCGGGCTGACGCACGGGTGCCCGGCAGGGAACCAAGCGTCAGAGTCGGAACACTAGGTTCTGGATCTGACGTTTGTTATCCGGGCGAAGGTCGTCAAACGTCAGTGGATCCAGAAAATAAACTGAGAATTCTAGGGTTCCGGGCTGATGCGCACGTGCCCGGCAGGGAACCAAGCGTCAGTGTCGGAACCTTAGCCCGCGTCGTCGGCATCCCGATTGGACCAGAATGTTGCGCTGCGATCCTCGTAGACCCTCAAACGGCGTTGAAGGTCTTCTATCTGATCGAGCAGGTCGAGCGCCAGCGCCACGCCCGGCACATTGAGGCCCAGATCGCGCTCGAGCCGCTTGGCCCTGGCGACATGAACAAGGCTCATCTGGGTGAAGCGCCACTCGCTTCGCGTTCCACCAGCCGGATCCAATGCGCCATGTTCGACCAGTTCGGCTACCCAATCCGCCTCTACCTTGCACGCAACGCAAACGTCTTCCAACGAGCAATCGCGATTGAGGCCGATGATCTCGGCGGCAACGCTTGCGCTCACCGCATCCTTGCCAGCTTTCTTGGTCATGAGCCTGCTCCCAGTTTCGCGCGCGGATCGAACGACAGTTCGCGCTCCATGGCACGATAGGCTTCCTTGGCATTTTCGCTGGTGGCGGGCGGCAGCACAACCTTGAGCACTGCGTAGAGGTCGCCAGGATCGCGCGCTGGCAGCCCACGTCCCTTGACGCGCAACTCGCGTCCGCCAAATGACTCCGGCGGTATCTTCAACATGATGGCACCGAGCGGCGTCGGTACTTTGACGCTCGCGCCCAGCGCGGCTTCCCAGGGGGCGACCGGCAAGTCGAAATAAACATCCTTGCCCGAGACGCGGTAGAGCTGATCTGGATTGAATGCCACTTCGAGGTAAAGGTCGCCCGGCGCGCCGCGTCCAAGCCCCGGCGTCCCTTGACCCTTGAGGCGAATGGTTTGTCCTTCTTGGATGCCTTTGGGAATTTCGACGTTAAGCGTGCGCTCGCGCAGCACGACATGACCTTGCGGATCGACTTCGGGCGCGCGCATGGTGATGGTGCGCTTGGCTCCCTCATAGCTGTCCTTCAGATCGATGTAGATGCGCGCATGGTGGTCTTCTCCGCGTGCATGAAACTCTTCCGCGCCGAACCCATGCGCGCCGTCGCGGCGATGCCGCCTGTTGCGAAACAGCGTCTCGAAAAACTCGCTATAGTCTTCGCCGCCGGCACCAGCTCCCGACCGCATCTCGGAGAACTCGAACCCCTGATCCCATTGCGGTGGCGGCCTGAACTCCTGCCCAGGCTTGGCCGCCTTGCCAAGATCGTCGTAAGCAGCTCGCTTTTCGGGATTGCCGAGCACTTCGTAGGCCTCTCCGATCTCCTTGAAGCGGTCTTCCGCGCCGGTGTCCTTGTTGATGTCGGGATGAAACTGCCGGGCGAGCTTCCGGTACGCTCGCTTAATTTCGTCCTGGGTCGCCGATTTCTCGACTCCGAGAGCCTTGTAGTAATCCTTGAATTCCATTTTCTCGGATATCCGTTTCAGACCGGCGGAATTGGACGGGATGCCGCGCCTGGTGTTCTGGATTTGATGTATGAGTCCCGGGCGAAGGTCGCCAAGCGTCAGTGTCGGAACCCTAGCGAGATCTTTGCGATCCAAGCAGGATTTTCAAGTACTGAGGCTCACCCGGGGCCAAACTTGCAACATCGGCAGCCGGAACTGGGTACCTATCGGACTTGGTGGCTTGACGAGCGGCCTGGCAACCTTCTCAAGTGCCGGGCTTGATACATTGGAAAAGCGGTTACAAGGTTCAAACCATGACCAAGACCGAGCACAAAGAAGCACTCGTCGCTCTCATCAGGCAACGCTCGTTCCAATCCGGCGGTGAGGTCAAGTTGGCGTCCGGGCGGACCTCGTCGTTCTATTTCAACATGAAGCCGACAATGCTCGATCCAAAGGGGGCGCATCTCATCGCCACGCTCATTCTCGACCAACTGGCTGAGGACGGCATCAAGGCCGACATGATCGGCGGACTGGAGATGGGTGCCGTGCCGCTGGCTTCCGCGGTAGCCGCCGTCAGCGCCACAGGCCCCCGTCCCTTGCCCGCCTTCTTCGTCCGCAAGCAGGCCAAGGAGCATGGGACCCAGAGCCTCGTCGAAGGACTGGCCAAGGGCGAGACGCTGGCGGGCAAGAAAGTCGTCATCGTCGAGGACGTGACCACGACGGGCGGCTCCGCCATCAAGGCCGCCGAAGCCGTCGCCCGTGAAGGTGCCGAGGTTGTCCGCGTCATAACCGTCGTTGACCGACGCGAAGGCGCCTCAGAAGCCTTCGCCACCGCCAGGCTCGACTTCAAGCCGCTTCTCACCATCGCCGATTTCGGCGGCTAAGCCGCGCTCAGACTTCAAACATTCCCTCCCGTTCAGGCCGCTCGATTCGTGATCCGGAACCATCCCGCACGCGCTTCGTTGAACTAGTAGTGCACGATTGATTGCTGCGCGGTCGAAAGCCGCGGAGTGGATGCAGTCCGTAGAACGTGCGGAAAGCAACGTCGCCCGTGCGCCGACAATTCACGAAGCGAAGGAGATGAGGCATGAGAAGCATTCTCACCAGCGCTGCAATGTTTGCGTTGCTCGCGGCTCCCGCTCTTGCGCAAGACGCAAAGCTGGAACCCAAGTCGAAAGTGCAGGCGCCGGCCGCAACAGGCGAAAGGCACGATCCTGAAACCATCCATCCGCCGACCAACCGGATTGGCGAGGCCGTACCGAACATGACGGCGCCCGCGGAGGAGAAGCTTCCGGCCACCAACCGCGTCGGTGAAACCGTTCCACGCATGAAAGACAAGAGCGACGGGAATTCGTCATCGATGAACTGATGTGTGTTTCCGGAACGTCTCCCGGACGCGCGCCCGCGCACTTGAGGGGCGCACCAGCGCAAGTTGGCCCCGGATCGGCCGATCCGGGGCCAACTTAATGCATGCGAAAGAACTCGCCCGCCGCCCAGCCTACTCCGCGGCAGCCTGCTGCATCGTCGGAGCCGCCGCGCGTACGTCGGCATCGACGTGCGCCTCGAATTTCTCGAAGTTCTTGTTGAACATCTCCACGAGTGCCGCAGCCGTCGCGTCATAGGCCTTTGGATCGGCCCAAGTCTCGCGCGGGTTGAGGATCCTGGCATCGACCCCCTCGAGCGCGGTCGGCACCTGGAAACCGAAGATCGGATCGGTCCGCATCGGCTGGCCCTTCAGCTTGCCGGAAAGCGCCGCGTTGAGCAGTGCGCGCGTTGCCTTGATCGGCATGCGCGAGCCGGTGCCGAACTTCCCGCCTGTCCAGCCGGTATTGACCAGCCAGCAGTCGACGCCGTGGTCGGCGATCAGCTTGCGCAAAAGGTTACCGTAGACCGATGGATGACGCGGCATGAACGGTGCCCCGAAGCAGGTCGAGAACGTGGGCTGCGGCTCGTTGCCCATACCCTTCTCGGTGCCCGCCACCTTCGCGGTGAAGCCCGAAAGGAAGTGGTACATGGCCTGGCTTGGGGTCAGCTTCGCGATCGGCGGCAGAACGCCGAAGGCATCAGCCGTCAGCATGACAATATTATTGGGATGACCGGCGGTGCCCGTCTCCGAGGCGTTCGAGATGAAGTCGAGCGGATAGCAGGAGCGGGTGTTCTCGGTCAGGCGACCGTCGTCGAAGTCGGGCGCGCGTGTCGTCTCGTCGAGAATGACATTCTCCAGAACCGTGCCGAAGCGGTTCGACGCTTGCCAGATCTCCGGCTCCGCTTCTTGCGACAGTCGGATCGTCTTGGCGTAGCAGCCGCCCTCGAAGTTGAAGATGCCGGTCTGCGACCAGCCATGCTCGTCATCGCCCAGGAGGATGCGGTTGGGGTCGGCTGACAGCGTCGTCTTGCCGGTACCGGACAGGCCGAAGAACACCGCTGAATTCTTCAGGTCCTTGGATACGTTGGCCGAGCAGTGCATCGGCATGATGTGCTTGGCGGGCAGAATATAGTTGAGGAACGAGAATACGCTCTTCTTCGTCTCGCCGGCGTAGGACGATCCGCCGATAAGCACGATGCGGCGTGTGAAATCGCATGCGATCACCGTTTCCGTCCGCGTGCCGTGCTTCTTTGGATCGGCCTTGAAGCTCGGCATGTTCACGACCGTGAACTCGGGCGCAAAGCCGACGAGTTCAGCCTCCGACGGCCGACGCAGCATGTGTCGGATGAACAGCGAATGCCAGGCAAGCTCGGTGAAGATGCGGGTCGCCAGGCGATGCGTTGCATCGGCACCCGCAAACAGGTCCTGGACGTACATCTCCTTGCTCTTGGCGAATGCGATGAAGTCGGCAAGTAGCACGTCGAACTGCTCGCGCGTCATTGCCTTTGAATTGTCCCACCAGATCTGGCCGTCCGTGCCCGCATCGCGGACAACGAACTTGTCGTTGGGAGAGCGGCCGGTGTGCTGCCCCGTCTCGGCGCAGAATGCGCCCGACTTCGCCAGCTTGCCCTCGCCATTGCGCACCGCAGCCTCGATCAAGACAGTCTCGCGCAAGTTATGATGAATTTTGCCCGCCGTATTCAGTGGGAAGAGGTCATTCGCCATGGGATCTACCGCTCCAGCATTACGGTTTTGAACGAGGCGGCCCCGCGCATCGCATGTCATGCAGCGCGCCCGTCTCCGCACTCTCGTGTCTCGAACCTGCGTCAGTCAAAGGGGACACATGCGAGAAAAGGGCCAGAAACAAATGATCCTGGCGGCCGGTCTTCTCTCGCAACAAACCAGCTCCACGGCATCAAGCAGGCAGAGACCGGTTGAGTAGGCCCCACAAATCCCCCTCACAAGTGGCCCAAAGTCGTAATCCATCAACTAAACATGACAGATCTGCAAATTTGGTTTCCACCCCTTTTGCCGCCAGACCAATTTTGGTGTGGACGAGGGGCTTGGAATGCCTGTTTCTAAGAACATTGCATCAACTTTTGCCAGCGCGAGCGTCTTTTGCCATCCGTACAAATTCCGCACGCGCCGCGTCGGGATTTGCAGCCGGCGCAGAAAATCCGATTCGCAGCGCCCGCTCTCCTTCGACGAGGTCGAACCCCGCCGGATCGACGCCGCTCATCCGCCACGAACCGGGAGTGGCACCCGCAAGCTGCGTCGCATAGAGCTGGACTGCATCGGCATGATCGTCGTTCATGTGTGCGATGATGTCGGCCTCGGCGGCAATCAGCTGTTGTGCCTGCGAAACGTCGGCGAGCAATTCGGCCGCCGTCAGATCGACGATGCGGCCGAAACCACCAATGTAGTGCGCACGCTCCACCTCGAGCTGCCAGAACCCGAAATCAGAGAAATCCACATACATTTCCGCGCCGGGATGACGGGCAAGAAAGCGCCGGCGACTATTTTCGTCGGATGTGATCGGCTCCATGCTGCCGATTACCGTCACCCGGCCACCCGCCAACGGATCACCCGCCCCGTCGCTGCCATCGAACAACAGGCTCGCCCGATGATCGGCCTGCAGATTACGCGTGTGGACGGCAAGTCGTGACAGCAGCAAGAGCGGCGTGCCGTTCGGCCTGAAAGCCACGGTGACAAGCGATGCATAGGGAAAACCCGAGCCGCTTTCGAGGGTTGCAAGCGATGCCTTCAGCGCGGACCGGATGATGGATCGCGCCGCCTCTGCCGCTGTGAGCTGCTGCCCTGCCTGCCCGTCCTGTCGCATTCCACACCTCTTTCTGTATGACCGCGGCGGCCTTGGGCTTTGCACTGACAATTTCAGCTACTGCGATCACGACCACGGACAATCCCCGTCTCGGCAGCTTCGGCCGTCGACGCCAGGGTTGACTGCACCAGCGGTTCGCTTGCTCCAGACCGGCGCCTCGCCTATTCAGTTGGTGTTCAGATCGGGTGATGCACAGTCCTGCTGCCACATTTGATACACGAAGCGACCATAAAGCCCGTCATTACCGAGTACCAACCGGGCCGGCTGGCAGGGGCGAGAGGCGACTATGAAAGAGAAAAGTTCAATTGCGCTGGTCGATGACGAGCGCAACATCCTGACTTCGCTGAGGATGGCGCTGGAAGCCGAAGGCTACAGGGTTCGCACCTATTCCGACGGTGTTTCCGCGCTGGAGGCGCTCACCGAGGAGCCCGCCGATCTCGGCATATTCGACATCAAGATGCCGCGCATGGACGGGATGGAGTTGCTGCGCAAGGTCCGCCAGCAATCGGATATGCCCGTCATCTTCCTTACCTCCAAGGACGAGGAGATCGATGAGCTGTTTGGCCTCAAGATGGGAGCCGACGACTACATTGCAAAGCCATTTTCGCAGCGTCTTGTCGTCGAGCGCGTCCGCACTATTTTGCGCCGCCTCACACCTAAGGACGGGCAGCCCCCGGTGACGGAGGCAGCCCGTGTCCTGGAGCGCGGCAAGTTGAAGCTTGATCCTGAGCGCCACACCTGCCACTGGGATAGCAAGGCGGTGACGCTGACCGTCACTGAGTTCCTGATCCTTCAGGCGCTGGCCCAGCGTCCAGGCGTGGTCAAGACGCGCGACGCGCTCATGGATGCAGCCTACGACGATCAGGTCTACGTGGATGACCGCACGATCGACAGCCACATCAAACGGCTGCGCAAGAAGTTCAAGAATGTAGATGACGATTTCGATGTCATCGAGACGCTGTACGGCGTCGGCTACCGCTTCAAGGAAGTCTGATCGGCAGCGGCGCCACGGGTGCTCCCGACGACTTCGATACGAATGCGACACCGGCGGCAACCTGCTCGTTGCCGCCGGCGTTCGTTGGAGGCCCCATGGCATTCGGAGTTGAGCGATCGCCCGCGCCTGTCGATCTTGGCAAATCCGAGGATGCCGGACGCGTGCGGGCTGCGCTTGCCCGCTGGTGGCGAAACCAGCCGATACCGCGCTTCCTGTCCGGCACCCTGCTGCGCCGCATTCTTTTTTCCAACCTGATCGGCCTCTTTATCTTCAGCCTCGGCATTCTCATCCTGTCCAACTCGCGCGGTTGGTTGATCGATGCAAAGCGCGAATCGCTGAGGATCCAGGGCGAGATCATCGCCGCCGCCATCGCCGGCGACGCAAAGGTGGAGACCGAGCGCCTTACACTCGACCCGACCAAGCTGCCGGAGTCCTCAGACGCCCGTATTCCGTTCCGCGATGACGGCTTTGCCGCACTGGAGCTTTCGATCCGGCCCGAACGCGTCGCTCCGATCCTTCGACGCCTGATCCAGCCGACCAACACGCGCGCGCGCATCTATGCCCGCGACGGAACCCTGATTGTCGACAGCGACAAGCTTCTGCACCGGGGCTCCATTATCCAGGCCGAGGGTGACGACAGCGACGACACGGCCAATGGCCGCGTTAAGACCAAGAACTTCTGGACCCGGTTGACTCGCTGGTTCCTGGACAAGGAACTGCCGGTTTACCGCGAAATCGACAGCGGCCTTGGCACGAACTATCCGGAAGTGCGCATCGCCATGGCCGGTGGCACTCCGACGACGATGCTTTTGCTGTCCGAGGACTATAAGCAAATCGTTTCCATGGCCGTGCCGATCCAGCGCATGAAGGCGGTCCATGGAGTGCTCTTGCTTTCCACCCGCCCCGGCGAGATCGACGAAATTGCGTCGGAGGATCGCAACAAGATTCTACTGATGGCGTTGCTGGCCCTGCTCACCACCGTCTCCACCTCGCTGCTGCTCGCGCGAACGGTGGCGGGACCGATCAAACATCTGGCCGATACGGCCGAGGTCGTCTCCAACGATATCAATGCACGCCATGAGTTGCCTGAAATGTCCGACCGCCGCGACGAAGTCGGCCAGCTCGCCCAGGCGTTCTCCAAAATGACGACGGCGCTCTTCCGGCGCCTTGAAGCAAGCGACCGGTTCGCAGCCGATATCGCTCACGAACTGAAGAACCCGCTCACCGCCGCGCGGTCTACGGCGGAGTCGCTTGCATATGCCAAGAACGAGGAGCAGCGCGGCCAACTGATGGAGCAGATTCAGCTGGAGCTGAAACGCCTCAACAAGATGATCACCGAGATCTCGAGCGCATCGCGCCTGGATGCCGAACTCGCCCGCCAGCAGCGCGAGCCCGTGGCGCTGGTGGAACTGCTCGAAAATGTCACCTCGTCCCTTTTCAAGGACAAGGCGAGTGAGCAGGGCATCGATCTCGAACTCAGGATTCCGCCAGCGGTCTCGCCCGATGCCTACACCATATCCGGAAACGACAGCCGCATCGCGCAAGTGGTAACGAACCTCGTCGACAACGCACTCTCGTTCTCACCCGCTGGCGGCAAGGTTGTCATCTCCCTCGTACGCGACGGCGCGGAAGTCGAGCTGCGCGTCGACGACGACGGTCCCGGCATCGACGAGGAGAACCTCGAAAAGGTGTTTGCCCGCTTCTGGACATACCGGCCTTCGGCGGAAAGCAGCCGCGGCAACAATTCGGGCCTTGGCCTCAACATCTCCCGGGAAATCATCACCGCTTATGGGGGCACGATCCGCGCCGAGAACCGCTACCGCACCCCGCGCTCGCCAGACTCCGGACGAATTGGAGCCCGCTTCGTCGTGCGCCTGCCAGCAGCGCCGACGCGCCGCAAAGGGGCCTGACATGCGCCCTGGCGAAGTGCTCGTGCACGCGACCGCGGTCGAAAGCACCGGGCAATGTGTACTGCTCACCGGCCCATCCGGAGCGGGCAAATCCGACCTCGCCTTGCGCCTCGTGGGCTGGCCGCCCACGGGACTGGGGCTTCCCCCATTCTCGCTTGTCTCCGACGATCAGGTGCTGCTTACCCGTGACGGCGAGCGCATAATTGCCCGCCCGCCCGAAACGATCGCCGGCCGCATCGAGGTCCGCGGCTTGGGCATTCTTCAAATGGCTCACGCCGATTTCGCCGAAGTGCGTCTTGTAGTCCAGCTGACTGCGGCCGAGGCAGTCGAACGCATGCCCAAGCCGCAGACCCTCTCCCTGGTCGGCGTGTCTCTCCCGACGATTCACCTGTATCCGTTCGAGCCCAGCGCGCCACTCAAGGTGGCGCTAGCGCTCCGCGCACTGCCGCCTACCCCTCTGTACCACGGATGAAATTCGGATCGGGGCCCATGGTCCGTGTCGGTCTTCCATCAGTGAAAACCCCCTTGCATGCCAGCCGAACACTTGTCACCCTGCGCACCCGGCGGAGAACCCCGTTGCGGCCGGCCGCACGCGGGCATCCGCCGCTGGATCTTTGACGGACGCGAGGTCATGACAATCTGGATTTGGCAAGCGCGCGCCGCGGCGTTCGCCACGAACGAGACAGGCAAGAGACAGGCAACATGAAGTCATGATCGGACTTGTCATCGTTACACATGGCGGCCTTGCACGCGAGTTCCGCTCCGCCCTCGAACACATCGTCGGGCCGCAAGAAGGGCTGGAAACCGTATCCATCGGCCCTGAAGACGATATGGTCGCCCGGCGCCGCGAAATTATCGACGCCGTCGCACGAACCGATCAGGGCCAGGGCGTCATTCTGCTGACCGACATGTTTGGCGGCACCCCCGCCAACCTCGCGATCTCGATCCTGGACGAAGCCAACGTTGAGGTCATCGCCGGCATTAATCTGCCAATCCTGGTCAAGCTCGCCACCGTCCGCAACGAGGCCCCGCTGAGCGAGGCCGTAGCCATCGCCCGCGATGCCGGTCGCAAGTACATAAAGGTCGCGGGACAGCAGTTGACAGGTGATGGCTGAGTGAGCCTTTTCAGGGAAATTGGCAGTGCTCGCAAATCCCTGCCGATCAGCCCACCGTGACAACCGCGGCGACTGACGACGATTGAATTCGCAACTACCGCACCCGAACATCCAGGCGCGCCCACCCCAGCAATGCCCGAAATCGACTCAAGCGATCGGCCCGAAGCCCTTGTCACAATCCGGAACCGCAAGGGACTGCATGCGCGTGCCTCGGCCAAGTTCGTCAAATGCGCCGAGCAGTTCAATGCCCACATCACTGTGACCCGCGACAATCAAACCGTCGAGGGCACTTCGATCATGGGGCTCATGATGCTGGCCGCTGGACCAGGCTCCCTCCTTCACCTCGTGGCCACCGGCCCTGAAGGCCCTGAAGCGCTGGCCGCCCTCGTCCAACTCATCGAGAGCGGCTTCGACGAGGATATGGTCGAAGGCGGCTAGGTTGCGGACTCCCCCAAGTATACTCAGCTGAAGTGTGCAGCGGTTCAGCATGAAGAACATGCTCACAACGAAGAATGCATCGCGTGCATGTTTCCGAGAAACATGAACGCTATCTGGGCGTATCAGAATTTTACTTGGAGTATTGTTTTTCGGAACCCCATTTGCGTTTATTGATACTTCAAGCCACCAGGAAAGAACTTCCGATTTCGAGGACACTCCGTGAGAAGATCGCCCGCCACCGCGAATTATGGCACATAACGAGTTGCTTATATGTAGTTGCGGGAATGCCCCTCCTTCGCTATAGCAGCCACACCCCGTGCCAATCCGCCCACCGGTGGCAGGCGACGGACCGTCCGGTGATCTGCGCAAGCGCCGCGATAACGGCGAATCGCTCCCGGATGAAGTATGGCCGCTGGCGCATGGACGCCCGCAGACGCCCACCCAACGAGGAATTCTGCCTATGACCGCGACCACGGATTACATAATCAAGGACATCAGCCTTGCCGAATGGGGCCGCAAGGAAATCGCCATCGCCGAAACGGAGATGCCGGGCCTCATGGCGACGCGCGAGGAATACGGCGCGAGTCAGCCGCTCAAGGGCGCTCGAATTGCCGGCTCGCTGCACATGACCATCCAGACGGCTGTTCTCATCGAGACGCTCGCAGCCCTGGGCGCCGACATCCGCTGGGCCTCCTGCAATATCTATTCGACGCAGGACCACGCCGCCGCCGCCATCGCCGCGCGCGGCATCCCCGTCTTCGCCGTCAAAGGCGAGAGCCTCAAGGACTATTGGGACTACACCCGCAAGATCCTCGAGTGGGGTGACGGCGGCACGCCGAACATGATCCTCGACGACGGCGGCGACGCCACCCTGCTGGTCCATCTCGGTCTGCGTGCCGAACAGGGCGATACAGCCTTCCTCGACAAGGCAGGTTCGGAGGAGGAGGAGATCCTTTTCGCACTCATCAAGCGCACGCTGAAGGAGAAGCCGGGCTGGTTCGCGGAGCTTGCCAGGAACATCCGCGGCGTGTCCGAGGAGACCACCACCGGCGTGCATCGCCTCTACATCATGGAGAAAGAGGGCAAGCTCCTCTTCCCAGCGATCAACGTCAACGACTCGGTGACGAAATCAAAGTTCGACAACCTCTATGGCTGTCGCGAAAGCCTCGTTGACGGCATACGCCGCGGCACCGACGTCATGATGGCCGGTAAGGTGGCGATGGTTGCGGGCTTCGGCGACGTCGGCAAAGGCTCGGCCGCCTCGCTGCGCAACGCCGGGTGCCGCGTCATGGTCTCCGAGATCGATCCGATCTGCGCCCTCCAGGCCGCCATGGAAGGCTACGAGGTCGTGACCATGGAGGATGCGGCCCCCCGCGCCGACATCTTCGTGACCGCCACCGGCAACAAGGACATCATTACAGCGGACCACATGCGCGCCATGAAGGACCGTGCCATCGTCTGCAACATCGGTCACTTCGACAACGAGATCGACGTTGCGGGCATCCGCAACAACAAGTGGCACAACATCAAGCCACAGGTCGATGAGATCGAGTTCCCTGACGGGCACCGGATCATCCTTCTTTCCGAAGGCCGCCTGGTGAACCTCGGCAACGCCATGGGTCACCCTTCGTTCGTCATGTCGGCGTCGTTCACCAACCAGACGCTGGCCCAGATCGAGCTGTGGACCAACCGCGACAAAGGCAGATACGAGCGCAAGGTCTACACGCTGCCCAAGCATCTCGACGAAAAGGTCGCCAGGCTGCACCTGGAAAAGATCGGTGTAAAGCTGACCAGGCTGCGCCCCGATCAGGCCTCCTACATCGGCGTTTCGACCGAAGGTCCCTACAAGCCGGACCACTATCGCTACTGAGCGGCTGTCGCTCGCGGCTTCCGGCAACACATGACCATCTTTGGCGAGGCGGGCGGAGATCGTCCGCCTCGCTGCCTTTTTGGTGTTGCAGCCGCAATGCGCCTCGTGACCCAACCGCACATGAGGGCGGGCAAAGCGCATCGCTGCACTGGCCAAGGCGCCCTGCGACACCGCATAATTGCCAGTGATTCGCGGAGGCTTTCGCTCCTGCGATTCGTACAGCCTTCGACTGGTCGCACGCGTTCCGATGGCTGTTGAGCCCGCCGGCTGCTCAGGCCGGTGTCTGGCGGCAGCAGCCGTTTCGGGCTGGCCCGCAATGCTTCTGGGAACGCGATGCGCTCTTTCGTTCTCAAGTCCCGGGCCCGCAATGCCCGCAACGAACTCGTCTTGCTTTTGCTGGCGAGCATGGCCGTCGTGACTGCGCTGACGGCTGCGCTGACGCGCCACGCCGAGATGGTGTCCGTCGGCGTTGGCGTCCAGAAACTACTGCTGATTGCTGGCATCACGATGGGCGCCCTTCTCGCAAGCCTCCTCGTCTGGCGGTCGGTGCGCACAGCGCGTCACCTCTCCAAGCGGGCGCGTGACGAGAACGCAGACTTGCGGCACAGCCTTGCGATGGCGGAATCGGTGATCCAGGCCGAGCCGCAGATCCTTCTCTACTGGGATAACGACCACGCTGCGCATTTCGTGGCGCAAACTCTGAGCAACGTGGCCGGGCTGCCCGCACAACGCGAAGACATCCTGAAATTCGGGCAGTGGCTCGATCCGCGCTCGGCCGGTCAGCTCAAGTCGAGCCTCGACGCACTGTTCCAGAGCGGCAAAGCGTTCAACATCATCCTGCGGACTGCTACTGCCGATCACGTCGAGGCCGAGGGACGTGCCACATCAGGACGCGCCATCCTCCGCTTGAGCGAAGTGGTTGGCTACAAGCGTGATCTCGCGCGCATCATCGATCAGCACGAGTGGCTCGCCCGCGACATCCGCTCCATGCGCGCGCTGCTCAACTCCGTTCCCATGCCGGTCTGGCTCAAGACGCGCGACGGTCGCCTTACCTGGGTCAACAATGCCTACGTGCAGGCCGTAGAGTCGGAGAACGAACACGAGGTTCTCACGCGCCAGATCGAGTTGCTGGACTCCCGCGAACGCCAGTGCGCTCTGAAATCCATCGCCAAGGGCGATGAGTTCCGCCAGCGCATGCAGATCGTGGTTGGCGCCGAGCGCAAGGCCCACGACGTCTTCATGCTGCCGCTCGGCGACACCATTGCCGGCGCAGCGATCGACGTCGCCGCGATCGCCACCGCCAAGGGCGAGCTGGAACGGCAGATCGCCGCCTATCGCCGCACACTCGACCATGTCGCCACCGCTGTCGCCATGTTCGACGAGGACCAGCGGCTCAAGTTCTCCAACGAGGCATTCGCAAAGCTTTGGTCGCTCGACGACGACTGGCTGGAATCCAAACCGAGCGCCGGGGGCTTGCTCGACAGATTGCGCGAACGCGGCACGCTTCCAGAAACGACCAACTATCGCGAGTGGAAGGCGCACACGCTCTCGAGCTTTGCGACCGGTTCGGAGTTCGAGGACTGGTGGATGTTGCCCGACCACCGGATCATCCATGTCCGTACCGAGCAGCAGCCCGACAATGGGGTCACCTTCCTCTTCTCCGATGACTCCGAGAAGCTGGATCTGGAAAGCCGCTACAAGACTCTCATCAACGCTCAGCGCGAAACGCTCGACAGTCTCAAGGAGGGCGTTGCCGTGTTCGCCACGGACGGCCGCCTGAGACTGCACAATTCGTCCTTCGCCAGCATTTGGAAGCTGGACCGGGACGACCTCAACCAGACACCGTTCATCGATGAACTCATCGCGGACGTGGCTGATGCCGACGATGAAAAGGACGCCTGGGGCTTGATCCGCACCGTCGTCACCTCCTATCTCGACACGCGCCAGCAGCGTTCGGGCCAGATGGTTCGCGGCGACATGAGCGTCGTCGACTACGCAACGACCCCCCTGCCGGACGGCGGCACATTGGTCACGTTCGCCGACGTCACCGTCTCAAAGAGGTACGAGCGTGCCCTCGTCGAACGCAACGAAGCACTCGTGGTGGCAGACCGTCTGAAGAACGACTTCATCAAACATGTTTCCTACGAGCTTCGCACCCCGCTGACCACCATCATCGGTTTCTCGCAGATGCTGGCCAGCCCCAACATTGGCCCCCTGAATGACAGGCAGCACGGCTATCTCGAGAACATTACGTCGTCATCGAGTACGCTGCTCGCCATTATCAACGATATTCTGGACCTCACCACGATCGACGCAGGTGCCATGGAATTGCACCGCGACGTCATCGACGTTTCCAAGGTGATCAACGACGCCATCCAGGGTGTCCATGACCGGGCAAAGCGATCCGAGCTCACCATCGACATTGGTATCGAAGTCGGAGTGACGACATTCGTTGCCGACGAGCAGCGGGTGCGCCAGGTGCTCTACAATCTGCTCTCCAATGCCGTCGGATTCTCGCACGAGGGAGGCACCGTCCGCATCGATTGCTGGCGCGACAATGAAGCAACATGTTTCGAAATCGAGGACCATGGCGCGGGCATTCCCGCCGACCAGCAGTCGAGAATCTTCGATCGTTTCGTCAGCCGCAGCCACGGCTCGCGGCATCGCGGAGCCGGTCTCGGCCTGTCGATAGCGCGCAGCCTGGTCGAACTGCACGGTGGCACGCTGGACTTGCACTCGGCCGAAGGCAAGGGCACGCGTATCACCGTCCGCTTCCCCGATGCATTCGCCGGTTCGGCCGGCGAAGACGAAGACGCGTACGCAGGAACGGACGGTCAGAAAACCATGAACTGAACGCCCGCAGCGGTCACGCAGTGCCTCCGTGCTGCCTCACTGGCGAGCAAAGCGTATTGACGGGCGCAATCACCACCATCAGGCTGCTTCCCCGCCACGCCAGCATGGCCGCGCCGCCTCGCCATGTGCACATCAGCAGATTGTCATCTCAATGTCCGACAGCGATCACCGGTTCCGGCGCGATGCGCTCGACGAGAAGACCCTCAGCCATTTGGCAGCACTGCTCGCCGCGACGGCGCGGCCGGGAGACCTGATCGCGCTGCAAGGCGATCTTGGAGCGGGCAAGACGACATTCGCGAGGGTCTTGATCCGCAACCTCACCGACAATCCAGACGAGGAAATCCCAAGCCCGACATTCACGCTTGTGCAGATATACGAAACGCCCCGCATGGGCATCGCCCACTTCGATCTCTATCGCCTTGCTGATCCCGATGAGCTGTTTGAGCTGGGTCTCGACGAATGCCTTGCATCGGGCATCGCGCTTGTCGAGTGGCCGGAACGGGGTGGCGACCTATTGCCCGCCGACCGATTGACGATTGCCATCGCCGATGCAGCCGACAACGACCCCCGCCATCGCGATGTCGAGATCATCGGAGCGGGCTCGTTCGCCAATCGGGCCCGGCGCCTCGAAGCCATCCTTTCGCTGCTCGACCACGCCGGCTGGGGTAAACAGGACACCACGATCGCATACCTGCAGGGCGACGCTTCGGCACGCCGCTACGCGCGTCTCAAGCGTCTTGGCGCAAGCGCGTCTGCAGAGCCCGCCGTACTGATGGACTGGCCACGGCAGCCGGATGGCCCGCCGATCCGAAACGGCCTCCCTTACAGCCGCATCGCTCATCTGGCGGAGGACGCGCGCCCATTCGTGGCCATTGCCGATGCGTTGCGCCATGGTGGCGTTGCCGCGCCGAAGATTCTGGCGGCGGATCTCGACAATGGCCTGCTGCTCATCGAAGACTTCGGCGACCGGGTCTATGGTCGAGAACTGACCGCCGGCGCCGACCAGAAGCTGTTGTGGGAAGCCGCCCTCGACGTGCTCGTGCACATGCGCTCGCTCCCCGCTGACAAGCCCTTGCCCGTTCCCGGAGCCGAAGCCTGGACGTTGCCCCGCTACGATGAGGGTGCAATGGCGATCGAGGTCGCCCTGCTGGCAGACTGGTTGTGGCCGTTCGCCACCGGGAGCGAGATGCCGGTCCAACTGCGAATCGAGTACACGCGTTTGTGGGATGCGCAGATCGCCGAGCTGCAGACATTGCCCACCGGCTGGACCCTGCGCGATTTTCATTCGCCCAATCTGATCTGGCGCCCAGCCGAACAAGGACTGGCGCGCGTCGGCGTCATCGACTTCCAGGACGCCATGCAGGGTCCGTTGGCCTACGACGTCGCCTCGCTTCTCGAGGACGCGCGCGTCGACGTCTCGGAGGGTCTGGAAGCCGGTCTTCTCGACAGCTATTGCCATCGCGCCCGCACCGTCGACGCAAATTTCGATGAAGGCGCATTCCGCTTCGCCTACTCCGCCCTTGGTGCACAGCGCAACACCAAGATCCTCGGCATCTTCGCCCGTCTCGCGAAGCGCGACGGCAAGCCGCAATATGTCGCCCATATGCCGCGCATCTGGGGATATCTGAGACGCTGCCTGCAACATCCGCGCCTTGCCGGCATCAAGTCGTTCTACGATGCCCACGTTTTTTCCATGGCCGATCGGCTGAGGTGAGAGGCGCCGCGCGTGTGTTCCCTTTCACGCCGCAACGGCCGCAGCCACGAAGAGGAACCCAGACACGCATGAGCCGACCGACCACCGCAATGGTCCTTGCTGCCGGCATCGGTAAACGCATGCGGCCGCTGACCGACGTCTTGCCCAAGCCGCTGGTCCGGCTCGGCGGACGCGCTCTGATCGATCGCGTGCTCGACCGTCTTGCTCTTGCCGGCATCGAGCGCGCGATCGTCAACGTTCACTATATGGCTGACGAACTCGAGCACCACCTTGTGGGCCGCTCGAAACCCCGGATCGTTATCTCAGACGAGCGCGACGCGCTGCTCGACACGGGTGGCGGACTTGTCCGCGCCTTGCCGCTGCTCGGGCCTGAGCCGTTCCTCGTTCACAATTCCGATTCGGTATGGCTTGAGGGGCCGCACGACAACCTCGACACGCTGATCGGGACATGGGATCCTGACCGCATGGACAGTCTCTTGCTGCTCGCCGCGTCGGCCGGCTCGCTGGGATACGAAGGCTCGGGCGACTTCACCATGGCCGCTGACGGGCGCCTCTCCAGGCGCGCACCGGGCAGTGTTGCGCCGTTTGTCTTTGCGGGCGTCTCGATTGCGCATCCGCGCCTTTTCGAAGGCGCACGGGAAGAAATCTTCTCCCTCAATGTCCTTTGGAATCAGGCCATCGCGCGCGGCCGCCTCTACGGCGTGCGGCTCGACGGGTTCTGGATGCACGTCGGCACGCCTGGAGCACTCGCCGAAGCGGAAAGCGCGCTCGCTCATGGGGAACTCCGCCCGCAATGACGTTAAAGACCGCGCAACACGACGACGACGGGGCGGCCAGCGCGCGGCGGCAGACGCGCATCTACACCGTCCCTCCCGGACGGCCGTTCCTCGACGTTCTTGCCAGCGCGATCCTTGGCGGCAGGCTCGGCACGTTCGGCAATGGCCACCCGAGCCCCCTGGCCCTCACCGACATCACGCTGTTGCTTCCCACGCGCCGCGCGACGCGCGCTTTGCAGGATGCGTTCCTGCGCAACATGCCGCGCCGCGCCGTCCTGCTGCCGCGGATCCGCCCCATCTCCGAGGACGACGAGGACGTGTCGCTGCTCACCGGGCTTGCCGGCCTTGCAACGCTGACTGAAGGTGAAATGGACGCGCGTCCGCCGATCTCCGAAATGGAACGCCGCATCGTCTTGACCCAGCTCGTCCTCCGCTGGGCGCAGGCCATGCGGGCGCCCGCGCCGGCAGGCGAGCGCGATAGCGAACGGCCAGTGGCAACAGGCAGCGAGACACCGGCTCAGGCCGCTCACCTCGCTGCCGAACTCGCGACCCTCATGGACATGGTCGAGACCGAGAATGCCAGCCTCGCTGACCTCGCAACGCTCGTCCCCGATATGTTTTCCGAGCACTGGCAGAAGACGATCCGATTCCTCGAAATCCTGAACAGTCACTGGCCCGCATACCTCGAAACGTGCGGGCTCACCTCGCCGGCCGCCCAGCGCAACCACAGGCTTTTGGCCGAGGCGCGCCGGCTGATCGAGGCGCCTCCTAAAGGGCCTGTCATCGTCGCAGGCGTGACCGGCTCGATCCCGGCATCGGCCGAACTGATGCGCGCGGTGGCTGCCCTGCCCAATGGCTCGATCGTGCTGCCCAACCTCGATCTGACGCTCGACGAGCAAAGCTGGCAGCAGATTCGCCCACTCGACCGGGACGCCCAACGCCATCCCGAGCATCCGCAATATGGGTTGAAGGTGCTGCTCGATCGCCTCGGCATCGGCCGCCAGGACGTCGCACTCTTGCCTGGCGCAGACCTGAGCATACCTGAGCAGAACCGGCTTGCCTTCGTCACCGAGGCCATGCGGCCTGCCGCCACCACGGCGCATTGGCACACGTATGCCGAAACCGTGGATCGCCAGGCATTGACCGAGGGACTGGCCGCAATCAACCTGGTTGATGCGCCCAGCGCAAACGACGAAGCCGAGGCCGTGGCGCTCATAATGCGCGAGGCATTGGAGACACCCGGCCAGACTGCCGCCCTCGTCTCACCCGATCGCCTGCTGGCACGCCGTGTCGCCACCCGCCTCGAAAGCTGGGGCATCCGCGTCGACGATTCCGCCGGACGCCCTTTCGCCAAGACAGTGCCGGGCGCCTTCCTCGATCTGGTCATCGAGGCCGTCCATCGCGACTTCGCCCCCCCACAGCTCACCGCGCTCCTGAAGCACCCGCTGACACGCCTCGGCCTCGGCGCGTTCGAGGTTCGTCGCGCCGCGCGAGCGTTGGAACTGGCCGCATTTCGCGCCGATTATTTCGGCACCGGACTCGACGGCGTGGCGGCAGCGCTCGCCGAAGCCCGCATCGACGCCAAGGCGAAAGATCGCCGCGAGCGCCGCAGCCGTGCGGTTCAGGGCCTTTGGGACGCGGACTGGGACGGCGCACAGGATCTCGTGAAGCGTCTGAACGACGCGTTTGAGCCCCTTCATGCGCTCTACCGGCGTCGCGAACCCTCGTCGCTTGGCGAGCTTGCCGCCGCGCACGTCACCGTCGCCGAGGCCCTTGCTGCCCTGCCTGTCGAAGCTGATGCCGAGATGGCGGCCGAGCAGGCAACGCCTGCAACTGGAAACACGTACGCCCCCACGACGCGCGAGGTCAGGGCTTCGGCTCGACCGGCTGATGACAAAGTCGACGCGCAGGAAATCACCTCGCCGCTCTACCGCGGCGAAGCCGGCGAGACGGCCTCGAGCCTCTTCACCGGCCTCATCGATCCCGGCCTGCCGCAACTCCCCATCACACCGGCTGACTATGCTGATCTTTATCGCAGCCTCATCGTCGGCCTCAACGTGCGCCCACGCGTTCCCGTGCACCCGCGCCTGTCGATATGGGGACCTTTCGAGGCCCGCCTGCAGCAGCCCGACATCATCATCCTTGGCTCCTTGAACGACGGCACATGGCCCGAGGCCGCCGACCCTGGCGCCTGGCTCAACCGTCCGATGCGCGACGCCTTGGGCCTTCCGGCACCGGAGGAAAAAATCGGCCATGCTGCTCACGATTTCACCTCGCTCCTGGGCGCAAAGAGAATCTATCTCACCCGTGCCGAGAAGATCGACGGCGTGCCGACGGTGCCTTCCCGCTGGTTGATGCGCATCGTCGCACTACTCGACGGCATGAAGATGCGCGATGCGATCGGTATGGACCGAACCTGGCTTGGATGGGCCCGCGCCCGCGACCACGTCACAAGCCGCAGTCCAGCAAAGCCGCCGGCCCCGTGCCCGCCGGTTGCGCTTCGTCCGCGCCGCCTTTCGGTCTCCGCTGTCGAGCAGTGGATTGCCAACCCCTACGCCACGTTCGCGAGCCGCATCCTCCGTCTCGAACCCCTTCCCGCGCTCGGTAAGCTGCCCGACGCGAGCCTGAAGGGGTCCGTCATCCACGACGTGCTCGCAACGTTTGCGAAAAACCATCCGGCGTCGCTGCCCAATGACGTGGAGCGAGCGCTCGTCGATATTGCCCGCGAGCGACTTGCGCCCTACCTGTCGAACCCGCGCATCCGCGCCTTCTGGTTGCCGCGTTTCGAGCGCTTCGCCCTCTGGTTCGCCGAAACCGAAGCAGAGCGGCGCAACGACACCTCGAAAACCCTTGCCGAGATTTCCGGATCCATGGTCCTCGAAGCGCCCGAAGGTCCCTTCACGCTCGTTGCTCGCGCCGATCGCATCGACGTCACATCCACTGGCCTTGTCATCACCGACTACAAGACCGGCCAGGTTCCTTCCGATCAGAAAGTGTTGTCGGGCCAGGCACCGCAATTGCCCTTGGAGGCGGCCATCGCCATGGAAGGCGGCTTCGCGGGTCTTGACGCAGCGTCCGTCGCCGCCCTCTGCTACATCCGCTCCACCGGTGGCATTCCGCCGGGCGAGCATCGCACTGTCGAGGCTGGCGACGTTGCCCGGCTTGCGACGGAGCAGGTCGACGGCCTCGAGCGGTTGATCGCCCACTTCGACGTCGTGACAACCCCATATGCGGCGCTGCGGCGGCCCGGTTTTTCCTACGATTACGACGACTTCGCCCAGTTGGCCCGCGTAGCCGAATGGTCGGTCCCGACCGAGAACGCAGCAGAATCCTGACCCGGCGAGGGCCCGGCTGTGCTCACTGCGCCGCGCGCCGGCTTACGCAATGATCCAGCCATCGGAACTGCCCGCCAAAACCGCGTCATTGGCGAGACTTGCGGCATAGCCCGTTTCACCCCATGTTGCCGGTTCCGCCAGCACCGCATGATCTTGATCGCGGCGCTTTCGTCCGCTCAGCGCCGCCACAGAAGCCGCGATAGGAAGTCCAGAGGAAACACCCGCCGATGAGCCCTACCCCCCGCGACAGCGACTACGCCGCAGCCAAGGCCGCCGCGGAAGCCGCTGCAAAGAAAGGCATGCCAAGCCGCGCGGAAGTCGAGGAAGCCGTGCGCACGATCCTGCGTTGGGCTGGTGAGGATCCCTCGCGCGATGGTTTGATCGAGACGCCGAAGCGCGTGGTGAAAGCCTTCAGCGAATATTTCACGGGCTACGGCATGGACCCCGAGGAAATCCTCTCCAAGACGTTCGAGGAGATCGAGGGTTACGACGAGATGATCTCGCTCAGAGGCATCCGCTTCGAGAGCCATTGCGAGCACCACATGGCGCCGATCATCGGCAAGGCGTGGGTCGCCTACATACCCAACGGCCGCGTCGTCGGCATCTCCAAGCTCGCACGAGTTGTGCAGGTCTACGCCAAGCGCCTCCAGATCCAGGAGAAGATGACCGCGCAAATCGCCAACGTCATCGACGAAGTATTGCGGCCCCAGGGCGTTGCCGTGCTGCTCAAGGCCGAGCATCATTGCATGACGTCACGCGGCATCATGAAGCCCGGCACCGATCTCGTCACGAGCCGCATGCTGGGCGTGTTCCGCGACAGCGCCATCACGCGCCAGGAGTTCCTGTCGCTCGTTGACGACTGATGACCACCCAAAGCGACGAGCAAGCAGCGCCACCTAACCCGATAGCTCCTCGATCTGCTGATAGAGTAGCTCGAGATCCTGCGGGCGCGACATGCGGTGCTCGCCGTCCGCCACCTCGATGAGCTTGGCCCAGCCGCCAGTGAGGAATCCTGCCAGTTTGCGCGCGTGCTCGACGGGCACATCCATGTCCATCACACCCTGGAGGATGACAACCGGCCGTCCCGGATCAAACGGCGCACCCTTGAACAGGTGGTTGCGCCCCTCCTCGATGAACTGCCGCGTGATGGCATAGGGCTCGCCATAGTCGGATGGGCGCAAGTAGACCCCTTTTTCCATCAGATCGCGGCGTGCGTCCTCGTCGAACTCCTTCCACATGAGTTCTTCCGTGAGGTCCCAGGCTGGCGCGATCAGCACCAGCGCCTTGATGCGTGCGGCATGCGCCGGTGCGGTTCGCATGAGGTCCCTCAGTAGAAGCAGGGCGATGTGCCCCCCCGTGGACGATCCGACTAGAATCTGGGGCCCTCTCGTCAGCGTGGTGAAAACAGAACGCGCCTCGCCGAGCCAGTCACCGACCGTCGCCTCCCCGAAGATGCCTTCCGAGCGCCCGTGCCCAGAATAATCGAAACGCGTCATCGCGAGACCGCGCGGGCCCGCCCATTTCGCCAGCGCCGCTGCCTTGGTCGAGATCATGTCGGATTTCAAACCTGGCAGCCAAACGAGGCCCAGCCCATCCGGCCGCGTGCCCTTTGCCAGCATGTAGGCGATGCGGCGTGCCTTCCCGCCGCTGTCGACCTTCAGGAATTGCAGTTCCGCGTCCACCATCCTATGACACCTCGTTCCATGACCCGACGGAGCCTCTTTTGGCTGAGAAGCGCCCGACCATACTCCAGATCATCCCCGAGCTCGACGCCGGCGGCGCCGAACGCACCACCGTCGAGATGGCCGAAGCGATCGTCAAGGCAGACGGACGCGCGCTCGTCCTTTCCGAAGGCGGACGATTGTGCGGCGAGGTGGAAGCCGTAGGCGGAGAGGTGATCCGTTTCGCCGCCGCAACGAAGAATCCATTGCGCATTCTGACGAATTCCCGCGCCATTGCCCGCATCATCCGAAGCGAGGCTGTCGATCTCGTCCACGCCCGCAGTCGCGCGCCTGCCTGGAGCGCATACCTCGCCGCACGTCGCACCAGCGCCCGGTTCGTCACCACGTACCACGGCATCTATAACGAGAAGGGGCGACTGAAGCGCACCTATAACTCGATCATGGCACGTGGCGACGTCGTCATCGCCAATTCCGACTACACTGCGGCAATCGTCCGCGAGCGCTACGCCGTCGATCCGGCCCGCATTGTCGTCGTCAATCGAGGCGTCGACATCGACCGCTTCGACCGCTCCAACGTCGCTGCTGACCGCATCGATACATTGCGCCACGCCTGGGGCATCGCGCCCGGACGTCGCATCATCCTGCATCCTGCTCGGCTGACCCGCTGGAAAGGCCAGGTCACGGTCGTCGAAGCCGCGGCGATACTGATGCGCCAGCCAGGCTTTGAGGATGTCGTCGTCGTTTTTGCAGGCGACGCACAAGGCCGCCAGGGCTATGTCGAGGAACTCGAAGCCCGGTCGTCCGCCGTCGGCATGGAGGATCGGGTACGCTTCGTCGGTCACGTCGCCGACATGCCGGCCGCACTTGCCATGAGCGAGATGGTCCTCATCGCCTCCATCGAGCCGGAAGCCTTCGGGCGCACGTCGGTCGAGGCACAGGCAATGGGTGTGCCCGTAATCGCTACCACAATCGGCGCGCCTCCTTTCACCGTCCTGGCCCCTCCCCGCCATCCGGCGGATTGTGCAACCGGGCGCCACGTGCCGCCCGGCAATGCCCAAGCACTCGCATCGGCCATCGCCGAGGTATTCCGCCTCAATGGCGACGAGCGCCGGGCGATGTCGGGGCGCGCCCGCGCTCATGCCCGCGACAACTATGCGACCCGCACACTACAACACGCCACCTTGAGCGTTTACGATCGTCTCCTGGGCGCCAGCCTCGCCACTCGCTTCGCCGCGGTGACAGCGGAACGCGATACACCCGGCAACAACCGTTCCGGGTTGACGCGCAGGGGCCCCACGGGCAACCAAGCGTCGGACTAGGAACACTAGCGCCGATGTCACAATGCGCCAATTCGGGATCGAATGTCGCCGTGCCTAAGAAACAAACAGCATCGGAAAGTAAGAAACGCGACGGCAGCGCCTTGCGTCACGGCCCGGGCGCAACCTTGCCGCTGCCGATCTCCTGTTTCATCATCGCCCAAAACGAAGCCGACCGCATTGGCCGCACGATCGCCTCCGCTGCGGACCTGGCCGACGAAATCGTTGTCATCGATTCCGGCAGCACCGACGACACGGTCGCCGTTGCCAAGGCCGCCGGCGCACGGGTCATCTACAATCCCTGGCCCGGCTTCGGGCAGCAGAAGCGCTTTGGCGAGGAGCAGTGCCACCACCGCTGGCTCCTGAATCTCGACGCTGACGAGGTGGTGAGCCCCGAACTCGCAGCCGACATCCGCGCGCTCTTCGCCGGCGGTTTGACGCCGCCGCTTGCGGTCTACGGCATGCGCGTGTCGATCGTTTATCCGGGCAGGTCGAGGCCCCGACCCTTTGCCCGCGACCACTACTGTCTTCGTCTCTACGACCGCGGGCGTTGTCGTTTCAAGGAGTCTACGCTGTTCGATTCGGTCGACCCCGGCGCCGAAACCGTTGGTCATCTGCGCGGCGTCCTCTATCACCACTCTGTTCGCTCGCTTGCAGACTTGGCCCGCAAGGCCGACGAACGCGCGACCTATAACGCCCTGCATTCCAAGCCCAAATCCACCGCAGTCCTGCTCGCGCGGGCCGCCGTCGAGCTTCCCTGGAATGTCTTCAAGTACGTTGTGTTGCGAACCCACATCCTCGGCGGCCGTACCGGCCTTCGATATGCCTGGATCACGGCCTATTACCGCTGGCAGCGGATCGTCCGAATGCTGAGGTCAAATCTGCACGGCAAACCAAACCCCGAGCGACCCTAGTGTTCCGGATCTGACGTTTGAGCCCCGGGAGAAGGTCGCCAAACGTCAGGGAATTCAAAACACAAACCAAAAAATCTAGGGTACCGGGCTGACGCGCAGGTCCCCGGCAGGGAGCCAAGCGTCAATGTCGCAACACTAGAACACCGGTAGAGGGGCACGAACTGCTGCCCTGGGGCCGCAAATCTGTCTGAAAACAACCCTTTCCTCCCGTGATGTCTTGACTTCCAAACCTTTTTCTCCTTCTTTTCTCGGGCTGCAGATACCCGCGCCGCCGCTTCGGCTTTGTCGAGCCGGCGCGCGGTGTTTGGCGTATGCATGCGCGTGACGGCGGCTTTTCGCTGCCGGTAGCGTCATTTGGCCGGCTGCCCGGCCCCATCGAATTGACCTGAGGCGACCAAGGGAGAGACCAACATCCGCCGCCCAATGCGAGCCGCGCCCGAGCGCGAGCAAACCGGCCCGAGGATCAACGACCAGATCCGGGTCCGTGAAGTCCGACTGATCGACGAGAATGGCGATAACGTCGGTGTCGTCAGCCGCTTCGACGCCATGCAGCGTGCCGAGCAGGCAGGCCTCGACCTCGTCGAGATCTCGCCAGACGCCGAGCCGCCCGTCTGCAAGATCATGGACTACGGGAAGTTCAAGTTCGAGCAGCAGAAGAAGGCTGCCGAAGCCCGCAAGAAGCAGAAGATCGTCGAAATCAAAGAGATAAAGATGCGCCCGGCGATCGACGACCACGACTATGACGTCAAGCTCCGCGCCATCAAGCGCTTCTTCGAGGAAGGCGACAAAGTCAAGGTCACGCTGCGCTTCCGCGGCCGCGAGATGGCCCACCAGGAACTAGGCATGAAGGTCCTGCAGCGGGTGAAGGCCGAGCTTGAAGGCATCTCCAAGGTCGAAAGCGAACCACGCCTTGAGGGCCGTCAGATGGTGATGGTGCTGGCGCCGCGTTGAGGCGCCATTTACCTGCCGCGGGAAAACACTGAGCCGCGCCGGACCTTTGTGCTTACGCCGTCAGCGTCAGATGCCTGAAAGCAATCAGTATGGACTGCCGCGGGAAGAGCTTTTTGAATTCCATCAGTCCATTGAACCCGCTTCCGTCATTTGACCACAGGTCCAGGTAGACGAAATCGAAGACGCCGTTGCCTTGCACGGCTTCGCGCGCCTCGCTGAGCGTGGTGACGTGGACGATATCGGCATCGGGGATCTCCCCACGGATGTTGAGCCGAAGCGTGTCAGCAATCAGAGGATCGTCCTCAACCAGCAGAATTCGTTCAGACATCCGCGTCCAGTCCTACAATTGTGGAGCGTGGCCCCATCTCATTCCCTGGAACTCGACAAGTTCGTATCAGAGGTCACGCTGCGTCGCAACATTACTTTTGTTGCACCGCAGCATTGCCGATGTGCGGTGTCTACCCCGACACCTGTCGATCGGCACGGTTTTGCGGTCAGACCAGACTGCGTGCCCAGCCAGCAAATTCACTTGCACCCCGTACCTTTCCCCCGTATAACCCGCGCATTGAGCCGTCCGGCGGGGCATGCCGTGGCGGCTCTTAATGCTTTGATTTTCGAGCAAAATGCCCCCAAAGCACCACGCCGCCGGAGCCATCCGGCGCGTCTCCGGCCGGCTCGATCGAGCCCCGAAACACCGGAAACGCTGGCGTGAGGGCCTGCAAAGCGCCGTTTACGGTGCCAGCGGCAGGGGCATCAGCGCATCCAGTTCGAGGAGAGCAAAATGCCCAAGCAGAAGACCAAGAGCGGCGCCAAGAAGCGCTTCAAGTTCACCGCCACAGGCAAGGTCAAGGTTGCAGCTGCCGGCAAGCGCCACGGCATGATCAAGCGCACCAAGAAGTTCATCCGCAATGCACGCGGCACCATGGTGCTGAAGGACTGCGACGAGGGGCTGGTCAAGAAGTACATGCCCTACAACCGCTGAACCGAAACGGGAACCGTCCCGTCTTCTGGCCACGCGGCATGACGTCCATCCAACGACCGAACACCTGATTTCAAGCGGAGCATTCTCATGGCACGCGTCAAGCGCGGTGTAACCGCCCACGCCAAGCACAAGAAAGTCATCAAGGCCGCCAAGGGCTACTATGGCCGCCGCAAGAACACGATCCGGGTCGCCAAGCAGGCCGTCGAAAAGGCGATGCAGTACGCCTATCGCGACCGCAAAGCCAACAAGCGCAACTTCCGCGCGCTCTGGATCCAGCGCATCAACGCCGCGGTTCGCGAGGCGACCGAAAACTCCATGACCTACGCGCGATTTATCGACGGCCTCTCCAAGGCCGGCATCCAGATCGATCGCAAGGTCCTGGCCGACATCGCCGTGCGCGATGAGGCCGCGTTCAAAGCGCTCGTCGATCAGGCTGCCGCCGCCGTCAAGAAGGCGGCCTGACGCGCCGCCCCTCGCGCAGTGCGCGGGGACAAGCCAGCGCAGAGATCGGTAACTGCTCCCGTATCAACGTCGGGACCTCTGCGCGGCAGCCCTGCCGGCGCTGAGATCCTGTGCCCGTACTCGACACCTCCTTCTGCAGGCGATCGAACTGCATCGCTGACAAAGCGGATGGGATCGAGCACGGTCCTCGCCAGATGACATGCGGAACCGATCGACATGACCACCACCGACCTCAATTCCCTCGAACAGGACCTGCTGGCCGAAATCGAGACTGCCGGAACGCTCGACGTGCTCGAGCAGGTGCGCATCTCCGTACTAGGCAAGAAGGGCCGTGTGTCCGAGCTGATGCAGACCCTCGGCAAGCTGCCGCCTGAGGAGCGCAAGACGTTCGGCCAGTCGGTCAACGCCGTCAAGACGCGTGTCAGCGAGGCCCTCGAAACCCGCAAGGCCACGCTCGAGGAAGCAGAACTGGAGCAGCGGCTCGCCACCGAGCGCGCCGACATCACGCTGCCCGTCCGCCGCGGCCCGGAAGCCGAAGGACGCATCCATCCCGTCTCGCAGGTGATGGACGAACTGGCCGAGATCTTCGCCGACATGGGCTTCTCGATTGCCGAAGGACCCGACATCGAGACTGAAGACTACAACTTCACCAGGCTTAATATTCCAGCCGAGCACCCATCGCGCCAGGACCACGACACGTTCTATTTCGACGCTGGAGGCCCCGGCGAGCGTCTCTTGCTGCGCACGCATACCTCGCCGGTGCAGATCCGCACGATGCTGAAGCAGAAGCCGCCCATCCGCATCATCGCTCCGGGCCGCGTCTACCGCTGCGACAGCGACCAGACCCACACACCGATGTTCCATCAGATCGAGGCGTTGGTGATCGATGAAGAAACACATATGGGCCACCTGAAGTGGACCATCGAGGAGATGTGCCGCGCCTTCTTCGAAACCGATGTGAAGATGCGCCTGCGGGCGTCCTACTTCCCCTTCACCGAGCCGTCGGCCGAGATCGACATTGCCGCCGACGTGATCGGCAAGCCCGGTCAATGGCTGGAGATCGGCGGCTGCGGCATGGTCCACCCGAATGTGCTCCGCAACTGCGGCATCGACCCTGAAAAGTATCAGGGCTTCGCGTTCGGTATGGGTATCGACCGAATGGCGATGCTGAAGTACGGCTTGCCCGATCTGCGCGCCTTCTTCAGCGGTGATCTGAAGTGGCTCAAGCACTACGGCTTCTCGGTGCTCGACATTCCCGGCCTCGCCGCGGGTTTATCGTCGTGACGCGGGTCCCGATTGCGCAATACCCATGGAGTACCCGGATGGGCTCGACCCAACGCCTCATCGCAATGATCGCCATCACGGCGGCAATGATGATCGCCTCGCTTGCACCTGCTTCGGTTGCGGCGGCAGAGCAGGCAGCCGACGCGCGCCAGGAGATCGTTCTGGATCCTGCCGAGCGCGCATTCGTTCTGGCAGAGATGCGCGGGTTCCTCCAGAGCGTGGAAGGCATCGTCGCCGCATTGGCAAGCGGGAAGCTGACGGAGGCCGAGGCACCTGCTGCCAAGAGCGGCATGACTGTTACCCACTCAGTTCCGCCTACGCTGCCCAGGAAGCTCCCCAGGGAATTCATGATGATGGGACACGCGACACATCAAGCCTTCGACGCGCTGGCAGAGGAGGCCAGGAGCATAGGTGACAATGCTGTCATCTTGAAGCAGCTCGAGCAGATCCTCAACACCTGCAACACCTGCCATTCGTCTTATCGCCTGTCAGGCGGATGACGAAGGCGGAGCCGAACTTCAGTACGAGCAATGTCAGATCATGCTGCTGTTCCCCATAGACATGACGATCCCCGTGATCCTCTGCATCGCGCTGACGCTCGCCATGACTGCGGCCGCGGTGTGGACCTGGTTCTATCACGACAGCAAGCACCGCGACCTCGACAGCTGGATCGAGTACGGCTTCTCGCGCGACACACTGCGCCACGTGCTCATCTACTATCGCTCGATGGGCATCTCGATGCTCGTTTTCTACATCCTGTTTGTGTTGAGCTGCCTGCTCTTGCAGGCCGAAGGCAAGGAGATCTTCGTCAGCGCCCGTGGCGAACCGGTGAGTGGCGGCCCCATCGCCACCGCCTTCTTCGCACTCGACCTTGTGCTGCGCGGTGGCTTCTTCGACATCATGGAACACTTCGAGCTGTCGGTGAGCGCGGTCTACATGAACCGCGCTATGCGATGGTTCGTCTTGTACTGCTTCGTTTTTCGCATGTACTACGGCCTCACTCTGATCCGCATTGCCGTTTCCTTCGTCTGGATTTGGGCCAAGCTCTACGCCGCGCGAAAACAGCATGGCACGGACCGCAACGCAACGTGACGGACATGGGCAATGCCGTCGGTGCACGCCGCGCCACGGATTTGAATGAAATTGGACCGCCCTTGCAGGGCATCAACAGGAAACACGCCGGATGAAATTCACGCTCTCCTGGCTCAAGGACCACCTGGAAACCGATGCCTCCCTGGAGGAGATCGAAAGAACGCTGTCCGCCATCGGTCTTGAGGTCGAGGGCATCGAGAACCCCGCTGCAAAGCTGGGCGCCTTTACCATCGCGCGCGTCGTCGAGGCAAAACAGCACCCGAACGCGGACCGGCTGCGCGTGCTCCAGGTCGAGATCGAGAAGGGCAAGGCGCCGATGGAGGTCGTCTGCGGCGCACCCAATGCGCGTGCTGGAATGCTTGGCGTGTTCGCACCTCTCGGCACCTACATACCCGGTTCCGGTATCACGCTGGAGAAGAAACCCGTGCGCGGCATCGTCTCCAACGGCATGATGTGTTCTGCGGCCGAGTTGGAACTCGCCAACGACAGCGAAGGCATCATCGAAGTGGATGTCGGCCTGGCCGACAAGGTCGGCACGCGCTACATCGACGCCCTCGGACTGGACGATCCCGTCATCGACGTCTCGCTGACACCCAACCGCCCCGACTGCACCGGTGTGCGAGGCATTGCCCGCGATCTCGCCGCCGCAGGCCTCGGCAAGCTCAAGCCGCTGCGCAGGTTGGGAACGGTCGAGGGAGCCGATCCCTGCCCGATCGACATCGCGCTGGAATTCTCCGAAGACACCGCAGACGCCTGCCCCGTGTTCGCAGGACGCTTCGTGAAAGGCGTCAAGAACGGCCCGTCACCCGCATGGATGCAGCAGCGCCTCAAGGCCGTCGGTCTTCGCCCCATCAACACGCTTGTCGATGTGACCAACTACATTTCGTACGACCTCGGCCGCCCGCTGCACGTCTATGACGCAGACAAGCTGAAGGGTGCCATCCGCGCGCGACTGGGCAAGAGCGGCGAGAGCTTCCTCGGCCTCGATGGAAAGACCTATGAGACGGACGAAACGATGTGCGTCATCGCGGACGACAGCGGCCCGCTCGGTCTGGGCGGCATCATGGGCGGCGAAGAAACAGGCTCGACCGAGGAAACCACCAACGTCCTGATCGAAAGCGCATGGTTCGATCCGGTGCGCACCACGATGACCGGCCGCAAGACAGGGTTGCTCACGGACGCGCGCTATCGCTTCGAGCGAGGCGTCGATCCTCAGTCAGTATTGCCGGGCCTCGATCTCGCGACGGACCTGATAATCGGAAACTGCGGCGGAATACCCTCCAAGGCCAAGGTCGCCGGCGAAGCGCCCGATCCCAGGCACAAGATCGCCTTCAACCCCGATCGGGTGACAGCACTCTCTGGACTTGACGTCCCCGGCTCGGAGATCAAGCGTATCCTGGATGCCCTCGGCTTCATGATCTCGGCCAAGGGCAAGGGAGGAATACTGGAAATCACCGTACCGAGCTGGCGCCCGGACGTTCATGGCCCCGCCGACCTTGTCGAAGAAGTCGTGCGCATCGTCGGCATAGACAAGGTTCCTTCCACGCCATTGCCGCGCCCCGCAGGCGTTGCGCGCCCTGTGCTGACCGAGTTGCAGCGACGCGTCCGCCGCGCGCGTCGCACACTCGCCGCACGCGGGCTTGTCGAGGCGGTCACGTTCTCGTTCATCCCCAAACGCGAAGCGGAACTCTTCGGCGGCGGAGACGACGCGCTGGACCTGTCGAACCCGATCTCGGTCGAAATGTCCTCGATGCGGCCCTCGCTCTTGCCGGGCCTGCTCTCCGCGACACAACGCAACGCCAACCGCGGCATTGCCGACGTAGCGCTGTTCGAACTGGGCCAAGCCTACCGCGGTACGAGGGCCGAGGATCAGTATGTCTCCGCTTCCGGCATCCGAACCGCCACCGCGCACGCCGCGGGGGCTGGGCGACACTGGTCGGGCCATGCCGCACGCGTCGATCTGTTCGACGCCAAGGCCGATGCACTCTCCGTGCTCGAAGCGCTTGGCATAGATGCCGGCAAGGTGCAGGTCACGCGCGATGCGCCCGCCTGCTATCACCCGGGCCGCTCGGGCACGCTGCGGATGGGCCCAAAGATGGTGCTCGCGCAATTTGGAGAGCTTCATCCGCGCACGCTCGCCGCGCTCCATATGGAGGGGCCGGCAGTCGCGTTCGAGGTGTTCCTCGACAATCTGCCTCCGGAGAAGCGCAAATCCCGCGCACGCACGCCGATCGAGGAAAGCGATCTGATGGCGCTCACGCGCGACTTCGCCTTCATCCTTGATCGCGGGGTCGCCGCATCGGATGTCGTGCGCGCTGCGCAAGGTGCGGACAAGTCGCTCATTCGCAACGTTGCGGTATTCGACATATTCGAAGGCGGCAAGCTCGCAGAGGAGGGCAAGAAATCGCTCGCCATCGAGGTTACGCTGCAGCCGACAACTCAAACCCTGACGGAAAAGGAGATCGAAGCCGTCTCCGACAAGATCATCGCAGCCGTATCCAAGGCGACCGGTGGCGAGATCCGCGGCTGATAGCCGATCTACGGCGCACTCGGATATACGCCGCGCGCAACGTGACAAGCCCAGTGCTGCGACGGCCCGACGTCATTGTGGGCGCAGGCGACCGAAAGTGCTATGTCACGCGGTGCGGGACTCTGCTGATTTTGTGGGAGTTCCCACCTGAAGAAGAAGGACCGCAATGGTACGCGCGCAAAAACGTCCCGATCCGGCGCTCCCCTCCATTTCCGCCCCCGACCTGCACCAGATCGTCGTCGTTGGTGGCGGTGCCGGCGGACTGGAGCTTGCCACCCAGCTGGGCAACAAGCTTGGACGCAAGGGCAATGCTGGCGTCACCTTGATCGATAGGGCGCGCACGCACATTTGGAAGCCATTGCTGCACGAGATCGCCGCCGGCTCCATGGATGTGGGTCGCAACGAACTCGACTATCTCGCCCAGGCGCATTGGCACGGCTTCCGCTACCGCTATGGCGAGTTGACCGGCCTCGATCGCACCCAGAAACTGGTGCACTTGGCGGCAACTTTCGACGAGGACGGCCGCCCGATCACGCCCGAGCGCTCGATCAAGTACGACACTCTCGTCATCGCTATTGGCAGCGTTTCCAACGATTTCGGCACCCCCGGAGTGAAAGAAAACGCCGTCATGCTCGACACGCCGGACCAGGCAGAACGGTTCAACCGACGTCTCATCAATGCATGTATCCGCGCCCATGCACAAACGGAGCCGATCCGGCCCGGCCAGTTGCACGTCACGATCATCGGCGCCGGCGCGACGGGCACGGAATTATCGGCCGAGCTGCACCGCACCGTGCGTGGCGTGATCGCCTACGGCCTCGACCGCATCGATGCCCAGAAGGATATCAAGATCACCTTGATCGAGGCAGCGCCGCGGATCGTTCCGGCCCTGCCAGAGCGGCTATCGCAGTCGACCGCCAAGATTCTGACCGACCTGGGAGTCGACATTCGCACCGATGCCCGCGTCACGGAAGTCACGCCGGAAGGGGTCAAGCTAGCCTCGGGCGACTTCATTCCCTCCGAGCTGGTGGTCTGGGCGGCCGGTGTCAAAGGCCCCTCTGTCCTTGCCAATCTGGACGGCCTCGAGGTCAGCCGTTCCAATCAGCTGATTGTCCGCCCAACGCTACAGACCACGAGGGACGACAGCATCTTCGCTCTCGGTGACTGCGCATATCTGGTGCCCGAAGGAGCGGACACTCCAATCCCCCCGCGCGCCCAGGCGGCACACCAGATGGCCTCGCATGTGTTGGACAATATTCGGCGCCGCATGCAAGGCGAGCCACTGAAGGATTTCAAGTATCGGGATTTCGGTTCGCTTGTCTCTCTCGGCGATTACTCGACTGTCGGAAACCTCATGGGCTTTATCTCCGGACGCTCGATGATGATCGAGGGCATGTTTGCAAAGCTGATGTACCGCTCGCTCTACAAGATGCACTTGATAGCGTTGCATGGCTTCATCAAGGTCGCACTCGACTCGCTCTCCCAGTTCCTCACGCGCCGCACCGAACCGCACGTCAAATTGCACTGATCGCCGGCTCATGCTTGGCCGAAGTGTGATGCGGTTCGGCGCGAAAAACCCGCTCGAAACAAATGACCTGATCGGCAGCATGCTACCTTGAAGCGTTGGCTCGAACGAACCGTGTCGGACCGGCACGGCGGCCCTGAGCCGCTCATCGACCCTCAGCCGATCACCGCACGCGTGATTTCGATCGCGAGTGGAATGGTGAGGAAGCACAATAACGTCTGCATCGTCACGATCGTCGCAGCAAGCGGGGCGTCGCCACCCATCTGTCGCGCAAGCGCATAGGACGATGTGGCGGTCGCCGCCGATCCGTAGATCATCGCCACGCTGGCCGGCACGAGGCCG
Source organism: Hyphomicrobiaceae bacterium (assembly GCA_050246945.1). GTDB lineage: Bacteria > Pseudomonadota > Alphaproteobacteria > Rhizobiales > Hyphomicrobiaceae > JAEUMD01. Next base: position 268,409 of record JBFWVC010000005.1, read on the forward strand.
AGCCCGAACATCTGCGCCAGCAGGAGGATTACGAGAGGAAAGACAACCATTTTGCCCGCCGTTGCCACCGCAATCGGTGGGATGGACGCGCGCAGACCATCAAGGCGGATCGCAGCACCGATCGACAACAGAACCATCGGCAGGGCCGCACGGCCGAGCAGGTCCGTCATGTCGTGCAGGACCGGCACCTTTCCGACGCTGGCGAAGTTGAACAGCAGCCCAATGCCCACGGCGATTAGCAGCGGATTGCGGACGATGTCACGGACGATGGCCCGGCCGAGGCTAGGCGAGGTGGACTTGTTCCGGTGCAGCATGACCATCGTCACCACCACCGCGATGTTGGTGATTGGAATAAGGATTGACGATGCCAGATATGCGCTCGCCTGCCCTGTTGCCCCGAAAAGTCGCTCCGTCGCAGCAAGCGCAATGAACGTGTTGTGTCTTGATGCCCCCTGTACGACCGAACTTGCCACCGGCCCAGGGAAACCCATCAGCAATGACACGACGAGAGCGAACAGAAAGGCTGCGACAAACCCACCCGTGACCACGATGGCATAAGGCCCAACGAACCCTGCCGACAGTTCCATCGTCGAGATCTTGTTGAACAGCAGGGAAGGCAGCAGGACCCAGTACGCCACGCGGTCTACGCCACCCCAGAATTCAGGATGATCGACCACTGTGCGGCGTATGACGTGACCGGCGAGAACCAGCGCGAAGACCGGCGCAATTGCGGCAAATACGGTTGTCAGTGGTGCGCCCCTTGATGTGCTGGCAGGAATTTGCGGTAAGAACCGACCGCCGCAGCGATCCTACGCCGCGCAGGACCGAGTGGGAAGCTGACTGATGGTGCAGCCTCGTACGCAGGCTTTCGTTCGCCGCGCCGCGCCACTGTCTGCGCCTGCCCCGACCTTGAAGTCCACGTTCCGGAACCCGGCTAAAGCATGTTTAGCTGAAGTGTTCAGCGGTTCAGCGTGAAAAACATGCACAAAACAGAAGCCTGGATCAGGTTCATGTTTCCATAAGCCACGAACACGATCGAGCGTCCGGACCCTGGTGTTCTGGACCTGACGGTTGTTGGCCAGGCGAAGGTCGTCAAACGTCAGTCGATCCAGAACACAAACCAAAAAACTAGGTTTCGGGGCTGACGCGCAGGTGCCCAACAGGGAACCAAGCGTCAGAGTCGGAGCACTAGGCTGCGGACTCATAAGCCCTGAGCCATAGTCGTGTCGAGGCGAGCTTGATCATCGCTAGATAGTTCAGCGGGTTGCGGTCGAAGCGCATGGCGATGTGTCGGAACTGCTTGAGTTTATTGA
>JBFWVC010000006.1:0-262459 GCA_050246945.1 Hyphomicrobiaceae bacterium
TTCGATCACGCTCCACTGCGCGTCGCTCAACCAAAACCTGTTCGCCATGATTCAAGCTCCAATGTTTCGGACCTTGAATCACTGTTCGAAAGAAAATCAAAGACCTGATTGGGTTCGGACCCTAGTGCAGCGCAACTAACGTTTGGTACCCGCTAGCAGCACGGTTTCGAACCAAACGTTAGATGCATAAGCTGCACTAGAATCATAAGCTTGCTAGTGTTCCTTATGGCTCCGACACTTGGTCAAGAGCGTTCGGCGAAGGGTACCAAGTGTCGGAGCCGGAACACTAGAACGGCCTGGCGCGACAGAGATTTCAAAGAAGGCGCCATAGCTGCCCCAAAGCAAGACCGCCGCCCTTGGGGGAAGGACAGCGGTTCTTCAACTTGACGGTATCTGGGTCCGAGGCCCGGATTAAAGCTTGTGTGCCATACGCACGCGCTTCGTCTCCAGGTAGCGCTTGTTGTAGATCGAAGGCTCGGTGTGGACCGCCACCTGCTCGGCGACCTTAATGCCCTCGGCTCGAAGCGCCTCAACCTTGGCAGGGTTGTTGGAGAGCAGCCTGACCTCGGGCATGCCCAGATCGAACAGGATGTGAGCGGCCAGATCGTACTCGCGCGCATCGATCGGCGCGCCGATCTCGATGTTGGCGTCGACCGTGTCGAGCCCTTGGTCCTGGAGCGCGTAGGCGCGGATCTTGTTAACCAAGCCGATGCCGCGCCCCTCATGATAGGGCAGGTAGATGAGGACACCGACCGGCGTCGAAGTGATGCGATCGAGCGCCGCCTGCAGCTGAGCGTAGCAATCGCACTTCAGCGAGTGGAAGATATCGCCAGTCACGCAGCCCGAGTGAACGCGGACGAGCGGAACTTCGTCGTTGGCGGTATCCTTGGCCCGGTGAATGAGAGCCAGCGCCTGCACGTGTGGCTCGACGCCCTGGTAGGCGCGCGCATCGAGCATGACCTCCCGACCACGGAACTCGATTGGAAGGATGGTCTGCGCCGACCAGTCGATCTTCAATTCAACAGATGTAACCACATTCGACTTCATTGGTAGCTCCAGAAGAGACCATTGGCCGATTTATGCTCGCATTCGTGCCTTCACGTAAAGGGCCCACTTGGTTGCAGGTACCCTACGACAATGACATCAAAGTTGTGCAAGCCATTCAACCGGACCCATATGAGTGAGTGCTGCTCGACCAAACGAAACACGACCCCCAACGGCCGGCGATGATCAAAATGGGCCAATCAATGGGGCATTTCGAGGGCCATTCCGTGGCGTTGCGACCATCTCATAACGTCGCACCCGCCGTCGGCCGGAATGGATGCGACCCAGCAGACAAACGCGCAAGCCGAGAGTTTGGTTCAACCTGCGACATAGTTGCTCGCAAGTGTTTCCTGGCGCTGCCGAATGCCTCTCTCTTGCGCATGTCCAGTGAGGCATGCTCCCGGACGCGGTCGCCAAAGTTCCAGTACCAACCAGCATGACTGCTTCAAAGAATAGACGAGATTTGTTCCATCCAGGGCTGGCTGCCACCGGGATACTCAGCGTGCTGCTTGCTGCAAATGCCGCCTCGGCCGTCGATTTCGGACTCATCGGCCGATACGTCGCTATCTCGCTTGGATCGGCCCTGGTTTACCTGGTCGCTGTCGCCATCGCACTGAGGAGGCCGCCCCAACCGCGCGATTTCGCGCTCATTCTCGTCGTCGCCCTGCTTCTTCGCGGAATGGCCATGACGCCGGCACCCAACCTGTCGACGGATGCCTACCGCTATGTCTGGGACGGACGCGTCCAAGCTGCGGGCCTCAGTCCCTACCTCTATGTGCCTGCAGATGCACGCCTCGAACATCTTCGCGATCAATCGATCTATCCGAACATCAACCAGAAGGAACGTGCGGTCACGATCTATCCTCCGGCAGCACAATTGTTATTCCGCGTCGGTCATTGGGTCGATGACAGCCTGGGCGGAATCCGCACCGCCACGGCGCTGCTCGACCTTGTCACCATTGGCGCCCTCATCCTGCTGCTGCGCCAGCTTGGATGGGCGAGGGAGCGCGTCATCGTCTATGCGTGGCATCCACTGCCAATCTGGGAGTTCGTCGCTCAAAGCCACATCGACGTCGCGGCGACGGCGGGGATCGTGCTCGGTCTGCTCGCCGCGGTGCGCGGCAGGCAGGGGCTCACCGGAGCCATCTTCGCGGCGGCGGCGCTCGTCAAATATTTTCCCGCAGTGCTGCTACCCGCACTCTGGCGGCGCTTCGACTGGCGTCTCCCAATCGCGTTCCTGGGAACGGCGGCGCTGCTCTATGTCCCCTACGTGGGTGAAGCCGGCTGGGGTGTGCTCGGCTTCCTCGGATCGCATCTGGACGACGAGGGCTACCGGGCGGGCTGGGGGTTCCATACCGTCTGGCTGCTACGCGACTTGGGGTTGGCGGATCCGCCAGTCCGACTGTATCTGGGCGCGGCGCTTTTGCTCCTCGGCGGATTGGCGATTTACGCACTGATCCGGCGGGGTGCGGACGAGATACGCTTCGACCGACTTCTGCTGCTCGGGGGAGCGTTCGTGTTTCTAGCCTCGCCACACTACCCCTGGTACTTCTGTTTTCTCGTCGCCTTGCTCGTGCTTGCACCCCAGTCATGGGCGTTGGCCATGACACTCCTGGCGGTCGTACTGCAACTGCCGCGGCCGCCCGGCGGCCTCACGTGGACCACCCTTTACCTCGCCGTCTACTGGCTGCCCTTAGCGCTGCTCTCGGGGCGGCTCATAGCGGTGGGCTGGCGCCGCATTCGCGCGCGGCAAATCGCCCGGACTGCTACTGGCGCTTCGTCGTAATGACGTGGTTCTGCAGACCGTTCTCGCCAAGCTTGGGCCTGACGCTGGAGATCCTGCCGGAGTTCACGCCGGCCCAGCCAATCTCTCCCGACAGCCGGCCGTATTCGATCTTTGGACAGCGGTTCATGACCACCTCGAGACCGGCAGCCTCCGCCTCGGCAGCGGCTTCGTCATTGCGAACGCCCAGCTGCATCCAGACAACCTTGATTTGCAGTTTATCCTTGAGACGGATCGCAGCGCGCGTGATCTCCAGAGCAGCGTCCGAATTGCGGAAGATATCGACCACATCGACGGGTGGGGGCACTTCGGCCAGCGAGGCATACACCGTCCGGCCCAATATCTCGCCACCGGCCTGACCGGGGTTGACCGGATGCACCGCATAGCCCTTCGAGATCAGATAGCGGGTGACGAAGTAGCTCGGTCGTGATGGGTTGGCGCTGGCGCCGACGAGAGCGAACGTGCGCATCTCGCTGAGGATGCCGGAAATGTAGGCGTCGTCGTAACTGTCGTGGTTCATGCATCAGGCCTCGGGTTTGGGCGGCGGCAGCTGAGGGCGGCCACTGGCGTCGAGCGGCCAGACGGGGTTGTAGGCGATTTCCCAGAGATGGCCGTCGGGATCGGCAAAATAGCCCGAGTAGCCGCCCCAGAACACCTTTTGCGCCGGCTTCGTGATACGTGCGCCGCAACTCTCCGCAAATGCAAGAGCGCGATCGACGGCCGCCTCGCTCTCCATGTTGATGGCGCACGATACTGCACGGAAGCCCGCGCCCTCGCGCGACACGTTTGCGTCCTCGGCGAGCGACTTGCGACCGAACAGACCGAGGATGGTTCCGTTCATTTCGAAGAAGACCACATCGTCACTGTCGAATTCGGCGGCCTTGAAGCCGAGGCGCTCGTAGAAGAGGCGGGCTATCGGCACGCTCTCGACGCCGAGCGTCACGAGCGAAAGACGCTGTGGCAAAGCTTCGCGACGTGATTGCGCCATGTCCTGGTTTCCTTCGGCAGTCGACGGCAGCTGGTGCAGCGTTTGTCATCCTTCGACGCAATCCCATCTCGACGGAACGGATGGATAGCAGTACGGCAACGTTGGCGTGGCTCCATTCCGTCCGCCTCAAGCATCGCAATCGACTCCATTGCCCGCCGATGCTCAACAGCCCTTCCACTCGGGCTCGCGCTTCTCGAGGAAGGCTCCGATGCCCTCCTCGGCGTCTCGATAAAGCATATTCTGCACCATGACGCCGACCGCGTAGTCGTAGGCTTCGGAAAGCGGCTGCTCGATCTGGTGGTAGAACGCCTCCTTGCCGATGGCGACAGTGGCCGGTGACTTGGCGAGGATGCGACGCGCGTAGATCATCGCTTCTTCCATTACGTTCCCTTTCGGGACGGCCTTGTTGACGAGCCCATATTGCGCTGCCTCCTGGGCGTCGATCATCTCACCCAGGAGCAACATCTCCATTGCGCGTTTGCGCGGTATGTTGCGCGAGAGTGCGACCATGGGTGTCGAGCAGAACAGACCGATATTGACGCCGGGCGTGCAGAACCTGGCCGAGTCGGCGGCGACTGCGAGGTCGCACGTAGCCACAAGCTGACAGCCAGCGGCTGTGGCAGTCGCCTCGACAGCAGCGATGACAGGCTTCGGGCACTTTATGATCGACTGCATCAGCTTTGCGCAGCGGTCCATCGTCTGGCGAAAGAAGGCGCGGCCGTTGTCGTGATCGTCACGGTGGGCGGTCAGCTCCTTGAGATCATGGCCCGCCGAGAAAGCGGGACCATTTGCTGACAAGACGATGGCGGCGACGTCGGCATCCTCGCCCAGCATCTCGAAAGCCACCTGTAATGCAGCCATCATTCCGAGAGACAGCGCATTGCGGCTCTTGGGTCGATCGAGCGTGACGACTGCGATACCCCGTTCAGGCCGCGCTATCACCGCTGGCGCGCTCGCCGGCTCGGCGTTGGGCGAAATATTCATGCGGGTCTCCTTGCAGCTCTATCCCTGCTTCAGCAAAAGGGACTGGAAACACCAGCGGCGGCCTGCGCATCCGCGACCGCCGCTCGATGGAAATTCGTCTGTGGGGCGCACCTTGCAACAATCAGCGCAGCACTCCCCGAATTGTCCTACTGCATCGCAGCCTCGATTTCGGCGCGGTATTTCTTGACGATCTCGATGTTCTCCTTGTGGATGATCGGAGGAGTTGCCTTGATTGCCTCGTTCAGCTCTTCCACGAGCAGCTTCTTCTCCGATGCAGGGATGGCGCTGTCCGCCTCGATATCCGCAAGCTCCTTCTTCATGGCTTCCTTGGGATCGGTGAACTCTCCGGTTTCCGGATCGAGCCCGGCCATGACCGTGGAGACGGATGCCGCGACGTCATCCAGTTCCTCGAAGGTCGCAAAGCCATGTTTCTTGGCCACGGCTTCGAGTTCGTTCTGGAGTGCCTCGTCAGGTTTGTCGCCCGCCTGTTCAAGCTTGGCGGAAATGTCGGCGAGGTCCTTCTGAGCAGAAATGAAGCCTTTGACCTGAGTCTCGGTGAGCTTGATCTGCTTGGCGTCCGTCGCCGATTCCTGAGCGGCGGCCGGCGCTGCGGCGATGGCGACCGCCAGAACCAGCGCCACCGCCAACCGGGTGATTTGCCGACCAATCAAGCGCATTGCGCGTTCCTTCCTGTTTGTGTTGCCTGTTTGTGTTGCCGACCGCAAAAATTCACAGTTCCTCGTGACAAAATAAAAGAAGTGGGACCGGAATAAGATGACCGATCGGGAGACTGCCAAGCGACGCCTCACGTTGGAGGAGGTCAGCGCGCTTATGAAGCAGCATTTTCCCCAAGTCGGGGACGGCGGCAAGCTGATCTTGATCGACAGCGTGGACGACAGGGAGGCCCGGCTAAGGCTGCCCGAAAGCGCCGAGCACCTCAGGCCGGGCGGCACCGTATCGGGACCGGCGATGGTTATGCTGGCGGACGTTGCCGTCTATGTCGCGATCCTGGCCACGCTCGGCGCGGATGCGCTGCAGGCGGTCACCACATCGCTCAACGTGAATTTCCTGAGGCGTCCGGCTCCCGGCGAGCTCGTCGCATATGCCAAGCTTCTGAAAGTCGGCCGCCGTCTGGTGGTCGGCGAGGTGGCGATCAGCGATGCTGCCGAGACGATGCTGCTCGCCCATACGACGGCGACCTATGCACTACCCTACCCCGACGGTATATGATTACCTCCCTACGGTATTATTTTACCACTCATCTTAGGTGTTTGATTTTATGTAATAAATTTCTAATCGTCAAAATTCCGGATTGACATATTCAAGCGCAACACATACTCACTCGCGCTGCACGGGCGTTTGAGGCTCGGGCAACCGCCATTCATCCCGATAGACGGAAGGCGCGGCGAAGGCTCCCTACCGGGGCGCCTCGGCGAGCGCCCTTCGCCAGGAGCATTGAGACATGAAAACCTTCGTCGCCAAGCCCGGCGAGGTGGAGAAGAAGTGGGTCGTGATCGACGCCGACGGTCTCGTCGTCGGCCGCCTCGCGGCCCTCATCGCCACCCGCCTCAAGGGCAAGCACCGCGCCATCTACACCCCGCACGTCGATTGCGGTGACAACATCATCGTCGTCAATGCCGAGAAAGTCGTCTTCACCGGCAACAAATTCGAGGACAAGACCTACCACTGGCACACCGGCTATCCCGGCGGCATCAAGAGCCGTACGCCGCGCCAGATCATCGAGGGCAAGTTCCCGGAGCGGGTCATTGAAAAGGCCGTCGAGCGCATGCTCAAGCGTGGTCCGCTGCAGCGCAAGCTTATGGGCAACCTCAAGGTCTACAAGGGACCTGAGCATCCGCATGGCGCGCAGAACCCGACCAAGCTCGACATCGCCAAAATGAACAGCAAGAACACGAGGGCCTGAGGATCATGTCGAACGAGACCAAGACACTCGAGGATCTTGGCGGGCTGAAGGATGCCGCCCTGGCCACTCCGGCTCACGTACAGAAGCTCGATGCGCACGGGCGCGCCTATGCCACCGGAAAGCGCAAGGACGCGGTCGCGCGGGTCTGGCTGAAACCGGGCCGCGGAAAGATCACGGTCAACGACAAGGACTTCACAGTCTATTTCGGCCGTCCGGTGCTTCAGATGCTTCTGATGCAGCCGATCAAGGCCGCCAACCGCGCCGACCAGTACGACATCAACGTCACGGTCGCCGGCGGCGGACTGTCCGGGCAGGCAGGCGCGGTTCGCCACGGCATATCCAAGGCGCTGACCTATTACGAGCCTGAACTGCGCCCCGTTCTCAAGCGCGGCGGTTTCCTTACCCGCGACAGCCGCACGGTGGAGCGCAAGAAGTACGGCCGCGCCAAGGCCCGCCGTAGCTTCCAGTTCTCGAAACGCTAAAGCCTATCCCATCTCATCGCGACAGCCCGCCCTCCTGTTGGCGGGCTGTTTCTTTTTCGCCAACGTGCTGCCTTGTAACGCAGGCCACGGGATGCCAAATAAATTGGTCGCGACCAGCCAGACGTGCAGAGGGTAGTCCGGTGCCTTAGAGGTGGCATCGACCTTCAGGGGCACCCGAAAATGGCACCGATTTGGTCAAAGGGGGACGTTGAATGGAAAGCTTGGCGCTGAGCGCGGCCGGGACGATGTCGGTGCTCGCCGATGAGATCGAGCATCTGTTTTCGCCAGCCTGGTGGCAGATGAACTGGGTGGCGCTCTTCAACATCCTCATGATCGACCTGACGCTGGCAGGAGACAACGCCATTGTCGTCGGCATGGCGGCCTCGCGGGTCCACCCCAGCATGCGGTCCAAGGTGATCTTCTGGGGCATCGCCGGTGCCGTGGTGCTGCGCATTCTGTTCTCGGGTATTGCGCAACAGATGCTGCAGGTCATCGGCCTGACGCTTGCCGGCGGTCTGCTGCTGCTGTTTGTGTGCTGGAAGATGTACCGGCAGATCGTCGACGGCGAGGCGCACTCGATCGACACTGTCGAGGCCAACCTTGCATCGGGCAGCGTTTCGGGCAACGAGACCAGCTTCTGGAGCGCACTGTGGACAATCATCCTGGCCGATCTCTCGATGTCGCTGGACAACGTGCTCGCGGTCGCCGGTGCGGCGGGCGAATCGACTTTGGTGCTCGTCATCGGCCTCACGATCGCCATCGTACTGATGGCGGTCGCATCGAACTATATCGCCAAGCTGCTGGCGCGCTATCCTTGGATCGCTTGGGTTGGCCTGCTCATCATTCTGTATGTGGCGCTCGACATGATCTACCGAGATAGCCACCACATTGCCTGCACGGCATGGGGGGTCGGCTGCTCGGAGACTATTTTCGACGGCATCATGCACCGGCTCGGACTCGGGCCGGGTGCGGGTTAGGACACTTGATACGATGGCGCTGACGACAGGACAGACGAAGGCCGTCTTTATTGACGGCGAGGCCGGAACAACGGGCCTCGAGATCCGCGACCGTCTTGCGGGTGCACAGGATATCTCCGTGCGCTCGATCGATCCGGAAAAGCGAAAAGATCCCGAAGCCCGTGCAGCCATGATGCGCGAGGTGGATCTGGTCGTGCTGTGCCTGCCGGACGACGCGGCCAAGGAGGCCGTTGCCATTGCGGACGGGCTCGGCGACGATGCGCCAAAAATCGTCGACGCATCAACCGCGCATCGCGTGGCTCCAGGGTGGGTTTACGGCTTTGCAGAGCTCGATTCGAAGCAAGCCGGCGCGATCGCCAGGGCGCAGCGCGTCGCCAATCCCGGCTGCTATCCGACGGGCGGCATCGCACTCATCCGCCCGCTCGTCGACGCCGGCATCATGCCCGCCGACGCGGCGATAACGGTCAACGCGGTGTCGGGCTATTCGGGCGGCGGCAAGGCAATGATCGAGGCCTACGAGGTAAAAAAGACCGCGCCATCGTTCGAACTCTACGGTCTCGGCCTCGAGCACAAGCATGTGCCCGAATTGCACAAGTACTCCCGGCTCGAGCGCCGGCCCATCTTCGTGCCGTCCGTGGGAAACTTCCGGCAGGGAATGCTGGTATCGGTTCCGCTGCACATCGGCATGCTGCCGGGGCGGCCGAGCCTCAGCGACATCGAAGACGCGCTGGCGCAGCACTATTCGGGCTCGAAGCTCGTCAGCGTGGTGCGCGATGCAGCGACGGTCTTCAAGGGGCGTATCTCTGCTGAGGATCTGAACGGCACCGACACCATGCAACTCGCTGTGTTCGGCCATGCGGAACACGGTCAGGCGGTGCTGGTCGCGCGACTAGACAATCTTGGCAAAGGCGCCTCGGGTGCGGCAGTGCAGAACATCCGCCTGATGCTGGGGCTTGCCGACTGAGCCGGGAAAGCGCCTCGGCCAGGCCGATGGCCTCCGCTCAATGGCACTTAATGGCGCGCGGGCGAGTGACTGATGCGATGGAGATGCCATACGGCGATGGCGAAGACGATTGCCGCACCGCCCTGATGCATGAGACCCAATCCAATAGGTATCACGCCCTGGGCCACAAGCAGGGTTGAGATACCTATGCCCATCTGGACAATGATGGCGGTCAGCAACACGACAGCCGAGACCATGACGCGTCCATCGTCGCTGCCGCGAAGCTGGAAGACGTGCAACAACGCCAGCAAGCCCGCCAGATAGGCCATCATGCGATGGTCGAACTGGACCGTCGTGACGTTCTCGAAAAAGTTCTCATACCAGGGCCGCAAGGTGAGCAATCCGTTCGGGATCAAGTGCCCGTCCATCAACGGCCAGGTATTGTAGGTGAGCCCTGCCTTCAGACCGGCCACCAGCGCGCCCAGCAGCACCTGAAGGAACAACGCGATCACCAGCAGGCGTGCCACACGCAAGTGTCCTGGCGCGACAGTTTCGAGGCGAATTGCCGTATCCCTTGGACGGGTCTCCTCAGCCAGCCAGACGAGCAGACCGAGAATGAAAAATGCGGTGCCAAGGTGCAAGGCCAGGCGATAGTGGCTGACGTCGACGCGATCGACGAGACCCGACTTCACCATGTACCAGCCTATTGCTCCCTGGAGACCGCCAAGCGCGAGCACGCCCAGGAGCTTCAATTCCATCCCGCGGGGTATCCTGCCGAGCATCCAGAAGGCCAGGAGGGGAAGAGCAAAGGCGAGGCCGATGAAACGGCCAAGAAAGCGGTGCGACCATTCCCACCAATAGATCGCCTTGAACGCCTCGAGCGACATGCCCTTGTTGATCTGATGGTACTCCGGGATTTGCTTGTATTTCTCAAAGGCCTCGAGCCAATGGTCCTGGTTCAAGGGCGGAATGGCTCCGATGATCGGCTGCCATTCGGTGATCGAGAGTCCAGAGTCGGTGAGGCGCGTGGCTCCGCCGACGACAATCATCGCAAAGACGAGCACAATGACGACGCGAAGCCAGAAGCGCACGGCCAAGGCCTCGCCGCTCTCCTTTGTGCCGATTTCCGCAACCGCCGATCGCGCGCTCGAATACGATGCCATCGCTTGCATATCCTTGTGCTTGCCTTGGCTGTCTGATTAATGGGCGTGGGCGCGCCGATCAATGGGGCGCAAGGGAACACCATGACGCACCGCGGGTCTCCGGCCGGTAGTCCGCCCGAAGGTGCGCGCTCACCGGAGGTTTCATGACGATCCGCACGCGCAAGCTCGTGGGTACGGTGGTTCTAACGCTGGTCCTCGTGGTCTACGCCCTGCTTGCCCTGGCGACGGCGATCGTCCTGCAGGTCAATCAGGCATCGAAATTCGTTGAACTTGTCTACTATTTGGTTGCCGGCCTTTTGTGGGTCGTGCCCGCCGGCGCCATCATCAGCTGGATGTCACGGACCGAACCGCGGCCGGACAAGCAAAAGTGAATGTCTGGATTCCCGCGGACGGTCAGATCGAGGCGTTCGCTCCGGAGACGCGGCCAAGCACATTCCAAAGGCGGAACGGCATGCCCGAGAGCATGACCTTGATGAAGCGCGGGTCCTGATAGTCGCCGTTGAGAGAGAAGCGCGGCAGCCCGGTCAGTCGCTCGGCGTGGGTGGCGTCAACCTGACCCTTCCGGGTGGTTACAGCGGTCGCCATGCCCAACTCATGCGCCATCTCGAATTCGCGGGTGCCGGCGCTCTTCCTGCACCCGTAAGGATAGCTGAAATGACGGCAGGGGCGGCCCAGTTCCTGTTCGATGCGAGCGACCGAAGCTGCCATTTCCTCGCGCGCGACAGCCGCATCGAGTTTGGCCAGGGCGAGGTGGCTGCGGGTATGCGCGCCAATGGTCACCAGCGGATCAGCCGCCAGCGTGCGGACTTCGTCCCAATTCATCATCATCTCACGGCAGAGTTCACCACCGTCGAGACCATGGGCGCTGGCCAGGCCGGCGACCACGCTGCGCGCCTCATCCTCGGGGAGGCTTCGCAGCCACCAGTAGATTTCCGTGTAGGCAAACTCCTTGCCCGAGATGGCGGCGGTGTCGAAATGGCGATCGCAACCATCCATACGTACGCTCACGCGCTCGGCACCTGCAATGACCCTCTCCAGCATGAGCCACCACAGGTCGCCGTTTCCGTCCATATAGTCGGTCGGTACGTAGACCGTGAACGGCGCGCCGTGCCGTCTGAATACCGGCAGCGCGTGTCGGAGATTGTCGCGGTAGCCGTCATCCAGCGTAAAGACAGCAAATGGACGCCGTCCGCTGCGGCTTGCGAGGCGCTCTGGCACTTCGTCGATCGAAAGCACATCGAAGCCGGACTCCACGACTTTGTGGATGACGTCGTCAAGAAATTGCGGCGTCACCTTGAGGACGCGGTTCGGCTCGAACGGCCTGACCGGCTCGGGCGTCACTCGATGCAGCATGAAGATCACACCGTCACCGCGCGTAAACGGTGCGGCGAGGTCGTCTGCCCCGCTATAGTACATAGCTGACAGTGCCGCTTTAAGGATCCGGGTCGAACGGCGGTTCATTGCTGCAGCGTGTCCCAAAAAATCGCGCATTGAGGTTTCAAGTGTCGGGACTGGTTGCAACAACCATGCTGCTCCGGGCGTGTGCCGGCCAACTGAGTGCCACAAGGTTAACAATAGGTTGACGGGCCCGCAGCGGCGTCTGCCGGTCCGACCTGTCGTGGTTGGCGATGACGCTGATGGGTCAGAGCCTGGCTTGGACACTGACCCCCTCGGGTCGGCGCACGATGCGTTGAGCGCCCGCAGGATGTTCACTGGAGCCGTTGAAACGCACGAGCGCGATGTCTGTCACATCGAAGCCAAGAAAGGTGCCCGGAGGATCCTGGAGCGCGGCAGTACTGCGAGGTCCAGTGTCAACGGTGACGCCGGCATCGAAACGGCCCTGTATGGCCTCGAACAGAGAACGCGCATCCGCAGATCGAGCCACGACGATGATCTGCTCGTACGCCTCATCGAGCGCATCGAGGATGAGGTTGAGTTGTTCGGGGTCGAGCGCCTGATAGACGGGTTGACCACCCAGCGAGGTGCCGCAGGGTACGATATGGACCTGGCCGCCCGGCAAGTTGCGGATCACGTCCTCAAAACTAGCATCACCCCGCGCCAGATCGTTGAAGCCAGGCGTGGTGCCGAGACCTAGTCGGCGGCAGAAGCCCATCTCGTCCTCACTCCAGTCGATGACGATGGTCTGCTGGCCTTCGCGCGCAAACTCCGCGGCAAGGGCCAGACCTTCGACGCTCGGTTCAATCGAGTTGGACGCGCCGGTTACGAGTGTGCGAACGCCGCCGTAGTGGGACGTATGTGTCCTGATGTGGCGCGCCAGCCTGGATACCGACACGATTTCAGCAACTGTTCCGCTTTCAGCGCGGACTTGCGAACCATTCGTTTCGGCATTGCGGTCCAAGGACGGATGAAGGCGTCCCGTGGAATCGTATGGTGGGACGTCGCTGCCGGCCAGGCCACTCGGTTGGCGGCCATCGGGTAGATTTTGGTCTGAAGCGCGCCGCATCCGGTGGACGTCACCGGCGTCGGCCCGTGCACCCGAGAGCAGTGCGCGCGTGACCACCCACGCGGTGCCGAACAGAAGGGTTGCGAGCGCGACGAGCGCCGTCAAAGGTCCCTTCTTGGGAAACACGGGCACGCTCGACGGCATTGCCTTGGATAGGATCTTGACTTCGACCGGCACGACGCGCGTGCGGGTCTTCAGCTTGGCTTCCTCGACATCCTTCAGCGAGCGCTCGAGCTCGTTCTGCTTGGATTTTGCGATGTCCTCGAGACGACGCAGCTCGACCTTGCCGCCAGAGCGCCTGGACTCCTCGGACTTGATCTCGCCGAGACTCCTGGAGATGGATTCTTCGCGTAGTGCTGCAACCTTGGCTTCCTTCTCCAAACTTTCGACAAGCTTGGAAATCTCGGCTCGCAACTGCTTCTTCAGTCCATCGAGGTCGGCGCTCATCTGGCGCATGCGCGGATGTGCCGGAAGCAGCGTTGCGGAAAGCTCCGAGATCTCGCGCTCCAGCCTTACGCGCTGCTGCACAAGAGCCTGGATCAGTGGCGACTTCTGCGCGTCGGGCAAGGCGTCGGCCGTGCCGGCCTGCATCAAATCGCGGGCAGCGCGCGCGCGCGCCTCGATCTCGCTGCGCGAAGCCTTCGCCCGGGTCAACTCGGCGGTCAACTCGCCCAGTTGCTGCTCGGGCAGGCCGATTCTGGACTGGCCGCCCTTGAAGAGATCGTTGTCGCTTTTGAACTGCTCGACGGCAAATTGAGCCTCGGACACCTCTTTACTCAATCGCTCGATCTTCTCTTCCATCACCTTCTGCACTTCGTCGATCTCGTCGACCGTCTTCTCGGCAAGGGACGTGCGATAGGCGTGGGCCAGATGATTGGCGATCTCGGCGGCAAGAGCGCTATCGGAAGAGGTGAAGCGCACGCCTATGAAGCGGCTTTCCTTGGCTGTGTAGACTTCCAGGCGCTTATAGATCGCATTGAGAACGCGATCCTGCTCGCTCTCCCCGGGTCGGGGGCCGGACATGCCGACAGCACGCAAAATCGAATCGAAGCGGTCGGCGCTGCCGAGAGCGCTGTTGAATTCGCGCACAGTGGCGAGCTTGAGTTCGTCGGCGACACGCTGGGCAAGCTCAGGCGACTTCAATGCCCGCACATGCGTGTTCACAGCAGCCGGATCGACAAGCACATTGATACTGTCGGGACCGCGCGAACCATCCTTTGAATCGGTGAAGGGATTGGATGCGTTCTTGGCGGCCACGGTCAGCTGCGCCTCGGACGTGTATTGCGGTGCCATCATCGACAAGATTGCGAATGTGGCACCGCCGGTCAGGAGGCTCGCGAAAATGAGCCATTTACCGCTGCGCCGCAACGAACCCCAGATGCTCGTGATGTCGATGTCGTCGGGAGAAGCGTGGGTCGTGCCGCGCATGGATCCGCTCGCAAGATTTACTAATCCGTGTACCGGATTAGAGCGGTTGTGGGTAAGCAATTCCTTAACCTAGGGGTGTGTCCCGGAAATATACCAGTAGTCAGCATTTTTTAACCTTCGGACCGTTAGATGGGCCGATACGTCCAATCCATCGAAGAGGGCGCTCCATGCTTGTTCGTTGCGTTGTGGTTCCCGCGCTCGCCGCCTTTTTCGTTACCGGGTGCGCCCACAACGACGATTTTCTCGGTGGCGAAGGCGCGCTTATGCCCGGGACCGAGGTGCAAGTGGCCGAGCGCGCGGGGCCTGTCGAGAACGGCTATCCGACGCCGATATCCGCGCCCGTGGTCACGGTTGCAGAGCACTCTGCATTCGGCGAACCCACCAATCCGCCAATGCTGCCGCCTGGCCCGCACGCGGTCGCCGAAAGCGATGGTCCCTATCTTCTCGACTCTGGCGACAAGCTGCGTGTCTTCGTGTACGGGCAGCCCAATCTTTCCCGCATCTACACGGTCGACCATGGGGGCTTGATTACTGTGCCATTGATCGGTGCGGTCAAGGCGCGCGGGCTCACGACATTCGATCTCGAGGGAGTCATCCGCCGGCGGCTTGGCGCGGAGTACGTGCGCAATCCGCAAGTCACAGTCGACATGCAGCAGAACCGTCCTTTCTTCATCCTGGGCGAAGTGCGAAACGCTGGGCAGTACCCCTACGTGTCGGGCATGACGGTTCAGACGGCGATCGCCATTGCGGGCGGCTACTCGGAGCGCGCAAACGAACGAAACTTCCGCATCACACGGCGTATAAATGGCTACGTCGAGCAGATCGAAGCGCCATCGGACTACGTCGTAAAGCCCGGCGATACCATTTTCGTGTACGAACGATTCCTTTGAGGCTGATGCAGTGCATGGGGCCTCGCGGTTCCCTGCAACGATCGAGACCTGAACGCCGGTGTCCGCCTCACTCGACATTCTCCATGTGCTACGTGCGCCAGTGGGCGGTCTGTTCCGCCACGTCGCAGATCTTTCGCGCGCACAAGGTGCGGCGGGGCATCGCGTCGGCGTCATCTGCTGCGCGGAAGCCGGAGACCGGCTCACGGAAGCGCGACTTGCAGAACTCGAAGCCCACCTGGCATTGGGGCTCCTGCGCGTTCCCATGGCGCGCGAGATCGACCCGAGAGACGTCACGGCGATACGCGCCACACGTTCACACGCCGCCAAGCTCGGCATCGATGTGTTGCATGGACACGGCGCCAAGGGCGGCGCCTATGCGCGGCTCGCAACAGCGGGATTGAAACGAAGCGGCTCCAATGCGGTCACGGTCTACACGCCACACGGCGGCTCGCTCCATTACGATCCTACTTCGCTCAAGGGGCGGTTGTTCATGGCGCTGGAACGCTATCTGACAGGCCAGACCGATGGCATCATATTCGAAAGCGCATATTCTTCGCGCGTTTATGCGCGGAACGTTGCTCCGTCGCGCGATGTCGCGACGCGGATCATTCCCAACGGCGTCGGACCAGAAGAATTCACGAGCGTTGCGTGCAACGATGACGCCGCCGATTTCGTCTTCGTCGGCGAGTTGCGCAGGCTCAAGGGTGTCGATCTGCTTCTCCAGGCATTGGCCCGCATCAGCGAACCACATGCGCCGAGCGCGGTGATCGTCGGCGACGGGCCGGACGCGGCGTCCTTCAAGGCACAAGCGGATGCGCTCGGGCTATCGGGACGCGTCGATTTCCCAGGTGCCTTGCCGGCGTCCCGGGCGTTCAAGCTAGGACGCTCGCTCGTCATGCCATCGCGCGCGGAGAGCTTTCCTTACGTCGTTCTGGAGGCCGGCGCGGCGGGCCTGCCCATGATTGCGACATCTGTCGGCGGCATTCCCGAAATCGTACAGGGCAGCACGATGCCGCTCGTGCCGCCAGAGGATTGGTCCGCACTTGCTGCGGCAATGCACCGGCATCTCGTGGATCGCGCGGGAGTCACAGAGGACGCCCGCGGCCTTCAGGCTGTCATGATGAACCGCTTCACGACCGACAAGATGAGTGCCGACGTGCTGACATTCTACGCCGACCTGCGGCGGCGTTAACCCGCGCTTTACCCTAATCGCGAAGCCATCCGACAACAGGCTAATTTGTTAGGCCTATGGCATGTTGAATGCTTGCTTGCCGTGTCACGAGATGGTGGAGCACGGACAACAAACATGTCGAATAAGCAGATGGGCGCAAGAACAATCGAAGAAGATGCGAGGCGGAAAGTTCATCGCGTCAACCGCACGCTACATATGCCTCCACTGGCTGACTTCCGGTCTGGGGATCGGGCGAGCCTCATATCGCCGGCGGTACTTGCAGGAGCAGTGCGCGGCTTCGAATTCATCGTCATCACGATGGTGGGCTTGGCCGCCGCTCTCGCTTATGTTGGCGAGCCAGACCTCCTGACGGGGACGCGGTATCCCGGCGTTCTCGTTTCGATGAGTACTGCGGCGGTCGTCACCTACGAGCTTCTCGGCCTCTACAAGGTGCCGGCGTTCTCGTCGATCATGAGGCAGCTGCCGCGCGTCGCGATGGGCTGGACCGCGGCCTTTGCCGCATTGATCGCCGCAGTCTTCTTCCTGAAACTCGGCCATGACTTCTCGCGCGTTTGGCTTGCGGTCTGGTTCACTTCCGGTGGCGCCGTGCTGCTCGCCTCACGCGTCGCACTTGCCGGCCTCGTCCGCCGCTGGGCGCAGGAGGGTCGTCTTTATCGTCGCGCTGTCATCTACGGTGCCGGCGTAGCGACCGAGCAACTGATCCGCGAGCTAGAGAAGAACGCCGCTGGCGACATTCGCATCTCCGGCGTCTTCGACGAGCGCGACGACGAGCGGTCGTCCGCGATGATTGCGGGCTATCCGCGACTGGGCGGGCTCACCCAGCTTGTCGATTACTGCCGGCGAACGCGCATCGATCTGGCGATCGTCGCACTGCCGATCACGGCGGAATCCCGGCTTGTGGAATTGATGAAGCAGATCTCGGTGCTGCCCGTTGACGTGAAGCTTCCGGCGGCGGCGACGTCTCTTCGCTTCAGCCCTCGCACCTATTCTCGCATTGGCAACGTCGCCATGATCGATCTGCATGACACGCCGATCACCGACTGGGGCCGTGTCTCCAAATGGGTATTCGACAAGGCGATCGGCTGTCTGGCACTCGCGCTTCTAGCCCCCGTGATGGCTGCTGTCGCCGTAGCGATCAAGCTCGACAGCCGGGGGCCCGTGTTCTTCCGGCAGAAGCGCTACGGCTTCAACAACGAACTGATCGGTGTCTTCAAGTTTCGTTCGATGTATGTCGAGCGTTGCGATGCAAGCGCATCCAAGCTCGTGACCAAGGACGATCCGCGCGTGACAAGGGTCGGTCGTTTCATCCGCAAGACGAGCCTCGATGAGTTGCCGCAGCTCATCAACCTGCTCATAGGCGATCTCTCCCTCGTCGGCCCGCGCCCGCATGCGCTGCACGCCAAGGCGGCCAATCAGCTCTATGACGAGGTGGTCGATGGCTACTTCGCACGCCACAAGGTGAAGCCCGGAATCACCGGCTGGGCACAGATCAACGGCTGGCGCGGCGAAACCGACAAGCAGGAAAAGATCCTGAAGCGCGTCGAGTACGATCTCTATTATATCGAGAACTGGTCGGTCTTCTTCGACCTGTACATCCTTCTGAAGACGCCATTCGCGCTGCTCAAGACCGACAACGCCTACTAGCGTTCCGACTCTGACGCTTGGTTCCCTGCCGGGCACCGGCGCGTCGGCCCCGAACCCTAGATTTTTTGGTTCGTGTTCTGGATTCACTGACGTTTGACGACCTTCGCCCGGGCAGCAAACGACAGATCCAGAACATTAGGACAGGTCCGGCATGAGGAAAGGCATGCAAACGTTTCTCAACAAGCGGCGTTTTGCATCACGACAGAGCGACGAACATCAACAGCAGACGGCACGTCCCTTGCGACAGGAACGGCAATTCCAGGCGAGGGTAAGAATGAATCGTCAATCTGGGACACTCCGTAGGCGCGGCCGCATCGCTCAGGCGCAATTTGTGCTGCGGCAACCGGGCGCGGTTCCGATCGCAGCGCCGCACGGTGCCATGCCGTTCGCTGCAGGTCCGGTGCGCATCCCTGTTCCTGAGTTCCCACAGACAGGTGGGCGCAGCTTCGTTCACATCGCCTGCCTGGCGCTCGTCTGGCTCGCGATCGCGACTTCCGGCATCGTCTTCAGCGAACCCGCGCCGACGGACGCGCTCGCAATCGGCCTCGTCATCCTCCTGCCGGTCGTCGGGCTCGTTGCAATCTCGCCCATGCTGGCGGGCTACCTCGCACTCTGGCTGATGACGTCTGCATCCGGCTTTCTCGCCGCGGCCATGGCTCCCGACATTGGCGACCCGACGAAATTCACGGCGGTCTCCACCTATCTCTATATTTCGAGCTTCGTTTTCGCCGCGTTCGTGGGGCGAAACGCCGCTGCTCATGCCCAACTCATTTTCAAGGCATGGAGCGTTGCCGCCCTGGTCGCGGCCGCCGCCGGTGTGGTCGGCTACTTCGAGCTGGTGCCCGGCGCATACGACATGTTCACGCGTTTTGGTCGCGCAACCGGTACATTCAAAGATCCCAACGTATTCGGCCCGTTCATTGTCGCACCATTCCTTTATGCACTGCACGTTGCAATCGAGCGACCATGGCACCGCATCGTGCTTCCCCTCGCTGTGGCTGGCCTTCTGGCACTCGGCGTGTTTCTCAGCTTCTCACGCGGGGCTTGGTTCAATCTTGCCCTTGCGCTGGTTATCTATGGCTGGCTTTCCTTCGTCACCACGACATCCGAAGCGCGGCGCAAGCGTATTGCGCAACTGATTGCGGCTGGCGCGCTGCTTGTCGCGATCGTCGTGCTCGGTGCTCTCCAGAACGAGCGGATCGTGAGCCTGCTGGGCGAACGCGCCAGTCTGACCCAGAGCTACGATGTGGGTCCGGAAGGGCGTTTCGGCGGACAGCAGAAGGCCATCGGCCTCATCCTGGAGAATCCACTCGGTATCGGCGCCACTGTATTTGCGAGCGTTTACCACCACGAGGAGGTTCACAACGTCTACCTGTCGATGATGCTCAACGCGGGCTGGCTCGGAGGAGCCGTGTTCCTGTTGATGATCCTGTTGACGATCGTCCTGGGGTTGCGCCATGCGTTCCATGGATCGCGAAGCGCAGCCCGCGTTCAGCCCTTATTTCTCATCGCCTATGCGGCTTTTCTGGCAAACGCGCTGGAGGGCTTCATCATCGATCTGGATCACTGGCGTCACGTCTACCTGCTGATGGCACTTGTGTGGGGCATGATGAGCGCCGATTCCCGCCTCCCCCGCGGCAGTCAAGCGGGGCAGGTGTGACATGACGAACAATGACGACATCTCGACAGATCAGGTGTTCATCAAGCCGCCGCAGCTGCCGCAAAGTCTGATGCAGCGACGCGGACCGCTGAACCCCAACGTCCTGGCTCGTCTGACCTCGGCGTTACTCGGACTGGCGATTGCGTCTCTCGCCGTCACGTTCTCGAAGTCCGCACCAACCGGCGTCGCCTCGATTGGGGCGATCATGCTGTTTGCGGCCTTCGTGCTTGCCGTTCTGCGCGCCGCCCGGCGCGGAAAGCTCAAAGTATTGAAGTCGACGGCGAACGCGACAGCACGGCGGCACGCGCGGATCGTGACTCAAGGGGGGCCGGTTCCGCTCAAACCCATCTTGGCACGGCGACCCCGCCGACGGCCGCCGCGGATCCTCGGGCCCGCCTCGACGGTCATTGCATTCATCCCACGCCAGCAGCGGGGATGTGGCGGTTTCAATGGCAACGGCCGAGTTCTGCATCGGCTCCGGCCATGCAGTCCGGCGCGTATTCTGCCTCCCGAGACAACGGGGCGAGCCGATCTGGCCGGCGGCGGCAACGACAATTTGCCGCCCGGCGGGCGTTGACCAAAGTCAATATTCCACCGGCCACCTCCTCCTAGATTGTCTGGGCCGCGCTCGGTGCTTCGGTTGTGGATCCGGCCCATGGGCTTCGGCCACAGCACCACATGGCGCAAGATGCCCAACCGTGATGCCGGCGCGGCAACCAACTCGCCCTAAAGCGCGTCGCGAAGTTTCTGATTCGCTCCTGGCGCTTCAGGTTCTTGCTTTTGTGCATGTCGTGCTCGCAAAACCGGTGTCCACTTTTGCGCGACATGCAGTACTTGACCATGCATGTCGTGCTCGCAAAACCGGTGTCCACTTTTGCGCGACATGCAGTACTTGACCATGCATGTCGTGCTCGCAAAACCGGTGTCCACTTTTGCGCGACATGCATTGAGCCCGGCCCTGTTCAAAAGGAGAGGCGATGCGACCCGAACTGCTCCGCCGATATGCCGCCCCCGTGCCGCGCTACACCAGCTATCCGACGGCGCCACACTTCTCGAGTGCTGTGGACCAGTCGCGTTACGGCTCCTGGCTCGACACGCTCGAGGACGGTACGCCACTCTCGCTCTACGTCCACATCCCGTTCTGCAATGAGTTGTGCTGGTACTGTGGCTGTTCGACCAAGATCACCCGAAAAAAATCGCCTATCACGCGCTACCTGAAGGCGCTGTCGCGCGAGATCGATACCGTGGCCGGGCGGATCAAGACACGGCATCGCGTCTTGCACATCCACTGGGGCGGCGGCAGCCCGAGCATTCTGGCTCCGGACGAGATCCGCGCACTGGCAGGACAACTGAAGGAACGGTTCGAGTTTGCAGAAGGCGCAGAGTTCGCGGTCGAAATCGATCCGCGCGGACTCGATGAGGCGCGCATCGCCGCCTTTGCGGACGCAGGCGTCAATCGCGTGAGCATCGGTGTACAAGACTTCGACATGGCGGTGCAGGAGGCCATCAACCGTATGCAGTCGGTGGAACAGACCGCATGGGTGGTCGACACGTTCCGGGCGCATGGCATCCGGGCGATCAACGTCGATCTCGTCTATGGGCTGCCGTTCCAGACGCTCGAAACGCTCGAAACCACCGTGGACCATGTCTTGTCGATGAGGCCGGACCGGATCGCACTCTTCGGATACGCCCACCTTCCGCAGCGCATCAAGCACCAGCGCCTCATCGCTGACAACTCGCTGCCGGATACCGCGGCCCGCTTGGCGCTGGCGACACGCGCAGCCGAGCGCCTCACACAGGGCGGCTTTGTCACCGTCGGTCTCGATCACTATGCGCTTCCGCAAGATCCGCTTGCGAGTGGCAGCGTGCGTCGCAATTTCCAGGGCTACACGACGGACACCGCCGCCGCGCTGATCGGGCTCGGCGCCTCCTCGATCGGGCGGCTGCCGCAGGGCTACGCGCAGAACACGTCAGCCATCGGCGACTACGAGCGCCGTGTGCTCGACGGCGGTCTTGCAACTGTGCGCGGACACGAGATGAGCGCGGAGGATGCCGCGCGCGGCCTCGTTATCGAGCGGCTGATGTGCGACTTCACGTTCCCGGCGGAGGAGCTGCGAGCCCGCTTCGGCGAGATTGCCGATCCGATCATCGCGGAGGCGGATGCGCTCTGCGATGCCGAGGCGGACGAGATGATCGCCTCGCGCGGTTCAGGAGCCGGTTTCCAGATCACCGACAAGGGCCGCATCTTCGTCCGATCGATTTGCGCGACGTTCGACACCTATCTGGGCAAGGGCCTGGCACAGCATTCGGCGGGCGTGTGAGGCTTGTCGCACGTCGCCTGTTTGCCCATGGCGCACCTCTCCAAACAGGTCGCAAACCGCGATGCCGCAACGCCGCGATGCAGGTGTCTGCGCAGATTGCGGCTAGGCGTTTGCACGTCACTATGACGCCAGCACGATCTTGAGTACGTCGGCCACCTGTGGCGTGGGATTGACAGTCTCCGCGCGCTCGTAGGCCCGCACCACTGCCGGGCGCGCGCGAATGGCATCGAACCAGCGCTTCAGATTGGGGAATTCTTCGAGATTCTGGCCCTGGCGCTGATGCGGCACGATCCAGGGGAAGCTCGCGATATCGGCGATCGAATATTCGCCGGCAAGGTATTCGCGGTCGGTAAGGCGATCGTTCATCACGCCATAGAGACGGGCTGTCTCGTCGACGTAGCGTTTGATCGCGTATTCGATCTTCTCCGGCGCGAAGAGACGGAAATGGTGGTTCTGGCCGGCCATCGGCCCCAGTCCACCCATCTGCCAGAAAAGCCATTGCATGGCTTCAGTGCGGCCTCGCAGATCGGCGCGCAGGAAGCGGCCAGTCTTTTCCGCCAGATACTGGAGGATGGCGCCAGATTCGAAGATCGATATCGCCTCTCCGCCATCAGCCGGTGCATGATCGATGATCGCAGGTATGCGGTTGTTGGGCGATATTTCCAGGAACGCGGGGTTGAACTGCTCACCGACATTGATATCGACCGGTTTTATAACGTAGTCGAGACCCGCTTCCTCGAGGAAGATCGTAATCTTGTGACCGTTGGGTGTCGTCCAGTAGTAGAGGTCGATCATCGACAAGCCCCTGAGCGTCTGCGATTGTCCAGAACCTTCTACATCGCTTTTCATTCACAGGCGGACAAAAAATCGCGGCGCTGGTGTGGCACGAGGAGTGGGAGTGGACTGCTCCTGCCGTCAGAGCGAGCGCGCGGCGGTCGCACCGGCGAAGGCGCGATGCTTCAGCAGCTCGCGCATGTCGTCGAAAGCGTGCCAATGCGGCAGCGCGCCGACCGGCGACTTTCGGTAGCCTTCGGTGAACAGGGCAAAGCGAAGCCCTGCCCGCGCCGCGGTTTCAGCATCGACCTCGCTGTCGCCGACATAGAGGGCGTCGACGTGCGAGCCGCCAAGCCTGCCGACAGCCAAGAGAAGCCCTTCCGGATCGGGCTTTTTTGTCTCCAGCGTGTCGCCGCCGATCACCACCTCGAAATGACGCGCAAGACCGAGATCGGCGAGTGCCGCACGCGAAAGATCCTCAGCCTTATTGGTGACGACGCCAAGCCGGCAGCCTGCAACTGAGAATGCTTCCAGCGCCTCGACGACGCCCGGATAGGTCCGTGTCCGCAGGGCCGGCTCCTCGGCATAGAATGCCTTGAACCGCGTGATTGCATGATGGAGATCAACTTTCCTGCCGGCATCGCCCGCCGCTGCCAGGCAACGCTCCACCAGCTTCGGGATGCCATTGCCGATGTAGGACGTGATGGTCGTGAGATCGAAGACGGGCAGCGCAAGCTCGGCCATCAGGCGATTGGCGGCTGCATGAATATCCGGCGCACTATCGATCAGCGTGCCGTCAAGATCGAAGACAATGGCGCGCACCGCCGAGGGCTCTTCGCTCACGCGACATCCTTCCACTTGATCGAACAGCCCATGGACGGGATCTGCTCGGCGGGCCCATTGCCCGTTTCGGAAATTTGCTTCATGGCGAGATAGAGATCGCGGCGCAAATCCGCAGGTCCCGCCTCCCTTCTGGAAGCGTCGAGACGGCCGCGGTATTGGAGACCCAGGTTGGCGTCGAAGCCAAAGAACTCGGGCGTGCACACCGCGCCATAGGCCTGCGCCACCTGTTGGCTCTCGTCATAGAGATACGGAAACGGGAAGCGGTGCTGCCCGGCGAGGCGCCGCATGTTGTCGAAGGAATCCTCGGGATAGGTCGCCGCGTCGTTGGCGGAGATCGCAACGATGCCGATGCCCATTGGTTGCAGATCGCGGGCGTCTCGCACGATCCTGTCGATCACCGCCTGCACATATGGGCAGTGATTGCAGATGAACATGACGAGGGTGCCGCGCGCGCCCCTGATATCCGCAAGTCGCCATGTGCGCCCATCGGTTCCGGGTAGCTCGAAATCAGGAGCCTTCCAACCGAAATCGCAAACAGGGGTTTCCACCGCCATCGTTCGTCGCCTCAAATCTTATCATGTTCGTGCCGATCGCTGCGCGACGAGGCCTCAGGCCGCCGCCGACCGCATGGCTGTGTTCGCGGCGTTGCGGATCGCGGCGATATTGGCCGCATAACTCTCGCGCGTGCCGCCCTTGAATACGGCGGAGCCCGCCACCAGCACGTTGGCGCCGGCGGCGGCGACAAGCGGAGCAGTCTCCGGCGTCACGCCACCGTCGATCTCTATATCGATCGGGCGGTTGCCAATCATGTGCTTGATGCGGCGTACCTTCTCAACCACCGAAGGAATGAAGGCCTGACCACCGAAACCCGGGTTCACGGTCATCAGCAGAATGAGATCGAGACGGTCGAGCACGTACTCAATGACGTTCTCGGGTGTCGAAGGATTGAGCGATACGCCCGCCTTCTTGCCGAGATTGCGGATCGCCTGCAGCGAGCGGTCCAGATGCGGGCCGGCTTCTGCGTGCACGGTGATGATGTCTGCGCCCGCTTCCGCGAACGCGGCCAGGTAGGGATCGGCGGGTTCGATCATCAAATGGCAAT
Source organism: Hyphomicrobiaceae bacterium (assembly GCA_050246945.1). GTDB lineage: Bacteria > Pseudomonadota > Alphaproteobacteria > Rhizobiales > Hyphomicrobiaceae > JAEUMD01. The sequence goes on from JBFWVC010000006.1 coordinate 24,607, forward strand.
CGAACACTTTCGGTGACGAATTGCGGATAGCCTTGATGACCGGAGGGCCGAACGTGATGTTGGGTACGAAGTGGCCGTCCATGACATCGAGATGAATCCAATCGGCGCCGGCGGCGTCGACGGTCGCGACTTCGGCTCCGAGCCTGGAGAAGTCCGCCGAGAGGATCGACGGCGCGATGATGACGTTGCCAGTCATGCCTTGGGTCTCCCTGGTCCCATCGGGTCGTCGAGTCCGCCGGCGAAGACGCGGCTCGCGCGGATGTCGACCTCAGATATCGTCGAAAGGGCGCTTGCATCCAGCGGTCCCGTCGATGTCTCGAACAGACGGTTGGCCTGACGCAGGCGGGCGCGATCCAGTGCGTTGCGGATCGAGCGGGCGTTGGCGAAGTGCGGCTGCGTGCGGCGGCGCGTGATGTATTCCCGCATGGCCACGTTGGCGCGTTCGTCGAGCACGTAGTTCTGATTGCCGAGCATCGAGACGGCGATCGAGAACAGCTCGGCGTCCTCGTAGTCGGGAAAGTCGATGTGATGAGCGATGCGCGAGCGGAAGCCTGGATTGGAGGTGAAGAACTTGTCCATACGGTCGGCATATCCGGCAAGGATCACGACGAGGTCGTCGCGGTTGTTCTCCATGACCTGGAGCAGAATCTCGATCGCCTCCTGGCCGTAGTCGCGCTCGTTGTCGGGGCGGTAGAGATAGTACGCCTCGTCGATGAACAGAACGCCGCCCATGGCGCGCTTCAAGACCTCCTTGGTCTTGGGCGCGGTGTGGCCGATGTATTGGCCGACGAGATCGTCGCGTGTCACCGAGACGAGGTGGCCTTTGCGCACATAACCCAGGCGATGCAGCAGACCTGCCATCTTCATGGCCACTGTCGTCTTGCCGGTGCCGGGGTTGCCGGTGAAGCTCATGTGGAGTGTCGGCGTCTCGTGAGCGAGCCCCAACGACTTGCGGGCGCGCTCGACGATCAGCAGCGCGGCGATCTCGCGGATGCGCTGCTTGACCGGCTTCAAGCCGACCAACTCGCGGTCGAGTTCCTCAAGGATCTCGGCGACGCCCGAGTTCTGGAATTCCTCGGCGAGATTGACGTGGGTGACAGTCTTTTCATCGGCGGCTTCGGCCGTCATTGTCATCTCTTTGGACCTGTCTTCTCACGCTTGAATGTTCACGTTCGACTGCCAATTGCCCCGGCGGGGAGTCTCAGCCTCCCGCCGAAGCCTCGTGTTGGTTGTCCAGTCGTCCCTGTTTAGGCCGGGACGCGGAACGGATCAACCGCGCATGGTTCTCCACGAGTAGGTCTGGCTGCGCGAACGCACGTCCGTCCGGGTCATGTCGATCGTCGGCTCCTTCGCCGGGCGGTTGACGATGAAGGATGTGCGAACCGTCTCCCAGCCGCGTGTGGAGTCGAAGGCATTGATGCGGATATAGGCGTCGGGAAACGCCTTCCGGCACTCCGCGATCTCCATCATGATGCCTTTGGCGTCCTTCAGGTCGAACATCGGGTTGCCCCACATCTCCCAATACGTGTTACGCGGATGCGGGTCATCCGTATACTCGATGCCGACCGCCCACTCGTTGCGCAGGCAGTATTCAAGCTGAGCGGAAATCTCCTCGTCCGTCAGGTCCGGCAGAAACGAGAAGCAGCCTTGTGTGATGCGCATTGCGTTGATCTCCTTTGTATCTACCGCGATCAGCCGCTGACGGCCGGCGTCGGAATGAAGTCCGACGTGTCGGTGGAGGTGTAGTTGAAGGTGATGTCGCCCCAGACGTCGAGCGCGGCTTCCAGCGGCTTGCACCACTTGGCGGCGCGGCGCAGAACCTCGGGCCCTTCGTTCTTGATGTCGCGACCCTCGTTGCGGGCCTGCACCATGGCTTCCAGAGCGACGCGGTTGGCCGTGGCGCCCGCCTGGATGCCCATCGGGTGGCCGATGGTGCCGCCGCCGAACTGAAGGACAACGTCGTCGCCGAACAGATCGATGAGCTGGTGCATCTGGCCGGCGTGGATGCCGCCGGAGGCAACCGGCATCACCTTCAGCGTGTCGGCCCAGTCCTGCTCGAAGAAGATGCCGCGCGGCAGATCAACCTCGTTCTTCAACTCGCGGCAGACGTTGTAGTAGCCCTGCACGGTGAGCGGATCGCCCTCGAGCTTGCCGACCGCGGTACCCGCGTGGATGTGATCGACACCGGCCAGACGCATCCACTTGGCGATGACGCGGAACGAAATGCCGTGGTTCTTCTGGCGCGTATAGGTGCCATGTCCGGCGCGATGGAGGTGCAGGATCATATCGTTCTGGCGACACCACTCCGAAATCGACTGGATCGCCGTATAACCGATGATGAGGTCAATCATCACGATCACCGAACCGAGCTCCTTGGCGAACTCGGCGCGGCGGTACATCTCCTCCATCGTGCCGGCGGTGATGTTGAGATAATGACCCTTGATCTCGCCCGTGTCGGCGGAAGCCTTGTTGACGGCTTCCATGCAGTAAAGGAAGCGGTCACGCCAATTCATGAACGGCTGCGAATTGATGTTCTCGTCGTCCTTCATGAAGTCGAGGCCGCCCTTGAGGCCCTCGTAGACGACCCGGCCGTAGTTCTTACCGGAAAGACCGAGCTTCGGTTTGGTGGTGGCGCCGAGCAGCGGACGGCCGAACTTGTCGAGGCGCTCGCGCTCGACGACGAGACCCGTGGGCGGGCCCTTGAAGGTCTTCACGTAGGCGACGGGGAAGCGCATGTCCTCCAGGCGCGCGGCTTTCAACGGCTTGAACGAAAAGACGTTGCCGATAATGGAGGCGGTGAGATTGGCGATCGACCCGGGCTCAAACAGGATGAGGTCATAGGCGACGTAGCAGAAGTATTCGCCCGGGCGGCCGGGAACAGGATCGACCTTATAGGCCTTGGCGCGGTACTGGTCGGCGGCCGTCAAGCGATCGGTCCAGACGACGGTCCAGGTCGCGGTCGAGCTTTCGCCGGCAACGGCAGCGGCCGCCTCGACGGGGTCGACGCCTTCCTGCGGCGTAATGCGGAACAGCGCGATGATGTCGGTGTCCTTGGGCACGTAGCCGGAATCCCAGTACCCCATCTGCGCGTACTTCAGAACGCCTGCCTTGTAGCGTTCCTTGCCCCTGATCTCTGTCTTGGCATCTGCGTTCATGGTCGATTTCCTTTCAAAACTAGGTCGCGCTTGCTGTTGGCGCGGAGGATCTTCTCTCAGGCAGCCTTGGCCACGCCGACGCGCGGATCGAGGGCGCCACTGGCATATCGCTTGGCCATATCGCTCATCGGGAGAACCTTGATCTTGCCGGCCTGACCCGCAGTTCCGAACGCCTCGAAGCGCTCCTTGCAGACCTTGCTCATCGCGTCCATCGCCGGCTTTAGGAACTTGCGCGGATCGAACTCGGATTTCTGTGTTGCAGCTATGCGGCGGAACTCCGCCGTGCCGGCGAGGCGCAGGTCGGTATCGATGTTGACCTTGCGCACGCCCATCTTGATGCCGCGCACGATCTCCTCGACCGGGACACCGTAGGTCTCCTTCATCTGGCCACCGAATTCGTTGAATACGGCCTGCCATTCCTCCGGCACCGAGGAGGAGCCGTGCATGACAATATGCGTGTTGGGCAGCTTGGCGTGGATCTTCTCGATCACGTCCATGGCAAGGACGTCGCCGGTCGGCTTGCGCGTGAACTTGTATGCGCCGTGCGAGGTTCCGATAGCGACGGCCAGCGCATCGACCTTGGTCTCGGCAACAAAGCGCATGGCCTCGTCGGGATCGGTCAAAAGCATCGACTTGTCGAGCTTGCCCTCGAACCCGTGACCGTCCTCGGCTTCACCGTGGCCGGTCTCGAGCGAACCCAGGCAGCCGAGCTCGCCTTCGACGGATGCACCGACCATATGGGCGAGATCCGCCACCTGGCGCGTGATGCGCACGTTGTAGTCGTAGTCCGCCGGGGTCTTGGCGTCCTCCTTGAGCGAGCCGTCCATCATGACCGAGGTGAAGCCGTTCTGTATCGCCGAGAGGCACGTCGCGACGTTATTGCCGTGATCCTGATGGATGCAGATGGGAATGTCGGGATACATAAGCTCCAGCGCCTCCATCATCTTGGCGAGCATGATGTCGTTGGCATAGGAACGTGCGCCACGCGATGCCTGGATGATGACGGGTGCGTCGGTCTTCTTGGCGGCTTCGAGGATCGCCAGACCCTGCTCCATGTTGTTGATGTTGAAAGCCGGTACGCCATAGCCGTGCTCGGCAGCGTGATCCAGAAGCTGTCGCAGTGTAATTCGGGCCATTAGCGAACCTCCTCGAGTTGATCATCCTTGTGCGCGCTCGCCTGGTTGTGCAGAAGAGCCATGACGCCAGGCAGCTCGCGGCCCTCGAGCCATTCGAGGAAGGCGCCGCCTGCAGTTGAAACATATGTGAAGCGTTCAGCGACGCCGGCTGCGTTCAAAGCGGCGACGGTATCGCCGCCGCCGGCAACGGCGACGAGCTTGCCTGCCGAAACGCGATCGGCCGCGGCCCGGGCGACGGCGAACGTGCCATTGCCGAACGGATCGAGCTCGAACGCGCCGAGCGGACCGTTCCACAACAGCGTGGCGAGGGTGTCCAGCGACTGCTCGAGCATCGCGACGGTTCGCGGTCCGACGTCGAGGATCATCCCTTCCGGCTGAACCTGGTCGACTGGCACGACCACGTGCGGTGCATTGGCGGAGAAGCTTTCGGCGACGACCACGTCGACCGGCAGAAGTATTTCACAACCCCTCTCCTTCGCCTTCTCCATGATGCGTCCGGCCGTTTCGACCATTTCGGACTCGATGAGCGACTTGCCGACCTCGATGCCCTTGGCCAGCAAGAACGTGTTTGCCATGCCACCGCCGATGATGATGCGGTCCATCTTGTTGACGAGGTTTTCGAGCACCGCGATCTTGGAAGAGATCTTGGCGCCTCCGACAAGGGCCGCGGTCGGGCGCTTGGGACATTCGAGCGCCGCTTCCAGCGCCGCGATCTCATCGCCCATCAAGCGTCCGGCATAAGAGGGCAGCAACTCAGCCAATCCGGTGATAGACGCATGCGCACGGTGCGAGGAGGAAAATGCATCCGAGACGAAAATCTCGCCGAGCTTCGCAAGCGATCTGGCAAACTCAATATCGCCCTTCTCCTCACCGGCATGAAAGCGCAGGTTCTCGAGAAGGAAGACCTCGCCCGGCTTTCCGGCAACGATCCGGCGCTCCACCTCGGTGCCTACGCAGTCGGTAATGAACGTCACCTCCTGCCCCAGGGCCTCGGCGAGAGCCGGCGCAACCGGGGCCAGCGAATACTCAGGAGACGCCTTGCCTTTCGGCCGCCCCAGATGGCTCATCACCACCACCTTTGCGCGGCGCTTGACCATATCGGCTATCGTAGGCGCGACGCGGGCAATGCGCGTGCGATCGGCGACTTTGCCGTCGCGGATCGGAACGTTGAGATCGACGCGCATCAGCACTGTGTGCCAGGCGACATCAACGTCCTCGACGGTTCTGAACAAATGCATGTCTCAGGTCTCCTCCCAAGGAAATGCTGTCATCGTGCAGCCAGGCGGCGTGCGGCTTCTTGGACCGCTTGCGGGGTGATCCCGAAATGCTCGTAAAGCTTGGAGGCGGGAGCCGAGGCCCCGAATCCGGACATGCCGACGAAGGCGCCCTTTTCGCCAATCCATCTGTCCCAGCCGAGACGGGCAGCTGCTTCCACCGCAACGCGCGGCGCACTACCCAGCACCGTCGACCGGTAACTGTCGTCCTGGCGCTCAAACAGCTCCCAGCAGGGCATCGAGACGACTGCCGCCCTGATGCCGTCGCCGGCGAGAAGGTCGGCCGCATGCATGGCGATCTCGACCTCAGAACCCGTGGCGATCAACGTCACATCGCGGGAGCCGTCGGCTTGCCTGATGACATAAGCGCCCTTGGCGGAGAGGTTCTCGTCCGTGTGCACGGTGCGCAACGTCGGCAGCCCCTGGCGCGACAAGGCCAGAACAGACGGCATCTCCCCCGTCTCGAGCGCCGCCTGCCAGCATTCCGCGGTCTCGACGGCGTCCGCCGGTCGGAAGGTCAGAGTGTTGGGCGTGGCACGCAACATCGCCAGATGCTCAACCGGCTGATGCGTAGGGCCGTCTTCACCTAGCCCGATTGAGTCGTGCGTCATGACATAGACGACGCGCTGGTTCATGAGAGCCGACAGGCGCATGGCTCCGCGTGCGTAATCGGTGAAGCACATAAACGTGCCGCCATAGGGTATGAAGCCGCCGTGCAGCGCGATGCCGTTCATGGCTGCCGCCATGCCATGCTCGCGGACACCATAGTGGACATAGCGTCCAGAGAAATCTTCGGGCGTGATCGATCCCAGTCCCTTGGTGATGGTGTAATTGGAATGCGTGAGATCGGCCGAGCCTCCCAGCGTCAGGTCGGTTGCGGCATTGATAACGCCGAGCACCATCTCGGAGGCTTTGCGTGTGGCGACCTTCGGCGCGCTCTCGGAAAGCTCCTTCTTGTAGGCGACAAGCTTGGCGGAAACGTCGGCGGACAACTCTGTCGCGGCCTGTTTCGTAAATGCCTCACGGTTGGGCGATGCGGCAAGACGCTTAGACCAGGTTGCATGCGCAGCTGCGCCGCGCGCGGCAACCGAGTGCCACATCTCGGCGATGTCGTCGGGAACGACGAACGGCTCATAGGTCCAACCGAGCTTGGCACGCGCGCCGGCAATCTCCTCAAGCCCCAACGGCTCGCCATGCGCCTTGGCCGTGCCGGCACGGGTCGGAGCCCCATATCCGATGATGGTGCGGCAGGCGATCATCGAGGGTTTTCCGCTCTCGGTTCGCGCGGCCGCGATCGCCTGTTCGATCGCCGCTGGATCGTGACCGTCGACAGACTGTACGTGCCATCCCGCCGCTTCGAAGCGCTTTTTCTGGTCCATCGACGTCGCGAGACTGGTGGGTCCGTCGATCGAGATATGGTTGTCGTCCCAAAGCACGATCAGGCGCGACAGCTTCAGGTGACCGGCGAGATCGATTGCCTCGTGACTGATGCCTTCCATGAGGCAACCGTCGCCGGCGATCACGTACGTGAAGTGATCGACCAGATCGGCCCCGTAGCGTGCCTCCAGCAGCCGCTCGGCGATCGCCATGCCGACCGCAGTCGAGATCCCCTGGCCAAGCGGGCCAGTTGTCGTCTCGATACCCAGAGCATGACCATATTCGGGATGCCCTGCAGTCGCGGAGCCTAGCTGGCGGAAGTTCTTGAGCTGATCGATCCCCATGTCGGCAAAGCCGAGAAGGTGGTGGATCGAATAGAGCAGCATTGAACCGTGTCCGGCTGAGAGGACAAAGCGGTCCCGGTCCGGCCAGTGCGGGTTGGCCGGATCGATCTTCATGAATCGCGAGTACAGCACGGCGGCGACATCTGCCATTCCCATTGGCATGCCGGGATGGCCGGACTTGGCCTTCTCGACCGCATCCATGGACAACGCGCGAACTGCATTGGCCATTGCTTTGAGATCGATCTTGTCTGCGGGCATGCGGTCCACAGCTGCGATGTTCATTTCTGGCTTTCCCTTCCGGTCAGGACGCACGCTTCTTCTGTTCCACCAGACGATGAATCATCGGTGTCAGAATGAGCTGCATGGCGAGATCGAGCTTGCCGCCCGGTATGACGATCGAGTTGGCGCGCGACATGAAGCTGTCGTGCAGCATCGACAGGAGATACGAAAAATCGATTCCGCGCGGATTGCGGAAACGGATCACGACAAGCGACTCGTCTGGCGTCGGAATCCATCGCGCGATGAACGGGTTTGACGTATCCACGGTCGGCACGCGCTGGAAATTTATGTCGGTGTGCGTGAACTGCGAGCAGATGTAGTTCACATAGTCCGGCATGCGTCGCAGGATCGTGTCGGTGACCGCCTCCGTCGAATATCCGCGCGCCGCCTTGTCGCGGTGGATCTTCTGTGTCCATTCCAGGTTGATCACCGGCACCACACCGATCTTGAGATCGGCATGACGCGCAATGTTGACTTTGTCGGTGACGATGGCGCCGTGCAGCCCCTCGTAAAACAGCAGATCCGTGTTCTCAGGGAATTCCTTCCAGTCTGTGAACGTACCGGGCTGCCTGCCGTACAATTCGGCCTCGCGATCGTCATGTACGTAGTGGCGGGTCTTGCCGCGCCCGGTGTCGCCATACGTGCGGAACGTCTGCTCCAGTTCCTCGAACAGATTGGCTTCGGGACCGAAGTGGCTGAAATGCTGGTTGCCGGTCGCCTCGGCGCGCTTCTGCGCCGCCTTCATGTCCTGGCGGTCGTAGCGGTGGAAAGCGTCGCCCTCGATGGCGGCGTTTTTCACGCCCTCGCGCCGGAAAATCTGCTCGAAGGTATGCTTGACGGTGGACGTGCCGGCCCCTGACGAGCCCGTCACGGAAATGATCGGATGCTTGATCGACATTCAATTGCTCCCGTCAGATCCGGAACAGACCGCGCTCGGCGAAGAGCGGCTGGGAACGATGGCGATCAGGCGCGTCCGAATGGTAACGCGCGACGCGCTGCACCTTGTCTGCCGAACCGAACACGAGCGGCACGCGCTGATGCAAACTCGTTGGCAGAAGGTCGAGGATCGGGTTGACGCCGTCGGTCGCAGCACCACCGGCCTCCTCGAAGATGAGCGCCATCGGGTTGGCCTCATAGACAAGGCGCAGCCGGCCGTGCTCGTACCCTTTTCGCGCATCGCGCGGGTATAGGTAGATGCCGCCACGAGCCATTATGCGGTAGGCCTCGGCTACCATCGACGCGACCCAGCGCATGTTGAAATCCTTGCCACGCGGGCCGGTTGATCCGGCCATGAGATCATCCACATAATCGCGGATTGCGTCCGGCCAGTGCCGGTAGTTGGATGCGTTGATAGCGTATTCGTTGCTCTCTGCCGGGACCTTCACACATGCTTTGGTCATGTGGAAAACCCCGTCCTGCGGATCGAGGGTGAAGATGTGAGTGCCGCGGCGAAGCGTCAGCACCAGCGCGGTCTGCGGCCCGTAGATGAAAAATCCCGCCGCGAGCTGGTCGCGTCCCGGCTGCAACAGCGCCGTATCGTCGCCGCCGGTTCCGGTGGCCGGAACGGGAAAGATCGCAAAGATGGTTCCGATGGAAAGATTGGTGTCGATGTTGGACGAACCGTCGAGAGGATCAATTGCGACAGCCAGTGGCCTGGAGGCATCGAGCACCTCGGCGGTGTCGTGTTCCTCCGATCCGACAACGGCGACGGGCGAGCGCGCGAGGCTTGCGCGGAAAAGCGTGTGCGCCTCCAGATCAAGTCTCTTCTGCTGATCGCCGCCTCCAGTGCCGGCGGCACCGTTGCCGGTCAGAGCTGCCATGTCGGACAGCAGAGGCCCCACGGCGATCTTCGCAGACAACTCATGCGCACCAGCCGCAAGCGCCAGAACCGTCTGCGCGACGTCCTCGCGTCCGCCGGCTTTGCACCAAGCCGCCAAATGCATTTCCAGGGTTTCAGAAGTGTAGCCCAATTCGGTCTCCCTAATATTTCCGGCCCGATCCGATTTGCTCGAATTTCGAGGCCGAACTTTCATCCACCGACTGACGCGGCGGTTTGTTGACCGCGACAATATGAGATGCTGCGCCAACAAGCAAAACTGAATAAACTTTGCTGCATGGAAAGAAAAACTTCACGCAGGCCGCTGGCCGGCATCACCCTGAAGCAGCTTCGTGCGCTCACCGCCGTAATCAAGGAGGGGAGCAACGTTGGTGCTGCGGGGCGGCTCAATGTAACGCCACCGGCAATCGCGCTGCAGCTGAAAATTATCGAAGAGGAGGCCGGTTTACCGGTTTTGGAGCGCGCTCCAGAGGGAATGCGGCCGACGCCTGCGGGCGCAGAAATTCTGGCGACAGCGGCCAAGATAGAATGCGCGCTCGAGGAGTGCTCGGAGGCGTTGCGGGCGCTGCGCCAAGGCGAAGGCGGGCGGGTCTCGGTGGGGGTGGTCAGCACGGCGAAGTACTTCGCGCCGCGCGCTTTTGCCGCGTTCGCGCGCCAGCACCCGAACGTCGATATCGATCTTTTCGTGGGAAATCGCGCCGACATCGTCAGCGAGCTGGAGATGTTTCACCGCGACATCGTCATCATGGGACGTCCGCCCGAGCACATAAGTCTGGTCACCAAGGTGATCGGCCCGCATCCCCACATCGTCATTGCCCCGCCAGACCATGCGCTCGTGCGCAAGAAGAGCCTGCGACTTGCGCAACTGGCGCAGGAGAAGTGGCTGGTTCGCGAGCACGGCTCAGGCACCCGGCTGCTCATGGAGCGCTTGTTCGACGAAGCAGACGAGGCGCCCCGCATCGCCATGGAAATCGGATCGAACGAGACGATCAAGCAGGCGGTGATGGCGGGGCTTGGAATTGCGTTCCTGTCGGCGCACACCGTGGCGCTGGAACTGAAGGCGCGGCAACTTGCAGCGCTGGATGTGAGGGGTTTGCCTGCGATGCGCAGCTGGTTCGCGGTCCGGCGCGCCGACAAGAGATTGCTTCCGGCAACCGAAATGCTCTGGGACTACCTGACAACACGAGGCAAGGACTTCCTGCCTCGAATGAATTAGGGTCCGGACCCAATGGCAATGGGTCCGAAAGATCGCCGGCCGAGGCTAAAGAGGCACGTTGGCCACGCATATTCGCAGGCAATATCGGCGCAGGCATCAAGCTGTTTCGGCCCCTTCGGCGGCCAGACTCTTGTGCTCGTCGTAGGGTTCGTTGAGCACCATCAGCAGCGGCGTCAACCCCTCCTTGTCGACGACACGGAATATCTCGATGTCGCGCCGTGCGCCGTCACTCCATTTCGCGATGGTCAGCGCCCGTTCGGCCTTCGAGAATAGGCCGTGGTTGCGTAGCGGACGTGCTTCCTTGAAGGCCTTCGATTGGGCGTCGGAAACATCCAGCCCCTGTTTCTCAAGCCACTTGATGTGGTCCTTGCGGATCTCGGTCAGGTCAGTGTCGCTCAAGTATTTCTCTTCTGCCTTGAGCTGATCCAACTCGCCTTTCTGGAACGGCCACCACCACCTGCGGCGCCTTGGCCAGCGTACCAGATCGAGATCGTCGAACACGCCAGCCAGCTGGTTCATGGCGAGCGCACGCGCCGCCTCGTCCTCATTGTCCGGATCGCAGCTGTAAAGGTTGGGGATGATGAAGTAGGACGCCTTGTTGTGGTGGATGAAGTGGCGCCTGACCCATTCCAGGTTCTTCTCCGGGTCGCCTCCCGGAATGCGCGATATCGCTGTGTTCATCGCCTGGCGGATCTGGCGGATGACAGCGGCTGTCGGCAGGTGGCGCGCGGGCGGCGTTGCAGGAGGGTTCAAGGCTGTCAGCGCGAACAGACCCAGATCGATGCCCAATGTCGCGAGCAACGCGATCAGGTCGCGGCCGGTAATGGGCTCGCCGCCCGTCGTCCGGCCAGGCGAAGCTTTGCCGCCGCTCGCGACATACTCGACGAGGCTGCCGGCGTAAGCGCCGATGTTGGCCCACAGGTTCTTGATTGCATTGGCGACACCGGCGGGGCCTTCGGTGAAAACCGCGGCGCGCAACTTCAGCTCGGCAGGAGCGGCCGCCTGTTCAGCGGCCTGCCTCAGGCGTTGCGCCAGCGTCGGATCGTAACACGTAAAACCGGACTTTCCCGGCGCCGCATCCACAGCATCGGCCAACGCGCGCATCTCGGCGGCTGTCGACTGCCCCAGCTCGTTGGAGCGCGAGGCAATATTCCTTGCGCGAGAGCGAACCTGGCTGGCGCGTGTCTCGAACTCCCGCTGGCGAGCCTCGACGGTTTCGCCTGTCAGGCTTGCGGCCGACTGCTGGAGTAGCTGAATATCGGCCTGAACGGGTTCGAGCCAAGAACGCTGAATGCCATCGCGCAGCGAGGCGACGCCGTCGCGCACGGAGCGGCGCGCGTTGTAGAGTGGGCCGCGTCCCGCGCCCGACGAGACGCCGCAGCTGCCGCCGCTCGTTTCCTCGCGGCTCATCTGGCTTTCAGACCACGCGACCACGTTGTCGAGCTGCGACTTGACTGCGTCGAGGCGCGCTGCCACGGCGTTGCCCGCATCGCGCGCGTCCTCCTGCAGTGCCGCAAGGCTCGTTCGCGTCGCCTCCTCTCCCGCGATCAGGCTCCACCAGAACCCATAACCGAAGCCGATCGACCAGAGTGCGAGGAACAGATAGAGCGGGAACGTTATCAGCCGCTCGCCGAGCGAGCGCTTGTAGCCGAACGTCTCGCGCAACGCGAGCCACATCAGGAACGTGAGCGCGACGACGACGGCAATGACGAGGATCTCGTTGGAGACGGAGAGACCGCCGACGATCTCGCGTCCATGTGCGGCAGCGGGAGATGTGGAAACGCCGATGATGAAGTCGGCCATGCCGCTCCATGTTGCATAGCCCGAGATGACGAGCAACATCAGGGAGGCAATGCCTATGAGCGAATTGCGGCCGAACAGATAGTCGGCGATGCGCCCCCAAACCGAGATCCCGGTCGAGCCTTTGTCGGCCATCACGCAAACTCCCTGGAGCAGGTTCGGTCCCGGTCAACGCACAGCAGCACTTGCGGCCTGCTCTACCGTGCGCTTCGGAGAACCCATCGCACGCTTTAGCCGAACCACAATTTCGCTGAACCAAAGTCGGTCCATCTCGGTCGGTCAGGTGCCAGCGCCCGAGCGGCCAGCGCACGCCCCAACCTCAGCAGCACATAGCCGAAAGAGGTCGGCTTGTCGCGCCCGTCACATGAGGCGGCAGCATCATAGCGGGTCGGCGATGCGCGCGCGACACGCCGTCTGGCTCTGCAGCAGCCGGCTTCAACTCATGCACCATGAGATTATTCGGCCGCCTCGCCACCGAACTGCAGATCGGCCAGGCGCGCGTAGAGGCCCGAGGCCTTGGCGAGGCTCCCGTGCGTGCCTTCCTCGACGATATGTCCCTCTTCCATAACGATGATGCGATCAGCCTTCTGGACTGTGGCAAGACGGTGCGCGATGACGAGCGTCGTGCGGCCTTGCATGACGCGCTCGAGCGCTTGCTGCACCAGGACCTCGTTTTCCGCGTCGAGCGCGCTCGTCGCCTCGTCAAGCAGCAGAATGGGCGCGTCCTTCAGGATCGCACGGGCGATGGCGATACGCTGACGCTGCCCGCCCGACAACGTCACGCCCCGCTCGCCGAGCTTGGTCTGATAGCCCTGGGGCAGATCGCGAATGAAGGCGTCCGCCTGTGCCGCCCGTGCAGCCGCCTCAATCTCGGACTGCGGCGCATCCTTCGAGCCATAGGCGATATTGGCCGCTATCGTATCGGCGAAAAGTGCGACGTCCTGCGGAACCAATGCTATGCGCTGGCGCAATTCATCGAGATCGGCATCTCGCACATCGACGCCATCGACCTCTACGCGGCCCGACTGCGGATCGAAAAAGCGAAGCAGAAGTGCGAACAGCGTCGACTTGCCGGCACCCGAAGGACCCACCACCGCCACCGTCTCGCCCGGACTTACACGCAGCGAGAAATGCTTCAGGGCGTGGGCATCGGGACGAGAGGGATAGGCGAACGACACGTCGGCAAGCCCGATCTCTCCCTTCGACGGCGTCGGCAGCGGTACGGGGTGCGCTGGCGAGCGGATCTCGGGCATTTCGGCCAGGAGTTCGGACAGACGCTCGGCCGCGCCGGCGGCCTGGCTCATTTCGCCCCAGACCTCCGAAAGTTCCGCCATCGCGCCTGCCGCGAACAACGCGTAAAGGACAAATTGTCCAAGCCGGCCGCCCGTCATCTCCCCGGAGACGACAGAAGATGCACCGAACCAGAGCACCGCGGTAATCGACGCGACGACGAGGAAGATGGCCATGGCGGTCAAGCCCGCCCTCGCCTTGAGCCGACGACGCGCGCTCTGAAAGGAATCTTCCACCGCACTGCCGAAGCGCCTGGCCACCGCCTCCTCGTGCGTGAATGCCTGCATGGTGCGCACGGCAACGATGTTCTCGCTTGCGTAGGCGGAAGCTTCGGCCAGGCTGTCCTGCGCCTCACGAGACAAACGGCGCACGACGCGGCCGTAGGCCATGAGCGGCAGCACGATTGCGGGAATGGCAATAAGCACCATCGTGGACAGTCTGGGGCTCGTCACGAACATCATGACGAGTGCACCGATGAGCATAATGGCGTTTCGCAACGCCTGACTTAGTGCGGTGCCGGCAGCGGCCTTGATCTGGGTGGCGTCTGCGGTGAGGCGGCTCATCACCTCGCCCGAATGGGTGCGTTCGAAGAAGGCCGGGCCGAGCTGCGTCAAATGCCGAAAGACGTCGGTGCGCAGATCGGCGACGACACGCTCGCCAAGCCAGTTGACGAAATAGAAGCGCGAGGCACTGGCGAGCGCAAGCACAGTGCCGATGACAATCAACATGCTGAAATACTGGTTGATCAGCACACCGTGATCCGGACCGAACCCAAAGTCGATCATGCGGCGCACCGCCATCGGCACCACAAGCATGGCTCCCGCCGAAACGACCAGCGCGAGGAGTGCTGCCGCCAGCATCGTGGGATGCTTCATGACGTAGGGCTTGATTGCCAGCAGCGGGCGCAGCGACCGGCGCTTGTCAGTCGTTTCGCCTTCGGTGCGGTTCTCGCCTGCCACTCGAGCGGTGTCGGTCTTGGAACGTGATCTCAAAATCGCAACTCTTGCCTTGGGCTATCGCCCGTTCTTGCTCCGGCTCCAAGCCCGACGGCGTAGTCCTGCGCAAAGCTTCGCACTCGAGGCTGCGGACAGCGCCGGCAGCACAGCAAGGTCCGCATGTTCAAGGTCCACGACGCGGGCGGGGCTGGCGCGAACATGCCCTACGAGCGCTGGCATCTCAAGGAATTATGCCATTTCGTGCGTGCCGCCGCCCTCGTCGCGGCCACCGTGCGCCGGTCAGGCGGGCATCAGTGGGAGCAGTGCCGAAAAGCCGCCATGGGGGCGCTTGAAACCGCCAGGAAAAGGGACTATTAGGGGGCACATTCGATTTCCCGACAGATCCTGGGTCGCTGCCGCGGTGTTGCCGCCGGACCGGCCCCTGTTTTGCGGCGCGGAGCCAAAGCCATGAAGAAAGACGCAGATCTGCACCCGAACTATCACCAGATCAAGGTGGTGATGACGGACGGCACGGAGTTCATGACCTACTCGACTTACGGAAATGAAGGCGACAGCCTCCACCTCGACATCGATCCGTCCTCGCACCCGGCCTGGACCGGTGGCGACACCAAGCTGATGGACCGCGCGGGCCGCGTGTCGAAATTCAAGAAGAAGTTCGAAGGTCTATTCTAAGGGACTCTTGTCGGACCCTCAGCCCCGGTCCCGGGGCGTTGAATACTCGAATAGCGAAAGGCCCGGATTTTTCCGGGCCTTTTTGTTTGTTCAGCGGGTGCTCTTGGTCGCCGACTTAAGGCGTGTCGCGAATTTTCAGATCCGCGCCTTGGGGTCCGGACCCCCGACGAGGGACAGCCTTGGCTCAGCCGGCGGCCTTGGCTCCGAACGCGCGGGCCAGGAGGCTCATCTGTTCGGCGACGGGATTGGCCACGAGCGGCACGACGTTGTTCTTTGCCTCCGGCACCTGCATTGCCTTGTCGAGCTGGACCACCCGGTCATGCAGCTTGAAGCTTTCCTCGATGAGGCGGCGCAGACCCTCCGGCAGCCCGGAGAAACCGTTGATGTGGGAGGGACGACCAATCGCCTTCAGTTTCAACCGCTGGCGCTTGCGCTTGGCCTCCTCGACAGTGATTTCGCCCTCCTTCAGGGCGCGGCGCACGAGCAACCAGGAAGCAAGGTCGAGAAGACGCGTCGTCAGCCGCATGCTTTCGGTTGCATAGAGAACGCTGGATGGGGGCTTGAGCAGCTTGGCTTCCCGCCGTCCTGGCCCATCGAGATAGGCTGCCGTCGTCTCGACCAGCAGCATACCTTCCTTGAAGACTTGATCGAATTGGGCAGATGCCTGGAACCGTTCGCCGAACGATACGGTGACACTATCCCCCGAAAGTCCTTCAGAAATACGCGACTCGTTGTTCATGTTACGCCGTGACACAAACTGAAACCTATTGATTACCCTGTACACCGAAACCAACCTAGCTGGCCATAGTTAACAACACGGTCAATTCGGGTCGTTTCGTGACGCTCCATGCGTCTGGTTGTGGACAGACTCGCATTCATGCAATTCCGGCGCCGAGTTCGCGATCCAAGCGCAAAAAAAATGAGCCGCTCATGGGAGCGGCTCGGAAGTCAACAGGGAGGCGTCAAACAGAGTGGCATCGAACCACTCGAGATCCAGGACACTGGATAGCCTCAAGACTAGATCGTCTTGGTTAGGAAAGAGTGAACGCGTGCACCAAAAAAGAGCGCGCATCGAATATTCAAATCGACCGACATCAGGATTGGCGTGCTCGTATCACTCTTGCTGTGCCCTGCACGAGGGCCCGTGCTTGCGTCAGCCAAAAGGCTCACGATTTGAACAGCGCACTCGCGGCGGCCTCGTGGGCACGCTTCTTGTGGAGTTCTACCTCGACACGTTCGATCTCGGCCTTGAGCGCCGCAATCCGGTGATCGAGTTCCGCGATCGAGTGACCGGCAAGGTCCTCTCCGATCGCGATCGCGACCGATTTCGACTTCGGCCTCAACTCGTCCCAATCCATGTCAATCTCCCTTTGTCACGCAACGCCCCGAACGTCGGCGACGGTCTCGCCTCAAAACTGCGCATCGGCATGCGTGGCAGCTTTCCCGATCTGGTTCAATCGTAGCTGCCGGGTTGGGGGCTGTCCCGCGCAGTCACGCCTTGGCAGAGTGGCCGGCTCGTCCTGCGGGCTTGTCTTTGGACGGCGATACGGGCACATGTGCGCGCAAGGGGCGCTCGCGAGAGCGTGTCGAAGCTGGCCACGCACGCCCAGTCAACCAATTTCATCCAAAGAGAGACCGCCATGACCACGCTGCCCGATACCATGACTGCCATCGAGATCGACGGCAAGGGCGGGCCGGAGGTTCTGGTCCAGCGCCAGATCGAGGTTCCGCAGCCCGGCCCGGGCCAGGTGCTGATCAAGGTCCATGCCGCTGGCATCAACCGGCCAGACGTGCTGCAGCGAAAGGGCCTCTACCCGGCGCCGAAAGGACACTCGCCGATCCCGGGGCTGGAGGTCGCGGGAGAGATCGCAGCCACCGGCGAAGGTGCGCAGCGTTTCAAGGCCGGCGATAAAGTGATGGCGCTCGTCAACGGAGGTGGCTACGCGCAATATTGCATTGCAGAAGAGCCGGCCACGCTGCCCATTCCAATGGGTCTCTCGATGGTCGAAGCAGCGGCGGTGCCGGAGACGTTCTTCACGGTCTGGCACAACGTGTTCGAGCGCGCCGCGCTGAAACCGGGAGAGTGGTTCATGATTCATGGCGGCACGTCGGGAATCGGCGTCACCGCGATCCAACTTGCCAAGGCGTTCGGCGCGAAGGTGATCGCGACCGCAGGCTCGCCCGACAAATGCGCCGCCTGCATGGCTCTCGGGGCGGATCGCGCGGTCGACTACCGGACAGAGGACTTCGTCGAAGTTGTCAAGGACATCACGGCCAAGCGTGGTGTTGACGTAATCCTCGACATGGTCGGCGGTGACTACGTCGACCGCAACATCCGTTCGCTGGGCGACGACGGACGTCTCGTCTACATCGCGTTCCTGAAGGGATCAAAGGTCGAAGTGGACCTGATGCGGGTTATGCTCAAGCGTCTTACGGTGACCGGGTCCACACTGCGGATCCGGCCGACGGAGGTCAAGGGACGCATCGCGCGGGCGCTCGAGGAGAAAGTCTCACCGCTTCTGGCCGACGGGACGCTCAAGGTCGTCATGGATTCAACCTTCCCCCTAAGCGATGCCGGCAAGGCGCATGAGCGGCTCGATGCCGGCGCCCACATCGGCAAGATCGTGCTTATCGTCACACCGTCGGCCTGATCGGGACACGCACTCCGGTCGGACCGTGGATTGTCATGTGAAGACCGGACGTTGCGCGGTCCCGATACGGTCGCATTTGTGCGGCAGCATGACGGGATGCAGGTGCTTTGAGTTGCTGGATCGAGCATGTTTTTGACGCTGAACCGCTGCACACTTCAGCTCAACATGCTCCCGTGTTCTTGAGCAGGCGGCGTGGCGGACGCCTCCCAATCCGACGCGGCGATGCCGCGTAACGAGAAGGAACGACGACCCGTGCTTGGCAACCAAGGACTGCTCCGCATCGCAGCCGATACCGAATTTGCAGCAGACGTCCGTGGCTGCCGCCGCCTCGAAGTTCACGGTTTTGTCGAAGGCGACGTGATGGCCGACGACGTCGTCGTGTACGAGGGCGGACGCCTGTCGGGCCGGCTGCGCACCAACAGTCTGGAGGTCAAGGGAGCCATCGAGGGCGACGTGGTGGTCCGCAATCTCATCACGATCCGCAAGACCGGTGTCGTGACCGGCGACGTGCGCTACGGTCGCATGATGCTCGAACCCGGCGGCGAACTTACCGCCAAGGTCAAGAACGTGCCGCCCGAACTCACCGGCGATTTTTCGATTTCGGTACGGCGTGGACAGCACGTCATCGTCACCACGGATGACATCGACGCCATCGATCCCGACAACACTGCCGACGAGCTGACCTACACGGTTTCCAATTTCCGTGGCGGCCATATCGCGCTCGATGGAGCGCGCGACGCCGCTGTCACCACATTCACACAAGCCGATCTCAATCAGAACAGGGTGCTGTTCGTACATCGCGGCGGACCTGAGCGGACGTGCCGGTTCGACGTCGTCGTGCACGACGCGGAAGGCGCTTCGTCGGGCAGACCGCGCACGGTAGACGTCACTGTCATCGATTCGGCGGCGGCTGCCTGAAAACGCGGTATTTTAGGCTTGCCATATCCTCGCTACCAGACGAGAGCGGGCATAGCGGCGACCGGGCGAGCTGGCGCATCGGCGAAGAGACGCACCAGTGATTGCGAATCCAATCCGCCTGCGACGTGAACCCCGCTGGCAATGAAGACCGAGCGGACACCGGCGACGCCTGCGCCGGCGATGTCGGTCGTCACTCCGTCTCCGATTGCCAGCACGCGGTCGCGGGAGACCTTCGTTCCACGCAACCGCGCCATCACATCGAAGGCCAGTTCGTAGATCGGAGCGAAGGGTTTGCCCGCGTACCTCACCTTGCCGCCAATCTCCTCGTAGAGAACGGCGATGCCGCCGGCACACCAGACGATCTTGCCGCCACGTTCGACCTTGAGGTCAGGGTTGGCGCAGATCATCGGCAAATCGCGCGTGCGCGCGTTGCGCAGAAGCTCCCGATAGTCTTCCGGTGTCTCGGTCTCGTCGTCGAACAATCCGGTGCAAACAATCGCCTCTGCGCCTTCCAGCGGCGTGCATGCGACGCCGGAGCCGGCGAAGATCGGACGGTCGCGCTCTGGACCGAGGTGGAATACAGGCCGGCCCGCAAAGCCGGAGATCATCGCACGCGCCACGTCACCGGAGGTGAGTATCATGTCATAGGCGCTGTCCGGCACGCCGATGCGGTTCAACTGCTCGACAACGCTTGGAGCTGGGCGGGGCGCATTCGACAGGAGTATGACCGTCCCGCCGATCCGGCGGAACGTGGCGCAGGCGCGAGCGGCGTCGAGGAACGGGCGCACTCCGTTGTGCATCACTCCCCAGATATCGACGAGCCATGCGTCTGTCGCCGCGGCAAGGGGGGCGACAGATGACACGAGCGGAATGTCGCCCTTGGCGGGAGACGAAGGATTGTCTTTCTTCATCGCTTCCGTGTGGCTCGGGCTCTCGAAAAAATCAAGCCGCTGCCGGATGCGTGCCCGAAGCTGCCGGTGTCTTGATCTGGCGCGCGCCGCCGAACAGTCGGCCCTGGCCAAGCCGGACGCCGTAGGCAAACACCTGCTCGCGCTTGGCGTTGTCGTCAATCGCCTCGACCACCGGCTTGAGGCCGAGGTGCTCCAAATGCTTACAGAGGTCGGCGGCGGGGACGAGAGCGCCAGGCGCCGGCAGGCCGGACAAAAATACGTCTGCGTCGAGCTTCACGAACTTGAAGCCGGCCTTCGCGAGGATCTCGAAATCCATGTCGAGATCGGTCACGGCGCGCAGCGCAAAGCCGAAACCCAGATCGCGCATCTCGTGGATCATGGTCCAGTGCGGCGTGCGAAAACGGCGGGCGTCAGCCTGCGAAAACGTCAAGACGAGCTGACCTGCAAGCTGCAAGTGAGCTTCGTATGCCTCGGCGAAGGTGGACAGGAAGTCGTCTTCGGTCAGCGACTGGCCGGAGAACGTGGAAAACACGTTGCCCTTCTTGTTGCGCTCCTCAAGGCGGCGCGCGACGTGGGCGGTGCGCTGCAGACGGACGCAATCGAGCAGCGGGAGGACGCCCGAGGGGCGCTCCGTCTCGACAAGGTCGTCGGGCGAGATCTCAGCGCCGCTTTCGTCGCGCAGACGCACGGAAACCTCGAAGTGTCGGGCCTGTTGTTTCTCAAGGTCGAGGATGGGCTCCAGAAATACATCGACCCTGCCGGCCTCCAACGCATCGGCGATGCGTGCGACACGCTCCCCAATCGCTTCGTGGTTGGCCGGCTCACCAACAGGCGCTTCGTCGGCCACGGCGGTCCAAATATCGTCGGCGCTTTCCTCAGGCCCGGCGGCCTGTGATGGCGCGGCTTGGGGTGCGTCCTCGCCTTGCTGCCCCGGCGCAGCGCGCTTGTCCATCACATTGGGTGCTGCGGGGAGCGGCGGCGGCATACTGGTCATCGTGGCGATGGGCTGCGCGCGGCGCATCAGAGCTTCGACATCAAGCTCGGGTGGGGCAGGCGTCGCTGGCGCGGGCGGCCGCGTGGTGGGTGCCGATGCGGCCGCGGACATCCGCCTCTGAGTGGTGGCGCCGGCCTCCTTGTCGCCGGCCATGTCGCTGGCCATGGCCGATGCGGTGTCGGGCATGGCCGCATGACGTGTCGCGCGGCTGCCCCGTGCGTTGGTCAGCGGCTCCTGCATGTTGCGGGCGGCCTGACGGAGCGCCCCGACCGAGCGATCCAACGCCTCATCATCCAACACCTCGCGCGTGCGGGCTGGCGCAAGCTTCTGCGCATCCGCGGAATTGACCTCGTCCGCCAGCCTCTTGATGAGGCCCTGGATCATCTCGACGTCGGATTCGCTCGGCGAAAAGCCCTGCTGGCGAGCATCATCGCCCGGCCGGTACGACCACGCGGTTGTCGCGGTCGGCTCAGACGGCATCGCGGGCGCATCGTCACCGACGGGCGCACCGGCGGGCGCCGATATCTTGGACGTTTCTCCAGACATGCGCTCCGCGACCGCGTCGACGGGTTTCCGGTCGGACTCGCCGGGCGCTGCAGTCCGCATCGAGAGCGGCGGTGGGAGGTCCTTGCGGTCACCCGCGAGCGGGGCCTCGGCCGCCATGTTGCGGCGCGTGCGGTTGATGCGGCCGGTCGACGCTGCCGACTCGCGCGACCCCGGCTCCGGCGCTTGCGCGGTGCTGCTGCCCATTGGCAGTTCGAGTTCTGGACCAAGATCTTCAGCGGTCTGCGGTCGCATTCCAGGCGTCAGGGGAGCGCGCACGATTTTCTGCATTTGTGGGGCAGTGGGTTCGCGCGGCTCGGAGGCGGCGCCCGCTGCAGATTCGTCTTCGTATTCATCGCTGCCTTGGGCGACGACCGGCCTTGATTCGGACGGGTGAGGAAGCGACTCTTCAGCAGCCTTTCTTCTGTCCGCCTCGCCCGATGCCTTCGCCATAGGCGGCATAGCGGCTGCGACACGCGCCAGTGGATCGGCAAACGGAGCAGCTGAAGGAAGAACAGCAGGGCCAGCCGGCGGCTGCACCGCCTGCGGCGCACGGCCCGGAGCTGGAGCGGGTGGCATGGGCTGGGGTGCGCGTCCGAACGGGCCGGCGATCTGATTCATACGCGCCACCTCGCCCGTCAGCCGATCGACCTCGGCGCGCAACTCGTCGAGCTGTTCATGCCGGCGAACAAGTGCATGCAACGTCAACAGTCCAATGTAGAACGCCGCCGCCACGGTCACTGCGAGCCAGAAGCTCAACCCGACCTGGGCGACGAGCCCCATACACAAGGCGAGCGTGACAACGGCCATCGCCATCATGATGAAGCCGTCGGCCGCGCGGCTCTTCTTCCGATTGCGCTGCTCTTTGCTGGTGTCGGTCGCCATGCCTGAAAATACCCCGAGAAGAACGTGAATTTACGGCGCGCCAGCCCGTTGTCATGCCACACACAGTGCGGACACGGCGCAACGGCTGCCGCCGCGACTTGAGAAACACGCCACCGAATACAAACGAGGACAACCCGACAAGACGCTGGCTCTGTAACCCGGAAGGCCTCAGTTCAGGCCCAGCGCCCGTCGAAGCGCATTACGCCCGGAACCGATTCCGATTCGCCTGTCTCAACTGTCCGGAGGTCGGTGGCGGCGGGCAATGCCAGCAACCGAGCTTTCACCAGATTTCCTCGGTTGCATGGGCGTCTGAATCGGGTTGTTGCTAGAACGCACCGCTTGTCCGACCGATCCTGTGGGGCCATCGGCGGTGCGGCCATCGACGTTCGCGTCAGCCCATCTGGGCGATCAGCAAGGCGAGTTTGTCGCGGATCTGGGCGATGTCGTCGGGGCTCGCAATCAAGGGCGGCGCCACGATCATGGTGTCGGCCCCGACGCGAATGTAGAGATCCTGCTCGTGGTAAGCGCGGTCCATGATGGCGTAGCCGCGCGTGCCAACTCCGTCCTTCGCAGGAGCCAAGTCTATCCCGCACATCAATCCGATGGGCCGGATATCGAGCACGCCGGGCCCTGACCGCAGCGACAGCATCGCATCGGCGAAAAGCTCTTCGTGCGCCGCTGCGCGCTCGAAAAGACCCTCGTTTTGGTAGACGTCGAGCGCGGCCAGGGCCGCTGCGGTCGCCAGCGGATGTCCCGAATAAGTGAAGCCATGGTAGAGCTCGGGCATGTGCTCAGGACCTTCCATATGGGCTTCGTAGAGGGACGAGCGAACAAGCACGCCCGACATCGGGACGGCACCATTCGTCACGCCTTTTGCGAACGCGATCATGTCGGGAACGATATCGTAGCGGTCCGACGCGAAGGCGTGGCCAAGGCGGCCGAATGCGGTAATCACCTCGTCAAATATGAGAAGTATGCCATGCGCCTGCGTGAGGGAGCGCAGGCGCTCCAGATACCCCCTGGGGGGCGGCAGGCAGCCGGTCGAGCCGGCCACCGGCTCGACGATCACGCCAGCGATATTGGACGGGTCGTGCAACGCAACAATGCGCTCCAACTCGCCGGCCAGATGCGCTCCCCACTCCGGCTCGCCGCGCGAAAATGCCTGCTGCTCTCTGTCATAGGTGGTGGGGAGGTGATCGACGCCGCCCAGCATTGTTCCAAAAACCTTGCGGTTCGCAGGCATGCCGCCCACCGAAATGCCGCCGAAGCCGACGCCGTGATAGCCACGCTCTCGGCCGATGAAGCGGGTGCGCTGCCCCTCACCGCGGCGGCGATGATAGGACAGTGCGATCTTCAGGGCCGTGTCGATCGCCTCGCTGCCCGAGCAGCCGTAGAAGACATGATCGAGGTCTGCGGGTGCCAACGTTGCCAGACGATGCGAGAGCTCGAAGACGCCGGGGTGGCCGAACTGGAATGCGGGAGCATAGTCCAGCCTGCCAGCGGCCGACCGTATCGCCGACACGATGTGGGGATGGGCGTGGCCGGCATTGACGCAGTAGAGGCCGGACGTGGCATCGATGACGCGACGGCCGTCCTCCGTCAGATAGTGCATCCCTTCGGCGCCGACGAACATGCGCGGACGCGCCTTGAAGGCCCGGTTGGCCGTAAAGGGCATCCAATAGGCTTCGAGTGAATTTGGCGGCACGGGGCTCGTTGTGCTCGGCGCGGGGGTGTCCGTCATGGGGGCAGTTCCTTGTCCGAACCCGGTTCCCAGGATGTCCGGCTGCGATGTTGTAGAAGCGCTCATCTGCGCGGCCATGACTGTGGATAAGCACAGCTACCAGTGGATGACGAACGTTTTTTGGCGTGTGCCGCGGTTTGGCCGCAACAGCGCCGCGGCATGACCCCCATGTAAGCGCTTGTTTAGGTCTCGTTAGGCGAATCGGCATGGTAATGTGTCCGCCGGGCGCCTTCCCTCTAGTCCTGGCGTACGCATAAGGAGAGAGCCCGATGTTCATGAGCGTAGTCACGCATGCACCCAGCGTCCCCGTCTATGCGGAGCTTGCCGGTGCGCGAGTGCTTATTACCGGGTTGTCGCCCACGTCGGGCGTCGATCTTGCACGCGGATTTGCCGACCACAGGTGCCGGCTCGTCCTGCAGACAAGTTCCGAAGGTCCCGAGACCGACGCTCTGATGACGCTTCTGGCGGAAGCTGCCGCCGAAGCGCAGATGTTCACGACCGAATTCGGCGACGGCGATGCCGCAGTGCGATTTGCGCAGGGGCCCGCTCAGACGTTCGGCGGACTGGACGTCGCCATAAACCTCATCGAGGTGACCGCCAGTGACATCGCCGGCCGCACAACACTCGATCAGATCGAAGATCTCGTTTCGAACAAGCTGCTCGCCTCCACGCTGATGTCGCGCGTGATCGCAAACCGCATGCGACTGACGCTGACCGAAGGTTTGATCCTCAACGTGGTGCTGATGACGCCGCCGGTGAACGATGTTGAACAGGCTTTCGCTGGCATTCTGAGGACGGCACTTGCCACCGTCACGCGCCGCGAGGCCGCACAGTGGGCCGATCAGGCAATCCGCATCAACGCGATCGGACCGCGCGGCGTGATGGACAGCGCACATGGGGGTGCCTGCCTCAGCAGCGGGCCCGACGTCGCGGCGCTGGCGCTCTATCTTGCCAGCCGCAAGGGGCGACAGCTCACCGGGCATGTGTTCGATGCCGAGCGGGCCGCGGTTGTGGGGTGCTGATCCGGACTGATCGGTTCCCCTCTGCCAGCCGGCGCAACACGATCAGGCGGGTATACGAGAAGGCCCGGCACCAGACGGTGACCAGGCCTTACTGTTCGGTCCCGGTGCGCGAGCAGAACCCGGCGGCTGGACCCTTCGTCATGATTCGTGGAAACATGCACGCGATCCAGCCCTCCGTTTTGTGCATGTCGTTTTCGCAAAACCGCTGCACACTTCAACTAAACATGCTCCCTCCTCTTTGAGCATGTCCTTCACGCTGAACCGCTGCACACTTCAACTAAACATGCTGTGGCGCGTCAGCCCTTGTTGTTGCTGCGGCGCTTTTCGGGCGGCAGGGTCTTGCCAAGGATGTGCTCGTCGCGGCCGATGACATGTGCGGAGGAGCCGACGATCAGCGGATCGGGGCCGCGCACCACATGACGGTTCTTGTTGGGGTATTCGAGCGTGGAAAGGAAGTGTTGCATGCAGTTCAATCGTGCGCGCTTCTTGTCGTCCGACTTGACGATGGTCCACGGCGCATCCGCAGTGTCAGTGTAGAAGAACATTGCCTCTTTCGCCTCGGTGTAGGCGTCCCACTTGTCGAGCGAAGCCTTGTCGATCGGTGAAAGCTTCCACTGCTTCAGCGGATCATGCTCGCGCGAAGCAAAGCGGCGGCGCTGTTCTTCCTGCGTCACCGAAAACCAGTACTTGTAGAGGCGGATGCCAGTGCGCACGAGCATGCGTTCGATTTCCGGGCATTCGCGCATGAACTCCAGGTAATCGTTGGGCGTGCAGAAGTTCATGACGCGCTCGACGCCGGCGCGGTTGTACCAGGAGCGGTCGAAGAACAGGATTTCGCCCGCTGACGGCAGATGCGTGATGTAGCGCTGGAAGTACCACTGCGTCTTTTCGCGCTCCGACGGCTTTTCCAGCGCGATGACCTTGGCGCCGCGCGGATTAAGGTGCTCGGTGAAGCGCTTGATGGTGCCGCCCTTGCCAGCCGCATCGCGCCCCTCGAAGATCATGACAATGCGTTCGCCCGTATCCTTGACCCAGGCCTGAACCTTGAGGAGTTCGGTCTGGAGCGCTTCGAGATGCTCCTCGTACTCCCTCATCTTCAACTTCGTCTTGTAGGGATACTCTCCCGTTTCGAAGGCATGGCGGATCGCCTCCGGGTTGTGGCGCATCTCCGAGAGCGCGTGGCGGCGATTCTCGGTTGAGCCGTCGGGCGTTGCCGGTGGTGAGGCGTCTCCGCCATTGGCATTCACGCGCTCGGCGCCTTGAGCGTTTGCGACCGGTGGGACTGGGGTATCGGCCGGAGCCGGCTTCTGTTTCTCAGGTGCTGACATGCTGAGGTTTCCTCTCCGGATTTCATCGATTTATTGGCGCGTTATTGGCGCAACGGCCCGCTGCGTCCTGGCATTCTGCCTTCGACTGCAACACCGGCGACCCATCCCGTCACATGACGGAATAGTGACAGAGGGCCCAGCTGGCAGTTTGATCCAAATCAATTTCTCGACCATGGGCTGAGGGAACGCGCCTGTCGGGTGGCATTGCTTCAGCAAGCCGCGTTCGGTCGCCGAGCCGCATGCGCGGCTTCCAGCTTCACGCCAGTGATTTGAAGTTGGTGAACAACCGCGAAACCTCGGGGTCCGCGTTGCTGAGCAATTCCGGCGAAAGGCCATTACAGGCCAACAGTTTATCGGGCAATTCAGCGAGCTGCGCATGGGTCAGTCGCATGCTCCATTCAGGGAAGGAGCGTCGGGAGATCGGCTGCTGCGAGATGACAATAACGCCGGTGTAGCGTTTGTCTCTAACGATCGACGTCATAACGTCCTTGACGTCTTCGGCTTTTCCCTCCAGCGCCTGCATGAAGTTGCGGCCATTGAAGGCCAGCAAACCTGTAATCCCTTGCCTAAGATTGCGGACCTGAGCCTGGGCCAGCAGGGCATCAAGGTCGGATGCGGTTAGACTCACGTCAGCCGTGCTGACATAAACAATGCGGATCATTCTTAACTTCGCTACCCACCCAGATAATCTGTCAGCACACCATTAAATCTTTTTGCTGATTTTTCAATATTGGGCATCCGCCTACGCCGGTGTCAGTTCATCTGTCAACCCGCAAACGAATTTTTGCGGCACGGTACAAGTGCGACCCGGCGGTCGCATTCTGGCGGCGCCTACAATCACACCCTGCCGTCCAGGTCCCTTGACAGGATTCCCGACCCGCCCTATCTGTCCCGCAGCTTGGCTGGCACTCCCTCCCCTTTAGTGCTAACAGGCATAAAATCCTACCTTTGAGAGAAACTTGGCCCGGGCACCCGCCCCGGCCCTCAACGGAGCAGAATTCGCATGAAGTTCCGCCCCCTCCACGATCGCGTTGTCGTCAAGCGCGCCGACGCCGAGACGAAAACCGCTGGTGGCATCATCATCCCCGATACGGCAGGTGAGAAGCCGCAGCAGGGTGAAATCGTTGCAGTGGGCCCAGGCGCCCGCGACGAAACCGGCAAGATCGTCGCCCTCGACGTCAAGAAGGGTGACAAGGTGCTGTTCGGCAAGTGGTCAGGCACCGAGGTCAAGATCGATGGCCAGGATCTCCTCATCATGAAGGAGAGCGACATCATGGGCGTGCTCGACAAATAAGTCGGCCGCCCATTTCCGTTTCCCCCCTCATTCAATTTCGCAGGAGCTTAGCCAGATGGCAGCCAAAGACGTCCGCTTTTCCGCTGACGCCCGTGAGCGCATGCTGCGCGGTGTCGACATCCTCGCCAACGCGGTGAAGGTCACGCTGGGGCCAAAGGGCCGCAACGTCATCATCGAGAAATCGTTCGGCGCGCCGCGCACCACCAAGGACGGCGTCACCGTCGCCAAGGAGATCGAACTGGAGGACAAGTTCGAGAACATGGGCGCTCAGATGGTCCGCGAGGTCGCCTCCAAGACCAACGACGTCGCCGGTGACGGCACCACGACGGCCACCGTTCTCGCCCAGGCGATCGTTCGCGAGGGCCTCAAGTCGGTTGCCGCCGGCATGAACCCGATGGACCTGAAGCGCGGCATCGACAAAGCTGTTGCGCAGGTCGTCGAGGCGATCGGCAAGAAGGCCAAGAAGGTCAAGGATTCCTCCGAGATCGCGCAGGTCGGCACCATCTCTGCCAACGGCGAGCGCGAGATCGGCGAGATGATCGCCAAGGCTATGCAGAAGGTCGGCAACGAGGGCGTCATCACGGTGGAGGAGGCCAAGAGCCTGGAGACCGAGCTTGACGTCGTGGAGGGTATGCAGTTCGACCGCGGCTATCTGTCGCCCTACTTCATCACCAACGCCGACAAGATGATCGCCGAGCTCGACGATCCCTATATCCTCATCCACGAGAAGAAGCTTTCCGGCCTGCAGCCGCTGCTCCCGGTGCTCGAGTCCGTGGTGCAGACCGGCAAGCCGCTGCTCATCATCGCCGAGGACATCGAGGGCGAGGCGCTCGCCACGCTCGTCGTCAACAAACTGCGTGGCGGCCTGAAGGTCGCCGCGGTCAAGGCTCCCGGCTTCGGTGACCGCCGCAAGGCCATGCTCGAGGACATCGCCGTCCTCACCGGTGGCCAGACCATCTCGGAAGACCTTGGCATCAAGCTGGAGAACGTCGAGATCGGCATGCTGGGCCGCGCCAAGCGCGTCTCCATCACCAAGGACGACACGACGATTGTCGACGGCTCCGGCAAGAAGAAGGACATCGAGGCCCGCGTAGGTCAGATCAAGGCGCAGATCGAGGAGACGACGTCCGACTACGACCGCGAGAAGCTCCAGGAGCGCCTTGCGAAGCTCGCTGGCGGCGTTGCCGTCATCAAGGTCGGCGGTGCCACCGAGATCGAGGTGAAGGAGCGCAAAGACCGCGTCGACGACGCGCTCAATGCGACCCGTGCGGCCGTCGAGGAAGGTGTTGTCCCGGGCGGCGGCGTCATGCTGCTCAAGGCGACCCAGTCCATCACGGTCAAGGGTGACAACGACGACCAGGAAGCCGGCATCCAGATCGTGCGCAAGGCGCTGCAGGCGCCGATCCGCCAGATCTCCGAGAACGCGGGCGTCGAAGGCTCCATCGTGGTCGGCAAGGTGCTCGAGGCCAAGGGCGCCAGCTTCGGCTACGACGCGCAGGCGGACGAGTACGGTGACATGCTCGAGAAGGGCATCATCGACCCGGCCAAGGTCGTGCGCACCGCGCTGCAGGATGCGGCTTCCATCGCCGGCCTGATGATCACCACCGAAGCGGCCGTCGCCGAGGCTCCGAAGAAGGAAGCCGGCCATGGCCACGGCGGCATGGGCGGAATGGGCGGAATGGGCGGAATGGACATGATGTAAGTCCAGCCTCCACTGCTGAAATTCGGAAGGGCGGCACACGTGAGCCGCCCTTTCGCTTTCAACAAACAGTGGTATGAACGCGGCAACCTTACTCTACCTTGATGGCTGAGGTCATGGCGAGTTTGCGTTGCGCTTGCGCGCACTCGGCCAGAAAGGCATAAGCCCGTGTCATCCACGGACCTGGCCCGAGGATCGATCGCGCAGCAAAATCGAGTGGTTTGCGCGACACAACATGGCAACGCCTGCCAGCACGCCCAGCGCCGCGTCCGCAGCTGCCTGGGTCCTCGTGACAAGGACGGGGATGACACCGATAGAGTTGTAGATGACCCAGACGACTGCTGACGATACTGGCGAAGCGATCATGGCAGCTACGCCCGCGCCGAAGTCCTCCGCCGATCCCCGCCTTGCCGCCGAGATCGAACGGAGGCGCACGTTCGCAATCATCTCCCATCCCGACGCAGGCAAAACGACGCTGACCGAGAAGCTGCTCCTGTTTGGCGGCGCGATCCAACTGGCCGGCCAGGTGAAGGCCAAAAAGGACAGGCAGTCCACGCGCTCGGACTGGATGGCGATCGAGAAAGCGCGCGGCATCTCGGTTGCTACATCGGTCATGACGTTCGAGTACGGCGGGCATGTCTTCAACCTGCTCGATACGCCCGGCCACGAGGACTTCTCCGATCACACCTACCGGACGCTGACCGCGGTCGATTCCGCCATCATGGTGATCGACGCGGCACGCGGCATCGAGGCGCGCACGCTGAAGCTGTTCGAGATCTGCAGGCTGCGCGACATCCCAATCATAACGTTCATCAACAAGATGGACCGGGAGGCGCGCGAGCCGCTCGAAGCGCTGGACGAGATCGAAAAGACATTGGCGCTCGATACGTGCCCGATGGTTTGGCCGATCGGCTCCGGCCGCGACTTCAAGGGCGTCTACGATCTCAGAACCAACAAGCTGCGCCGACTCGACCAGGACGGCGCGGGTACGGACGTCTCGGGCGCAGACGATGCGGTATTCGACGAACTGATGGAGCCCAATGCAGCGGCGACATGGCGCGAGGAAGTGGAACTCATTGGCGACAGTGCTCGGGCTTTCGACGTGGAAGCGTTCCGCCAGGGCACGCTTACTCCGGTCTTCTTCGGATCGGCTCTCAAGAATTTCGGCGTGAAAAGCCTGCTGGAAGCCCTGATCGCCTATGCGCCCTCCCCGCGCGACCAGAAGGCGGCGACCCGCACGATCCATGCTAGCGAACCGGCCATGACCGGTGTGATCTTCAAGATCCAAGCCAACATGGACAAGAACCACCGCGACCGCATCGCGTTCATGCGCGTGTGCTCGGGCAAGCTCACTCGCGGCATGAAGGCGAAGCTCGTCCGCACGGGGCGCGTGCTGGCATTGCAGGCGCCGCAGTTCTTCTTCGCGCAGGATCGTTCGCTGGCGGAAGAAGCCTACGCAGGCGACGTGGTCGGCATTCCCAACAAGGGACTTCTGCGCATCGGCGATGCGCTGACCGAGGGCGAGGACGTCACATTTCTCGGCATTCCGAATTTCGCGCCTGAAATCCTGCGGCGGGTACGCGCCAATGACGCCATCAAGTCCAAGAAGCTACGCGATGCACTGGAGGAGATGGCCGAGGAAGGCATTGTGCAACTGTTCTCTCCCATCGACGGCACGCAGCCCGTCGTGGGCGTGATTGGCGCGCTGCAACTGGATGTGCTGGCGGACAGGCTGACTCACGAGTACGGCCTCGACACCGCGTTCGATGCAGCGCCGTGCGATTGCGTGCGCTGGATCTCGTCAGAGAAGGCTGGCGCGGTAGACGATTTCGTCAAGAAGCATCGCTCGCTCGTCGCCAAGGATCGCGAGGGCGTGTACGTATACCTGGCGCCCTCCATCTACAATCTGCAAACCGTGATGGAACGCGCGCCAGACATCGTCTTCAATGACATCAAAACGATCACGGTTTAAAACGTGTCGCGCAATAGCGTGGAGCGATTTTGCGAAAGCGACATGCGTTGCCCCCCTGGCTTTTTCGCAAGATCAAGGGGCGGCAAAAAAAGAAAGCGGCCGCTCCGGTGGGGGGAACCGGGCGGCCGCTCGATGTAGTCGGTCATCTCAATCGAGGGGGCGATGACCGACACTTCCAAACCGTTGGATCGTGGCGCGCGCGTCCAGGAGCGCCAACTATTTCGTCAGTTCGCCTTCTTCGCGCAGTCGGCAAGCATCTGATCGCGCTTGCGAGCCGAAGCCTTCCAAACGTCGGGCGGCACCTGGGCGCACCAGGCGTTATGGCGCGGCAGTTCGGAATGCCATTCAGGTCCCGTGAAGCCGCATTTCAGCTTCTCGTTCTGCTGCTGCTGCTTCAGCGCGGTGGCGGCATACCACTGGCAGTTGGACTGAGCCGAGACTGGGACCGTGGCGAGCACCAGCGCGAAAAACGTACCCGACAGCATCGGGACAATCGACATCGGGTTCGCAGCCATGCGGATCATCTGGTCCATCCTTGTGGTGTCACCTTGCCCTTGCCGGCAGCGGCAAGGTTTCAAGCGATCATGACGGTAAAATTAAACGCTGCAAGATGAACCCGCTCTGAATGCGGCCGCTGGCCAATATTCAGGTTATCAGCACTGCCGAAAAAGTGCCTACTTTCAGGCTGGGGAACGTTGCCCGCAGGCAGCGCAGGCGCCGTTACGAATCGGATAGGTTGCAGGTTCGCGAAACTCAGAACCCGCATATACCGAGGATCATGGCGTCCAAGCTCTCCAGAACCCGCGGCCTCGCGCCTGCCGCCGACATGGCGGCTGCACAGCAGGTGCTCGAGGAGACGTTCGGCTACAAGAGTTTCCGGCTCGAGCAAGCGCGAATCGTCGAGACGGTGCTCGCGGGTGGCGACGCGCTGGTACTGATGCCGACCGGCGGCGGCAAGTCGCTGTGCTACCAGATCCCCGCCCTCGTCCGGAAAGGCGTTGGCGTCGTCGTCTCGCCGCTCATCGCGCTGATGCAGGACCAGGTGGCAGCGCTGGAGGCGGCCGGGGTCGCAGCTGCCTTCCTCAACTCCTCGCAGACATTCGCGGAAATGGTGGACGTCGAGCGGCGCCTTGAACGCGGCGACCTCGAACTCATCTACGTCGCGCCGGAGCGGCTCGTGCAGGAACGCACGCTGGAGCGGCTGTCGCGCGTCGAGATCGCGCTGTTCGCCATTGACGAAGCGCATTGCGTCTCGCAATGGGGACACGACTTCCGGCCCGAATATCGGCAGCTCAAGATCCTGGCCGAGCGCTTTCCCGACATTCCGCGCATCGCGCTGACGGCAACGGCGGACGAGCGCACGCGCGAGGAAATCATCGCCGAGTTGAGGCTGCAGCGGGCAGAACGCTTCGTCGCCAGCTTCGACAGGCCCAACATCCGCTATACGATTGCGGAGATGGGCTCGGTCAGCGCGCGCGAGCGGCTTTGGCAGTTCATCCTGAGTGAACATCCGGCGGACGCCGGCATCGTCTACTGCCTGTCACGGCGCGCGGTAGACGAGACAGCGCGCTGGTTCACGGCCAAGGGACGCAAGGCGCTCGCCTACCATGCGGGGCTCGATGCGGAGACGCGGCGCGAGGCACAGCGCACGTTCCTCGAAGAGGACGGCCTGATCGTCGTCGCAACGATTGCTTTCGGAATGGGCATCGACAAGCCAGACGTGCGCTTCGTTGCGCATCTCAATCTGCCGAAGACCATCGAGTCCTATTATCAGGAAACCGGGCGCGCAGGCCGCGACGGCGAACCTGCCAATGCCTGGATGGCTTATGGCTTGCAGGACATCATCCAGCAGCGCCAATGGATCGCCCAGTCGGAAGGTACTGAAGCCTTCCGGCAGGTGCAGCGGCAGAAACTCGACGCGCTGATCGGCCTGGCCGAGATGGCCGGATGCCGGCGCCAGGCGCTTCTCGCCTATTTCGGCGAGCGGCACAGCGAGCCCTGCGGCAATTGCGACAACTGCCTCACTCCGCCCACCACGATCGACGGCACGGATGCCGCCCGCAAGGCGCTGTCGGCGGTCTACCGCACGGGGCAGGCGTTCGGTGTGGGCTACGTGGTCGACGTGCTGACGGGAAAGTCGAACGAGCGGATCGTGCGAAACGGACACGACCGTCTATCGGTTTTCGCCATCGGAGCCGACACAGAAGCGGTGCAATGGCGCGGACTTTTCCGCCAGCTCACGGCCGCAGGCTATCTCACGGGCGACGAGGAAGGTCATGGCACGCTGCTGCTGACGGAGGGAGCACGGCCGCTTCTGCGCGGCGAGATCACGTTCCCGATACGGATGTCACCAGCCGCGCCTGCTCGCGAGAAGAAATCGCGCCGCGCGGGCAAGGCAGCGCTGACCGGTGTTGCGCCGCACGACCGCGAGCTTTACGAGACGCTGCGGCAGCTGCGCGTCGAACTGGCGGCGCGGGCCAAGGTGCCGCCCTACGTCATCTGCCACGACCGGACGCTGGCTGAACTGGCTGCCCGACGGCCGGCCAACGAGGCGGCGCTGCACGACATAACAGGTCTCGGTGCGGCCAAGATCGCCAAGTTTGGCGCGGATTTTCTGGGCGTGATCTCGCGGGCGGGCCGCCGGGACTCGCGACTCGACAATCGTCTTTCGGCGACGGCCAACGAAACACTGGCGCTGCATCTTGCGGGGGACGACGCCGACACCATCTCTGAGAAGCGTGGGCTGGAGCGGGCGACAATCCTCGGTCACCTTGCCGAGGCGATTGAAGCGGGGCTTGTCGAAGCTGGCGACGCAGTGGGGCTTGCCGCGGCGGAACTGGACGAAATCCTGGCCGCATTCGAGCGTTGCGGTACGTTGGAGAGCGGCAAGCTCGGACCCGTGCATGCGGCTCTCGACGGGCGCTACGATTTCGGCACATTAAAGTGCTTGCTTGCTGAGCTGGCGTGACAGGTGGTGCAACTGCTCCCGATACGATAATCATCTTGGCGGAGAAAATTCCGAATTGAACGTACTAAGCCAGTATGCCGCCCTTCCATACGTCGTAACGCGCGACGGCCTGCTCGTGTGCCTTATTACGTCACGCGGTACCAAGCGATGGATCATCCCCAAAGGCTGGCCCAAGGACGGCTATACGCCTCAAGCCATGGCCGCCCGCGAGGCCAAGGAGGAGGCAGGGCTGACGGGCCGTGTATCGGCAGAACCGATGGGAAGCTTCGACTACCGCAAACGGCTGCACTTTTTCGCCAGCGTGACCTGCCGCGTCAGCGTGTTTCCCTTGCTCGTCGAGGCGCAGCGCCACGAATGGCGCGAGAAGGGCGAACGCCGGCTGGAATGGATGTTGCCGAAGAAGGCGGCAAAGCGTGTCGACGAGCCTGAGCTTTCCCAGCTCATCCTCGGGCTCGGGGATTGGCTCTCCGGTCGCCGCATGGAGACTGTCGCCGGCAGTGGCGAAGCGCCCCATTCCCTCTGAAATTCACGGTATAACCAACATCGTCCATTGTCATATTTCCGCTTTTCCTGTATCGCCCCCGCGGAACAAGTGAGCCGGTAGCGCGCCGCTCTGCAACGGAGTGCACCTCAAGATCCGCGCAAGGGAGCGCCCTGGATGGTGAGCGACCAGAATGTGCCCCGGAAGGCACGCCATCTCAAAAAGTCGTCGCTCGACAAGGATCTGAGCAAGATTGCGCGCGTTGAAGACGCGACACGGGCCATCTCCATGAGCGTCATTTCGCTCGGAGCGGGGCTCGTTTTTCTTGCCGCGGCCGGCCTCGTTGCTGCGACACAGGTCACCGACGAGGCTTCGGGCGCGCTGATCGTCGTCGCGGCCATCCTCGGCGGTTACATGGCACTCAACATCGGCGCCAACGATGTTGCCAACAATGTTGCTCCCGCAGTCGGTTCGCGCGCTTTGACTCTGTTCGGCGCCCTGGTGATCGCCGCCATCTTCGAAGCGGCCGGTGCGCTGCTGGCCGGCGGAGACGTGGTCAAGACGATCTCGAAGGGCATCATCGCTCCGGAAGCGGTCGCCAACGATCAAATTTTCATCTGGGCCATGATGGCGGCGCTGTTCTCGTCGGCGTTGTGGATCAACCTTGCCACCTATCTGGGAGCGCCCGTTTCGACCACGCACGCAGTTGTCGGCGGCGTGATGGGGGCCGGCATCGCAGCGGCGGGCCTTGGCGCGGTCAATTGGCCGACGATGACGACGATTGCCGCAAGCTGGGTCATTTCGCCAATACTCGGCGGCGTGATCGCTGCCGCATTCCTGGCCTTCATCAAAGCCTTCATCATCTATACGACAGACAAGATCGCCGCAGCGCGAAGATGGGTGCCTCTGCTGCTGGCGATCATGGCCGGTTCCTTTGCCGCTTATCTGATGCTCAAGGGCTTCAGCAAGATCTGGAGGCCGAGCCCGAACGAGATTGTCGCCTATTCATTTCTCGTTTTCGCCGGCTCCGCGCTGCTTCTCAAGCCGGTCATCCATCGTCAGTCCGAAGGGCTGGAGAACCGCAACCAATCCTTGCGCAAGCTGTTCCACATGCCGCTGATCTTCGCCGCGGCGCTCTTGTCATTCGCGCACGGAGCCAACGACGTGGCCAACGCCGTCGGTCCGCTCGCCGCCATCATTCATGCCAGCACCACGCATAAGGCGGCGACGGCCGTTCACATTCCGCTCTGGGTGATGATGATCGGCGCCTTCGGCATATCGCTCGGCCTGTTCTTCTACGGACCGCGCCTGATCAAGATGGTCGGCGAGCAGATCACAAAGATGAACCCGATGCGCGCTTACTGCGTGGCGCTGTCGGCCGCCATCACCGTGATCGTCGCCTCGGCGCTCGGGCTGCCGGTTTCGTCCACGCACATCGCGGTCGGCGCCGTGTTCGGCGTCGGCTTCTTCCGCGAGTGGTACACGACGCACAGCCGGCGCCGGCGCGCCTACATCCGCACCAAGAGCAGCGGGGAGATCAAGATCAAGGATCACGTTGCACCCGATCCAGAGGAACTCTTGCGACGCAAGCTCGTGCGGCGATCCCACTTCATGGCGGTGGTCGCGGCCTGGATCGTAACCGTGCCGGCGTCCGCGCTCCTCGCCGCAATCCTGTTCTATGCCATGTCGCACATCAGGTGATCTGCGCCTGCGCTGCAAATGCGAAAGCTTGTGCCGAGAGATTATCGGCTAGCGATCAGCGATTGATTCAGGTCGCGACAGGCGACGTCAGTGCCAACGAGTCAAGCAGCCGCTACGACTGCAGCGATACGGGCAATCTGGACCACGCCATATGGCCTGACGGCAGCGCGGCTGGGATTGGCGGCAGAGACGTTCGGGCTGACACCCGTCAGTGCGCACTCGGCGCTCCGGATAGCTGGCGAACGATGGCCTCAGCCGTCTCACGAACCGCCACGTGAACACTGAGGCCTTCCGCGTCGGTTCGGGTGAGCATGATTCGCGCTCCTCCGATTGCCGACTGCTTTTCCACGCTCAGTATCTCGTCCGCTCGCACCTCGAGTGTCTCACCGTTAATGCGATGCAACAGGAGTTTTGGGTTGTTGTTCGCCATCGCGCTGATCCTTCGCACAAATTCAGCAGTCGCACCCCTTTCCCAGGACATAATGCATGCTGTCGTTGCCTTGATCAACGCCTTCTATTTTTGCCAGATGCCGGCTCGGTGGCGGCGCCTTGAACCGGCTATCGTGCGGCAGGCTTGTCTTGCTTATCCGGAGAAAGCTCCCGACCAAGCCGCACGAGAGCCTCTGATGTATCCATACGATCGAGCATGATCTCAATCAGCACAGGCCCTTGCTGCGTTTCGATGGCGCGCGAGAGCGCGGCCTCAAACTCATCTTCCGTGGCAACTCTCACCCCCCAACCGCTGCCGAACACTTCGGGCAAGCGATGATAATCCCATCGCTGGATATTGTTATAGGGCCCCTCGTGGATCACGCGCTCGGTCGTATAGCCGTCATTATTCAGCAGCAGGAGGACAGCGTTGCTATTGCGACGACACAGAGTGGACAGTTCCTGCGCCGTCATTTGGAAGGCGCCATCGCCGATCAACGTGACGGCTCGCCTCTTCGGATCGGCAAGCGAGGCTCCAAGCGTCGCAGGCAGCGCATAGCCAATCGAAAGATAGAAGGCCTGGCCCAGGAACCCCACATCGTTGTGCATCACCAGATCCGCCGCCGCGAAAAGTGCGTCTCCGGTGTCCGCGATGACGATCGTATTGTCGCTGATGAGGGTGTTCAGCCAGTTGATCAACCGCTCGACCGTCATCTTCTCACCCGCTCTCGCCTTGAATCCAGACGCCACGAGGCGGGACACTCCGCTGAACGGTGGATGCGAGAGACCACTTGGCGGCATTCGCTCGGCCAAACCGCTGACCGCGTCGCCAATCCATACGTTCTCATAAACGTGATGGCTTATCTTGAGGCGTCCGGAGTTCGCAAGGATCATTCGCCGATCATGAAGGCGGCTGGAATAGATACCGAAATTGATATCGCTCATCCATGCGCCGAGGCATAGCAACACATCACTCCCTTCAACGATCTCGCGCACGGCATGTCGCGAGGTGGCTCCTTCATAGACGCCAATCGCTTGTGGATGGTGCTCGGAAATCACTGTCTTGCCGAGCAGCGTCGTTGCCACAGGCATATGGCTTGCTTCAACCAACCTCTGGAATTCTGCCATTAGCCCGAAGCGGTGCAGCTCGACACCACCGAGAATTACAGGACGCTCGGCAGCTTCCAGCAGCGACATTGCCTCATCGATCGCCTCTCGCAGGGCTTCGGGATCGGATTCCCTCCTGACCTTTGGAAATGGACCTGGGGCGATGCAGGCGCTGTCGACCATGTCTGCTGGTATCTCCATCATGATCGGACGCTTCTCAGCTAAGCAGCGCGTCAGGGCTGCATCGATGCGTTGCGGAGCCTCACCTGGGTCGTCCAGCAGAACAGAGGATACCGTGATAAACGAATAAGCCTTTTGCATCGTGGTAAAGTCGCCGACGCCATGATGAAGTAGCATGGACGATCGACGCTGTGTCGTACGCGGGCTGCCAACAAGTACGACAACCGGCACCTGTTCTGCGTAGGCGCCAGCAACAGCGTTCATAGCGCTGAACCCGCCGACACCCCACGTGACGCAGATACAGCCGATACCGTTGATGCGCGCATAAGCATCTGCCGCGTAGCCTGCATTAAGTTCATTACAGGTCCCGACAACTTCGATGCCGCTTTCGATCATACGATCCATGAAGGTCAGAACGTAGTCGCCCGGAACTCCGAACGCGTGCCGGATTCCAGCCTCCTTGAGGCGTGACAGCAGGTAGGTCGCGACTGTGTTGCGGATCATTCGAAAAGAATGCTTCCAACGACGATACTCGTCAATCGGATTGCACGACCGCAAACGCGGTCCGATGCGGATTGCAGTGCACTCGGGATCTCCTGACGCATTCCTTAGGAAACATGGGCGGCACTTAGCGACGAGGCCCGCATTCGGGATCAGATCCACTGTCACGCGACCATGTTCCGGGATATCGACATTCTCCAAGGCAACGACAACGTCGGGACGGTGTCTGCGCCCTGGTCACGGATGGCTCAGTCAACCGAGCCCCGCATCGCAGATGCGGCAGCTCAATGCAGATCAACAACTCAACGGGTTGCCTATAGTCCCAGAAACTGGGATTACATTGTTGTTCATCATTTTGTCGCGCCAATTCTCGGTGGGCTGATATGCGCCTGGTTGTCTTTCCTGCTCTTCTTGCAATGCTCTTGCTGATTGCAACACTCGCCGGCATCGAGGTTGCGGTGCGTGCCATCGCGGACGACGGCATGCAATTCGATCTGGAAATGTGGAAGTATGCCAGAGACGTGAAGATCCCCTCCAGTGACCCAGAGCTTGGTCACATACACAGACCCAATCGTCAGGCCCGGCTTATGGGAGTCGACGTGCGCACGAATTCGAGAGGTCTTCGTGATCGAGATTTTCCGCTCGAGCGTGATCCAAGCACATTGCGAGTCCTCATGCTTGGCGACTCCCTGACGTTCGGCTGGGGCGTGCCGCAAGACAAGACATTCTCAAAGAGAATCGAGAGTTTCTATCGATCCGAAAAAATCTCGGCCGAGATCATCAATACTGGCGTGGGCAACTGGAACACTGCCCAGGAGGTTCGCTTTTTCATCACCGAAGGATACAAGTACAAGCCAAACATCGTCGTACTCAATTACTTCGTCAACGACGCCGAGCCGATTCCGAGGAGCAGAAATCCAAATTGGATAATGCGCCACTGCTATTCCTGCGTCTTCTTTCTCGGTCGATTGGATGCCGCGCGTCGCCTGCTCTTCGGTGGCCGGTCCTGGGACGAATATTATCTGGCACTCTACGATGGCGGTTCCGCCGAAGGATGGCAGAATGCGAAGAGAGCCATCGACCAATTATCGGCGTTCTGCAAGGAACGCAATATCATGCTGATTATCGCATCCCTGCCCGAGCTACACGACGTCCAGAACTATAGATTCGGTGGGGTGACTGAACTGGTGCGCCAGGCGGCGAAAGAGAACGATGTGAGATTTGTCGATCTGCTTCCGCAGATGCGCAACGATGCCTCGAGTTCACTGTGGGTGACGCCCCCAGACCCGCATCCCAACAGTCTCGCGCATGAGAGGATTGCGAAAGGTCTTTATCGCGTCCTCAGGTCTCTAGATCACATTCGCCCAGCAGCGTTTGCCAGCCCCGAATGACCCCTGGACCAATGGCTGGGCACTGCTCCGCCGATCAACACGAGGCGCAAACAACAGCGGTAGACTTTGCGTCGCGGCGCTGTTCACTCAACACTCGCATCAGGACGAATTATCTGACGCACACGCGCGCCACGCGAAAGGCATCTAGGATATGGAAATTACCTCCCACCCTTCTTTGCAGCGAGTAGTTCGGATCCTGGGGCTCACGGTATTGCTGGTTCTCAACGTGTCGGCGGCGCTGGCCGCGGCTGTATTCGCTTCGGAAGTCTATCTTGCCGGCCAAGCGTCCGATACTCAGGCAGAGGACCATGCAAAATCGGCAGAAGCCGACGAACTCGTCAAAAGAGGGTATTATCCAGCCGGCGTGCAGGTTGACCCATATAAGCAATTTGAGGTTCTCGATCGAAACCCCGTCTATGGCTGGTACTGGACGACGAATGAAGATGGAGTTTTGCCTCGACATTCACCGGTCGTCTCGATCGACGCACATGGCTTCCGTGGCGCGGGCGTTTCACCAAAGAATCCCGACGCACGAAAGCGGCCTCTGGCATTCTTGATCGGAGGGTCCTCCGCGTTCGGTTTCCGCGCCTCGAGCGACCAAACGACAATCACGGCCTACCTGAATAGACTCCAGGATGACTTTCAATTCGTCAACGCCGCCGTTACCGGCTGGGACTCATCGCAAGAGCTGACAAGACTTCGGCTTCAACTGATCGGCTTCGCGCCCAAGCTCGTCGTGTCTTATACGTTGGGCAATGATCTGGAACGCGTCATCGAAGGCCTCGAAGACAGCGGCGGTTGGTTCCAGAGGCTGGCATTCAGACTGGCGCCGCATACGTCGGATCTTGCTTTTTCGTTCCTCTATAGGCATCTCCAAATTTTAGGAAACTGGTTGAGTCAAGGTCCGTCACCGGCTGCATTCGAAGCTGCGGTCGATGCCCAGGTAGATGCGTTTGTTGGCAATCAAGAGAGCATGTACAACCTCTGCAAGAAAAATGGCATTCGCTTCGTCACCGTAATACAAGCGATGACAATGACACATGACAAGGTCACGATTAAAGGGGCGCGGCCGGATCTGTACCGGCGGGGCGTGAAACGGGCGCTTGCATCGGACTATTGTAAAGCGAATTGTTTGAATTTTTCCGCTGTTTTCGATCCGCTGTTCGACACGGTTCCGGTTTTCTTCCGGGACTACGCTACACCAGCTCTTGGAGCCTCGGCAGACCCCTCAAGTGTTGTGTTCGCCGACCAATGGCACTTGCTCGATGCGGGCAATGCGATCGTCGCGCAACAGCTGGTAGCAGACTTGGGCCTCCTGGCTGCAAGCCCGCAGCATTAGTTCGGCGGCTCAGAAAGACGACAGATGGCCTTAGTCGGTCATCGCGTGTCCATAACGTCGGCCACCTAATCAACCATCGAACGCTGCCGTTGCTTTTCCCCCCTCTCTCGAAGTGGCTCCAGCAGCAACGGAAGCGCAAATCGCAACATTCCGGTGATTGCGGTCAGGGCCCCGTGAGGACGCAAGCAGGACCATCAGTCAAGATCGAAGCGGGCTTTG
Source organism: Hyphomicrobiaceae bacterium (assembly GCA_050246945.1). GTDB lineage: Bacteria > Pseudomonadota > Alphaproteobacteria > Rhizobiales > Hyphomicrobiaceae > JAEUMD01. Next base: position 66,217 of record JBFWVC010000006.1, read on the forward strand.
TAGTCGACCTTCAGCAATGGATTCTGATCTTCCTTCTTGAGCGCGCAGTTGCCGATTATCAACGTTTCCATCTCACAGCCCATAAAGCAGCGAAACGCGTCTTGCGGCGTGCACACGATTGGTTCGCCGCGCACGTTGAAGGAGGTGTTGACGACAACCGGACAACCCGTACGGCTCTTGAAACGGGAGATGAGGGCATGATAGCGCGGGTTCGTTTCCGCGTGCACTGTTTGAACCCGTGCCGTAAAGTCAACGTGCGTAACCGCTGGCAACTCGGAGCGTATCACGTTGAGCTTGTCCAGCCCGAAGCGCATTCGCTCCGAGGCGCTCAGCTCCCTTCTGCGTTTATCAAGGATTTCGGCAACCAGAAGCATGTAGGGGCTGGTGGTGTCGAGTTCGAAATAGTCCTGGACATCCTCCGCCAGGATGGACGGCGCGAATGGCCTGAAGCTCTCACGATACTTGATCTTGAGGTTGAGGGTTCTCTGCATCTCCGGATTGCGTGGATCACCCAGAATCGATCTCGCGCCGAGTGCGCGTGGTCCAAATTCCATGCGGCCCTGAAACCAGCCGACAGCATGACCAGCCTCCAAAGCATCGACTGTGCGTTCTAGAATGGCATCGTCATCGAGAACTTCAAAGCAGGCTCCCGCATCGGCGAGGCATTTCTCGATGTAGCTCTGTGAGTAGGCTGGCCCCAGGTAGGCTCCGCGCATTCCATCGAATGCCTTGTTCACGCATCGGGGTCGCTTGCCGTGAACGTAGTTTGCGGCATAGGCGGCTCCCAATGCACCACCTGCATCACCTGCGGCGGGTTGTATCCAGACGTTCTTGAATGCTCCCTCGCGCAGCACTTTGCCGTTCGCAACGCAGTTGAGCGCAACGCCTCCCCCAAGGCACAGGTTGGTTGCCTGATACGTGCGTGCCAATTCGCGTGTCATGCGGATCATGACCTCTTCCGTCACCTTCTGGATCGACGCAGCAAGATCCATTTCGCGTTGCGTCAGAGGGGACTCTGGTCCGCGTGGCGGTCCACCAAAGAGGTCGTTGAACCGCGATGACGTCATCGTCAGGCCAGTCGCATAGTCGAAGTAGCTTTGGTCGAGCCAGAAGCTTCCGTCGTCCTTCAAGTCTATAAGGTTGTCGAAAATCCGGTCTGCGTATTTTGGGGCGCCGTAGGGTGCAAGCCCCATGACTTTGTATTCGCCCGAATTCACCTTGAAGCCGGTGTAGTACGTGAACGCGGAATAGAGCAGCCCGAGGCTGTGCGGCCAGTGGATCTCGCGGGTCGGCACCAGAGTATTGCCGTTGCCAATTGCGACAGAGGTCGTTGCCCACTCTCCGACACCGTCCATCGTAAGCACGACGGCTTCCTCAAACGGCGATGGAAAGAATGCCGAAGCAGCATGGCTCTGGTGATGTTCAGCAAATAGAAGGTTGGCCTCAATCTTATTGCTATCGGCGGCAAATGGCTTCAGTGCATTCACGATGCCCGACTTCTGAAACAGCTTTTCCTTGAGCCATACCGGCAATGCCATGCTGAATGACCGATACCCGCGCGGTGCATTCGCCAGGTAGGTTTCAAGCAGTCTTTCAAATTTCAATAGCGGCTTCTCGTAGAAGACAACGTGGTCGACATCGTCCAGCGCAAAGCCACTCTCTTCGAGGCAATACCGGATCGCGTGCTCGGGAAATTCCGCGTCATGCTTATGACGCGTGAACCGTTCTTCCTGTGCGGCGGCGACTGGCTCACCATCGACCAACAGGGCTGCGGCACTGTCGTGATAATAGGCGGATATTCCCAGAATCTTCATCGATCAATTTGTATCGGTATGGATGTCGTGGTCTGGCCACACGGACGGCTGGCGCCATCCAATGCGATGTCTGGCAACCCAGCCAACGTCCAGGGTCAAAAGACAGTGTAAATGAAGGGCGCAATCGCGGAGCCCTGCGCCAGGATCAACAAGCCACCAACAACGAGGAGGATCAGAATTATCGGAAGCAGCCACCACTTTTTGCGGGCGCTCATGTAGGTGCCAAGCTCCTTAAGCAACGAAAGCATGCAATGTACTCCGATTACAGAAGTCGTATTGAGAACTAGAACTTTGAGAACTAGAACTGGTTTCTCATGCTCGAGCGATCGTCCCGCGTCCGCGGGATCCAGTAGCTCTCAGTGGCCGGCAAGCGGTGCTTGCGCAGCGGATCATGTCGCAGACGCATCAGCAGTCCCGATGGCACGATGACGAGTGCGAAGAGCACAAACATGACAACGGGATTGACGATTTTGCTGAGCAGAAGAGCAAGGCGCATCCAAACGATATTGAGGGGGCGCAACCAGATCGGTCGCAGCAAGCTGATCGTGACCAGCGCCGCGGCTACGCCACCGGCAGCATAGAAGCCCGCCGGGCTCGATCGCAAAAAGTAGGCGACGAATGCGGCGAGCGCCGCCAGCACGAGGCCGGTCGAACGGTCCGGAGGCAACGGCATCGTCGGCCGTTCGAAATTTTCATGAAAGTTACGCGACATACTCCCCTCTCCGGCCGTTCATGCAAGCTTGCGCACCACAGATCGCGTCGAGCCTGACTGACTCTCCTCAATAGTTTCGGCAACTGCGGCCGTCTTTCGTATCCCTGCATATGAACTGGATAGCAGGGTCGCGGCGGCAAGCCCAGCCATCTTGTCGGAAGGGGACCACGAGCGTTCGCGGGGCTGTCTTGTCCCAACAGTCGGGACCGGCCGAAAGACGCCACGAAATTTCATCAGAGCAGCAGCTTCGCCAGTCGGCTTCGCGCAATTGATCCATCGAATTGACGATCGACGTTGCCACCAACATTTTCAAGCTGCTAGACACGCTTACCTCGCGTGTGCCTTTGGCCGCGGCAGCTGAATTGGTTCTGGCCGAAAGAGCGGAGCGGGTCTTCCTGTAGCCCGTGGGGCCCCAGACATTGGGCCATCCGGCGGCGAGGGGGCGTGCACGTCTGAAGATTCTCCTGCCGAATCCTCCGGCAACCTATCGTGCGTTGCACCGGTTGCTGCTTCAGGAGCATCGAGGAAGCGTTGATACGCATCGCTGGATGGGCTCGTGTCCATTGCCTGGGCCAATCTCGCCGCAGCCCCCGTCTGCAACGGCTGGCGCAGATCGAACTCCTGCGGGAGATCTTCGCCGGCCCAGGATAGGATTGCTGGGAATCCCGCCAGCGATTTCTGGCTCGAAGCAACAGACGAAGACGTCGCCCATCCGACCAACACCGAGCCGGCACCCAACGTCAGAAATGATGCTGCCACAAATGCCCGAGCGAACCGTGTCGCCTTGCGAAAATCCGAAGGGCAATGAACAAAAATATGATGCAGCCGGACATCGATTGACATATTCAGCGCTTTGCAATGCGGGAGACTCAAAACCGCGTAGCTACAAATTGCAGCCGTCTTGCCATGGTTCACTTTTAGCCGCCTCCACTGCAACTCAATCGGGTGGACATCCTTAGCGCCATTGTGCTCGCAAACGACAATAGCGCGCAAAGAAATCCAGCTTTCAAGAGTCGCGCGGCATGCATGCGGCATGCATAGCGACAGCGCGTCGGCTGCGGTAACGTCAAAGTTGATTTCTGCGCAGCTTGACTGATCGCGTAGCATACGGCCCCAAGGTCAACCAATCAGGTGTTTGTGTCATGTCAAAGCGCATCGTCGGCATCGTGGTCGGCTTCTGGTCTGTGCTGATCATCGCGTGGGCGATGGCGCTGGTCTACGATCTTTCCTCGCCCTCTGGACCGATCTTGGCAAAGCGCGTGTCCCCACCTGGCATCAATGACAAAGCCTCTATGCGCCATTCGGGGCATACGACGCCGTTCTCTGGCGGGTAGTCGTTTCGCAGACACTCTCGCACACACGTGCTTGTGCGAATTCGCGCCATCCTATTTTGCATCGGCGCCGTCGGCGCAGAAAATCGTTCAACTCATATATGTGGCATGACCGGCCGCTCCCTCGAGTCAACGGCCGGCAAAAGCGCGTGAGGTGCCAAACAGCTGCCGCAGGTCTTGGCAAAGTGGACGAGATCGAGCACTCCCATCTGACGGCGCATACCGTGAGTTGACGCATTCTTTGATCATCACAACGTCGATCCCATGCCACTGTCCCTTCGAAAGCCACGAGGCGGCCGACACCGACCCTGACGCAACAGTGCTGATCTGTTGGCATCCGCCGCAATGCACACGCCTCGCCACGGTCTGTCCTTCGTTCTTGCCGCCGCCTTGATCTGGGTCGGCGTCGCGTGTGGAATGCTGTCATCGCAAAGCGTACGCCGACGCTTCGAAGGAAGCTGACCAACTCGGCAAGCAGCTTGCGCGCATGCGTCTACAGGACGAACAGCGGCGGTTGCAGTTGCAGATCGCCGCGAATGAAAAGCGGCTGAAGGCGCTGAACTGATGTCGCCTGGGGAACTCGCGATGCGCCGTACTCAACGGCACCTTCAGGAATGGAATGGCGACTGCACTGCGCCGTAAGGCGATCAGCAGCTTGACGGAAGATTGAAACGCATCTTGGAAAGGCTGTGTTGGCGGAGGAGTAGGCTGTCAAAAGGTCAGCGGGTCTGCGCCAAACGAACCAATCCAATTTCACATTGTCACTTGTTGCGGATCACTTCTACGATCCAATCACTCGGCCGCGCCACGACGAGATAGAACATGTCTGTTGTTGCTGAGATCACGCTGTAAACGATGAGAAGGAAGATCAGAACGCCTGCCAAGACCCGCGTGCTCTTATACAGAAGAACCAACCATCGATTTCCCGAGGGTTCGATAATTTCTCGGTAGAACAACCCGCACTTGTTCCAAAGAGCGTTCGTTGTGTAGGCGCTGGCCACCGACCATAAACTGACGAGTAGCGTAACAACCCCCAACACACCAGAAATCTTGGTTCGGTCGTTGATCGTCAGGTCCATCCCGAACCAGCTAAACTTCTCTACATTGGTCGCGCCCGATTTGACGGCCAAAAGCGACACTGCAAAGAAAGCGGCTGTCAGAATGAGTGTTCGGGTCTCGCGAACAGCGCGCTGATACAGTTCGAAGGCCGTCGTCTCACGTCTGCTAGCAATCTCGTGGTCCTGTAGCGGGGGCATCAATTCCGCTGTCGCGACGTTCTCGGATTTTCCACTCTCAACGACTTTCTGTCGTACCCTGGTCACGGTCGGGAACTGCGCACGCTTCAACGGCGTAGGCTCGCTTCCGCCACCGAGATCAAGCGACAACTGGTCTGGATGAGGCTTCTTCCTGCTCATCCTCTGAATCGATGTGATTTGCCCTTATGTCGTAAAGGGTGCGGTCAGCGCCAACCTGTGGACAATGGTGCGGCGTTGGGGATGGATCGTGCGCCGCCGCCAAAGGGCTTCGGTCGCCGCCCTGATCTGCGCGATGAAACCGACCTCCAGTCCACAACCCCACATCGCGAGAAAAGCGTGTCCAGGGCGTGTCCACGGACTCGAAACGCGCTCCGCGACATCTTCGTAAGTCTTTGATTTGATTGGTCGGAGCGGGGAGATTTGAACTCCCGACCCCCAGTCCCCCAGACTGGTGCGCTAACCAGGCTGCGCTACGCTCCGATTGAGACGCCTCTTTTGCACGGCAGCGCCGCGGGGGTCAATCACCAATCCCAGCGGCAAGCCCACCGCACTTGAGGTTGTCTATCGAACCGGATGCGGGCCCGGCGGCGTACTCATGGCGTCAGACGCGCCAGATCTTCGGGCTCGACCGGGAGCCGCTGCACCTTCGGGCGGTGCGGTTGCATGAGCGCGGCGTGTGCAGCCAGCGCGGCATACCAGTGGCTGCCGGTCGCATCGGCAGGCATAGCGAGGTCCAGGATCGTAACATCAGGTGCTGCAAACGTGCCTGGCCATTCCGGAGGCGCGGTTGTCGGGCGATCGGCGGCGCCCTCACCGACAGCACCGGTACGGCGTCCCAGAATGCCCGCTGCAGACAAGAGCCGCCCCACGCCGACGCCATCCAGCTTCGCCAAAGCCTCCATTCGCACCCAGGCGCGCAGGACAGGATCATTTCCCGTACCGAAACCTTCGACGCCAATCGGCAACGTCTGGGGCGGGGAGGCTTGCGTCGCGAGCGGCAATGCGTTCGCCGCCTGGATCAAGGCTGCCCGCCGTTGCGCCGACATGCGCAAGGTGCGATCTCGCTCGAGATCGACGCCCACCGGAGCTCCGGACGAAAGCCCGATCAGGGCGCGGCCATCTACGTGCGAGACGCTGAACGAGACAGGCTCGCCCGGCAGCACCGGCTTGCCACCGGGCAAACGCGCAAACGGCGTACGCGCGAAGCGGTCGCTACCTATGAAGGCCGCGATCAACACGCGCAAGGCTATCGTCGACAGCCGCCTCTGGCGCCGAAGCTGGGGCTGGTTCAACCCGGCAATCCGCTCCAGGTCGTCCTGGCTCAGTCGAGGCCGCCGCCGTTCTTCGGCCTCCAGTGCTGCCGCACCAAGTTCCAGCTCGACCAGCCAGACTTCAACCAATATCGCACTCCCATGCGGCGTGACGCGCGACAATCGTGCCAAAGACCGCCGCTGCGTCCGTCGGGGCTCAGCCGGCAGCGCCCATCGCACGTTTCGACTTGGCTGCCTGGTCGCCACCGGACTGCATTGCTGGCGCGCCCTGCAAGATGGCACGACATTCCTGCAGCTCTGCAATCGCCTTGGCAAGGTCGCCGGTGCGGCCGGGCTGAGCCGATTCTCCGGCGGTGCGCCGTGACGAAGGCGCAGCCTTCACCACCTGCGCCGCTGGGGCCGCCTGGCCGGCGCGATCCGATTTGGCCGGAGCCGGCGCCGCCAGAACCGGAGCGGCATCTCTGCCGCCGCGCGGCGCTTCCACCTTGGAGCCGGAGGCCAATTCGGTGCCAACGCGCTTGACCGCGTCGATACCGCGTTCGCGCAGTATTTTCTGCACCCCCTTGATCGTGTATCCCTCCGCGTGAAGCAGATGGCGAATGCCGCGCAGCAACTCCATATCCGCAGGCCGGTAGTAGCGCCTCCCGCCGCCGCGCTTCATCGGTTTGATCTGCGGGAATTTGACTTCCCAAAACCTGAGCACGTGTTTGTGCAAGTCCAGTTCCTCGGCCACCTCGGAGATGGTCCGGAATGCTTCTGCCGCTTTCGCCATTGCCGCCCTCTTGCGCTATGACTTTCGATGCTTCGCTGCTGATCGACCTCTCAGTGCAAACCCCGGTTCATGGTGGGGCATTTTTGGCAGGCGATCACGCCAACACCGGTGTTATCGCCCATTCGCGGCCACCACAGCTTGAAACCCGCTCACCGTGACGAACCGCTCTCGCGTCCGGCCCGAATGGCCCGACACAATCCATGACGTCAAAGCCTACAAATCACTTCTGCCGCACGCTGCGGAATATTCGCCACGCGCTACGATAGCAGACCCCACTGTGCGCCAAATGCGCAAAGTCGCTTTGACTCCCCGTAATGCCACCCCCTTTTGGACGGCCAACCGCTCGTCTCCTACTCCGACGCTCGGCTACCTATCGGGCACCTGAGCGTCAGCCCGGAACCCTGGCAAATCTTTCGTTGGTGTTCTGGATTCACTGACGTTTGATGACCTTCGCCCGGGCCGCAGACGTCAGACCAAAACACTAGCCCGTTCCGTTGGCCGCAGGAGGGCGCCCGGAAAGGCCCTCGTTGATCTTATCCTTCATGATATTCGAAGCGCGGAACACCAGGACGCGCCGCGGCGTGATCGGCACCTCCTGTCCCGTTTTCGGGTTGCGGCCGACGCGCTCACCCTTTTCGCGGATACCGAAGGAACCGAAGGACGACAGCTTGACGTGCTCACCTTGCGCCAGCGTGCCGGAAATCTCGCTCAGAACAAGCTCTACCAGTTCCTGAGATTCATTGCGGGGCAGCCCCACCTTGCGCACCAAGGCCTCAGCCAGATCGGCGCGCGTCAATGTCTTGCCACTCATCCTCGTCCGCTCGCTCCCGATTTCATTTTCGCCGGATTTTTGGCCATGCTACCGGCGGCCGCGGCAGCGGTCAATCACGGAAACAGTCAACTGTCTGAAATTCAAAGCATAATCTTTAGGAATGCGCGACTGCAGGGTTTCCCGCTCCCGGATGGTGGCCCAAAGCTACCAGCGCGCCAGCACCGCCCCCCAGGTGAACCCACCGCCCATCGCCTCCATGAGCACGAGGCTGCCCTCCTTCAGCAGGTGATTTTCGAAGGCATGGTTAAGGGCCAGCGGAATTGATGCCGCGGACGTATTTCCGTGCCTATCGAGCGTCACGATGATCTTTTCAGGGCTGACATTGAGTTTCTTGGCAATGCCGTCGAGGATGCGCTTGTTGGCCTGATGCGGCACGAACAGGTCGATTTCGTCGGCGGCGTATCCGGTTGCCACGAGCGTTTCCTCGATGACGCCGGAGATCTTCTGCACCGCATGGCGGAACACCTCCCGGCCGTTCATCCGCAGGTGCCCGGTGGTCTTGGTCGAGCCGGGCCCGCCGTCAACGTAGAGAAGATCCTCGAAGCGTCCATCAGAACGGATCCGCGAGAACAGGATGCCGCGATCCTCCCGCGCGCCGTGCGTCGGCTGCGCCTCGAGCACGATGGCCCCGGCGCCATCACCGAACAGGACGCACGTGCCGCGGTCGTTCCAGTCGATGATGCGCGAGAACGTCTCGGCGCCGACGACGAGTGCGCGCCGAAATTGACCGGTCTTGAGCAGGCTGTCGGCGATCGTGAGCGCATAGACGAAGCCGGAGCACACAGCCTGCACGTCGAATGCGGCGCCGCGCGTAATGCCGAGACCCGCCTGGATGCGTACGGCCGTCGCTGGGAAGGTTCGGTCCGGCGTCGCGGTGGCGCAGATGACCAGATCTATGTCGAGCGGGTCGATGCCGGAGCGGACAAGGGCCTGCTTGCAGGCGGCTATGCCAAGATCCGATGTCAACTCGTCCTCGGATGCGATGTGACGGGAATGAATGCCCGACCGTTCGACGATCCATTCGTCCGAGGTGTTGACCAATTTTGCCATGTCGGCATTCGACATCACACGCTTGGGCAGGCAGGCGCCGACGCCGCGGATCACCGATCGATTGACTGCTACCACTCTCGTCTCGCTTTCCGGTCAAAAGGCCGCGCCGGCAAGGTTACCGAGCCACGCCGCCAAGGCCCATTCTCCGTTCGTCGGCTCCGAAGCGGAGCGACATCCTGCTTGCGGCCACCGCCGCGCCTCAGCTCTTCCGTTCGATCTCAGTACCCAGCGCCTCATGGAACGTGTCGAGATCGGAGGTCAGTCGTTCGACAAGGCCGCTTTCGACCATCTCAAAGCCCAGATCGACGGCGCTGGCAAAGCCGAATGCGTCAGTCCCGCCGTGGCTCTTGATGGCGATGCCGTTGAGGCCAAGAAACGTACCGCCGTTGACGCGCCGCGGATCCATTTTGTGCTTCAATACCTTGAAGCCGCCGCTCGCGAGCAGGGCGCCCAGTCGGGACAATAGGGTACGGCTCATCGCCTCCTTGAGATATTGGCCGACCTGCCGGGCGGTACCTTCCGCCGTCTTCAAGGCAATGTTGCCGGCAAAGCCCTCAACGACGACGACGTCGACAACCCCCTGGCCGATCCGGTCCCCTTCGACGAAGCCCTTGTAGACGAGAGGCAGCTTGGTGTCCTTCAGCCAAGCGTGCGCCTGCTTGACCTCTTCGGCTCCCTTGATCTCCTCCACGCCAACATTGAGCAGACCAACTGTCGGGCGTTCGATGTGGAACAGTGCGCGCGCCATCGCCGCTCCCATCATGGCGAAGTCGCCAAGCTGGCGGGCCGTCGCGCCGATGTTGGCGCCGACATCGAGGACAATGCATTCGGCCTTGATCGTGGGCCAAAGCGCGGCAATGCCTGGCCGTTCGATGCCTGGCATGGGGCGCAGGATGAGCTTAGCCATGGCCATCAGCGCGCCCGTGTTTCCGGCCGAGACGGCAACATCGGCGTCGCCATTCTTGACCGCCTCGAGCGCCAACCACATGCTCGACCCCTTACCGCGGCGCAGCGCCTGGCTCGGCTTGTCGTCCATAGCGATGACGATATCCGTCGGCAGTACGCGGCAGCGCTCCTTGAGCCGCGGATACTTGTCGAGTTCGACCTCGATCTCGGCGGCACGTCCGGCGATCAGGAACTTCAGACTGGGATGGCGCTCCAGCGAGATTGCGGCACCGCCGACGACCACGGAAGGTCCGTGATCTCCGCCCATGCCGTCGAGTGCTATGGTCTTGGATTGCTGCATCAGATCGCGACGCCTAGGAATTCTCGGAACGGCGATTCGGGCCTGGGATCTGGTTGTGACGATGTGACGGAGAGGCCCCCTCGTCCCCGGCAAACGGCCCGGAAGATAACCTTTTGCGGATGCCGCACAACCGCTTTCTTCATCTCAACCGGCATAGCCCGGTGGTCGGAGACTGAAACTCGCGCCAAAGTGGCATTTTCTCTGTCACGTTTTATCTTTCAGAGCCGCCAAGGAGGCGAAAGGTTTGTCGCGATCGCTGCTGTCGGAGTCGTGGCCAGGTTCGCTCCATGCGAACACAGCTCCGGGCGCGCGCGGATATGGATCTATGGCGGTGGACAACTGCTCGTAGACCAATCGCCCGACCTCGATCAGACCCTGCTGGATTACTTCTGGAGAGGAACCGGAAAGTGCCTCGCGCTCCACTCTTTCGCCGTCCGGGAGCGGCGCAGGCACCAGATCTTCGGCCCAGAACTCCTCCTCGAACGTCTCTTGGATTTCGGTGTGCACGGCCTCCAGCGTGACGATGCACTCTTGCGTGACGGCCGCGGACAGTGCTCCTTTGACATTGTATCGCCCAACACCCAAGGGGCGAATGCTGTATGCGACGGTCATGCGCGAGATTGCAGGAAGCTGAAGCGCGTCGGCAAGCACGGCAAGCTCCTCGGGCGTCGCCACGCGTTCGATGTCGAGGCCTCGATCGGGGATTTCGGCTGCCCGGTGGCTCCATGCCTCAAGCGGACCGGGCGCATTGCTGCTCGTCGTCGATGTCGGCATGACCAACCCCTTTTCTCGTCGCGCTATCCGTGCTGGCGTCGTACAGAACCGGTGTGGCAAACGCCTTGCCGGCGAGGACCGTTTCCGCGTCGGCCGAGGCGAGTGCGTCGCGCTGGCGAAACGCATGGGCCGCCAGCCTTTCGAACCTGATCGACAAACCCGTGGGCGCGGCCCGCGAAGGCCCTGGTGCCAGAGTGGCGTCGAGCGAAATCGCATCCGCGCCTTCCGACCCGGCCAGGATCGCATCCTGGTCTTCGATAAACGTTGCAAACACTGCGGCCATCGCGCCCATATCGCCCGCATCGAGCGCCGCGCGATAGGACTTCGCACGATCGTAGAACCCCGCCGCCGCCTTTTTCACCTTTTTGGGCACGGACAGGTCGCCGACGCCGATCTCGCGCATGCAATCGTCCATGTCGGTGAAAAATGCCTCCAGCGTCAGGCGGCTCGTCTCCTCGGCAGCCGATCCTTCGGAGCGAAGGCGTTCCAGGAGCTGGAAAAGTACAAGGACGATCATTTCGTAACGGCCGTTCAGCGTGTCCGGTACGCCATAGTCGCGGTAGAATTCAGGCCGCCGTGCCGCGGCCACGACCGCGCCATAAAGCTGCTTAGCTTTACGGGCGTTGGCGCCGCGCGCTCTGAACCACTTCAGCATGGACCATCCGTCCTCGTTGCTTTTCGCCGGTCTGCGACTGCAGCCGGTTTAAATGGCGGGGAAGAACCCGTCTAGCGCGTTGCATGAGCCCCTGTCTCGGGCTAATCGGCGCAAAGGGGCACGATGGCCGTGATTCCCGTACCGGCAACGGGCGCTCCGCAGTGCAGGGCGCGGGATGACGGTGATGGGAAGCCAGGGGGGCACCCAGGCACACGTCGGTGGCTGGCAATCCGGCGAGCTGGAAATGGGTGTTTGCCGCATCCGAGGGAGGAGCCGCGCAATGAAGGCAGGATGCACCAGGGGCGCCGTGCGGCTCGGCAGCAGGCTGCTTGGTACCACGGTTTCGTCTCTGCTGGCCGTCGGTTGCGCAGTCGTGCTCGTTCCCGCTCTTGCCGGCTGCAGTCCGCAGATCATCAAGCACGGCCACCAGTTCCGCGATGCCGACATCCAGCAGATCCAGCCCGGCATGTCCCAGGAACAGGTCAAGCTGCAGCTGGGCTCGCCCGCCACGACGGCCACCATCAACAACGGGCAGGCCTACTACTACATCGCTTCGACGATGACCCAGGCGGCATTCCTCAAGGAAAAGGAAATCGACCGCAAGGTGCTTGCCGTCTACTTCAATCCGCTGGGCTCGGTCGATCATGTCGGCCACTACGGCATCAAGGACGGCAAGGTGTTCGACTACATCTCGCGCACCACACCGGCTCCCGGCGGCAAGGACGATGGCATCCTGAAGCAACTGTTCCGCAACCTCGGCACGCGCCAGCTCTACGGCGAGTGATCCGCAGCATTTAACGTCGTCAACGGGCGCCGAACGATTTGGTTGCGGTCGGCTACCAGCATCGCGCGACTGCTCGAATATGAGGGCCTGTCTGCCGGGCTGGCGCTCGACATGCCGCCAACCGTTAATCCTAATGAACGGTTAACATCGCATCTGGCGCGTTTATTCAGGGCGCATACGTTGTTCTGGCATCGGGCGTGCACAGCCCTCGATCGTTTCTCTAGCGATCGTGGACACAACCATGTCGAGCCCCGAAATCTTCTGCCTTGTACTCTTGCTGACGACCGTTGGATTGCTCCTTTACGCCGACTTCAACCGGCGACTCGACAGCTCACGCATCGCCGCAATGCTGGCGCTTCTGACGATCGCCGGGGCAGACTACTTCTTTGTCCAGGCAATGCCCTTCGGTCGTGGCATTGACGTCACACACCCGGCATCAGCCAAGCGTCAACCTACACAAGGGCGCGGCAGTGTCGCCCAAGGCGGAACACCAACCTTCCCAAAGCAAGACGGATCGGCGGGCTCGCGCGGTGGGATGGCCCAAGGGGATGCCGCGACGGACGACAAGGAGGGTGTGCCGACTGAAGTCAGCGATGCAATGGATGCGTCCACCGGTACGGATATACACGCTGCCATCGAAGGCGCGGGTCGCTCTCTTCGTGAATGGCTGAAAACGTGGCTTGCGCAGCAGTCCGCAGAGACACGATCCCTGGTGCAAGTCCGTGACTTCAAGGACTGCGAAGCTTGTCCGGACATGGTGCGGATTCCATCCGGAGTGCGTCTGATCGGCGATCCGGACGGTGAGAATTCGACCCCTTCGGGGCGCATGCCTCAACGAGAGATGCGAGTCTGGCCAGGCTTTGCGGTCGCGCGAGACGAAATAACGACGGCTCAGCTCCAGGCGGCAGGAATCACGCCGCGCGGCGGCAGCGCGTGTGGGTCATTCGCAGATGTCGACCCTCATGCGCCGGTGGCATGTGTCACGGCATCGGAGATGGAAGCCTACATCGGCTGGCTCAATCTCAGAACGGGACGCCGCTACCGTCTGCTAAGCGCTGCGGAATGGGAATTTGCCGCGCGAGCAAGCATGGACGACGACGCGGGACTACAGCGCATAGGAGGTGGCCTGGCCGAGATGGTATCGGACTGCTGGCCGGCTGGCACAGCTGCGACACCGGTAGCGGCGGTTACGTCACGTTGCTCGCACCGCGTTGTGAAGGACGGCGCGGATGGCGAAGAGAGGGACTGGCACCATCCTGCCGCACGGCGTGCCTTCGAGGCCGACGCGCGGTCGGCGCAAGTCGGTTTCCGCGTCATGCGTCCATTCGACCTGACGGCGAAGAAAGGGTTCTGAAGACCATTCGGGAACAGTAGAACGTGCCAGTTGCGGTCTGCCAATGCTGCTCGCGCAACGTGCGCACCGGACCGACGGCACTCGTGGCGCAACGTGACGCCAGGAACTACTCCTGCGCCAAATCAAAGCCCCAGCAGCGATAGGAGACTTCCACCGGCGGTCGCAGGCGGTGCCTTGAATTGCGACATCTCGCTGGCGACTTCCATGTACAGGCTGGAGAGCCAGCGTGGCTGATCCGCCCGAATGGCGGGGATCGCGTTGTGGCGGAAGTCGGTCGGCGCGATGACGAGCTTAATGTTCTGCACGCCGATCTCGGCGGTCAGCACGAACAACTCCTCGGCCGCCGTGTCGCCCATCGCGAGGCAACCCGCCGAAGATTTTTTGCCGTGGATCATGATGTCGCCGCCCAGATCCTTGCGGCCGTCCTTCTTGGCCATCTTGCGATCGAACGCATTTGGATAATTGACGCGCATCGAGACGTGATAGCGGCTGTTGGGGTTCAGGAACGAGATGCGGTAGACGCCTTCTGGCACCTGCCTGTCGCCACGCGTTAGCTTGGGACCGGTGCCACCGCTCGCGGCCAGAACCGGGTAGGAATATATGAAGGTCCAGGCTCCGCCCTTCTGGCGCGCATGAAGTTCAAGGTGCTTCTTGTCCTTGATGGCGACAAGTGCAACCTCGGCGGGCGGCCACGAAACCTTTGCCAATTCGAATTTCTCGGTAATGCGTTTCGTGGCGGACGGGCCGATCTCGGCGAGGCGCTGTGTCAGCGAGCTGTAGCGGCGCGGCGCGGCGGCGGCGGACGGCTGGGCCGGCGAAGGGACCGGCGTTCCGGCGCGGGCCGGACCTTGTGCGCGCGCCGTGCGCGTTTGCGTCGACCAGGAACTGAGTTCCTCGCTCTGCAACGTGACGACGGATGGCCACTGCTCTGCCGAGGGGTCGAATGCACCGGGGGGTGCGAATTCGAAGCGGGAGACTTCCGGCTCGGCCAAGTCTGAACTCTCAGGCTCCGAAGGAATGGGATCGGGGAACAGCGATTCGCGCGGCAATGCGCCGGTCTCGAATGCGGCGCCAACGGCGGGCGCATCAAGCATCGACGCATGTGGCTGGTCGGGGAGTTGGTCCATAGTCAGCATGGCGGCAGCCGTCGTGGCCGCACCAACCAGTGCGACCGTCACCAAAGCTGCGCGTTGGCTCAATCCCATGCTTCACCCACATCACGTCATGCTGCAGTTGCGACTGCACGCCACAAGATGACTGATTCGTGTCCTCGGTTGGACCGATGCGGCAACGAATCGCGCGGATTGATGGGGACTTCGGTTTGCTCGCCGCCCGTGCAGTGGTCGACGAGCTGAATAATCTTTGCCACATGAAGGAACTCAGGCCGCCTTGCGCGCCTTTCCGGCGATGTCAGCCAACTCGGCAACGAACTCGCGCACGCCTTTCAAGCGCTTCTCGGGGAGGTCCCAATCCGCCTTGAATACGAGACGATGGTCGGGTTGCAGCTTCACCAATCCGCGCGCTGCCTGCATCAGCTGCACGAGCCCTTCGGGATTTGCGAACGTGTTCCTGCGGAACGCGATCAAAGCCCCCTTCGGGCCCGCATCGACCTTGGCGACACCAGCGGATCGGCACAGCGCCTTGATCTCCATCACGTCGAGCAGGTGCTTCACCTCCTCGGGCATTTCGCCGAAGCGATCGACGAGTTCGGCGGCAAAGGCATCGATGTCCTGGCGGCTTTCCAGGCCGGAGAGGCGACGGTAGAGCCCCAAGCGCAATTGAAGGTCGGTGACATAGGTTTCAGGAATAAGGATCGCAGTACCAAGCGAGATCTCCGGCGTCCATTGCTCCTGCCCCTCGCCCATGTCCCCGCCCTTCATCGCGGCGACCGCCTCCTCCAGCATCGACTGGTAAAGCTCGAAGCCAACCTCGCGGATGTGTCCCGACTGCTCCTGGCCGAGCAGGTTCCCGGCACCGCGAATGTCGAGATCGTGACTGGCGAGCGAGAAGCCCGCACCCAGCGTGTCCAGCGAATGCAGCACCTTGAGGCGCTTCTCGGCGCCTTCGGTCAACACCTGATTGGCGGCTGTCGTGAAATATGCATACGCGCGCGTCTTCGATCGGCCGACGCGCCCGCGCAACTGATAAAGCTGAGCCAGACCGAACATGTCGGCGCGATGCACGATGAGCGTATTGGCATTCGGCACGTCGAGACCGGACTCCACGATCGCGGTCGAGAGCAGCACGTCGTACCCGCCTTCGTAGAACGCCGTCATGATGTCCTCCAGCTCTGTGGGTGTGAGCTGGCCGTGGGCACGTGCGACCTTCAATTCGGGCACGGATTCGGCAAGAAACGTGGCGACGTCATCGAGGTCGGCGATGCGCGGGACGACGTAGAACGACTGGCCGCCGCGATAGCGCTCGCGACGCAGGGCCTCACGGATGATGACGGGATCGAAAGGCGAGATGTAGGTACGCACCGCAAGGCGATCGACGGGCGGCGTGGTGATCAGCGAGAGTTCGCGCACACCGGTCAGCGCCAGTTGCAGCGTTCGTGGGATCGGCGTGGCAGAAAGCGTCAGCACGTGCACGTCCTCGCGAAGCTTCTTCAGGCGCTCCTTGTGGACGACTCCGAAGTGCTGCTCCTCGTCGATGATGATGAGGCCCAGGCGCGCGAACTGGATCTGCTTGCCCAACAGCGCATGCGTGCCGACAACGATGTCGATGGCGCCGCTCTTGACGCCTTCCTTGACGTCCGACAGCTCCTTGGAGCCGACGAGGCGCGATGCCTGGGCGATCTTGACCGGCAGACCATGAAAGCGCTCCGAGAATGTCTTGAAGTGCTGGCGCGCGAGCAACGTGGTCGGCACGACGACGGCCACCTGCAGACCGTTCATGGCAGCGACGAATGCGGCGCGCAGCGCGACCTCCGTCTTGCCGAAGCCGACATCGCCGCAAACGAGACGATCCATGGGGCGGCCGGCGTTCAAGTCGTCGAGCACCGCGTCGATGCTCGCTGCCTGATCCTCGGTCTCGTCGTAAGGGAAGCGTGTGACGAACTCGTCGTACATTCCGGTCGGCGGGGCAACGGCCGGAGCTTCGCGCAGCTGGCGCATGGCGGCGATCTTTATCAGCTCGGCAGCGATCTCCCGCAGGCGCTTCTTCATGCGGGCCTTGCGCGACTGCCATGCGACGCCGCCCAGCTTGTCCAACTGCGCGTTGCCGTCGTCGGAACCATAGCGCGAGAGCAGCTCGATGTTCTCCACCGGCAGGAACAGCTTATCGCCGCCGTGGTAGGTGATCTCCAGGCAGTCGTGCGGCGCGCCCAGCGCGGTGATGGTCTTCAGCCCTGCGAAGCGGCCGATGCCGTGGTCGGCATGGACAACGAGATCGCCAATGGAAAGGCTGGTGGCCTCGGTCAGCACGTCGGCGGCGCGCTTCGCCTTGCGGCGGGGGCGCACAAGTCGGTCGCCCAGGATGTCCTGCTCGGCGATGAGGGCGATCTCCGGCGTCTCGAAACCCTGCTCGACGCCGACGACGGCGAGCGCCGTGACATCTGCCGGAAGCGCCTTCACGTCGTCGAAATGATCGACCTTGCGCATTTCCTTCAGGCCGTGATCGGCAAGAAGGGTCATCAACCGCTCACGCGCGCCTGGCGTCCAGGCGGCGACGACGACACGGCGGTTGGCCCCTTGAAGCTTCAGAATGTGAGATACGACGGCATCGAAGACGTTGACGTCTGCCGACTGGCGCTCGGGCGCAAACGAGCGGCCGGCGCGGCCGTTCCATGAGCGCACATTCGGCGTCTCCGGCTCTGCGAAGGGCGTCAGGCGGAAGATCGCATGATGCGCGAGTGCGGCTTTCCACGCGAGCCCGTCAAGGTACATGCGTTCGGGCGGAACCGGCTTATAGGGTGCCGCTCCGAACGTTTCACTTTCACGGGCTTCAACGCGCGCCTCGTAGTGCTCATTGATGAGGTCGAAGCGCTGGCGGATGGCGTCTTCGGCCAGATGGTCGAAGCTCAACGTCACACCCGGGAGGTAGTCGAGCAGTGTCTCCAGCTCCTCGTGGAACAACGGCAGCCAATGCTCCTGGCCGGGGTAGCGCTGGCCGGCACTGACGGCTTCGTAAAGCGGATCGTCGCCGGTGTTGCCGCCGAACAACTCAACGTAGCGGCGGCGGAAGAGCGCTATGGCATCATCGCCGAACGCTACCTCGGACATCGGCATCAGCACGAGCTTCTGCAATGGCTTAATCGTGCGCTGCGTCTCGGCATCGAACGTCTTGACGCTTTCAAGCGTGTCGCCAAAGAAATCGAGGCGGACGGGACTTGTGCGCGCAGGCGGGTACATATCGAGAATACCGCCACGCACGGCGTATTCGCCGGGCTCCATCACCGTTCCCGTGCGCTGATAGCCGAACAGTTGAAGCCGCTCGGTCAGCCGCTTCATGTCGATACGCTGGCCGGGCGCCATCTGGCGCAAGGACTTGCGGATGAACGCGCGCGGCGGAACGCGCTGCAGGATGGCATTGACGGTGGTCAGCACGATCGTCGGCTGCTTGCCGGCGGCGACCGTCAGCTTGGCAAGCGCCGCCATGCGGTCGGCGACGATATCGCCGTTGGGACCGATTCGATCGTACGGCACCGTATCCCAGGCCGGAAAGGTTATGAGGCGCACGCCGGGTGCGAAAAACGACAACTGCTGGCTCAAGGCCTCGATGCGACGATCATCGCGCGCGACGTGAAGCAGCGTGCGGGCGCCATCAGCCTCGGCGGTTGAGGAAACGAGTTCGGCGAGCACGAGGGCGTCCAACCCTTCCGGCACGCTGGACAACTGGATGTCTCGGGTCTCGGTGGCGACGGCTGGTCTCGACACTGTCAGGCGTTGCTCCTGGAGTTCTTCACGTTGCTCATCGTCTGCATCGGAGCGTTTTCGGCGACATACTCGGGCACAGAACAGCTCAGACCTTGCCCGCAGCCGTCAACCCATGGAACGCGCGGATGCGCGCGATGAGATCGCCAAAGTCTCCGCCGGCGGTTCGATCGGGATCGAGAATCCACTTCTGCAACTCGGGATCCGGCATTTCGAGGAACCGCTCGAACTCGCGCAATCCGGGATCGTCGATGTCTTCCAGGTGCGCGTCGGCGAAGCGACCGACCAGCCAGTCCATTTCCTTGGTGCCGCGATGGTTGGCGCGATAGGCCGCACGGCGGCGGCGGGTAGCAATATCCCGGTTCTCTGCGCTGTCGACGTCCACGGTCACTTCAATCGCCCTATCCAGCCATGTCCTGCCCACGGACAACAAGACTGATTTGCCAAATACAGCGCGCGCCCAGCATCCGGGATAACCCGTGGGCGACGCTTGACGCTGAGGCGGGGAGCAGGTTTGCTCCTCGCCGGTTCAGCGGCTCATATAGCGCCCTTGATCCGATCCGCAAAGCCGGTGCGGTCCCAAAATCGAGCCGTTCACAGCCTTAAGAGCAATTGCCTGTCGAAACGCCATGCGCCCGGCCGAACTGACACCGTTGTTCGCTTCCGCCCAGTCGCTGACGGGGATTGGGCCACGGCTGGCAATACTGATGAAAAAGGCCCTGCGGCTGCCACCGGGCGTTGCCGAGCCGCGCGTGGTGGACGTGCTCTGGCATCTGCCGACGGGGGTGATCGACCGGCGTGCGGAACCCACAGTCGCAGACGCGGCTCCGGGCACGATCGTGACGCTGAAGGTGCGGGTCCTGAAGCATAAGGCACCGCCGCGCGGCAATGCGAAGGCGCCCTATAAAGTGGCGGTGGAGGACGACACAGGCAAGCTGGACCTCGTCTTCTTCCATGCCGAGCGCAAATTCATCGAGCGACAGCTGCCGGTCGGGGAGGAGCGTTACGTGTCGGGGCGGCTCGAAAAGTACGGCGAGAGCCTGCAGATGGCGCATCCCGACTACATCGTCGCGCCTGAAGCACGCGGAGACCTGCCGCTACTGGAGCCCGTCTATCCGCTCACCGCGGGCCTGTCAGGAAAAGTGCTCATCAAGGCCACACGACAAGCGGTGGAACGCGTGCCGCATCTGGCCGAATGGCAAGAGCCGCAATGGCTGCACAAACGCGAGTGGCCATCGTTCGCGGAAGCCGTGCGGCGGCTGCACATTCCAGAAGATGCGGCCGATCTGTCGCCAGGATCGAAGGCATGGCAACGACTGGCGTACGACGAATTACTTGCCGGCCAGCTGGCGCTCGGGGTCGTGCGCCAGCGCACGCGTGCGCAGAGGGGTCGTGCGGTGACGGGCGACATGCGCATCCGCAGGCGGATTGTCGATGCGCTGCCATTCGCGTTAACGGGATCCCAGGTGAGCGCGCTGAAGGAGATTGCCGACGACATGGCAGCGCCACACCGGATGCTGCGCCTGCTGCAGGGCGACGTTGGTTCGGGCAAGACGGTCGTCGCGCTGATGGCCATGGCAATTGCGGTCGAGGCTGGCGCGCAGGCGGCGCTGATGGCTCCGACAGAGGTGCTGGCACGGCAGCATCTGGAGACGATCCAGCCGCTGGCGGAAGCTGCCGGTCTCAACGTGGCAGTCCTCACGGGCCGCGAGAAGGGAAAGCCGCGCAGCGCTATTCTGGAGCGGCTTGCCGCCGGTGAAATCGACATACTTCTGGGGACGCATGCGCTGTTCCAGGACGACGTCGCCTTTCGCGACCTCGCGTTCGCGGTGATCGACGAGCAGCATCGCTTCGGCGTGCACCAGCGGCTTGCCCTGCAGTCAAAGGGCAAGGATGGCGGCGCGAACGTCCTGGTGATGACGGCGACGCCCATTCCGCGCACGCTGCTCATGACACACTACGGCGATCTCGACGTTTCGCGGCTCACCGAGAAGCCGGCCGGACGCAAGCCGGTCATCACCAAGGCGGTACCGGTCGATGCCATCGAGAAGCTGGTGGAGCGCATCAAGGCGCAGCTCACCGAGGGTGCGCAGGTCTACTGGGTGTGCCCGCTGATCGAGGGCTCCGAGACATCGGAACTGGCGGCTGCCGAAGAGCGGCATGCCTATCTGGTCCAGCAACTCGGACCGTGCGTCGGGCTTCTGCATGGGGCGATGTCGGCGCAGGCAAAGGACGCCACGATGGCCGCCTTCGCTGGCAACGAGCTTAAGGTGCTGGTCGCGACGACGGTGATCGAGGTCGGCGTCAACGTGCCAAACGCCAACATCATGGTGATCGAGCACGCCGAGCGCTTCGGTCTGGCGCAGTTGCACCAGTTGCGCGGTCGTGTGGGACGCGGCTCACGGGAAAGCTTCTGCATGCTGCTCTACAAGCCGCCGCTGGGTGAGACGGCGGAAGCGCGGCTGCAGATGATGTGCGAAACCGAAGACGGGTTCCTGATCGCCGAGAAGGATCTGGAACTGCGTGGCGGTGGCGAAGTCCTGGGCGCGCGCCAGTCGGGCCTACCGGAGTTCCGCGTCGCAGACGTGCCGGGCTTCGAGATGCTACTGGCGGCAGCGCGCGATGATGCGCGGATGATATTGGAAACCGATCCTGACTTGTCAGGTCCGCGCGGCCAGGCGCTGCGTCCCCTGCTCTACCTGTTCGAATGCGACGAAGCGGTGCGGTTGTTCAGGGCGGCTTGAATATCGTCGTCAAAGCGCATTGCGAATCTAAGAGATTCGCTCCTTGCGCTTTGCGTCCTTGTTTTTGGCTACGCCTTATCGCAGATCCGCTGCATACTCCAGGTCAACATGCTCTTGAACGGAGACGCGGCGCACGTTCATCGGCCCCGAACACGTCGCCAAAAGGCAAAGGCCCCGGACATATTGTCCGGGGCCTTCCGTTTCGTATCAATATCAGCGTTGCCGCCGATCACCCATGCGCCAGAACAGCAAGCAGAAGTAGCGCCACGATGTTGGTGATTTTGATCGCCGGGTTCACAGCGGGACCCGCCGTGTCCTTGTAGGGATCGCCGACAGTGTCACCCGTGACAGAGGCCTTGTGTGCCTCGGTGCCTTTCAAATGCTTGACGCCGTCCTTGTCGACGAAGCCGTCCTCGAAGGACTTCTTTGCGTTGTCCCATGCGCCGCCGCCCGAAGTCATCGAGATGGCGACGAAGAGGCCGGTGACGATGACGCCGAGGAGCATTGCGCCGACTGCCGAGAATGCGGCGCCCTTTCCGGCGATCATGTTGACTATGACGAAGAGCACGATCGGCGAGAGCACCGGCAGCAGAGACGGGATCACCATCTCCTTGATTGCCGCACGGGTGAGCAGGTCGACCGCCTTCGCATAATCGGGCTTCTCGGTACCCTTCATGATTCCGGGTTTGGCCTTGAACTGGCGGCGTACCTCCTCGACGATCGAGCCCGCCGCGCGGCCTACGGCCGTCATGGCGATACCGCCGAACAGGTAGGGGATGAGGCCGCCCA
This sequence comes from Hyphomicrobiaceae bacterium, assembly GCA_050246945.1. Taxonomy (GTDB): domain Bacteria; phylum Pseudomonadota; class Alphaproteobacteria; order Rhizobiales; family Hyphomicrobiaceae; genus JAEUMD01. The sequence continues at coordinate 88,475 of JBFWVC010000006.1, forward strand.
GCAGCAAGCCGACCACGACGTAGGGATTGTCGAGGCCGAAGTTGATGTGAACGCCCTTGAAGAACTGAAATGCTGTCGAGCCCTGCTTGTTGGCCTCGGCAATGAAGTGCTGGAGATCGTAGTTGTAGGCGGCGAAGAGGACCAGCGCGCCGAGGCCGGCGGAACCGATCGCGTAGCCCTTGGTGACGGCCTTCGTGGTGTTGCCTACCGCGTCCAGTGCGTCGGTTGCCTGACGCACCTCTTTGGGCAGTCCCGACATCTCGGCGATGCCGCCGGCGTTGTCGGTGACCGGACCGAACGCATCGAGCGCCACGATCATGCCGGCGAGGCCGAGCATTGTCGTGGTGGCGATTGCGGTGCCGAAAAGGCCGCCAAGGTTGTATGTCAGCAGGATGGCGGCGACGATCGCGAGGGTGGGCAACGCAGTCGCCTCCAGGGAGACAGCGAGGCCCTGGATGACGTTGGTGCCATGACCGGTCACAGACGACTGGGAGATGGAGCGGACCGGTCGGAAGCCGATGCCGGTATAGTACTCCGTGATCCAGACGATGGCGCCGGTCAGAGCCAGGCCGACCATGCCGCAGATGAAGAGCGACTGGCCGGTAATAACCAGATCGCCTACGCGGCCGACCTCGCCAAATCCGCCAAGCACGTAGTGCGTTGCCAGCCAGAGGCCACCCAGCGACAGAACGCCGGTGGCGATCACGCCGCGATAAAGCGCACCCATGATGGAGCCGTTCGAACCCAGCTTGACGAAGAAAGTGCCGATGATGGAGGTGACGATGCATGCTGCTCCGATCGCCAGCGGGTAGACCATCAGGGACTGGAGGTTCGACTGGGAGGCGAACAGGATCGCGGCCAGAACCATGGTCGCAACGACGGTCACCGCATAGGTCTCGAACAGGTCTGCTGCCATGCCGGCACAGTCGCCGACATTGTCACCGACGTTGTCGGCGATGGTTGCGGGATTGCGCGGATCATCCTCGGGTATCCCAGCTTCGACCTTGCCGACGAGGTCGCCGCCGACGTCAGCACCCTTGGTGAAGATGCCGCCGCCGAGACGAGCGAAGATCGAGATCAGCGAGGCGCCAAAGCCCAGTGCAACGAGCGCATCGATAACGGTACGATCGGACGTCTTGAGGCCCAATGGACCAACGAGGATGAAGTAGTAGACGGCCACGCCAAGCAGTGCCAGGCCCGCAACCAGCATACCGGTCACGGCGCCCGCCTTGAAGGCAATGTCGAGACCGCTTGCCAGCGACTTGGTCGCCGCCTGTGCGGTGCGGACGTTGGCGCGCACGGAGACATTCATGCCGATGTAGCCGGCAAGGCCGGAGAGCACGGCACCGATCAGATACCCGACCGCGACAAGCGGGCCGAGCAGAACCCACGCGGCTACGAAAACGACCGCTCCGACGATGGCAATGGTCGTGTACTGGCGATTAAGGTAAGCTTGAGCACCTTCACGGACCGCAGCAGAAATCTCCTGCATCCGTGGGCTTCCCGCGTCGGAGTTCATCACCGACTGGATCGTGTAGACAGCATATATGATGGACAACGCCCCGCAGGCGATGATCCCCCAGAGTAATTCGTTCATTTGGACGTCCCCTTGTTGGGCCCTGTGCTTTAACGGCATTCTGAACGCGGCGCCGGTCCAGAATGTCCAACGGCAGGAAATGCCCAACCGCTGGTGACCGCCCCCCAACCCTTCTTACGTGATATGCGGGCGGAACATGCCAAATGTGCCGCACCGTGGCAACGACGGCACAGGCCGCTTTTCGTCGCAATCAAGAGTATTGTGGTTTGCGCATATAAGCGTTCCAGCGGTGATTGTGCTTTTCGCATGAGGCGCAAGGCACTAACCGGTGCCTCTCCAAAGGGCGGCGGCAATCGGCTGTGGATGGCCTTCCCAAGGCTTAGGCTGTATTCTGCAGGTTGCTGTATATGTTGCGAAATTCGAACGATCTTTTGGGGAAACCGCAGACGTGAACGTCATCAAAGAGCATCTCGCCGGATCGATCGATGCACCGGCGGTCGCGGAGCTTTCTCGCGCCTTTGGCACGGACCCGAAAGCCACTCGCGACGCACTCGGCTCCGTCCTGGACGAAATATCACGCCGAATGGAACAGTTGACGCTATCACGCGGCGGGCTCGCGGATCTCGTGCGAGCGGTGGGAGACAGTCATCACGAAGCCTATCTCAAGGATCCCCGGCTGATCGGCAGCACTTCGATGCAGGAAGACGGGAAATCCATCCTGGATCACGTGTTCTGGACCAAGGACCGCAGTCGCGGGGTGGCAGCCCGGGCCGCACGCAAATCCGACCTGCCGGCGGCCACTATCGAGAAGATGCTGCCATCGATGGCGGCACTCGCGATGGGAGAACTGACGCGCGCCGCGGCGGGACCGTTCGATGACATCCTACGGCGCATTCCCGGTCTTGGCGACGCGTTGGAGCAGATGCAGCGACGAGATCGCGGCGGTGTGTCGGGAGAATTCGACCGTGAACCGGACGTTGCGCGACCTCCGATCTCCGGCGGTGATGCGGCGAGGGATTTCGGCTCGGGCGGGACTGGCATTCCCGGTGGATCGGGAAGTATTCCCGAACAGCGGCCGCTTCCCATCCCAGGCGACGACGCCTACTCAACGGACAGGGGCGGAGCGCGATACGACGATCTGTCCGACATTCTCCGGCGCGGCGGCTTCCGACTTCCGCGCGGGAATAACGGGGGTGTGCGTTTGCCCGAAGGCCTGCCCGACAGCATCCCGGGTGGCACGGGCGGAGCGGCAGGCGGCACGCTCTACAAAATCATTCGCACGGTGCTCGGTGCACTGCTCGGGTTTCAGAGCCGCGGGCTACTTGGCTGGCTCGTGCGTCTCATTGTGCTGCGTTGGGGTTGGGGATTCGTGCAACGCATATTGGGTCGCATCTTTGGACGCGTGCTGCTTGGACGGTAGTGTACCTAATCTGACGCTTGGTTCCCTATCGGGCACCTGCGCGTCCGCCCGGAGCGCTAGATTTCTCAGTTTGCGTTCTGGATCGACTGACGTTTAGCGAGCGTCGACCGGGCAACAAACACCAGATCCAGAGCAGTGGGGCATCCCATGCGCAATCGCGTCGGTGTCGCGCCGCCGCGCAGAGCCCGTCATTCGAGCACACACCAAGCAAAAACCCCGCAGCGGGCGCTGCGGGGCTGTATCAGCGCGAGGCCGCAGAAGTTCAAAGTCTCTTACAGGGGCGCGCCTCGATATCGCAGCCCCAGCCGCCAGAGCTCTGGCTGCACGACACCGACTTCGAAGCAGCGTTGCGGAAGGAAGCCCAGTCAGTGCCGTATTCGAACGCGGTGAAGCTTTGCCAGGAATCGATCGCCTCGGCCATTGCGCCCTTCTTGGTGGAAATGCCGGCGCTGGAGCCGGAGTGGAAATGTCCAACCTGACACAGCTTGCGGCCCTCACGCTTCACGTCGTGGATGGACGCTGCAACGCCATTGTCATCCGCCCGGACCGGGCCGGACCACAGCGCGGAGGTGGAAACAACAGCAACAGTAGCTGCAAGAACAGCGAACGTGATCCTCATCGCAGGAAGCCTTCCACGATTGGTTGAAGTATTTCGTGCGGAAAGCTGCCCGATTCAAAGTTCGACAGCGACTGCTTAGATCAATCTCGGCAAAGAAATGCGAGCATCGCTGCAATTGGGCCACACGAGGTCGCATCGCCGCAAATCTCGGGCGTGAGATGCCGCTGCCGTCACGTCAGAACAGCGGGGGCATGTCGTAGCGTGTTCCGGATACCGTCAGCCCCTTCAATGCGGCGGTGCCGTCGGCTGCAACCGCAACGTGGGCGACGACCTCCTTGGCGCGCACCTCCTGTTCGATTTCGCGCCCCGCGCCTTCGGGGACGAAGAATTTCTCGATACCGTAACTGACGGAGATCGTGCCAGGCCCGGACGCCGGCACGTGCGGGGAAGCATAAACGACGCGGGCTTTCAGGATGATCTCTGCATCGCTGGCATTTCCAGCGTCGGCGCGCGTGCGGCTGGCGGCGATCGCCTGCCAATTACCCTGCCGCTGGGCGAGACGAACGTGGATCTGCTCGCCTCGGCGCAGTTCGCCCGTGATGAAGGTACGCGGCATGCGAGAGACGTCATATGCAAGGGTGACGAAATCGCCGCGAAAAAGATCGCGCGGATCAACGGGTACGACGCGAAGATCGATGACCCTTCCATTGGCCAGCAGGGCTTCGCGCGCGGCCACCATGTAGATCAGCACGCCCGCCTGCGCGAGCGCGACGACGGCCAGAAGCGCATAGCGCCAGCGCGTCAGCACAGACGCAGCCCGGCCGAAACCGTCTTGGGACAAATTCGCACGGACGGGTGCGTCACCCGATGCGCCAGGAAACGTCTTCATTGCGACTTCTCCCATGCGGCTTCGCCTTCGGCCCGATGCAAGCGCCAGGCGAAGCCTGCCAAAGCGATTACGATCAGTCCCGCGATCAGGAAGAACACTGAGGAGCCGAGCAGCGAGCCAACGGTCTTCACGTAAAGAGCAAAAATTTCTGCGGAGAATCCTGCGTAGCCCAGCCAAACGGCGGCGCGGTATCCCAGAGCCAGTCCCTGGTGTATCGCCAGCACCAACAGCGAAATCGTCACTGCCGCGAGCAGTACGAGACCCTGCGTTTCCATGCGTTCGGCGAACTGCAGCGCCCACAATCCGGCAAAAGCGGCGATCATTCCGTACCCCAGGACCACCGAGGCCACGTCAGCTACCCGGGCACCGGAGACGACCTGCGCACGGCAGCGGTGAGCGGCAAGGATCGCTGCGGCAGCGATCGCGAGCCCGATGGCGGCGACCGCCCAGTGGCCGACCGTGCCCTTCACCACGTAGCCGGTGACGATCAACCAGCCGGTGAGGAGGATGCCGACGAGGTGCAGGCCCGGCCACCAACGATTGAACGCAAAGGCAGCGCCCAATGCCGCAGCGGCAAGCAACAACGGCCAATGGATCTGGTTGGAGAGGCCCATTTCCCAGCCACTCCAGATGCCGAAAAGCAAAGCAGCGGCTGCCAATGCCGGATCGGACCTCACGAAAACGCCAGCACCGATTGCGCCCAGCGCCCACACCAGGATCGCGTCGGGGGGATGTCCCTCGATATGGTACATCTGCGCGATCAACATTATGCCCGCACCGAAGACCGCTACTCCGAGCAGGATGGCGGCGTGGGCGAAGCTCTCCATGCCACGGGCGAAAAGCCCCGCGGCCGCAGCGTAGGCACCAGCCAGCCCGGCGAAGATGATGGCCAGTCGGAGGATGCGCGGCATGTCCTGCCAATTGGCGGCGACGAAACTCATGGCGGCAAAGCCCAGGAGCACGACACCAAGAATGCCGAGCACTGCCGGCAGGCCCGGTCCATGACGCCGTTCGAGCAGATCGCGGTGGATTTGCGCCTCACCCTCGGGCGTCACCCAGCCTTCCAGTCGCCAACGCTCCAGGTCCTCGGCGAGCCGCCGTCGTGCTACCCACATCGGAGTCAAACTCCATTTATGAACATCGTTTTATAATAATTGATCGTCGTTCAATGTCAACATCGCCTGCGAACTTCGATCGGGAGACTGCGCCTGCGCCATGGCAGCCGCGAGGCGCAAACCGACGCGGGCCGTGCCCAGCTGTGCGGATTTCGAAGGCTTCAGGACGTGTGCCGGACTTTGACAGACGCTGACCGCCAGATTGGCTTGCGGTTTGCCGCCCCCATGCGGGCGCAGCGAGCCGCCCGCACTTGCTAGGGTCGGCGCACAGCCCCGGCGCCGACAAATCTGCAACGGCACGAGTTTGGACGTTCACCGCGTCGAGCCGGGAAGGCTCGCCAGATCGGAGATGTACCACTGCTCCGTGTCGACAACCGCCGGGTTCTCGCCATTGGCGTAAATCCAACTGTCGACCGCATATTTCCGGCCGCTGTCGTTGTCCTTGAGCACGGCGGTCCAGTGGGTCCAGCCGGCGACGCCGCGCCAGAGCTGATCCTTGGCGAACGGCGTTCCGACTATGTGATGTTTCAGAAGGCCGTTGTTTTGCAGGACGAGCAGGTAGGAGGTGGTGTTGGTCGCCTCGTCGACGCAATCCTGTTGGGTGGGATCGCCAGAAGCCGCGAAGTCCATTCCCGGCCGGTCCTTGTCCGTACCGATCTCCTTGCCGACGCGATTTTCAATCCAACCGATCGCATAGGCGACCGCGCGACGCTCCTCGGTGGCGCTATCGTCCTTGGCGACCTTTTTCATTATTGCCTTGATCTCGGCGATATCGGCATCGGTAAAGCGGAAACGCGTCTGCTTTTTGCATCCGTAGGCCGAGCAGATATATACGATGTTCCCCTCGGGGCGCGTGACATTGAAATCGTCGAAATGGCCCAATGTCGGGCCGTTGCGCTCATGCGTGCACCCGGCCAACAGTAGTGCGGCCGCCAGAGCCAAAGACAGCGAAAGGGAACGGTCAGCAGACATCCTGCCTCGCCAGAGGGTTAAAGGGACGATGTAAGACGAAAAACGCATCGACGCGGTCCATAGCCGGCCATGGGCACCTCCGCGCTTAACATTGCTTTGATTCGCAGCCAAACGCTGGAATTGAGCCTGTCCCCGCAATCCAGTAGCGTTTGCGACCAAATGGAGGATCGTGCGGGCCCAATGAGCAACACAACCGATAAAATCGACGCGGTGCATGTCATCGGCGGAGGGCTGGCCGGCTCGGAGGCCGCCTGGCAACTCGCTTCGGCCGGCGTGCCCGTCGTCATTCACGAAATGCGCCCAACGCGCAAGACCGACGCGCACAAGACGGATGGCCTAGCGGAACTCGTTTGCTCCAATTCATTCCGCTCCGACGAGTGGTCGACCAATGCGGTGGGGCTCCTGCACGAGGAGATGCGGCGCGCCGGCTCGCTCATCATGTCGGCTGCGGACAAGCACAAGCTGCCAGCGGGCGGCGCACTTGCGGTGGACCGCGATCGCTTCTCGGCGGAGGTGACGCAGCGGCTCGAGGCGCATCCACTGGTCTCGATCGCCCGCGAGGAAATTACCGGCTTGCCGCCTGCCCACTGGTCGAGCGTCATTATTGCAACGGGGCCGCTCACGTCCCCATCCCTCACCGACGCGATCCTGAAACTCACGGGCGAGGATTCGCTCGCCTTCTTCGATGCCATCGCTCCGATCGTGCACTACGATTCGATCGACCTCGACATCGCCTGGAAGCAGTCGCGCTACGACAAGGCCGGGCCGGGCGGCACGGGGGCGGATTACCTCAACTGCCCGATGACCAAGGACGAATACGAAGCGTTCGTCGACGCGCTCCTTTCGGGTGAGAAGACCGAGTTCAAGGAGTGGGAAGGCAATACGCCCTACTTCGACGGCTGCTTGCCGATCGAAGTGATGGCGGAACGCGGACGCGACACGCTGCGTTTCGGGCCGATGAAGCCCGTCGGGCTCGCCGACCCGCGCAACCAAGGTGCGCGACCCCATGCCGTAGTGCAGCTTCGCCAGGACAATGCTCTGGGCACATTGTGGAACATGGTCGGCTTTCAGACGAAGCTGAAATACGCCGAACAAACACGCATCTTCCGCATGATCCCGGGGTTGGCGGACGCGCAGTTCGCGCGGCTCGGCGGGCTGCATCGCAATACATTCCTCAACTCGCCAGTAGTGCTCGACGGGCAGATGCGCCTCAAGGCCGACCCGCGCTTGCGCTTCGCCGGTCAGATCACGGGTGTGGAAGGCTATGTTGAAAGCGCCGCGATGGGGCTCGTCACCGGGCGTCTTGCGGCGACGGAACGACTTGGGCGTGCACCGACTGTGCCGCCGGCGACAACGGCACTGGGCGCGCTCGTCAATCACATCACGGGCGGTCATCTCGTGTACGACTTCTCGGATGATACCGAGGGTGAAAGCGATGCCGCTACGCGCAATGACGAACCGAATGCCGGGGCGTCCTCAAAGCGGCGTTCGTTCCAGCCGATGAACATCAACTACGGCCTGTTGCCGCCCGCAGAGGCGCCGAAGGTCGGACCGGATGGCAGGAAGCTCAAGGGCAAGGACAAGGGTTTTGCAAAGAAGCGAGCTGCGTCCGAGCGGGCGTTGCGCGATGTCGATGCGTGGCTCGCGGCGAACGATCTTAGGGCCGCGGCGGCGTAGGCCGCGCGAGGGCCCAAGTCGGCGTCAAGCGGCGAGGGCGGGCAACGGCTGGGCGGTCGCGAGCCGCCTACTTGCACATGCGGCCGACGATTGGCGTCTCGGAGACGTTGTCGCAGCGGAAGCGCTTCGATGCGGGCAGACAACTGGAGAGGTCGGTCGACATTGTTCCCATCGTTATCTCGAAGCGGTGGGAGCACGATTTGATGAAATTGTAGGCTGCAACGCACACGGGGAAAAACATACCGCCAAGCTCTGCGTCGAACGCCTTCCTCTGGGACGCGGAAATCACCGCGATGCCCGGTGCGCGCCTGACCGCCAGTGCCGCGTCCTTGCCGGTCGATACGCGCATGGTCTTCGTGCCGAGTTCGAATACTGCGCTCGGTTCGCCATGTCCGGCGATGATCACATTGCCGGGCAGGCATGGGCGCAATGCATCGACAGCTGTGCGAATTTCGGTCGAAACCCACACCGGGCTCAGCCCTGCGAACGTAACGGGGATCGCTAGATTGTTGAAGGAGACCGCCATGGCGAGGAGCGATGACGCCGCCACGAGGCGGTGGCCTGCGAGCATCGCCTTCGTTGAGATGGCGGCGAGGGCAAGCGTCGCAACGCCGAGCAGAACGGCGAGTGGTGAGACCGTCAGCTTCAGCAGGAACGGCAACACCCAAAGCGCCGCGACGAGGCCCACGACGAGCAGCAGCCATGCCAGTGCGCCAAGGCGATACCAGCGGCGTTCGTGGATTGCGATACGTGTGTCATCGCCTGGCTCAGTCGTTCGATCAGGCGCGCCCATCACCCACACCGCGAACAACACAGCCAGGGGCGGCAACATCGCCTGCACCATGTAGAGCGGCGTCTTGCGGGTGAAGAACTCCAGGAACACGAGATAGGGGATCACCCAGGCGATGAGAAAGCGGATCGCAGGCGCGGTCCGCTCGCGCCATGCGGTGAGCATTGCGGGGCCAAGGAACAACCCGGCGGGAAACATGCCGAGCAGGAGGAACACCACAAACAGCCCCGGCAGCACGCGCCATTTCATCTCCTGCGGTCCGAGCAGAAGATGCAGCCCTTCCTCGCGCCACTGCGCGAGTGCGGGATCCAGCGTGCCGCCCAACCAGAGCGTCAATGGCCACAGCGCGGCGAGCATGACGAAGATCAGGATGCCGGACACCGACCAGAGCCGCTTCAGCCAACGTGCATTGCCGCGATCCCACGCGACCAACGCAAGCGCCGTCAACATCGCGATCATCGGCACGGTGAAGGCGTTGACGAGAACGCCAACCCCAAGTGCGATCCATAAGACTATCGCGTGATGCGGTCCGTCATCGCCTCCGTCGCTCGTGGCGTAGGCACCGCCCATTGCGAAGAGTGCCGCACACGTCGCCGCCAGCATCAACGCCTCGGGCATGGCCAGCGTCGCCTGCACGGTGACGACCAGCATCGATGCCAGCAGCGCCGCGCCGAGGAATGCCACGCGCGGATCGAAGAGGTGCCGCGCACCCCAGTATGTGAAGAGCGCCGCGAGGACCGTGCCGAGGATCGAGGGGATACGATAGCCGCGAATCTGATCGACCTCACCCGTCAACCAGGCGCCTGCCGCCTGCAACCACAAAACTGCGAGCGGTTTTTCAAATTTCGGCTCGGCCTGAAAAGCGGGCGCCGTCCATGTCCCGGGGGCTTCCGCATCGAGCATCTGTTTGGCGGTCTGTGCGTAGATGACCTCGGTACGGTCGAGCGGCGGCAACAGGAGGTTGCCGGCAAGATCCAAAGCCAGCACGAGTGCGACGAGGCCCACGGCGACCCACACCGGGCGCGCGGCGATACGAAGCAGCGAGCGCGCGCATCGACTCTCGAGCGCTGCAGCCCTGCCCTCCAATTTCGTACGGCCGGCCAAAACTGTCTCCCCCTGTCACCGCGGTCGGCCCAGAGTTGTAGTGGACGCGGGCGCGATGTCCATGGCGCTTGCCAAACCGGGCGCATTTGCTGACGAGGCCTAGTCCGTGCATGCGAATTCTGCGGGATGTCGTGACGCCTTGCCCCGCCCGTTCGTCCCAGTTGACTTCCGCAGTGTCCGGCTTCATGTTGCACGTGTCAGACTCATGGCGCGCGGGAGAGACCGGCTTGCTTTTTGCGCAAGCTGGCGCCGAAGGAGCAACCGCCCCGGAAACTCTCAGGCAAAAGGACCGCGCCGCCTGACAAAACTCTGGAAAGAAGCCTGCGCGCACGACGACATGCACGCACGCTCACCCAAGGGGACAAGGCCCGGTCGCTCGCGTGGTCAAGATGCGGCGGGGTCCAATCTCTCAGGTTCCGCGACAGAGGGGGCTTTACACCGGACGGCCGTGCGCATGTCCGATCAAGCCCGGGGAACCTGTCCATGAGCACCACCTTGCCCAACTCCGAACACGACGAACCACTGAAGCGCACGCCGCTTCATGACGCCCATGTGGCCGCCGGCGCCAAGATGGTCCCGTTCGCGGGCTACGAGATGCCGGTGCAGTATCCGCAGGGCGTGCTCAAGGAGCACCTGTGGACTCGAGAAAAGGCCGGAATTTTCGACGTTTCCCACATGGGACAAGCGTACCTCGTTTCAGCAGATAAGAAACACGAGACGGTGGCCGAATTCCTCGAGCAGTTCGTGCCAGCAGCGCTCATCGAGCTGAAGCCCGGACAACAGCGCTATACGCAACTGCTGAACGAGGATGGCGGGATCATCGACGATCTCATGGTGACGCGCAGCGAATCCGAACAGCGCAAAGGCGTTCTGGTGCTGGTGGTCAACGCGTCGCGCAAGGAGGTGGACTTCGCGCGCATCGCAGGTCTGGCCGACCAAACGAAGTCCATACGGCTCGTGCCCAACCGGCACTATGCATTGCTGGCGCTGCAAGGGCCGATGGCCGCGGACGTGCTCGCCTCGTTTGCACCCGAGGCAGCGGCGCTGGACTTCATGAGCGCACGGCGGTTCGACCTCAAGGGGATTTCCGCGCACGTTTCGCGCTCCGGTTACACGGGTGAGGACGGCTACGAGATCTCGGTGCTTGCAGACGACGCAGCGCGACTATGGGACATGCTGCTTGCCGATCCGCGTGTAGTACCGATCGGGCTTGGCGCACGCGACTCGCTGCGGCTCGAAGCAGGCTTGTGCCTTTACGGACATGACATCGACGAGACGACGTCGCCAGTGGAAGCGGGCCTCGAATGGTCAATCCAGAAGCGTCGACGCGCGGCAGGAGGCTTTCCGGGTGCTGCGCGAATTCAGCGTGAACTCGCTGGAGGTACGAAGCGCCTTCGCGTCGGCATCAAGCCGGAAGGCCGGGCGCCTGCACGTGAAGGCACTGACATCCTGTCATCCTCCGGCGAGAGGATCGGCGTCATCACATCGGGCGGCTTCGGGCCATCAATCGAAGCCCCGATAGCAATGGGCTACGTGCCGCCATCATACTCCCAACCGGGCACGCCGCTGCAGCTTGTCGTGCGCGGCAAGCCGCTGCCTGCAAGTGTCGTGTCACTGCCGTTCGTCGCTCATCGATTTCATCGCAAGTCGGGTTGACCCGGTCTCCCAACCCGGTCCACTAGCCTTCATCGTCTCCCGCACTCGGCATTCACGCCGATGGCTCGCCAGAAAGGAACTTCGAATATGGCACTGGAGCGCTTCACCAAAGATCACGAATACGTCCGCATCGAGGGCGATGTCGCCACCATCGGCGTCACCGTCCATGCCCAGGAGCAATTGGGGGACATCGTGTTCGTAGAGTTGCCCGATGTCGGCCGCAAAGTGGCAGAGGGAGAGGCCGTGGCCGTCGTCGAAAGCGTCAAAGCAGCAAGCGACGTCTTCGCGCCGCTCGAAGGCGAGGTGGTCGAGACCAACGAGGATCTCGTCGCCAACCCGGCACTTGTCAACGAGGATGCGGAGGGCAAGGCCTGGTTCTTCAAGATGCGGCTTGCCGACGTCAATGCGGCGCAGGCGCTGCTCGACCGTGCAGCCTATGACGCATTCGTTGCGGAGAACGGCTGACAGCGCCCGGTGTTCGCCGGAGGCCGTGCAGGTTCAAGTCTCGTTAGCCGGCTCGTGTCGCGACCGGTTCATGCTTCATTTCAGTATCTGATTGATGTCTTCTCCATAAGCCAAGATTGTCCAACACAGCCACTCAGGCTTTCGTCATCCGAGGCAGCAGATGCGTTACCTTCCGCTAGAGCATGCCGACCGCAGCCACATGCTGGCGCACATCGGTGTCGGCAACATCGACGACCTTTTCGCAGCCGTGCCCAAAGGCAAGCTCATGGCGGACTTGCCTCGCCTGCCGCTCGCGCAAAGTGAACTTGAGGTAGAACGCGCACTCGGTAGACTTTCCTCAGCCAGCATCGCGGCCGGTTCGGTGCCGTTCTTCTGCGGCGCCGGCGCCTATCGACATCACGTGCCAGCGAGCGTCGATCATCTCATACAGCGCTCCGAGTTCCTGACGAGCTATACTCCCTATCAGCCGGAGATCGCGCAAGGCACGCTGCAAACGCTGTTCGAATTCCAGACGCAGGTAGCACTGATCACCGGCATGGATGTGGCGAACGCCTCGATGTACGACGGCTCGACGGCGACGGCCGAGGCGGTGCTGATGGCGCATCGCATCACGCGGCGCAAGAAGGCGCTGCTGTCCGGCGGGCTTCATCCGCAATACCGCGATGTCATCTGCACGCTCTCGCACCACGGTGGCGCTCTCACCACGGCGCTCGCACCGGATGCACGCGGCGCGGAGGACATCGTTTCGGCGATTGACGAGGAGACATCCTGCGTCGTGGTCCAGTACCCGAGCTTCTTTGGCACGATAAAGGACTTGTCTGACGTCGCCGCCGCGGCGCATGCGAAGGGTGCTCTGCTGATCGTCGCTGTCACCGAGATCGTGTCGCTCGGAGCCATCAAGTCACCCGGCGAGATGGGTGCCGACATCGTGGCGGCGGAAGGACAATCGATGGGCAACGGGCTCAATTTCGGCGGGCCTTATGTGGGGCTCTTCGCCTGCCGGCATAAACATGTGCGGCAGTTGCCGGGCCGGCTCTGCGGCGAGACGGTGGACGCGGAGGGCCGGCGCGGATTCGTCCTGACCCTGTCGACGCGGGAGCAGCACATCCGCCGCGAGAAAGCCACCTCCAACATCTGCACCAACTCGGGCCTGTGTGCGCTGGCTTTCACGATGCACCTAACGCTGCTCGGCGAACGCGGCTACCGGCAACTCGCAGCGGTCAACCATGCCAATGCGGTCGCACTGGCAGACCTGCTTGCCGACGTGCCCGGCGTCGATGTGCTTACCGACACGTTCTTCAACGAGTTCACCATCCGCGTGCCGCGCAGCGCGGCCGACATTGTGGAACAGTTGGCGGCGAAAGGCGTCCTGGGCGGCGTGCCGGTGTCACGGCTAGAACCGGAGCGAGCGGAATTGGCCGACCTCATCGTCGTCGCCTCGACCGAGATCAACACGAACGAAGACCGCGCCGCCTTCGCCGACGCGCTGAGAAAGGTGCTGCAATGAGCATGAACCGTCAGGGCCGGCCGACCGATCCGGGCAGCGCTTCCGCCGGCACCGCGTCGACATTCACGGGAAATCGAGGCCTCGACCACGAAGAGCCGCTGATCTTCGAGCGGGGACGGCCCGACAAGACGGGCGTCGACCTGCCGCCTCCAGCCGTAGCTCCAACGCGGCTGGGTGATGTTGCCCGCACGGAACAGATCGGGCTTCCCGGCCTCGCAGAACCCGAAGCGATTCGCCACTACGTGCGCCTGTCGCGCATGAACTATGCGATCGACACCGGCCTCTACCCGCTCGGGTCGTGCACCATGAAGCACAATCCGCGGCTCAACGAGAAAACGGCGCGATTGCCAGGATTTTCTGACGTGCATCCGCTGCAGCCGCAATCCACGGTCGCAGGCGCTATCGCTCTCATCGAGCAGCTTGGCGACTACCTCATGGAGTTGACCGGCATGCCGGCGATTGCCATGAGCCCGAAGGCTGGCGCACATGGCGAGCTTGCCGGCATGCTGGCCATCAAGGCTGCCCACGATGCGGCCGGCGATACGGCGCGGCGTGTCGTGCTGGTGCCGGAAAGCGCGCACGGCACCAACCCTGCGACTGCCGCATTCATGGGCTATTCGGTCAAGACCGTGGCCGCAAAGCCCGACGGAACGGTCGCCGCAGCCGATGTCAGGGCTGCACTCGGACCCGATGTCGCGGCCATCATGCTGACGAATCCCAACACGTGCGGCCTGTTCGAACCCGAGATCGTGGAAATCGCGGCTGCGATTCACGAAGCCGGAGCCTATTTCTACTGCGACGGCGCAAACTTCAATGCGATCGTCGGGAAGGTGCGTCCTGGCGATCTCGGCGTCGATGCGATGCACATCAACCTGCACAAGACGTTTTCCACGCCCCATGGCGGCGGCGGCCCAGGCGCGGGACCGGTCGTGTTGTCGGATCGTCTTGCGAAATTCGCGCCGCTGCCCTTTATCGCGCGCAGCGAGGAAGGGTCGGCGCGACTGGTGGAGACGCTCTGCGAGGCGGAAGCGCTCGGCGCGGACCCGTTCGGCCGTCTCACCGCCTTCCATGGACAGATGGGCATGTTTGTGCGCGCGCTCACCTACATGTTGAGCCACGGTGCGAACGGCATGCGCCAAGCTTCCGAAGATGCGGTGCTCAATGCCAACTATGTGCGCGTCGGTTTGCGCGACGCGATGAGCCAGCCGTTCGGCGACCAAGCCTGCATGCACGAGGTCCTGTTCGACGACCGGTTCCTCAAGGACACCGGCGTGACGACGCTCGACTTCGCCAAGGCGATGATCGACGAGGGCTATCATCCTATGACGATGTACTTCCCGCTCGTCGTGCACGGGGCGATGCTGATCGAGCCGACGGAAAGCGAGAGCCGCGAGAGTCTCGACAACTTCATCGCGACACTTCGGGAACTCACGCGGGCGGCAAAGGCGGGAGAGACCGAACGGTTCACGGGCGCACCGCGCTTCACGCCACGCAGACGCCTCGACGAGACGCGAGCAGCGCGCGAGCCGAAGCTGAGGTGGACGCCACCCGCTGAGCAGAATGACGCTGCAGAGTGAGCCAAACATCCATCCACGAAGCGGACAGATCTCCATTGCGGGATGCCAATTATAATATATTCAACTTAGACAATGCCGATTTCCATTGGAGCCATGAAAATCTCCATGCCGCTCCGCTTCCGGCGACAAATCCATGCCAGCCGCTCGTTTGATTACCTTGCACGATGTGTGCGCTGACTTTCCGCCCGCAAATCTGAGTTATTGTGCACAAGGCTCGAATTGATCTAGCGCGACAATATTGATGCTCGTCGCCATCGCGCACAAACTCATGCCAGCGCTGCAAAATAAGTTGCAAATCGCCGTGACTTTCAGGGCCCGCACACGCCAAATGATGCAGGTCAGATCTTCTGTGGTGAGATTGGAATATCCCCACGCCGCATGTTCAAATGGCGAATTTTTGAAATTAAAAAAACAACATGCGGTCAACTAATCCGATTAGCGATTTTTTCATTCGATCTGACAATCTTCCCCCAGGCATAAGACTGATAAGGCTTCGCAAAAATGCGCACCGTCAATCAATTCGGAAAATCCGAGCGTGGGTCGATTGTCGTAACTTTTGCTTTCATGCTGGTCGTCGTGGCAGGTTTTGCCGCGATTGCGATTGACTATAGCCGAGGGCTGGCGGCAAGAAACAAGGTGCAATACGCGCTCGACGCATCGGTATTGTCGGGCGCAACCAAGCTAGCCGAGAGCACAACCGCCGCACAGAAAGCAGCAGAAGCCATGTTCGCCAGCTACAAGGCGAATTGGCCAGACCTCAAGATCAACGCAAACTTCAACGTTTCACAGTTTCAGGTCACTGCAGACGCGTCTTTTTCCATACCGACGACACTTGGCACGATATTGGGATTTCGAACGATACCGATCGAAGTCGCTTCGTCCGCCGGAGCGACATTCGACACTGTCGATGTCCATATCGTCGTTGATATGTCCGCGTCCATGGAAATTGCAGCAACGCCTGCCGACAGGTCAGCATTGATGGCGGCTACCAAGCCCTACCTGCGCGGCGACTACCGGAGACTTGATCCCAATGGTTGCGCATTTGCTTGCCACCAGCGCACACCAGATATCGCGCCAATAAAAGGTGGGAAGACCCTCTATGACCTCGCCCGCGACAACGGCATCAGCATCCGCGGCGATGTGGTCGAGCAAAGCGTGGAGAACATGGTCTCGGACCTCCTCTCGTCGTCGGACAGCTCAAACCTGCGCGTAAGCATTTTCGGATTCAGCAAAGACGCAGTCATGTTCGTCGGTCCGACGTCGAAACCGATCGACGCAGCCAAAGCCTTCCAGAATTTCCCCGCGGCCAATCGCACTCGCACCCACTTTGATGACGTATTGCCGATGGTTGACCAGGAAACAAAGCGATTATCGGACGACCGCAAGCGCATCATCGTCCTCGTGACAGACGGCTTGCACGACCGATACATGGTAGGTACCAATGCTATCGACCCATTTCTATGCAGTGCGATCAAGGACGGTGGCGCGCAGTTGGTGATCGTCGAGATCAAATACGAGGATCTCTCAGCCACCAGCGGCAATTTCCGTGTCTACGCAGGTCCGTCATATCCCTACATCACGCCCAATCTCAAGGAGTGCGCATCCCCAGGGATGTACTACCTGACCAGCGATCCGACGAGCATTCACAAAGCCATGAATGACGTTCGGAATTTGGTCAAAACCAAGAGTTTGGCGCTCAAGAGTTAGAGTCTGTTCAGCAGAAATGCGCAGCTGTTCAGAGTGAAGAACATGCTCAAAACAGAGGCCTAGATCGTGTGCGTGTTTACGAGAAACATGGACACGATCTAGTGTGTAGCGGAAGAAATACTTCAGAAATCGCGGATACCTCTATACGCAATCGCCGTTCTCGTGGAGATCGACGTCGACCATGAGGTCTTCGGCGAGGTCTTCGATCGCGGTACGCAGTCTCTTCAAGTCGCAGTCCTCCGGCAGCACAATATTCGCTGTTGCCTCGAACATCGGCTCACCGGACATCGAACCAGTGAATATGCGTGAATTGAGCTCGTCGATGCTGATGTCGAGTGCGGCCAGCGCGGAAGATACCTCGTGGATGATGCCGGGATGATCGACACCGGTGAGCGAAATGCGGATGTGGCGCCCTCGCGCAGTTGCCGGCGTGGCGGCCGGCTGGCCGCGGCGGATTGTTACCCAGATGCCGGCGTCGCCGAGCGATCCGAGCGCCGCTTCCAGCGCCGTGGCGCTCTCGTCAGGCACCGCGATCCGGACGATCCCTGCAAATTCGCCGCCCAGCCGTGCCATGGAGCTATCGATCCAGTTGCCGGCGTAGGTGTCGATAGTCTCAGATAGCGCTTTTATAAGGCCTGGCCGGTCGCGCGCGATCACGGTCAGTACCATTTCCTGCGCCATCGTATCGTCTCCCCTTGTTTGCGGAACCGCAGCGTGACGCGATGCGGGCCGGATTTCAAGAGTTCGTCGCATCGTTGCACGGGCCGGGCGCCGGTGCGATAGCTCGCGGCGACAGCAGATCGTGTTCATGTTTCGGGAAATACGCTCACGATCCAGTCCATTGCCTGGAGCGTGTTTTTCACGCTGAACCGCTGCACACTTCAGCTAAACATGCTCGCTCTTGGTTGAGCATGCTTTTCACGCTGAACCGCTGCACACTTCAGCTAAACATGCTCTATTGCGCCGCCTGCGCACGATCGGCATAAGTTGGCGTTGCCGCACCGTAGCGCTCCAGCACCGCGCGCGATTGCTCGACGAGGGCATCTGCGATAGCGGCATGCCCCTCGGCGGTCGGATGGAAGGCGCCGGAATAGGTCGCGGCCAGTACGAGCTGGAAATAGGACAGACTCTTCAGCTTCAATGCCTTCTGAAGGATCGAGGGAGCAACGTGGAAGTTGGCCGTCAGGAATGCGTCATTGGGAGTCCGGAACCAGCGCTGACGCTTGGCATAAGGAAGATAGTCAGCTGGATTGTATGGCTCCCAGCGGCCGTCGATCTTGCGCGGCAAGCGCAGGTCGTCGGCAATGGAAAATGCGTTATCCGTGAAGCCCGCACAGATGCCGCGGTCGACAAAGGCGCGGCGATGGTGCTCGACGAAGGTCCAGCCATATTTCCTGGCGCTACTTTCCATGATCCGGTTGAGCTTGTCGGAAACCCAAACACCTTCACGCGCCTTCTGAGCACTGAGGCGGAAATCGGTGACGACCTCCATGCCGGCAGTGCCGTCGGGGCAGACCTGGCTGCCGTCGCCGAGCAGCGCAAGGCCCGGATAGCCCGTCAGCAGGATGCGGTCGCTCTGGTCCCAGGGAATATGCAGGATGTTGTGCAGCGCGCGGTTCAATGCCTTGTATCGCTCGTTGAGCGTGTCGAGCAGGCCGGACGCCTCTGACTGGCCGTGCACCTGGCCGAACCAGCCGCCGAGCTTTCGCAGTGTCGACTGGTTGCTCAGGATGGCATTGGCCAGAAGGCGTGCGAAACCGATGTCGTTGCCGCCGATGGAGAGAAACAGTAGGTCGATCGGGCGCGCGTGCTCGACGGGACATTTGTAGAGAACCAAGCCGCCCAGCTCGGGCACGGCACCCTTGATGTGATAGGCCTCCGGCAGGTCCTGCGGCTCGGCGCGCGTCTTGTCACACTGGGCCTGAGCGGCGGCCGAGATCTGCGACAGCTGAGGCGGATTCGGCACCCATTCGTTGCCCTTGTATCGCAGGAAAAGTCCATCCGTGATCTCGGCGCCCGAGCATGCCAGGCCAACGTAGGTCACGGCCCGGTGCGGCGCCTCGATCGCCAGCTGCAGGGCGGCGCGCAACTGATGCGAATAGAGCGACCGGTGACAGGCCTGGTCGAGCCAGCGTGCATTGCCATCGATGAACGCCTGGTCGCCAATCTGCTTCCAGTCCCCATCGCGGGCGGGAAAGCCGCTCACGGTGGGCTCGCTCTTGGCATCGCCATAGGCTGTCGCACGATCGCGCGAAAAGCGCACCGGCGCATCCGGATTGCCCTCGCCGGAGGCGAAGCTATCTCCCATGCCTACGATCAGCAGATCCCGAACCTTGATCGTCGTGCGTTGCAGTTCGACACCACCGACGGAAACGGCGACATCCGCTCCAGCCGGATATGGCACCGCGAGCTTCATGGGCATGTTGCATGGCTGGAGGACCGATACAGGCGGCGCAGTATTGATGCCGGTGTCGCGCGGGACAGATGACCACTGGCACGAGACGGTGGCGGCATCCGGCATGCCTTCAATCGAAATCTCGACGCGATGCATATGCGGCGAGAGGTAATCACCGTGATCGTCACACTGATGCCGGTTGAGGCGCGTGTTCCAGCAGGTCGCGTCAATTACTTCGGCAGCCCATCCGCGAGGCATGCGCGCGGCCAGCAGGCGCTCGGCTCCGAGCACCGGACTGCGCCGCTCACCATCCTGCAGCGACTCGTAGGCGCGGCGGTGCATCGCCGTGGCTGCCGGGTCGGCAAAGAAGCGGAACGGATTTTCAACGCGCCAGTTGAGCTTCGGGGCAATCGGCTTGCCGCGGAAACTTGGCGGAGAAGCCCGGAAAACCGCGTCGGCGGGATCCGACAGGGCCGGCTGGGCAGGTACTCCCTGCGGTGCGGGCGCAGACTCGATGATCTTCTCGATCTCATCGGGCGAACGCGGCGTCACGCTTTCGCGGGCAACGCCATCAGGCTTGCCGGAAGGCGCGGCTGCGGCGTCGGCACCAGAGCCCGCCGGAGGCAACGGCGCGGGCGCATTCGGCAGCGGATCCATCGGCGGCAGATATGGTGGCTGCTGGTCGTCCTGAGGTGGCGGCAAGGGGGTGACGATGATAGGTCCGCCTGGGGCATAGCTATCCTGCGCGTGCACGTGTGCAAGGCAACCGACGGTCGCCAGTCCAGCAACCGCAATACCCAGCGCAGTTCTTGCCGCGCGTTGCGCGCGGGCGGTGCCGCGTCTCATCCGATCTCTCCAAACCAACGGCGCCCACCTCCCGTCCGGCGTTCCGGACTGCAGCCCGCCGGGGCTCACAAACGGGCGAAGCGGACGGCCCACCACAGTCGCGCGACGCGCGAGACTGGCGAAATCACACCCCCGGGGTGCGGCGCATGGCATCCAACCCTTTGCAGACCCTTTAAATAAGGCCCGACAAGGGCAACCGGCCCGAGCGCGGCCCTATGCCAACGGGGCAGTTCGGCCCAGCTGCCGCGAACTTCGCGCAGAAGCCTGCCAGCCCGGTCCGCGTATTCGCGGCATCGGGCCTCCAGCCGTGCGATATCTTCGGTTGCATCGCTGCCCTGGCAGTGCACATCTGACTGGGTAATTGCTCTGGCAGTGGTGCCGGGCAGTACCGGTGGACGGCCCGATTCCCGCCGCCACGAGAGGTCGAGCAGGATGCGCGAAAGCCCGACACAGCGGCCGGCGGCCTGCACCAGAGCCGGCCTGGGTTCGGGTACGGCGATGTGCGTCGAAGCGACTGCGACGGCGCGCGCCAGGGCCGCTCCGTCCGTCCGATCAAGATAGCTATCGAGGTCCTGTTCGGTTGCAATCGGCTCCGTGCCCGTTTCGGCGCTCCTGGCGTCGATGCTTTTATGCAGCGACGCGGCCGATACGTGGCGCGAAGTCACGAGTCGCGCCAGAGCATCGGCGACCGGGTGGCCGCTCTGCCGCATGTCCGCCATTGCCGAGACTGCATCGCGCCACCACTGCAAGCGGATCTCGGCGAGTATCGGATCACCTATGGTCTCACTGATGCGGCGCAGTTCTCCCTCGAAGGCTGCCAGCACAAGCAGGTCGTCTTTCGCCTTTTTCGGTGCCAGCAATGCTGACAGGTAATAATCGTGTGCGCCACGTCGCGCCGCGGCGATGATCTCGGTGCGTTCAGTTTCGGTCAGCATGGTCGGCCGACGCATCTGGCAGTGTCGCGCGCATGGTCCATGCCGCCCGCCCTACAGCCCGGCATGCGCAGCCACCAACATGGCGACCGACACCGGAACGACGAGAACCAGATTGATGCGCGCCCACGTCGCAATGCTTATGCGCGCGGCAGCTTTCTCGGCATCGCTCGCCGCCACCCTGCCGGTGACGCGCGCGACGTTGGGGCGCAGGATGAACTGCACGATGGCCCACATGGCGAGACCGCCCGCCACGGCCAGCATGAGCAGCATGCGGTGATGCACGTCCGCCCCGACAGCCAGGAGCATGATGGCACCCGTCGCCAATGTGGCGTGGGCAGCGGCGGTGAAAAGCCGGCCAGTGGGGCTTGCAATGTGGCGGACGATGAGCGGTCGTTCAGCTTCGGACACGGCGTTCAGCGCCTTCAGCTGGACGAAATTGACGAACACGATCAATCCTGCCCAGACCATTGCCGCCAGCACGTGCAGTGCGCGGACCGTCATCGCAGTGGCGGACATAACGTCGAACGCATTGGCGGCGGCCACAGCCATCAGTGCCACGGTCAGCGCAATCCCGAGCGCAGAAGAATACCACGGGCTTTCGATTATGCTGCGCATCGCGGCGTCTCCCTCATTCGACCGCGATCAATGCGGCCGCCACCTTGCGCCGCTCACCGAGGAGAATGTTGTAGGTGCGCGCGGCGGAACCGGTCGTCATCGGCTCTATGCCTATGCCGGCCTCCGCGCAAGCCGCACGCACATTCGGCGCGGGCATGACGTGCGCGGCGCCGGTGCCCAACAGCAGTACATCGATCCGATCGGCCTCGGCGAACACCGCCACGAAGTCATCCGGCGTCAGGTCCGCCGGGAATACAGCCGTGCGCCACGCCCTTATGCCACTCGGCAGACACAGCAGCGATCCCTTGTGACTCATATCGGCAAAGCGGAAGCCTCCGTTGCCGTAGGCGTCGATCGGCACCTGATAGGGATAGCTTCCTTCCAGTGTCGTCATGGACGCAAACCTTCCGCGTGGCGCAACCGACACCCCGGATCGTCGATCATGTTGCTCCCGTCATGACGCCGGGACCTGCGATCATGCCTTGGCCTTCGCTGCGGATCCTGATGCGGCGCTGCCTTCACCTGACCAGTCGCGCTTGACGCCGATCCACAACAGGAACGGCGAGGCCACGAAGATCGACGACCACGTGCCTATGATGATGCCGAACAGCATGGCAAACGAGAAGCCCTTGATAACCTCGGTGCCAAACGCGTAGAGCGCGAGGACCGCCAGAAACGTCGTCGTCGCAGTCAGAACCGTGCGCGAGAGCGTTTCGTTGATCGACAGGTTCATCAGTTCCACGAGCGGCATCTTCTTGTAGCGCCGCAGGTTCTCACGGATCCGATCAAACACGACGACCGTGTCGTTGATCGAGTAGCCCGCGAGGGTGAGCAGTGCTGCGACCTCCGACAGACCGAAATCAAGGCGAAGCACCGCGAAAACGCCAAGTGTAATGAAGATGTCGTGGACGAGCGCCAGGATCGCTGCGACGCCGAACTGCCACTCGAAGCGGAACCAGACATAAAGCAGGATGCCGACGATCGCGAAGGTGACCGCAATGGCACCGTCCCGCTTCAATTCGCTGGAAACGGCGGGGCCCACCACCTCGGTCCGGCGGAACTCAAAATCAGAGCCCAGCGCCTCGCGCACGCGGCCTTCCACCGCCTGCTGTGCCTGCTCGGCGTTCTGCCCTTCCTTCGGCTTTTGCGTTTCGACGCGGATCAGGATTTCGCCCGGCTGATCGAGTCCCTGGATCTGCACCTCGCCCAATCCCAACTTGCCGAGCGTCTCGCGAACTTTTGCGACATCGACGGTGCCGCTCGTATGGCGCACCTCGAACAGCGAGCCTCCCTTGAAGTCAATGCCGAAGTTCAACCCAATAGCGAACAGCGCGGCAATCGCCAGCAGGGCTGCGACCCACGAAATGCCGATACAAAGGCGGCGCAACTCCATGATCGGCAGGCGCGTGTTATGCGGCCAGAAATCGACGCCCTTGAACATTTGTCTTAATCCCTTTCCTGCATAGACCGTCAGAGCGGCGCGGGAATTTTCTTCGACTTCTGGCGCGCGATCCAGATTGAGACCAGCAAACGGGTCACGGTGAAGGCGGTGAAGACGGTTGCGAAGATGCCGAGCGACAGCGTAACGGCGAAGCCCCGGATGGGGCCGGCACCCAGCCAGAACATCACGAGGCCGGCGATCAGCGTTGTCAGGTTGCTATCGAGAATTGTGGTGAATGCACGATTGAATCCTGCCTCGATTGCCGAGATCGGCGTCTTGGCGTTGCGCAATTCCTCTCGAATGCGCTCGTAGATGAGTACGTTGGCGTCGACTGCCATACCCACCGTGAGGACCAGGCCGGCGATTCCGGGAAGTGTCAGCGTCGAGCCCAGCGTCGACATGACACCGACGATCAGGAACAGGTTCAGCGCAACAGCGATCAAGGCGAAGATCCCGAACAGGCCGTAGGCAAACAACATGAAGGAGGCGACGGCCGCGGTACCGATGACGGCTGCCCATTCGCCAGCCTCGATGGAATCCTTGCCGAGCGAAGCTCCAACCGTGCGCTCCTCGACGATAGTCAAGGAGGTGGGCAAGGCGCCAGAGCGGATCTGTACCGCCAGTTCGTTGGCCGACTGAACCGTGAAGTTACCCGAGATCTGACCCGAGCCCCCAAGGATCGGCTCGCGAATGACGGGTGCCGAGAGTACCTTCAGGTCACGCTTTCCGGTTGCGGCGTCGATGCCGTTATCCAGCACGATGGCGAACGGTCGGCCGACGTTGTCCTTCGTGTAGCGACCGAATTTGCGTGCGCCCGATTGGTTGAAGCGGAACGAAATGATGGGCTCGTTAGTGCGCTGGTCGAATCCCGGCTGTGCATCGACCAGATCCTCGCCAGTCACTTCAGGCGTATCCTTGATGAGGACGCTGCCTTCCTGGGCCTTGTCGTACGGCACGATCTTGTAGCCGTAGGGAACGCGAGTGGCCTGAGCCTCTTCCGCCGTGACGGTCGGATGCACGTCGTGGAACGTGAGCGAGGCGGTCTTGCCGATCAGCGCCTTCAGGCCCGCGGTATCCTCGAAACCCGGCACCTGCACAAGAATGCGTTCGGCACCCTGGCGGACGATGTTGGCCTCGACATTACCCAGGGCGTCGATTCGGCGCCGTATGACCTCGACGGCTGCGCCGATCGCATTGGTCAGGCGCTCCTTGTATGCCTGCTCGGTAGGCTTGACCGTGATGAGACCGGGCTGCTCGCCGGCTTCCACCGTCAGATTGTTTCCGCTCGTGCCGAGTATCGCGTTGCCGATCGGCTGGACGAGCTTCTTGAGTTCCTCGAGCGCCTTGGCCGTATTGGATGCGTTGTCGAGCGTAACCACGACCGCATTGTCACGGATGCCTGCGTTGTTGACGATTCGTGCGGTACGCAGAGCACCGCGGACATCCTCACGGATCGACTGCAGCCACTTCTCCATGAGTTCCTTGGTGTCCATCTCTAGCAGGAGATGGGCGCCGCCCTTCAGGTCAAGACCCAGGCTGAGCTGCTTGTGTGGCAGATACGTCGGCCAGGACTCGACCGTCTGCTTGGGGAGGAAGTTAGGCAGCGTTGCCAGAATGCCGCCGAGGCAGACGAGCACGATCGCAATGATCTTGGCGCGACTGAAATGAAGCATGGAGGTACAGCCTTCCTTGCCTGTTCAACAAAGTGAGCGGACATCCATGTCCGGATCGTCCGGTCCGGCACGGGCGGTTGGTGGGGCGACGCGGTCCGCGTGCTCCGACGCCGGTGCGCGATCAGCCCGCTTCCTTCACCGGCTCTCCCTTGGAGCGCACGTCCATAAGCGTTCCCTTGACGACGCGTACGCGCAGCTGATCGGAAAGCTCGATCTCGATCTCGTCGGAGCCTTCGGAAACCTTGGTAACGCGACCAACGAAGCCACCGGAGGTGATAACGGTATCGCCACGGCGAACCTTGTCGACCAGTTCGCGATGCTGCTTGGCGCGGGACTGCTGCGGCCGGATGATCAGAAAATAGAAGATGGCGACCATCAGGATCATCGGGATGATGAGACTGGTGAACGCGTCGCCGCCGGGGGAAGCGCCCTGGGCGAAGGCCGGAGTGATGAAATTCATGGAGATTTCCCTTTTTGCATCACCGCGCATGTAAACGCCCGCACCCGCCATCGCAAGATGGCGGTCGGGTGTAACGACAGGTGTTTCGCGCGCGACTATAGTTCCGCGTGGCCCTATTGCAACTGGAACAGCCCATGAAATCGCAACAGAAATGCTGGCAAAAAGGCCTCATCAGGGGCTAGAACGCGCGCGGTGCCGGCGTGGCACCCGCCACGGCGCCAAAGGGCTGCCTTGTGGACCAGCCCCGACGACCCCTTGCAGGTGGCCATGACCGATACCTCACCGACACAAAATCCGACGGCCGAGCGGCTGGAGCGCATTGTCGCGGCACTCGAACGCCTGGCTCCGCCGCCGCCCCCCGCGCCGGATTTCGGGGCAGCGGATGGCTTCGTATGGCAGCCCGATCCCGGCATCTTCCTACCGGTCGCGCATATCAACCGGGTGCCGCTCGCGCTCCTCAAGGGTATCGATCATGCCACCCGGCAACTGCTGGACAACACCATGCGGTTCGCCAACGGGCTGCCGGCCAACAATGCTCTCTTGTGGGGCGCCAGGGGCATGGGCAAATCGTCGTCGGTCAAGGCGATCCATGGCCATGCGGCGAAGCAGACGGAGAAATCGGGTGCTCCGGGACTGAAGCTCGTCGAGATCCATCGCGAGGATATTTCGACCCTGCCCAGATGCCTGTCGTATATGCGCGCGGCGCCCGAGCGCTTCATCGTGTTCTGCGACGACCTGTCGTTCGACAAGGACGACACTTCATACAAGTCGCTGAAGGCGGTGCTGGAAGGCGGCATCGAGGGGCGGCCGCAGAACGTCATCTTCTACGCAACATCAAACCGCCGGCACCTGATGCCGCGCGACATGATGGAGAACGAACGATCCACCGCGATCAATCCCTCAGAGGCCGTGGAGGAAAAGGTCTCGCTTTCAGACCGTTTCGGGCTCTGGCTCGGCTTCCACAACGGCACGCAAGACCAGTATCTCGACATGATCCGCGGATATGTCGCCTATCATGGGCTGAAGATCGACGACGAGGAGTTGAAGCGCGACGCCTTGGAATGGTCCATCACACGCGGCGGACGGTCGGGCCGCGTCGCTTGGCAGTACATCCAGGACCTGGCGGGGCGGCTGGGGCAGACGCTGAAAGCGGAATAGCCGCTGAGACGCGTCGCGAATTTTCAGGTTCGCTCCTTACTCTTTGAATCCTTGCTTTTGTGCATGTCGCGCGGAACCGCAATCAAACAACACGGTGTTCAATCTCATGCAAACAAAAGGGCCGGCCCCCGTGGCCGGCCCTTCCGCATTTCCCTCATTCCCTCGCGGCTTTGCGCGCGATATTCCCCCGCTCAATCGCCAGGCTTTCAGAGCCGATCCAGATAGGGCAGCGGATCGACGGGCTTGGAGCCCTGGCGAAGCTCGAAGTGCAGTTGCGGCTGATCCACCTGACCGGTCGCACCGGCCTTGGCGATCACATCGCCGCGACGGATCTTGTCGCCGCGCTTGACGAGCAACTGGTCAGCGTGCGCGTACGCCGTGACCCAGCCGTTGTCGTGGCGGAGCAGAACAAGATTGCCATAGCCCTTCAATTCGGAACCGGCATAGGCCACCTCTCCATCGGCGGCGGCGTGCACCTCTGTACCCTTGGGAACAGCGATATTGATGCCGTCGTTGTGGGTGCCGTCGGCGCGCTGGCCGAAGCCCGATAGGATCTTGCCTTTGGACGGCCAGCGCAAACTATTGCTGGCGATCTGGCTCGGTGAAATGGCCACGGTCTGCACTGGTTTTGCATGATCCGGCGGGGCCGAGGGCGCGGCATCGCTGATGCGACCGGTATCGAGCGCGGCGACGCGCCGTTCGGAGTTGATAACGGTCGGCTGCGTGGTCGACTGAATCGCACGCGGCGCCTGCGGCTCGCCTTTGTCGTGCTCAGTGGCATAGGGCGCGGCGGCAACTCTCGCCGGCGCATCCGCACTACCCGGCACACGCAGTGTGCTGCCCGGTTTCAGCTGACGCGGGTTGGTGATGCCGTTGGCGCGCTGCAGATCGGCAACGCGCACGTCATGCTGTCGGGCGATACGATAGAGGCTATCTCCTGCCTGCACCTGATAGGTGCCGCGCCAGTCTTGCGCCGGAATTGCAGGAGCCGGGACCCGCGACGGCGTGGCAGACGCGGTCCTGCGCGCAGGCGTCGAGTCGAGCGGCGCCGCAATCGGCCTCGCGCCGCCCGGCAAACGCAACGTCTGACCCGGATGGATCGTCGGGGAACCAAGGCCGTTGGCTGCCATCAACTCGTTCACAGTGACGCCGTTGGAGCGCGCGATCCCATAGAGCGTATCGCCCCGCTGTACCTGAACCGTTTCCCCAGCGGTTGCAGCGCGGCGCGAGCGTTCGTAACTCGGCGTGGCAGGAGGCTGATAGTTAGCGCGCGGCGGCTCGTAGGCGCTGGTCCCGTAAGCTGATCTCGTGGAATAGCTCTGCGGCGGCGGTGATGGCGGCGCAGCGGGCTCGGGAAGTGCCGCCATGTCGACCCGATCACCGGAGCGGTTCGCCGGGGGCGGATAGGCGCCACCGCCGAAACTGTCACGCCCGCCGGACAGCGACGACCTCTGTGACACCACCGGCTCGGATGGCGTCGGCAGCGCACTCGTTGTGCCACTGTCGCCGTTGAGATTGAAAGCGGGGAAATCGAAGCGCCCCACATCTGCACTACAGCCGCCGAGGGTCAGTGCAAGGGTTAACGCTGTGAAGAGCGCGCCCGGCCTCGCCGAACCGCTCAAGTCCCGATCGTTACGCTGAAAACATTTCATGATACGCACCTCTACTCCCTCCTTGATTAACCCTTAACCGGTTAATCAACCCTTAATGGGCGGACGGAGTCCCTCTCCCAAGCTCGGTGCGGCGTGCCCCAGCCGCTTGCGCATGCAAAAGCGGCCTCGCCGATTGAAACTCTGTTCTTGCCGTGTTTTGCAAAGTCGGATCAGCCCTAGTGTCGTGATCGCGAAATTCGTCACATTCTGCGGCACCCTCGGAACGAATTTCGCGTTTCTGACGACACTAGCAATTTCAGAGTTCTAGTGTGATTGGGATCGAGAAGCCCGCCTCGCAACCCGGTCGAAAAGTATGAAGCGGACTTCTCGATCATCACACTAGGCCGACACGGCCGAAGGAAAATGCGCTGCACGCCAGGAACGAATGCCACAGCTCACGTTCTAGTGAGCGATTGTGCGAGGCGTTTGGCCGAGTTGAGACATTTCCGGGGCAATGCACTTCGTTGGCGTCGACTGCGCGGCGAAGGCAAAGCATTCCATTGCCCTACGTGAGGCGTCATTCTGGAACCGCGTCGAAGCTTCATTCTCACGAACGCGACGAGGCTCCCACACGTACGATTACCGCGGCAGCGGGAACGAGTTGTTCAAGGCTTCCAACAATTCAGAATCATGCATCAGGTTGTGGAGCCGCGCGGCTTGAATATGCCGCTCAATGCTTCGGTTGCAGGCAAATGCGTCAGGTTTGGCGTCAGCGGCGACACCGAGATAAGGCCCTGATAGATCGCCCACAGGTCGGTGCCTTCGAGAGGATTGGAACGGCGGCGCTCGAAGTTGAACCAGTAATATGGCTGCTTCCAATTGTCGAAGCGCTCGTCGATATGCAGCAGTGACTGATCGCGCTTGCCCTGCACGGTCACCATCACGCCCTTCACGTCATCTGGCGCGAGCGCGGGGAAGTTGATGTTCATGAGGACAGCCGGATTCCAATCCGTCTCGAGCATGCGGCGCACGATGTCGGGTGCGTGGATGAGAGGCGTCTCCCAATGAATGTCGCCTGCCTCGTAGTCGATCGACTGGCTCAACGCGAGCGAGCGTATGCCCAACAGCGAACCTTCGATCGCACCAGCAATCGTGCCCGAGTAGGTAACGTCCTCAGCCAGATTGGAGCCGCGATTGACGCCCGACAGAATGAGATCGGGCGGCGATTGCAGGAGGATGTGGCGCACGCCCATGATGACGCAATCCGTCGGCGTGCCACGCACGGCGAATGACTTCTCCGCCACCTCCATGCAGCGCAGCGGCTCGTGAAGGGTGAGAGAATGCGAAGCGCCCGACTGGTTTGTGTCGGGCGCCACGATCCAGACGTCATCGGTCAGGTTGCGCGCGATGTCGGCCAGGACCTTGAGGCCCGGCGCATTGATACCGTCGTCATTGGTTACGAGAATTCTCACCTTGTCCCGGCCTAGCTTGTCTTTTCGATCCTCTCGATCCCATGCATATACGGCTTCAGTGCATCCGGGATGACGATGGAACCGTCGGCCTGTTGATAATTCTCCATGACCGCAATCAGAGTGCGGCCGACCGCGAGACCGGAGCCGTTCAGCGTATGCACGAAGCGCACGTCCTTTTCGCCGGCACGATAACGCGCATTCATGCGGCGGGCCTGAAAATCGCCGCAGACCGAACACGACGAGATCTCGCGATACGTGTCCTGACCCGGCAACCAGACCTCGATGTCGTAGGTCTTCTGCGAGGCAAAGCCCATGTCTCCGGTGCACAGCATCATGGTGCGGTAGGGGAGACCCAGCTTTTCGAGGATGCCCTGAGCGCAGGCCGTCATGCGCTCGTGCTCTGCTATCGAGTCTTCCGGCTTCGTGATCGACACAAGTTCGACCTTTGAGAACTGGTGCTGGCGGACCATGCCACGCGTGTCCTTGCCCGCCGCTCCCGCTTCGGAACGGAAGCACGGCGTCCACGCAGTCATGCGCATCGGCAGCCTGTCCGCATCGAGGATTTCCTCGCGCACGATGTTGGTGAGCGAAACTTCCGCCGTGGGGATGAGCCAGAAGCCGTTGTCAGTGTGGAAGAGGTCCTCGGCGAACTTGGGCAGGTTGCCGGTACCGTAGGCGGCGCGATCCTTCACGAGCAGCGGCGGATTGAACTCGGTGTAGCCGCCGAGGTTGTCACCAGCGGGACCGGTGTGCTGATCGATCATGAACGAGGCAATCGCGCGCTCCAGCCGCGACAGCGCACCCTTCAGGAACACAAACCGGGCGCCTGAAACCTTCGCCGCCGTTTCGAAGTCCATGAGGCCCAGCGCCTCACCTAGCTCGAAGTGCTGCTTTGGCGAGAAGTCGAACTTCGGCGGCGCCCCCCAGCGGCGAACTTCCTTGTTGTCGTGCTCATCCTTTCCGTCGATCACCTCGGGCAGCGGCAGGTTTGGAATGACTGACAGCGCATTGTTGAGAGCTGTGACGAGCTGGCGTTCCTCGTCCTCGCCACCCTGGATAACCTCCTTGAGTTCCGCCACCTCGGCCTTCAGCTTGTCGGCGGTGGCAGTGTCCTTGGCGGCCATCGCCTTGCCGATCTCCTTTGAGGCGGCGTTGCGGCGGCTCTGGTCATCCTGAAGCTTGGTCTGGTGGCGGCGGCGGGCTTCGTCCAGCTCAATCAGTCTGGCCGACAGCGGCTCGAGCCCGCGGCGCTTCAACCCGCTATCGAAGGTCTCGGCGTTGTCACGGATCCATTTAATGTCGAACACGAGGCACCCCCTTCGGTGATCATGGCTGGCGCGGTGTCATTCCGATGCAGTTGATCGCGCAGCATCGCGCGCGCCCGAATCTGGCCTGACCTATAGGACGCCAGCCCGCACCGGTCCAGATGCGGGATCAAAAAGACAAGCTGTGCTGGCACTTCACCTGCATCGTGGCTCTGGATGCAGGCGACATATGACCTATGGCACGCCGGAAATGAGATCGATACCTCAGGACCAAGGCCGCTCGCAGCCACTGGCTAAACCAGTTCACGCAGCCGGCTTCGGAGCATGTTTTTCGACGCGCTTTACGATCCAGATCGACGCCTCGTAGAGGAGCCACGTGGGGGTACCCATGATCAGCATGGAAATAGCGTCGGGAGGGGTCAGCACCGCGGCGGCGGCGTAGATCCCAACCACGGCATAGCGGCGCGCGCTTATCAGGCTCTCAGATGTCACGACGCCGGCCCGGGCCAGCAGCGTCAGGATAACCGGCAACTGGAAGCAGATCCCGAAGCCGAAAATCAGGGTCATGATGAGGGAGAGATATTCGCTGACCTTCGGCAAGAGCTCGATGGATGCCTGACCGTCGGAGGCTACCTGCTGGAAGCCGACGGAGAAGCGCACCAGAAGCGGCATGGCGATGAAGTAGACGATCGCCGCGCCCAGGAGAAACAACAGCGGGGTTGCAATCAGGTAGGGACGGAAGGCTGCCCGCTCGCTCTTGTAGAGGCCGGGGGCCACGAATTTGTAGATCTGCACGGCCACAACCGGGAACGACAGGAATGCGGCGCCGAACATCGCCACCTTGATGTCGACAAAGAACTTCTCGAGCAGATGCGTGTAGATCGTCTTGGCGTGCTCGGTACCGACGACCCGGACGAATGGCCACAGCAGAATGTTGTAGATGTGCTTGGCAACCGCGAAACAGCCGATGAACATGACGAAGAACGCGGCAACCGAGTAGATCAGGCGCTGGCGCAGCTCGATCAAGTGGTCGAGCAACGGCGCCTTCGAAGCGTCGATCTCTTCACGGCCATCGTCGCCACCATTCCTCTGGGCGTCCGGCGAAGTCATGTCGGTCACGGCTCGGCAGCTCCGGTCTTTTCAACCGCAGAAGCGGGCGCGGTGCCGGAAGCAGGCGCACTGGCGGGAGACTCGGCGCTCTTCTGGCTCGACGAACCCTCGTTTCGAGACTCTGCAGCAACGCTCTCTGACCGCTCTACTGGCAGGCCGTTCTCGTCGGTGATGTCAGGTCCGTCAAAGGGATCGGGCTCGGAAATGGGCGTGCCGGGCGCAGAGGACGTGCTCGCGGCGTTCTTGGTGTTCTTGGTATCCTTGACGGCACGACCAGCGCTCTCGGCCTGCTTCTCAGCAGCGCGCATTGCATCGCGAGCCGCTCCCTCCATCTCGTTTCGGAAACCTGTGATGTCGTTCTTGAGCTGATCGAGTTCAGCTTCCTTCAGCGCCTGATCGAAGTGCGCGCGGAATTCGGAAGCCTGCTGCTTCAGCACGCCGGCATAGCGGCCAATCGTGCGTAGCAGGCCCGGCAATTCCTTGGGGCCAACGAAGATCAGGGCGATGACGCCCAGGACCAACAGCTCGCTCCAACCGATATCGAACATGCCACGTCTTGCTGAACTAGATTAAGCAGCGTGCGCCACAGCGACCGCCGCGCGAGAAGAACACACGCCGCAGGCGCGCCACCTGTCACATGGTGCCGCCAACCAAGCGGTGTGCGAATTGCGAGATCAACCAGCCTTCGTGTGCTCGGATGATTTGGAAGCTTCGACCGCCGGCTTGTGGTCGATGGTCTTGGACGTGCCGCTGTCGACCGTATCGTCGTCGTCCGCCATGCCCTTCTTAAAGCTTTTGATGCCTTTGGCAACGTCGCCCATGACCTCGGAAATCTTTCCTCGACCGAACAGAAGCACCACGATCAACAGCAGGATGACCCAGTGCCAGATACTCATCGCGCCCATACGCTAAACTCCTCGCCTTTTGCGGCGTCAATTCCTTCGACTGGCCGCACTATTACAGAAAGGTTGTGGGGCGGCAAGCAAGCCCGTACCTTTGCGTTGTTGCCGCAACCATTTGAAACTACTTCGATTCACATGCCTGCTTCGGGAATACCAGGATGCGTGCAGGATCGATCTCGACACTGACCTCCGCGCCCTTGCTCCAGACCTCCCCCACGGCGACGCGCGTGCGGGCGCGCAACGGTTCGTCGAATCCGTGAACGCCGATCTCCACCAGTCCGACGTCGCCGAGGAATTTGACGTGCAGTACACGCCCCGCGAGGCCGCACGTGCCTGCCGGATGCAGTCGTATACCCCGCTCGCGAATGCAAACCATGACCGGCTCGCCGTCCTTCATCCCGTCTGCCTGGACGCGACCGAACGGCATGTCAACGACGCCGTTCCTTACGTTGGCCGCGATCTCGTTGATCTCCGAGAACAGGCGCGCCACGAACAGCTCTTTGGGATGATGGTAAAGATCCTCGGCACGACCGAGCTGGACGATGCGGCCCTTGCGCATGACGGCAATGCGATCGCCCATGCGCATGGCCTCTTCGGGGTGATGCGTGACGATCATGCAGGTGGCTCGCGTCTCGCGCAGCAACGCCAATGTCTCCTCCTGCATGCTGTCGCGCAACTGGACGTCGAGACCGGAGAAAGGCTCGTCCATCAGCACGACAGACGGGCGCGGCACAATGGCGCGAGCCAACGCCACGCGCTGCTGCTGGCCGCCGGAGAGGATATGTGGATAGGCCGGGGCGTAACTCTCCAGGCCGACACGGGAGAGCACACTCATGGCCTCGCGGCGGGCAACATCTGGCGGCAGCGCCTTCAATCCAAAAGCCACGTTCTGAAGGATGGTGAGATGCGGGAACAGCGCGAAGTCCTGGAACATCAGGCCGACGCTGCGCTCCTCGGGCGGAACGAAGCGGTTGGGGCCGGCAACCTCGCGCCCGTTGATGAGGACGCGGCCGCTGGTGGGCCGCTCTATTCCAGAGGCTATGCGCAGCAAAGTCGTCTTGCCGCAGCCGGAGGGGCCGAGCAGGCAGACGACTTCGCCGGGGGAAATATCGAGATCGACACCCAGGAGCGCATCGCCATCCTCGTAGCGGCGCACGACATTTTCGAATGTGAGGCGTGCAGCAAAGGTGGCGGCGGCGCGAAGACCCGGACCGATCGAGGGACCCGACGAGGCAACGGCAGGCACGACGGCATCACTGCCCTCGCTCCGACGTCCGAACCAGCCCTTCACACTCCAGTCCATAATCCCGTTCCACCTCATGCCCTTCCGGCATGTCCCAAGTCCGTGCCTCTAGATCGTGTTCATGTCCCATGGAGCCATGACTGCTTCCATCTCCGCCGATCCGGCTCTCCTTTGAGAGACTGATTCACGCTTTAGATCGAATCTCTGGCGCTTCCATCTCCGCCGATCAGGCTCTGGTCAACGTTCGCAACCGCAATCCCGGGTGCGCTCGTCACACATGGAGACCGCCCGGCGCACTTGCGTTCATATCGGGATAGCGCGCGAACATTGCCAGGGCCTTATGGCCCGGTCCAGGGCGCGCGGCAAGCGGATCGCTGCGGTCTGCCGGCGGGGCCCGAACGCGAGCCTGGCGCCCGGCGCCGGCACCAACCTCAAAGTGGCGTTGCGGCTATCCTACCTACAGCGATGGCGATCTTGTCAGGAGGCCTGTTCGCTGCGGGAGCCGTCATTGTCCGCAGCTGCTTCGCCGTCGGCGATTTCGCGCGCGTCGCCACCCGTTTCGCCGCCGGCCGCGTCGGTAGGATCCTCGATGTCCTGTTCATCCAAGGCGAGTGCGCCCTGCACGTCCTCTTCCGCATCCTCAAGCGGCAACTCGTCCGGCATCAGGGCCGCGACGTCGCGCGGTTCTGGCACAGTGAACCCCGGCGGCAGCGTGGCGTCCAGGAGGCCTGCGCCCTTCAGCTCTGCGAGACCCGGAAGATCCTTGATCGTGTCGATGCCGAAGTGGGCGAGGAAGTCTTGCGTCGTACCATATGTCACCGGACGACCGGGCGCACGGCGACGCCCACGCGGGCGGATCCATCCGGTTTCAAGCAGAATGTCGATGGTGCCTGCCGACGTCGAGACGCCACGGATCTCCTCGATTTCCGCACGCGTCACAGGCTGGTGATAGGCGATGATGGCGAGCGTCTCCAGCGCGGCTTTCGAAAGCCGCCGCTCCTCGCGCGCGTAGCGCTGCAACAGATACGCCAGATCGTCGGCGGTGCGGAACGCCCACTTGCCGGCGACCTTGACGAGATTGACCCCGCGCGTCGCATAGATCTCTTGCAGGTCGGCGAGCAGGGCAGCGACATCTTCACCCTCGATCAGGCTCAGCGCGATCTGTTCCTCGGACATCGGCTCTGGTGCTGCGAAAAGGATCGCTTCAACGATCCTGAGTTTCTCGCGCCGGTCCTGCGCGGCAAGCATCGAAACGGGGTCTGTCTCGTCAGCCTCGCTTCGTTCAGCCATCTCGCCGGCGACCGAAGGCTCATTGCCCGAAACATGGGCCATATCCGTCGCCGTGATATTTTCCGTATCTGCTGCCGGCGCAACACCGGCCTCGGGATCGGCGAGCGGCGGCGGAACGTCATGCCCTGGTGCATCGCGCTGCGGAACGCGGACGCCTTCCTTGGGCACCAATGTCAAGCGGGGCGGTCCCATCTTTGCCGTCTCCCTCGGCTTGTTGTCTTTCATGGCACTCCGCACATGGAACTCGGGGTCAGGGCACATTGAATGCGGGGGACGTGCGCCCGACGAATACTAGATCGCGTTAACGTCTGGTGGAAACGCGCACACGATCCAGACCACTAGAGATCTCCTTTGGCCGGCCCATCGCCAGCCGACCCGCCTGGCAAGGCGGCCGCCGGCTCCGGCGCCAATGCTTCGCGCTTGCGCACGAAGAGTGGCGCGAACGCGCCGTCCTGACGAAGCTCCACAAGCCCTTCGCGCGCCAACTCGAGGCTTGCGCCGAACGAACTCGCCAACACCGTGCGTCGCGCTTCCGGCGATGGCAGATACTCGACCAGGAACAGATCGAGCTGCACCCAATGACCGAGCCGTGCGCCGACAAGGCGCTCCAGACGGCCGCGCGCTTCCTTGATGGACCATACGGTACGCGCCTTGACAACATGCTCGACCTTGATCGTGC
Organism: Hyphomicrobiaceae bacterium; assembly: GCA_050246945.1. Taxonomy (GTDB): domain Bacteria; phylum Pseudomonadota; class Alphaproteobacteria; order Rhizobiales; family Hyphomicrobiaceae; genus JAEUMD01. Next base: position 124,526 of record JBFWVC010000006.1, read on the forward strand.
GGCGGCGCTGATCGGCGTAGGCCTTCAGAAGATCGACGATCTCGGCGGTGTAGCGCGTCTCCTTGACCGTCTCGACGGGCTCGTGCCACCCACGCGAGAAAACCTCGTGACCAAGGCGATTGCGCTTCATCAGTTCGGAGGCTGCGCGACGCATGGCGTCAAGGCGCATGAGCCGGAAGGCAAGCCGCTGCGCCGCTTCCTCCGCCGTCAACTCCTCGCCCGCCACTTCCTCGCGCGGCAGAAGCAGGCGCGACTTGAGGAACGCAAGCCACGCAGCCATGACAAGGTAATCGGCAGCGATCTCCAGGCGCAACTGCTGTGCATCTCGGATGAACGCGAGATACTGGTCGACAAGGGTCACGATCGAGATGCGTGCGATATCGACCTTTTGAGTGCGCGCGAGGGCGAGCAGGAGATCGAGCGGTCCTTCGAAACCCTCGACATCGATGACCAACTGCTCCTCGGGCGAGCGCGTGTCCTCGCCGCCCGGATCACCCCAGGAGCCCTGCTCAGGCCCGCCTGCCGGCACAGCCACGTTGCTGGTCGATGCGTTGGTCATTTGCCGCCGTGTTGCGCCATAGGGCCGGGAAGGTCAAGCGATCCCGACAATGAGCTGAATTTAGACCGATTCACGCGCGGCGTCGTGGCGAGCCAGCACGCCCGCCAGCGCCATTTCCGCTGCTACGCGATCATACGGGGCGCTGGAGCGCGTAACAGCAACCGAAATTTCAAAGCGCCGCAACGCCAGCCCCGAAAGGGCCGGTACGCCTGCCGCCACCGCCTGCATCTCCGCGAAGTCGCCGCTGCAATGGAGTGCGAGATCCGAACCAGCAGCTATTACCGCCTCGGCGCGAGCGCGCATGGGGCCGACCAACGCCTTCATGCCCAGATCGTCGCTCATCAAGAGGCCGTCGAAACCGATATGGCCGCGAATGATCTCCGCTGTGATCGTCGCCGAAGTGCTGGCCGGAGAAGCGTCGTCGATGGCCGAGAAGATGACGTGCGCGGTCATTGCAGCGGGCATGTGGGCGAGAGCTTGGAAGGTTGCGAAATCCGATTCTTCCAGCTCGGAACGCGCGGTAGCGACGACCGGCAGCGCCAGATGGCTGTCGCAGGTGGCACGGCCATGCCCTGGTATGTGTTTCACGACCGGCAGCACGCCACCGGCGATCAAACCCTCGGCGACGGTGCGCCCTAGCGCAACGACCTGAGCGACCGTATCGCCATAGGCGCGATCCCCGATGATCTCGTGAGCGCCGGCGACAGGCAAGTCCAATACGGGCGCGCAATCGGTGTCGATGCCGAGCTCCTTCAGGTCATCGGCGAGGAGACGCGCTGCGAGGTGTGCATCGCGGCAGGCCATCCCGGCGTCTTCAGCATAGAGCGCGGCATAGGCGGCAGCAGGCGGCAAGCCGCGACCCAGCGGCGGGCGCAGGCGCTGAACGCGTCCACCTTCCTGGTCGATCAACACCAAGGTGTCGTCGCCGCCGATTGCGCTGCGCGCTTCTCCGACCAAGCGGCGGATCTGATCGTGGCTTTCAAGGTTGCGCGCGAACAGTATGAGGCCGGCAGGGCGCGTCTCGGCGAGGAAGCGGCGTTCCCTGGCACTGAGGGCCAGATCTGCAAGCCCGCAGATGAAGGCTGCTCGATTGGACACTTCGATTCGTCCCTAGTGAGCGCCGCCCGTCGCGGAACGTGCCGTTGGTGACAGCGAATACGCGATGGTGCATGAGGCAGACGCGCGCTCCGGGGGCGCCACCGGTGCAGCGCCAATCGGATCAGCCGGCACACCTCAAAACGACTTGATCCAACAGTTTGAATACCCGGCTGACTTGAGCTCGCTGCACAGGCGGCTTGCTTCCTGCCTGGACCCAGGAGGTCCGACGATGAGGCGGTGATACGTGCCCTTTTCGCCCAGGTTTGCCTCCTGTACTTCCGGCGTCTTGCCGCCGAGCTGGGCGGAGTACTTCTGCTGCAGGTCAGCAAACTGCTTCAAGGCATCCATGTGACTTGAGCCAGAACGAGGAATCGACGCCAGTACGGCGACATATCCGGCACCGGAAGACGCCGTTGCCGAAGGCTGAGGAGCTGGTGCGGTACGTGCGACCTTCCTGGCGGGTGCGGAAGCGGCCGGCGGCTCCGCAGCCTCATCGCGAGCTGTCGAGGGTTCGGTGCGGGCGATGACGACCGGCTTGGCGGGCGGCGGCGACTCTGTCTGCTTGGGCGCCGCAACTGGCGGGGGTGGGCCGCCCGAGTCTGCGCGCGGAGCATTCACCATCGAAGGCGCGGATGGCGTAGGCTGCGCGCTGACGTGAGGCGTGCGGCCACCAAATCCGTCCACGATCGTCATGCCCGGCACCGGCGAGACCGCCTGGGGTAGCTGTGCGGGCGGCGGGCGCTCTGTATCTGGGCTGGCGACGATCGAGCCGTCACGCCCGATAACCATGGTGGAGACTTTGCGGGTGCCGCCGTTTTCCGGGTCGGCGCTGCTTTCGGCGGCCGACTTGCTACCGCCGTCGCTCAGCCGTCCAAGAATCTTGGAATCGGTGTGGGCGAATTTCTTGCCGCCGGGATCGTCAGGCTTGATCTTTGAAGGCGCGTCAGCCTTGCGGACGAGCGGCGGATCGCCGGATCTGGATGTCCCCATGAACTTAGTGTAGCCGTACACGCCGCCTCCGACGACGACGATCCCCGCAGCCGCGATTGCGGCGATCTTCAGCCAGCGAGACCGACCGGACGGCAGATCGTCATCCTCGTAGGCCAACTCGTCAGGATCGTAGTCCTCGTCCGCATAGCCGTTTGCGCCGTGGTGCACGGGCGGGGCGTAGGCGGCATCGGGAGGGCCAAAACCAGGTTCCGGCGGATAGAGGCTGGGATCAGCTACCGCCGGATCGGCGTAGGACGCGCCGGCATCTGCGTACCCATAAGCAGCAGGTGCGGACGCGTAATCCGCATCGGCGTATGCCTGCTGCCCGTAGGCCCTCGGATCGTAACCGGGCTGCTCGTAGCCTGTGTGACCCTGGTAGGCATGCTGATCATAGCCCTGAGGCGCGCCCCAGGCAGGCTCCTGCTGGTGAGCGTAGGGGTCGTCGGCCGCCGGCTGCGCTGGCCATCCGCCGTGCGCTTGATCGTAAGTCGGACCGCGCAGATGCGGAGCGGCATGAGGTGCTTGATAGGTTTGGCCGCCGTAATGCGGATCCTGGTGACCATAGGCAGCGGGATCGTATTGCGGCGGATCCGGCAGTTGGGCCGGAGCGTGCGGTGCAGGCTGCTGATACGCCGCAGCGGGATCCACGTGCTGCCACTGTTGCGGTTGGTCCCACCCCTGATCGGCGCCGCGCATGGGCGGCGCGGCTTGCGGGGGCTGATACGGCTCGAACTGCGGCGCATAGTGCGTCGACTGCGGCGGCGCGTATCCCTGGCCAGCCGGTGCATAGCCGGCCTGCTCCGCATATGGATCGGCTGGATGGCCGTAAGGTGCTGGCTGCTGATGCGGCGCATTGGGATTGCCGGCATAAGGGTCGTAACCCTGTGGCGCGTCGCGATATGGATATGGCTGGCCCTGAGGCTGCTGGTAGCCTTGCTGCGGATATGGCTGCTGTGAATATGGCTGCTGCTGGTCCTGGCGCGACGCAGCCTGCCCTTCGCGTGGCTCGGGCCACCTCGGGGCAGCGTTCGCGGGACCGGTGTTGCGTGCCATGATTGGTAAATCCCCAGCCCTCGCGGGCAAATGTCACCTCAGAATCGCGACTCTAACGCATTGCGTCGGGGGCCTCGACGCCGAGAACAGCCAATCCTGAGGATATCACCCGTTGCGTTGCCGCGACGATGGCCAAACGCGCCGCGGTCACATCCCTATCATCTTGTCGGATAAAGCGTAATTGTGGCGAATCATTGCCTCGCGACCACTGCGCGTGGAGCGCGGAGGCAAGCTCGTAGAGATAGAAAGCAACACGATGCGGTTCGTGGGCGGCGGCGGCACCTGACATCAGTCGCGGGAATGCGGCGAGGCGCTTCACCAGGTCGATTTCGCCCGCGTTTTCAAGCATGGACAGGTCGGCGTCGCGAACCTCCGCGCTGTCGCGGGTCAAACCGGGAAATGCTTCTTCGGCATTGCGGAAGAGCGAGGCGGCGCGGGCATGCGCATACTGAACGTAGAAGACCGGATTGTCCTTGGACTGTTCGGTCACCTTGGCGAAATCGAAATCCAGCGGCGCATCATTCTTCCGGTATAGCATCATGAAGCGAACCGGATCGCGACCCACCTCGTCGACCACGTCGCGCAGCGTGACGAACGTGCCCGCGCGCTTCGACATCTTGAATGGCTCACCGTTCCTGAAGAGTTTGACGAGCTGGCAGACCTTGATGTCGAGATCGGCCTCGCCGCCCGAGAGCGCGGCGACGGCCGCCTTCATGCGCGGGATGTAGCCGATGTGGTCGGCGCCGAACACATTGACGAGATGGCGGAAGCCGCGCTGCAGCTTGTCGTAGTGATAGGCGATGTCGGACGCGAAATAGGTGTAGGAGCCATCGGACTTCTGCAGCGCGCGGTCGATGTCGTCACCGAACTGCGTGGACTTGAAGAGCACTTGTTCGCGCTCCTCCCACTCCTCCTCGTCATGCCCCTTGGGCTTGGGCAGCTGGCCTTCGTAGATCAGGCCCTTGGCCTTCAACGCGGCGATCGCCTCGGCAACGCGGTCGCGACCGTTGCCCTTCAAAGACGCCTCGGAGAAAAAGACGTCGTGATGGATGTTGAGGGCGGCCAGATCCTCCTTGATCATGGCCAGCATGGCGGCGATGGCCTTCTCGCGCACGATGGGCAGCCAATCGGCCTCGACGCGATCCCTCAGCTTGTCGCCAAATTCCTTGGCCAAGGCTGCGCCGACAGGTTTGAGATAATCGCCTGGATAGAGCCCCTCGGGGATTTCGCCGATAGCTTCGCCCAGCGCCTCGCGGTAACGCAGGTAAGCAGAGCGGGCGAGCACATCGACCTGCGCACCGGCGTCATTGATATAGTATTCGCGCGTGACATCGTAACCCGCGAACTCGAGCAGATTGGCAAGCGCATCCCCGAACACTGCGCCGCGGCAATGTCCGACGTGCATCGGTCCAGTGGGGTTGGCGGAGACATATTCCACGTTCACCGCGCCCTTGGAGCTTTTGGACGAGCGTCCATAGCCTGCGCCCTGGCGTTCGATCTCGCGGATCACCTCGTGCCAGAACGACGGTTTGAACGTGAGGTTGAGAAAACCCGGGCCTGCGACATCAATCTTTTCGATAATCGCTACGCCTTCGAGCCGCGCCTTGAGGCCATCGGCAATGTCGCGCGGCTTCATACGCGCCGCCTTGGCCAGCACCATGGCGGCGTTGGAGGCGAGATCTCCGTGGGTCGGATCGCGCGGGAACTCGACGTCGAGCGCGGGCAGTGCGAGATCGGCGGGCAGCGCGCCTTCGGCCTGCATGGTCTCGAGCGCCTTCGCGATCAAAGATTCGACGTGCTCGAAAGCAGTCATGAAGCGATCCTCATGGTGTGTTGCATGGCCACCGCCAGTTGGGCGGGACTGGAGCAGGTCAAGTCGGTGTGTATTGGCTTGCTGTAAATCTTTCTTCGTGAACCTCAATCACGGCTTCGATGGAAGCACGACTGCGTCCATCCCAGCCGAAAAGGCTCTGGTCGTTATGGCCCCTGAATTCGCGAAAGTTCGCGGTCAGGAAGAACCGAGGTGCGCCTATCTCAATTCCGGGGTCACGTCAAACAGGCGGCGGTGCTCGGCCAGGGCATAGCGATCGGTCATGCCGGCGACGTAGTCGGCGACGAGGCGGGCGCGGCGGCGCTCGTTGAGACCCTCCGCCGCCTGGCGCCAGTTCTCCGGCATCGCTGCCGGGTCGGCGAGGCAGCGCGCGAACAGATCGAGCACGACTCCTTCTGCGGCACGCATAACGTTCATGACGCGCTCGTGGCGGTATACGCGCTCGAACAGGACGGCCTTCAGAGCCGCGATGCTGGCGACCATGGGGGCAGCGAAGCACACAATGGGGGATGCGGCGGCGCGGATGTCGTCGGCCGTCTCTGGCGCAAGCTGGACGAGATTGCGGCGCGCCTCGGCGACGATGTCGGCGATCATGATTGTGATGGTGCGCCGTGTCGCCTCGTAGATGAGGCGGCCATCATGCCCATCGCGCTCGCGTACGAGGTCAGCGACAACCGGGCCGACGAGCGGCATGTCCGTGAGATCGGCGAGCGACAGGAGCCCGGCGCGCAGCGCGTCGTCGATGTCGTGATTGGCATAGGCGATGTCGTCGGAAAAGGCAGCCACCTGCGCTTCGGCCGACGCCCAGCCGCCGCCGATGTCCCGCCACTCCTTCAGCCCCGCGATCACCTTGGCCACAGCCGAACCCTCCTGGTTCACCGGACCGTTATGCTTGGCGAGACCCTCCAGCGTCTCCCAGGTCAGATTGAGGCCGTCAAAACGCAAGTATTTGCGTTCGAGCCGCATGACGATACGCAAGGACTGTGCGTTATGGTCGAAGCCGCCGTAGTCGTGCATGGCGCGGTCCAATGCGCGCTCGCCAGCATGGCCGAATGGCGGATGACCAAGATCGTGGGCAAGCGCCAGCACCTCGGCCAGATCCTCGTCGAGGCGGAGCTGGCGGGCAATCGTGCGTGCGATCTGCGCCACTTCCAGAGAATGTGTCAGGCGCGTGCGGTAATGATCGCCTTCGTGATAGATGAAGACCTGCGTCTTGTGGGTCAACCGGCGGAACGGCGTCGAGTGCAACACGCGGTCGCGGTCGCGCTGGAAGGGGCTGCGGGTCATGCATTCGGGCTCGGGATGACAACGACCGCGACTCGCTATTGCGCTTGCCGAATAACCAGCCGGGGCGCGCGCTCCCGGCGCCAATCCTTCGCCGTAGCCCAGCGCCTTGGCGGGCGCCGCAAAGGCGCCGATGTCTGATTGCGCGCTCATTTTCGATCGAGACCGCCCGGTTCCTGCATCGAGATCCTGGGTTCAGTGCCGCGCTGCCGGGTTTGACTTCGCGAGCACCCCACTTATGTTCCTAGTGTTCCGACTCTGACGCTTGGTTCCCTCCTGGGCACCTGCGCGCCTGCCAGGAACGCTGGGTTTTGTGTTCGTGTTCTGGATTCGCTGACGTTTGACGACCTTCGCCCGGGCAACAAACGTCTGATCCAGAACACCAGGGCCGGGATCCCAGGTTTCGGACCCTAGACACGATTCATGCATGGCGGCAACCTGCGCGCAGCGCAAGGCCGCCAGCCGGAGTTGACCGAAAACTCGCCTTGGAGGCACCCTTGACGACTGCCGATACATTGCCCGTCACGCTCACCGAAAGTGCCGCCCGGCGGATCAACGAAATCGTCGCTGCCGAGCCCAAAACCAAGATACTGCGCATCAGCGTGGAGGGCGGGGGATGCTCCGGCTTCCAATACAAATTCGATCTCGTCGAGAGTGCAGCGGGCGACGACCTTGTTCTTGAGCGGTCGGGTGCGAAGGTCGCCATAGACCCGGTATCGTTGCAGTTCCTTGGCGGCTCGGAAATTGATTTCGTCGACGACCTCATGGGCGCATCCTTCCAGATCAAGAACCCCAACGCCACGGCATCCTGCGGCTGCGGGACGAGCTTCTCTATCTGATGCGCCAGAACATGCAGTTCTGCCTTATGCATGCCGTGATCGCAAAACCGCTCACACTTTTGCGCGACATGCAGTTCTGCCTTATGCATGCCGTGATCGCAAAACCGCTCACACTTTTGCGCGACATGCATTGGCAAGGAACCGGACGTCATGAAGATCGCCACTTGGAACATCAATGGCGTGAAGGCGCGGCTCGATAATCTCATCACTTGGCTGCAATCGTCCGATGCAGATGTTGTCTGCCTTCAGGAGATCAAGAGCGTCGACGAGGGATTTCCGAAGGGCCCGTTTGAAGATCTGGGCTACACGGTCGCGACGCACGGGCAGAAGGGCTTCAACGGCGTCGCGATATTGTCGAAGCGCGGCATCGACGAGGTGCGGGCCCGGCTACCCGGCGACGACGGCGACGAGCAGGCGCGGTATCTCGAAGCCGACATCGGCGGGGACCACGGTGTCGTGACGGTAGCATCCATCTATCTGCCCAACGGCAATCCGATCGGCACGGAGAAATTCTCCTATAAGCTCGCCTGGATGGAACGGCTCGAAGCGCATGCGCGCGAGCTGCTGGCGCTTGAGATGCCAATCGTACTGGCCGGCGATTACAATGTCATCCCTGAGCCGATCGACGCGAAGAACCCAGAAGCCTGGACCGACGACGCACTGTTCCAACCCGAAAGCCGCACGGCTTTTCGCGCGTTGTCTGCCCTGGGTTTCACGGATGCAGTGCGCGCCTGCCATCCGACCGATGACGTCTACACCTTCTGGGATTATCAGGCCGGCGCATTTCAGAAGAACCACGGCATCCGCATCGACCACATGATGCTTTCGCCAGAAGCGGCCGACCTGCTCATTGCCTGCGGTATCGACCGCGACACGCGCGCCTGGGAGAAGCCGTCGGACCATGTGCCGGTGTGGGTCGAATTGCGGCTGTAGCGCGTATCGCCAATTCCCAGATTCGCCCCACACGCTTCAAGCGCTTGTTTTTGTGCATTTTTTCACGCTGAATCGCTGCGCGCTTTTGCGCGAAATGCATCAAATGCGAAGCGTCCCACCGACCGCTGACTACAACGCCGAAACGCCGCCCGAAATACTCGCGCGGCGATCGTCACGAGCGACCTCCCGTTTAGAGATCGAGGCTGCGACGTGCAGTTGCGGACGCCGGCAGGCACAGGCGTCAGCGGTCGGGACCGCTGCGCTGCGGGGCGCCGACGCTGCGCAGCGGATCGCGCTCGCTGCCGATGCTGCCGGTCTCGCCCTCCCGGCCGGCTGGACCCGTAACCATGCCGCCATGCACGAAGCCGATCGACGGGCTCGTGACCTGGCGTGTCGCGGGCTCCGGCTTCGAGCTATCGCCAGCAATCACCGGCGCCATCTTGTCGGTCGATATGCCGAAGTCGAGCGGTACGACCTCGCCATCCGAACAGGTGCGCGCAGGCCTCAGGCTCAGCGAATCGAAGAGCGAGTTCTGCTCAGCCTTCGGGCGCCTGCCGTAGCGGCTGTCCCATTCTGCGACCATTCCGCCGACTTCCTTACGCACGCCCTGAGAGGCGCCGCAATAGATGTTCTGGTAGATGTCCTCTATCCAAACGCGCTCGGAACCAGGGGCGTTCTTGACCGCGACCGAAATGAGCGCCAGTGCGCGCACCTGGTCCTTTTTCATGAAAAGCCCGCGCCAATAAAGATCGGCGAGAAATGCCTGGGCGCCGGCGTGTCCCTTCTGCGAGAGAATCGAAAGCCAGTGCTTGCCGCGCGCCACATCGGAAGGCACGCCGTCACCATGAAGTTCCAGCTTGGCCAGCTCGAACTGCGCATCCTCATCGTTGAAGAAAATGGCTGCGTGGTGCAGGTATTCCGCCGCGCGCTCCGGATTGGGCTTCAACCCGAGCTCCGGCAAACCGCGGCGCACATAGCCCGCCAGCGCAGTCAGGGATTTGGCGACGAAGGGTGCGCGCCGGTCGTCATCGGGATCGACGTCGGCGAAATCGTTAGCGATCTGCTGATAGAGAAAATATGCCTTCGCGTGATCGGTGTGGGCGCTCTGATTATCGGCGTATATGCGCGCCAGATAATAGCGGGCAAGGAACTGGTTCTGTGCGGCGGCCACCTCCAGAGCAGGAATCGCCATCTCGTAGTAGCCACCCGAATAAGCGCCGATGCCCTGCTGGAGGGCATCTTCGGGCGACCGAAACTGTGCGGCGCCGGCACCGGCAGAAGCCGGTGCCACCATCAGCAGCGTAATCGCCAGACCTAGTGCCTGCCTAAATATCCGCATAGCAGATGATTTCCGCCTTTCCTCCGGCATGGGTCACGGCCCCGAATCGCGCCGGACCTACCTGATCGGCATACTTGCGAAGCACGCCGCTTTGATAAGGATTATCGGGTGCCTTCCAGTCCTTTTTGCGGCGCTCTAACTCGGCGGGGTCAATTTCCACGTCGAGTGTGCCTTTTTCGGCATCGATCGAGATTATGTCACCATCATTTAAAAGGCCGATCGGGCCGCCAACTGCCGCCTCGGGTCCGACGTGGCCGATGCAGAAACCGCGAGTCGCGCCGGAGAAACGGCCGTCGGTAATGAGCGCCACCTTGTCGCCGGCGCCCTGGCCATAGAGGGCTGCGGTGGTGGAGAGCATCTCGCGCATGCCAGGACCACCTTTCGGGCCCTCGTAGCGAATGACGATCACGTCGCCGTCCTTATACAGCTTTTCCTCGACCGCCTTGAAGGCTTCCTCCTCGCAGTCGAAGCAACGCGCAGGCCCTCGGAACTTCAAGTTCTTCATGCCGGCAACCTTCACGATCGCACCATCGGGAGCCAACGTGCCCTGCAGTCCGACGACACCGCCGGTGGGCGTGATCGGGTTGGAAACGGGGTAGACGACTTTCTGATCGGTGTTGAATACGACGTCCTTGAGGTTCTCCTCCATCGTCTTGCCGGTGACGGTGAGACAGTCGCCATGCAGATAGCCGCCTTCGAGCAGCGCCTTCAGGATCTGCGGCACGCCGCCGATATCGTAGACGTCCTTGGCGACGTACTGTCCGCCGGGCTTGAGGTCGGCGATGTAGGGCGTCTTCTTGAAGATGCGCGCGACGTCGAACAGGTCAAATTCAAGACCCATCTCGTGCGCCATGGCAGGCAAGTGCAGCGCGCCGTTGGTGGAGCCGCCGGTCGCAGCAACAACGGTGGCGGCGTTCTCGAACGCCTTCATGGTGCAGATGTCGCGCGGGCGGATTCCGTCCGCGAGGAGCCGCATCACGGCCTTGCCACTGGCCGCGGCATACGCATCGCGGCTCTCATAGGGCGCTGGCGCACCCGCAGATCCGGGCAGGGCCAAGCCAATCGCCTCGGAGACGCAGGCCATGGTGTTGGCGGTGAACTGTCCGCCGCAGGATCCAGCTGAAGGGCAGGCGACGCACTCCAGTTCGTGCAAATCCTCGTCCGTCATGCGGCCGGCCGAGTGCATGCCGACGCCTTCGAAGACGTCGACTACGGTCACGTCCTTGCCCTTGAACCGACCCGGGAGAATTGAGCCGCCGTACATAAAGACTGAGGGTACGTTGAGGCGCAGCATGCTCATCATGATGCCGGGCAGGGACTTGTCGCAGCCGGCTATGCCGACCATCGCGTCGTAGCAGTGGCCGCGCATCGTGAGCTCGATAGAATCGGCAATCACCTCGCGGCTGACGAGCGAAGACTTCATGCCCTGGTGGCCCATGGCGATGCCGTCCGTCACGGTGATGGTGCAGAACTCGCGCGGCGTGCCGCCACCCTCATCGACGCCGACCTTGACCGATTGTGCCTGGCGCATGAGCGAGATGTTGCAGGGAGCGGCCTCGTTCCAACAGGAGACGACGCCGACGAACGGGCGATTGATCTGTTCCTCGGTCAGCCCCATCGCGTAGTAGTAGGAACGATGCGGGGCGCGGGAAGGCCCTACCGTCACGTGGCGGCTCGGCATCTTGGATTTGTCGAACGTCTTGGCGTCCATTGCTTACTTTTCCTTTCGGCTCCGTCGAGCAAATGCTTCTGCCAGAGGACCGGCCGCGGACCGGCCCTGGCGGTGCGCACTTTATGGCGCGCTCCCCTTTCACTCAACGAAGTAGAAAGCCAAAAAGACATGCCATTGCCGATCCTGGCAGGATGACCAGAACTGGCGCACTGGCGGCACGGCACGAGCGGGCCGGAGTGATGCGAGCAAGCGCCGCTCCACAGCGCCTGCCGACATGACAATCCAGTTTCCCGCATCGCGTTCCTTTTCCGGACCGACGGGCCGACCCTCTCCTCGTTTTGTGGCTCAAACGAGGCACTCGTCGGTTAATCTCGTGTCTTTGGCGTCACAGTTAACAGTCTTCGCTGGTCTCGGTCCGATCCGGGACGCTGTTGCCCTGGCTGCGCGCTATTCACCAAATGCCCATCGTTTGACGATAGGTTTCAAGCTCAGCTTCAAGGGAGACGCAGCGGGAACGCTTGGCATTGCGATGCGAACACATTGAACCGCCCTTCATTCAATGGCGACCGATGTGCAGCGCCGGGAGCCCGGCGCTCATGGTAGCCTCGGCCGTTGTCCGCCTGTAAGCCAACGTGCCGGACCGGCGCTCATCTTCGGCCACGTAGCCAATTGCGAGACCATTGCGATGCAGGATGATGTTTATCGCCGTTACGACGTGACCGTCAGCCGAGCGGCAGAACCGGTGCTGATCTCATGGCTGGCCCCCATCGGGCTCTTCGGTCTCTCGGTCTACAATTTCATTCTCCGGATCCTGACGCTTGGCATTCACCACTTCTGGGGCAAGACCGAGGTGCGCAAGCGGATCTGGTCGTCGGTGCGCATCAACGGCGAGCCGCTCGAATACACGGGCACCGGGCGAGAACTGTTCACTGGGTTCCTCATTGTCTTCGCCCTCATTATTCTGCCGGTCATGCTGCTGACCTTCGGCGCGGTGTTTCTGTTCGGCCCGGAATCCACGCTCATGCGCGTCTTCCAAGGTTCGCTCTACGTCGGTTTCGTTTTCCTGACCGGCATCGCGATCTACCGCGCGCAGCGCTATCGGCTCAATCGCACGCGCTGGCGCGGCATCCGCGCCAGCCTCAGCGGCAACTCGCTCACGTACGGCTGGACCTATTTCTGGACGTTGCTCCTAATGCCGGTGACGCTCGGCTGGATTAGCCCCTGGCGCGCGACCCGACTGCAGAAGATCGTCACCAACGATATGAGGTACGGCGATCGTCCGTTCCACTTCTCCGGCAACTCGGGTCCGCTCTATAAATCCTTCGCGGTGTTCTGGGTGCTGACAGCGCTTCTTGCGCTTGCGACCTTCGGCGCGATCGGATCGGCCATGAGCGAGTTTGTTGTGCTCGCCGGCGGCGAAGAGCCCCCGAAGCTGCCGCCCAACAGAATCTTGCAGATCGTCGCGCTCGTCTATGGCGGGATATTCGTTGCCGGCATGATCTACATGGTGTTCTCGGCTTGGTATCGCGCCGCCATGATGCGCCACTTCGCACGGCATACGCACTTCGGTGAGTTGACATTTTCCTCGACGGTGAAGGCACTCGGACTGTTATGGATCACGATCACGAACTATCTGATGTTGTTCGTGGGCGCCATCGTGGCGACGCTGGCGACAGTCGCCGCCGGCATGATCGTGTTCGCGGCGCTGGCTGGTGGCGGCATCGACCCGTTCGGGATCAACGGCGGCGACCATCCCGCGGTGATCGCGCAGCGGGCTTCGGGCGTAGTCATGTTCATCTTCCTGCTGTCACTCGGTCTGTTCCTGCCGATCACGCAATCGCGCGCGACGGGATATCTCATTCGCAACCTGAGCTTCGATGGCATGATCGATCTGGGTGCGATCACGGCAGGTGCGGCGCAGGACATCAAACGTGGTGAGGGGTTGGCGCAGGCCTTCGACATCGATGCCCTATGACACGTCTCTCAGTTCCTTCTTCGAAGGGCGGTTCTCAGATGGAAAGACGGCCGCTGCGCATGACGTGCGGGTGGCGCTTTCTACGCGCGGGGTGCTGATCCGGTTCGACACGGAGGGAAACGATCTCATCTGGCCCTACGGCGCGCTGGAAACCGCCGAGCCGCTCAGCCCGCACGCGATCGACGCGCTGGTGAGCTACACATTTCAGCCGGGTGCCAGTCTGTTCGTCCCGCACGGTCAGTTCGCTCGCGCCTTGGCCAAGTCGGCACCGCATCTCACGACACGGGCAGCACGCCGGCGTGCTGCCGTCCCATGGCTGTGGGCGGCGGCTGCGGTCGTGGTCGTCGCTGCGCTCGTGTCGCTTGCGGAATTATCACCAGCGCGCACGCTGGCGCGGATGATGCCCGACACCGTGCGCAAGTCGCTCGGCGAACATACCATCCGTTCCGTCACCGACAGCCGGCCTTCATGCGCGACACCGTCGGGAGAGGCGGCACTGAGATCCATGACGCTGCGGCTGGCGCGAGGGCTCGACGACAAGCGGGCGTTCGGTGTGGTGGTCGTCGATTGGGATCTCGTCAACGCATTCGCTACGCCCGGCGACCGAATCGTTCTGACGCGCGGACTTATCGAATCTGCGCAAAGTGCCGACGAGGTTGCCGGTGTACTGGCTCACGAGATGGGTCACGCGACGCTGTTGCACCCAGAGACATCACTGGTGCGCATGATCGGCATGTCCGCCGCCGTGGAACTGCTGCTGGGAGGCGGGAGCGGCACGCTTGCCAACGTCGGTGTGCTGCTGACGCAGCTCTCCTACACGCGACGGGCGGAAGAGGAAGCCGACGAAGAGGCGCTGAAGCTGCTGGAACAGTCCGGCATCTCGGCCAAGGGGCTCGGCAACTTCTTCCGGCGTGTGAGCAAGATGGAGCCGCCGGACGACGGCAAATCGCGATCGGGCGGGCTCATGGACATCCTGCGCACCCACCCCCCGACAGGCGATCGCATCCGACGCGTCGACCAGGCCCACACCTATCCGACGACGCCTGCGCTGAAGACTGCGGAGTGGGACGCCTTGCGTTCGATCTGCTCCAACAATCCGGGCTGACCGGTTGCGCTGATTTGACGGCGCCGGCAGCTTGACGTGAAATGATGGCGATTCAATCTGAGCGGGACGTGCGTGAGCCACTTTGGACAGGAGCGTGGCAGTCCTTTCTCGACTTGTAGAGACAGCCATATTCAGTCGGTCATGCAAATGTCGCGCGTGAGCCAAAATTCGGCACGCAACGCGCGGTAAAAGGCGGCAAAGCGGGGCACGCGGGCGAAACAAGCTGCCGTGCCGCAGGGGTTAATCGCGCGGCGTTGTCGCGCATGGTGCGGGACATTTCCGCCAGCAGGAGCTTTACGCCCTCATGCGCGGCAAGCTGTCGATCTTTTTCATCGGCCTTCTTGCGGTCGGCGGATACGTCGTCGCTCCATTCGTCACCGCATGGTCGATACGCGAGGCGATCCGTGCGGGCGAGGCTGCGTACCTCGAGACGAAGGTCGATTGGCCGCGCGTGAAGCAATCACTGAAGGTGTCGATTGCGGACTATGCCTTCGGGCCAGCCGTCGCGGGCGATCCGGTATCCGGAGCTGCGGCAGCGGCACCCCGGCCGGGTCTGTGGCAGCGTTTGAAGAATGCCTATGGACGACGCGTCCTCGGCTCGATGATCGAGAGCATGGTGACGCCCGCTGGGCTATCCAAGCTTTTCAGCTACCGACAGGGCTACGACGAAAAAGTGCGGGGCATTCCAGACGAGCGAGAAACCTATTCGCTGATCGAGCGTGTCCAGCGCAGCTGGCAGCGCGTCGTGCGCGCAGAGTTCCTCAGCCCCTCGCGCTTTGCCATGGAGGTGCGCGACAAGGTCGTCGAAAGCCGCATCTACGCGGGCGTCCTCGAACTGCGTGGGCTCGAATGGCGGCTCGTCCACCTGGAGGTGAAGCACGACCGCACATCCGCACCCGCGGCCGATGCGGCGCCCAGCACAAATGCCGACTTGTGGCCGACGCTGCGTGAGGCCGCGCTGCCGTCCGCCCGCTGACCCGATTTGACCCGCGCGGGCTTTACGCCTCGAGGCGCTTCAGCGCCGCGCCGAGACGCGCGACCATGTCTTCCAGTTCCGCCTTGCGCTCGCGCGCCTCGGCGATTGCCTCGGGCTTGGCTCGCTCGATAAAGTTCGGATTGTCGAGCTTGGCGTCCATCTTGCCGATGTCGACGCTGGCTTTCTCGATTTCGCGGGCAAGGCGCTTCTTCTCGGCATCCATGTCGATGATGCCTTCGAGCGGCAGCGCGGCAGTCGTCTCACCGGCCACGAACATCGCCGCACCCTTGGGGGCGGCCTTGGCAAACGAGATGTCGTCGAGGCGGGCAAGCCGCATGAGCGTGTCGCCGTGGGTGGCCACGCGCTGCTCGGCCTTCCTGTCGCTGCCGACAATGACCAGAGGAATCTTGGCGCCCGCCGGTACGTTCATCTCGCTTCTGACGGAGCGTATCTCGGAGACCAGGTTGATGAGCCAGCCGATCTCCTGGTCGGCGCCCTGGGAGGCGAGCCCGGTGTGTACGGGCCACTGGCTCAAGGTGAGCAGGCTGGTGCGGCTCTCGCCGTACTCCACCATATGCGCCCACAGCTCTTCGGTGATGAATGGCATGAAGGGGTGGAGAAGTTTCAGGATCTGGTCGAGCACCCAGGCTGTCGTCGCCCGTGTCTCGGCGATGGCCGCCTGATCGTCGCCTGAGAGCACCGGCTTGATCAGTTCCAGATACCAGTCGCAGAACACGCCCCAGACAAATTCATAGACGGCGGCTGCCGCGTCGTTGAAGCGGTAGGCCTCCAGCGCGGTCGTCACCTCGGCAGCCGTGCGCTCGACTTCGCCCGCTATCCAGCGGTTCAATGTCTCCCTGATCGCGGTGGGATCGAAATCGCGCTGGCGAACGCACTCGTTCATCTCGGCGAAGCGGGCGGCGTTCCAGAGCTTGGTGGCGAAGTTGCGGTAACCCTCGACGCGGTCGATCGACAGCTTCACGTCAGAGCCCTGGGCGGCCATCGCGGCCATTGTAAAGCGCAGCGCATCCGTGCCGTAGGCCTTGATGCCCTCGGGGAAATCCTTCTTCACCTCGCGTTCGACGCGGTTGGCGGCCTCCTTATCGAGACCGGCGATGCGCTTGGCGACGAGGTCCTTGAGGCTGATGCCGTCGATGATGTCCAGGGGGTCGATCACGTTGCCGCGCGTCTTCGACATCTTGTTGCCCTGGCCGTCGCGGACAAGGCCGTGGATGTAGACGTCGCGGAACGGCACTTCCTTCATGAAGTGCATGCCCATCATCATCATGCGGGCAACCCAGAAAAAGATGATGTCGAAGCCGGTGACGAGCACCGAGGTCGGATAATAGCGCGCGAGTTCCGGCGTCTTGTCGGGCCAGCCGAGCGTGCTGAATGGCCAGAGTGCCGATGAGAACCATGTGTCGAGGACGTCCTCGTCGCGCGTCAGCCCGACGTCCCTTCCATACCTGCGGCGCGCCTCGGCCCTGGCCTCCAACTCATCATGTGCAACAAAAACCTCGCCGTCGGGCGCGTACCAGGCAGGGATCTGGTGACCCCACCAGAGCTGGCGCGAGATGCACCAGGGCTGGATATTTTCCAGCCAGCGGTAATAGTCATTGGCAAAGCGCTCAGGCACGAACGTCGTCTTGCCCGAGCGCACTGCGGCGAGCGCGGACTTGGCGAGTTCAGCTGCGTTCACGTACCACTGGTCGGTAAGCCATGGTTCAATGACGACGTTCGAGCGGTCGCCGTGCGGCACGGTATGAGCGGTGGGTTCGATCCTGGCCAGAAGGCCAGCCTTGGCCATGTCCTCGACGATGCGCTGGCGTGCGAGAAACCGCTCCATGCCGCGATAGGCGGCCGGCACCTGCTGTTCATCGGCGGCTGTGCCATCGACGATATCGCCATGGCCATCGAGCACGTTGATCTGCGCGAGGCCCTGGCGCTTGCCGACTTCGAAGTCGTTGAAGTCGTGCGCAGGCGTGATCTTCACCGCACCGGTGCCCTTCTCGGGATCGGAGTACTCGTCGGCCACGACTGGAATGATGCGGCCGACCAGCGGCAGCGTCACCGTCGCCTTCGCCCTTATGAGCGCGGCGTAACGCTCGTCCCCAGGGTGCACGGCAACGCCGGTGTCGCCGAGCATCGTCTCGGGACGGGTGGTCGCGACGACGATGTGGTCGGCGGCATACCCATCAACCTTGGCGGTCAACGGATACCGGAAGTGATACATGTGGCCCGAGGGGTCCTTGGCGAGAACCTTGGCCAGGGCACCTGCATCGAAGGGCTTTTCGGGATCGCCGTCCGCCCACGTGAATGAGCCCTTCTTGTCGACCTGCACCACTTCGAGATCGGAAATGGCGGTCTGGAACTTGGGGTCCCAATTGACGAGGCGCTTGTCCTTGTAGATGAGACCGGCGCGGTAGAGTTCGACGAATACCTTGCGGACGGCGGCCGACAGCCCTTCGTCCATGGTAAAGCGCTCCCGCGACCAGTCGCATGAAGCACCCAGGCGCTTCAACTGGTTGACGATGGTGCCGCCGGATTCCTCCTTCCAGCGCCAGACCTCGCGCAGGAACGCTTCGCGCCCCATGGTGCGGCGGTCGGTCTTGTTCTCAGCGGCGAGCTTCCTCTCGACGACCATCTGTGTGGCGATGCCCGCGTGGTCCGTGCCCGGTTGCCAGAGCACATCGCGTCCGCGCATGCGCTCGAAGCGGCACAGGACGTCCTGCAGCGTGTTGTTGAGGGCATGCCCCATGTGAAGCGAGCCAGTGACATTGGGCGGGGGAATGACGATTGCGTAAGGTGCGGCGCCTGCCGCCAGTCGATCCGTATTGCCGCACTTGAAGGCTTCGGCCTTGTCCCATTCGGCATTCACACGCGGCTCGATGGCGGCCGGCTGGTAGGTCTTGTCGAGCATGGCTCTGTTCAAGCGCCTCAGAAGGCGCATTTCTCCGCGGTTCGTTCGAGAAAGATCAAGGCGCGGTCGTAGGGCGGGCCTCAAGCCCTGTCAACCGGGCGAAATTGCAGGGCTGAGGGGGCACAATGCAGATGCGCTGCACCGCGAAGAACTCCGGCGCCAGCCCAGAGACGCCGGTTCCGATCGGCCTGGGTGTATGCCGGGCGCGGCGCGCGTGCCGGTCCTCAGTCCGGCTTTGCCTTGGACGCGGGCTGCTGATTGACCGTTTTGAGGCCCTCGGCCAGTTCGATGCGAAGCGCCTTCTCGACCATGCGCGGCATGTTCTCGGCCAGCCATTCACGCAGCATGGGCCGCAGCAGCTCGGCGACGATATCCTCGACGGTGCGGACGCCAACGGTCGAGCCCGCCGGCGTGGCGAGGGTGGCTGCCAATCCGGTGGCTACCGATGCGACCTGGGGCAGACCGGCGGCCGGCGCAACACTGGCGGGTGGCGCCAATGCTGCCGCAGGTGCCGCTGGCACCGATCCGGGGCTGGACGAGGCAGCCTCGAAAGCGGGCAACTCGGGCGCCGCCGAAGCAGCCGCGCCGATACCTGCAATGGGAAGGCTCGCGGCGACAACCTTGGGCTTCTTCGGTGCCGGAACCGCGACCGGCGCTGACTGCGTCTCCCTTTCGGCCGACACCGGAATGGACGCATCCACTCCAGTGTCAGAGGTGTCCTCGCCGGCATCAATCTCCAATCCGGACGCTGTCGGCGCCGGTTCGGATATATCGTGCTCATGCGCAGCTTCGTCCTCTGCGTCCGCTTCCAGGGATTGGGATGCGGCAAGGCCCGCCATGAGCGCTCCGAATGCCGACTTGGCCGCCTCTGCGCCTTCGAGATCCTCGAACTCGGGTTCGATCTGGGAAGCCTTGGCCGCCGTCACGGTGACGTCGGCGGGCCGATCCTCGTGCAGGTCGATGACGTCGGCATCTTCGATTTTCGGGGATCGCGGGGAGGCGGTATTTGCCGTCGCCGCGTGATCCTCGGCTTCGGCCTCCGACAGGTCGTCGTCCGCCAGCAGGTCGGCCAGATCGTCGTCGACCGCGGGCCTTGCGGCGTCGGTGCGCGCCTGCAAGTCCTCTTCGGGAGGCTCGGCCTGTATGGAATTGCGCGGTGGCTTCGACGGAGCGGTCTCGCGGGCGGCGACGCTCTCCGCGGAGGCGTCGTCGCGGCGGGGGAAGATGGAAGCGAAATCTATCGACGAAGCGCTGTTTTCGCGCGCGTCGGGGCGGATGCCGCCGAAGGCGCCGCTCGCAGCAGGCTCGGCGAGAAGATCATCGATATCTTCCAGATCGGAATTCGCGGGTGCTGCCGGTGGCGGTGCCTTGCTTGTCGGCGCACTTGCAGGGCCTGCGGCCGGTGCTCCGCGAAGTGCTTCGGCTAGACGCCCGAACAGCATGTCAGTGTCCACGGACGTCGCGGGTCGGGCCGAGGGAGCATCCATGCGAGGACGAGGTGACGACGACGGTGCAGCCGCGTCTGAGCCCGATCGGGGCTGAGTTTCACCCGATGGCGGTGGCGCGAACGGATCGGACTGGTCGAAGGCATTTGCTTCGCGCTGCGGCACCGGCTTGGGAGCGGGCGCTGGCGTTGCGAACGGTTGGCGGGCCTCTACGACGTGGGCAACCACGGGGGGCTCGCTCGGTGTGGCGGAGACGGAGGCAGGCGCACGCTCAGGCGCCTTCGGCGCAGGACGCTCCGTCGGCTTGGGACGCGCATTGCCCGCGGGTTCTTCCGCAATGATCTTGCGGATCGAGGCTAAGATTTCCTCCATCGACGGGTCCATAGCCGCTTCCGGTCGTGACATTCATTTCCCTCGCCTGCCACTATCGCCGCGCCCGCGGGCATCACTATCAATCGGACCGCCCTCCACAGGATTCCGATCAATTGCGCTACCGGCTTGGCTCAGCTTACCACCCCGCACAGTAAACCCGGTGGCCACAACTCATCATACAAAAATTCTTCACGCACGCTTCACACGCGGCATGCAATGCACGCCACGAGCATATGCGGAATGCCATCGGCAATCGCTCATCACTTCCATGCTCGTACACTGTCGAACTGGCCGCATCAATGTGGCGAACGCACGTTCGGGCGCGCAATTGCGGTCCTGGACAGCAACGAAGCTCCCGCATCACATTCAAATGTTGTTGTTGTGCTAAGTTTTGCCTGCGTTTTCTGCCATCTCCATCGAAAGCGCCTTCTCGACGATGCGCGGCATGTTTTCCAACAGCCATTGCTTAAGCATCGGCCGGAGCAACTCCGCGGCGCCCAGTTGCGATCGCGAAAGCGCATCGGCAGGCGTCTTGCCCAGCGCCTCGATCAATGCCTTGAGCTCAGAGGCCTCGTCCTGATCCGCAAGCTCAGACGCCGAGATACCGGGGGCTTTCTCGGTGGCGACCTCGGGTTTCGACGCAACGGGCTGCACGGAGAGATTCTTAAAGCGCGTATCGAGGAACGAGGTCATCTCACGCTTGACGGGCGATGGCTCAGAGGGAGGTGTCGTCATTTCAAGAGATGCAGCGGGCGGTTGTCCAGCCAGTCCGTCGATTGTCTGTGTTTCCGGCGATGTGGACGGAGCAGCCATTTTGGCCGATGGCGACGCGGCAGGCGCGCGAACTCTACGGAGGGCCTCGGTCAAGCGCGATCGCGGCGTGCGCGGGAAGGTGTGGACACTCGCGCTGTGCACATGGTCTGCGGCGCGCCTCAGGACCGACGGCAGGTCGGGCGAACCTTCCTCTCGCAAATCGGAGCCTTCCGGAGCCGCACCACTCCACGTCCATTCCGGATCATTTGTTTGGGCCAAGGCATCGACAGGGTGCTGATGGGCGCCTTCAGCGGAAGCGCCAGACGGCTCGTGTGCGCCGCCGTTCTGGTGCGGCGCGTTACGCAACCGCTCGACGTGCGACAGGGGTACGGCCGCCGCCTCTTTACGGATCTGCTCGAGGATGTCTTCGATCGACTGCTGTTCTTTCCTGGGGAGAGTGGACATTACGCTACCTCGTTGGAAGACCCGGAACTTCTTCCGGGCGCCGCAGTTAAACCAACTGCCTCCCAAAACGAACGCAACGTCCCGCGAGATGCAGCCTCCACGGCCACACGTCGCATGCGCGGGCCTTTTGAGGGCCCCTGCCGACGGCATGGACTACCCGTGCTCCACGATGCACGCGCGGCTAGCCGTTCGACTCCCGTATCCCACACGGCAAGCAGGTCTAGCGGCCATCCGCGGCAAACTTTGGGCAAGGTCGCGCCGCGCGCCGACATACCTGCCGAAGACGGGGCAGCCCGCCATGAGAACCGGCTGCACGGCCCATCGCCGGCATTCCCAGCGCGCTCTGGCCGCGACAACAGAAATGGAATTATTTGTAGGGCTGCTCGACGCGCGCGTTCCAAGCATCCAGGTGCTCGCGCCGTCCGTCCTCATGCGTTATGGACAGCCCGTACCACTTACGTCGCACTTCCTGGTAATGCACCTCTGGATCGTAGACATTGGAGGCGACACCCAGATGGTTTGCATCAAGCCGGCCGATGGCGGACAGAACCGCATATCCGGCGACAACGAGATTGCGTTCGTCGGTCACGAGCTGGACCTGGGCGTTGAGCAACTCCTGCTCGGCATTGAGCACGTCGAGCAGCGTGCGCTGACCGACCTTCTCTTCCTCGCGGACGCCGGTCAGAGCGGTCTGGTTCGCTTCGACCTGCGTCCGATCCGATTGCACCTGGGCAATGGCTGACTGGAGAACAGACCAAGCGCTGATCACGGCCGCGCGCACCTCGGTGCGGACCTGCTCGACCTCCTGTAGGCGCGAAACGTGGATATGCTTGGCTTGGCGCACACGGGCCGAAACCTCGCCGCCCTGATAAATGGGGATCGATAGCCGACCGGCGATGGTGCCCTGCTCGCTTTCGTCGAGTTGCCTGCTCGGATCGTAGCGCTCGGACCATTGGGCCTCGAGTTGTGCCGAGGGCAGCAACTCGCCGCGGATACGATCAACCGTGTAGCGCGCCGCCTGCTCGCGGTAGAGAGCGGCGATGATGAGTGCGTTCTCCTGCTCCGCAATCGACTGCGATTCCGGCAGGGATTTCGGCAAGTTGCGGTTAGGCGGGCCAGGATCTGCGACATTCGTCGGCGGGTGGCCGATAACGCGCTCGTAGTTCGCGCGCGACGATTTCAGATTGGCACGAGCGGCATCGAGCGCGGAAACGGCTCCTGCACGGCGCGCCTCGGCCTGGGCAACGTCCGTGCGCGTAACTTCGCCGACGGAAAAGCGATCGCGCGTTGCCTTCAGTTCACGGGTGAGCACCTTGACGTTGTTTTCCTGCAGCCGCACCACAGCCTGATCGCGGACGACATCCATGTAGGTCGTGACCGCATCGAGCAGGACCGAACGTTCTACGTCCCGCAGCGTCTCACGACCGGCGCGCACGCCCGCTTCGGCCTCGTTCACGGCGTTTGTCGTCTGAAATCCGTTGAACAGATTCTGCGAAAGGTTGATCGAGTAGCCGCGCGAGGCGGTTGTGCCGTTGCTTGGCGAAGACGGACGGGTCTCTGAATGCTGAACGCCAACGTCGGCTGATGCTGATGCCTGCGGACGGTAGCCAGAGTTGGCTCGCGCAACCTCCTCATCCGTTGCGCGCAGACGCGCCCGCTCCGCGTCGATGCGCGGATTGTAGGTGTATGCCGATGACAAGGCCTGGTTTAGCGATTCGGCCGATGCCGGCAGCCCTTCGGACACCAACGCTGCGAACGCCGTCAGCACAGCAACGCTGGCGCGGCCCCATTTCTTGCTCGTGCTGGAACTTTCGCGCATCTGGCGTATCGAACCTGCTTGATTGATGCGTGGCGATGCCGGAGATCCCGATGCAGCACCACTTGTTGCGCCGGCGCTACAGTCACCGGCCAGGAGCCGAAGGCCAGGGAACATTCACATCTCCTGCGCTACGCATGCAGGATCCCGGCTGAACTCACACTCGTATCGGTGACTTCGAATCAAGGACATCGAACTGTGCACTCAAACCGGAACAGGCGCCGGACTGCCGACCAGATGTGCCGCCCAGCGATGGCGCTACAAGAGTCGCGCAAACATGCATCACAAACTTAGAACAGGTTTGCCGGTGCCCGGAAAGGCCTCGCCAGCGGCTCGTCCGCAGTCGCAGCACCGTCGTTGCATCAATGACACAGGACACGCCCCACCGCGCACCTGCGACGCCCTGAAAGGGTGCAATCCACGAAAGCTTTTGTCTTATGTTGCAGATTGTTATCGCTATGGCGGCGCACGTAGCGCAACGAATCAGAGACCTGGAATGCCGAGGTGGCAAGCGCCCTGCAATTTGGTTGGTGCCATGCCAAGCCGATGCAGCGCGGAGGCGACCGCAGAACATGTGGCTTGGGTGGGAGTGGACGGCGATTCGCCCAAGGGCCTTAAGCTTGCGGGTCAGCGGTCGAGACGTGACCGCTCGCCCACGCGCCATCAGAACACGAATTCTTTCTTGTTCTCGAAGCCCGGGACCGCAGGGGCCGCGGCCTCGAAGACTGCCCTTCGGTCAAATTTGCGGCCCATGCGTTTCCAGACAATGGCGCGCGAGGGCACGCCAGCCTCGACTGCGACCAAGCGGCCCCCATCTTTCAGCTGGTCGAGTAGTGCGGGAGGGACCTGTTCAACCGCACCTTCAATCACGATCGCATCATAGGGCCCTTCCGAGGGGTAGCCGACTTCCAATTCGCCGGTGACCACGGCAGCGTTGTCGGCGGCCAATTCTGCGAGAGCGGTCGTCGCTGCATCGGCCAGGGCGGTGTCGGCTTCCAGCGCCACCACGGTCTGTGCCAACCGAGCAATCACCGCGGAGGAATAGCCGGACATGGCTCCGACATCGAGTACGACGTCGTTCGTTCCTATCTCGGCAAGTTGCACCAGCTTGGCGAATACCCGCGGCGCCATCAAGCCACGCGCGTGGCTGCCGGCGTTCGCTTTCACCAGGGTCAGAGCCTCGTCCATGTAGGCGATCGGCTTCAGGGCAGTCGGCACGAAGGCTTCGCGTGGGACTGCGAGCATGGCGTTCAGGATACGGCGGTCGGTGACGTCGTTGGGACGCACCTGCGATTCGACCATGTTTTTGCGTTGGAGTGCCACGTCGGCCATGTCGTCCCCTTGCTCAATGTCATCCTCCGGCTCGTTGCCGGGCGTGCAGCGCCGCGGCGCGGGCTCACATCGCTCGGCCGGGCGAATGCCGGCGGCTCGGTCGCGGCGATGCGGGCGGCGCTGCGTCGATGCGGAAAATAACCAAAGCTGAACTCGGAGGCCATACCGCATTGGGTGGACAAGCGCGCGGAGCGTGGGCGCGGCCAAAACTGGCCCTGCGAGGGTGCGTGCCGACGGGCCCGGCGGCGACACCGGCGACCCGACATGAGAACGAATGCGACCGTTTGTCTGCGCTTGTCGAAGTGCGGGCGGCTATGCTAAGCGGAGCCTCCTTCCCAGAGCGGTGCGGGCTCATCGCGCGACACACCGGCTCAGGTCAGGGATTTAGGGATCTTCCTGGCGGCGGCGGGACATGTCCACAAGCCGCGTATCGCCATAGCGCCCCTGACACCACAAGGGGCGTTCCCAGTGGCCACGTGGCGGAGTGGTGACGCAGCGGACTGCAAATCCGTATACGCCGGTTCGATTCCGGCCGTGGCCTCCATGATTTTCGGGCGCTGCCGTCAATACACGCTAGTGTTCCGACTCTGACGCTTGGTGCCCTGTCGGGCCCCGACGCGTCAGCCCTGAACCCTAGCATTCGATTGTTTGTGTTCTGGATTCACGATCGTTTGACGACCTTCGCCCGAGAATCAAACGTTCGATCCAGAACACTAGTGGTACTGGCCGAGCCGCACCGCTGGTTGGATCATCGGCAGCACTTTTTGCGCTAAGGGGCTTGGCTGGCGCCCGAAGCTTCTGCTATAGGCACGGCTCTTTGTGATGATGGCCTGTTCCGCGGTAGCTCAGCGGTAGAGCAACCGGCTGTTAACCGGTTGGTCGCAGGTTCGAATCCTGCCCGCGGAGCCATCTCTCGCCGCTGTCGCAACCGACGCCGCAACCGCCGCATGGCAAAGCGAAGCTTTCATCCCGCTCGGCTCGATTGTCACAATTGGCAGATCGCTCGCATAGTTCATCGCCTGTGGTGAGCCAGATGACGCACTCTCAATGCGCCACTTTCACATCGACAGGAGCCAAGTTGACCCCAACGAACTGTCAGTTCTGGGGAGAGCGAAGACGTCCCTCGTCTCGCTGCTTCGTCGCTTCACTGGCGGCGAGATAAACGAACATCGATGCGCTCTCGAGATAGCGCCTTGCGAGACGTCGCGGATTGCTGGCGAGGCGCCATGCCCATTCAAGACCATGATCACGCAGAATCTTTGGCGCCCGGATTTGCTGACCGGCAATAAAATCCAGCGCCGCGCCGACGCATACCATGCAGCATGCGAGCCCCATTTTCCGCGCGTAGTTGGAGAAGAGTTCCTGCTTAGGCGCTCCAAGTGCAACCAAACAGATTTTCGCCCCAGATTTGCGAATCTCCGCAATTGCTGCGTCGGCTTCTGGCCCCTCTGGATCGAAGGCATTAGAGGGAGACAGCGTGCCTGCAATACTGATGCGTCCCTCAGTCCTCAGCGACAATTCCTGCCCGACCCGGCCCATGACGGCCGCCGACGTCCCAAAAAAGAAAATCGGGATCTCGTGCTCCGCTGCGCGATCTATCAGTGGAAGAACGAGATCAGCACCCGTGGTCCTTTTAAACACGGTGTTTTGACGCCGGGCGATCCATGCGATGGGCCATCCATCAGCTGTCACGACATTTGCTGTCGCATACGCTCCGCGGAATCTCGCATCTCGCCGAAGCTTAACCACGTGATCCAGATTGAGGGTAAAGACAGATGAGGGCTCGCCAGATCTCGAAAGCGTCACTATGTCGTCGACAGCCCTGACAAGATCGGGCGTTGTGATCGTAACCCCGTACACTTGGGGCAATGCGGTATCGACAGAACGCGACATCTCACTATTCTCACAATCCGCCTTGGAGCAAGCCAAGCCAAATCCGCAACAAATTTCATAAATGATATTTCAATTTAACTCAATTCAGAGTTGGCCGCGCCGCTAACGCGATACGGAATATGGTCAATTCGTCAGTGTGGGTTTGGAACGATGGGCCGCCTTCGGTTCTGTGGAAACTGAATTGACCTAATCGCATCGGGTCCTCGAAGGCGACCAGGCTCATGTGGACCAGCGTCAGATGGCGACGATGGAAACTCTAGATCCGTCAGATGTCGTTGGACATGTTGTCTCGGGCTGTGGTTCGCGAGCGATAGACCTTGCCCGTCGCACGCCACGCCGTGAGGTTGAAACAAGCCCTCCATCGCCGCGCTGTCCCAGACGTTGCCCGAACGCGAAAGCGAGCATTGGATGCAATGCCGGCCATCAGTCGCTGGCATTGCTCGCTGGCGTATTGGCGGCCGCGATCGGAGTGGTGAAGCAGCACGCGCGACCGTCCCGGCGCCAAACGGCCATCATCAGCGCGTTTGTGCAAAGCTTGGGCCTCGAGATGGGGTTCGTCGACCAGCCGACAATCTGGCGCGATATGGATCGAGCACCTCGACCGCGTGGAGTGACAATCACCCCAGGCGCCACAGGCGTGCAAGCTCCCCAAGTTGATAAAGTCGCAATAAAGCTATTGTTGACGTTCCAGTTGCGGCTGTGAGCTCGACGATCGTGCGCGCGTATGGAAGGGCTGCATTCCATGCGTCCACTTCGTGCAACGAGATGAACCGAACGACGCCAAAGCCCACGGCAAGTGCGGCGAAGCCGACGGCGAGACGATAGCGCTCGATAACATTCCACATCCAGACCAGACCGTTCACCAATAAGATGATCACCAACACCATGACGGCAATTGTCGCGGCGATCTGAAAGGCTCGGCGGTCTGCGTAAAAGCCTTGCTGTTTGGCGAGCGTACGCAACCACGCACCCCAACCGTCCAGCCAGCCCAGCCCCCGAGCCAGCTTCACTTGAGAGTAGAGGAAAAACGTCGCAGCCAGTCCTGCCCAGACCAGCGCGTCGGAGCCTCGCACGTCATGCTGCTGCGCCCGGTGACAGGCCCATGCCGTCCACGCCGCGAGCACGCCTGCAGCGAAAATCGCGGCGACGCCCAAGAACCTTCCAAAACCCTCAAGCATTGCGCGCCGACATCAAGGACTTTCGCTGCGACCATCACATTCGAGGGTATGCATCGTTGGCTCATCCGGGCTGCCCGCGTCACGGCACACCATCGGACGCGCCCCTTCTTGCCGCCCCACTCCAATGCGGCACCTGCGGCAGCGACAAGACGCTCTGACCGCTTCCAACCTCCCAACACTCCGTCGTGGGCAGGCTTTGCTCCGTATGATCTATCGAAATTCGGGCAACGAATGTCTGATTGCCAGCGATCCCACCGTCACGCGGCCCGAAGTTCTTCGGCGCGGTCCTCAAGCCGGTCACGCACGATGTCGCCACGATTGCGGATGTCCACAAGTGGCGATACCGCACTGCGTAACCGCGAGGCGACCTTGCTGCGAAGACCTCCCAGCCACACGATCGGCGCAAATGATCGGTCATACGCCTCCACGTACGTTTCGCACGGCACGCTTTCGGCCAGCACGACATCGTGGTTGGCAAGCTCGATGTGGTAATAGACGAGTTGCTCGACACTCGCCGGCTCGACGACCTTGATCGTGTCACCGTTTACGAGGTATCCAGCCGGAACGAGGATGCCATCAATGAGCAGCATGTGATTCTGAGAAATAAAGAGATCCCGGTTTGGCATCTCAGATGCGAGTGCGCCCCGCTTCAACTGCACGGGAAGACCAGAAATTGGCCAATTGCCATCGCCGCCGCGCGTGATCGGAATAACTCGAACTCCGAGGATCGGCTTCGCTGCGCCATGCTGCGCTTCCACTAGGTCTCCAGCTTTCAAAAGCTCGACTGGTACTTCACCGGTCGGGGTCTTTACCCTGGTCCCAGCCAGGAAGCACCGGGTGCCGCCGCCCAGGCCGCTCCAGTCGCGCGGCGGGCGGGCCATAGCCCTGGCCTGCCCAGCGTTAGACACCATGCCGGCCATAATTAATCCCGCCGCTGCCGCAAAATTTCGACGCGACATCCGCCACGTCGGCGCCGCCTGCGGGCCGGGTGGAAGGGGTTCCGCAGATTGCGCAATATCGTTCCGAGGCTCGCTGCGCATGACTCCCTCAAGCAACATTTGAACAGAAACAATACTAACTGATATTAATAACAGGAAAAGGCGAGTTGCAAAGTCACTTCTCGCTTTTCGTTAATGCGAAAGCACGACAACTTGCGGTTGGTGACACTGATCAAGGCGCTCGACACTTCCCAGTCCCTGACCAGTCCTTGACCTTCTCAGCGATGCACACTCGCAAAAGTGCCCGGCTGGTAGATGATCTGTCTTCTGATTTAGTAACTCAAGGTCGACGCACTATCCCTTTCCCATTCGGCAAAGGCACTAGTTGTACTTGACGATACCGGCGTTTGTACCCACCCGCAAACCAACGGGGGCATCGAAATCGCAGCGTCTCCGCCGACAAGGCGGCGCCTGGGCGCCCGCCGACGTTCTCCTGTTCGCATCGAGGGGACGCGAACCAATGCCAAAACATGTGATTGGAAAATTTGTGTCGATTGGGTGATGATATTGTTTATTGCGATGCAGCATGCCTTCAAGAGACGATGCGAGGCGGAGGCCTCATGTGATTGCACGATTAGCGTTCCGCTCCCGCCGCCCTGAGCGTGAAATCAACGATGCGTTGAACCAACGGCCCTCTATCAAAGGGCGTCACCAGAGCGCGCTGCGAAACCGAATTCCAAGACCCTACTTGCGCAGGCCAAACAATCGGTTGCACCTGACTTGATAATGTCAAGGTTCGATTATTCCTTGAATCCTTTTGGCGCTTGCTGATATTTTTTGATAGCGTGCCTCCGTCGCTCTGGGTGCGGAAAGATTGATCATGCGACACCCGGATAGCAGCGATCGACCGAATTTACTCTCAGCAGTAAAAAAAGCGGTCCAGACATTGCATTGAACATCCGCACAAGCTTCATGTCGAAGTTTAGAGTTGAGTATCGCATATCAAAGTAGCACATGATGACCAAGCTTGAGACATCAGCCAGCCAAGCTGGGCCGACTTTCAGCAACGCGCCGATGGATTTTTCCGACCTTTGGGGCATTGCAAAAAGGGCGATACCATACGTGGTGATTGGAAGCGCCCTTGGCCTTGCAGGTGCGTTATGGCTCCTCTCACATTTCCCCCCAAAGTACAAAGCGAGCACGCAGTTGGTGCTGGAGCACAGTGTCGTCGACTATCTTCAGTCGAACAGGGTGACTGAAGGCCCCAGCCTGGGAAATGATCGGTACAGCCAGAATTTCATCATCGGCTCTGAAGACATTGTAATACCTGTCATTCGAAAATTGAATCTCGTACAAGACGCCGAATTCGGCTGTGCGAATGCAGCGGAACATACAACCGCCACAGGAAATTCTACCTCGTTCCCGCGCAATGTTCTTGTTGAAGTCCGGCAATTCGTGGCTTGGATCAAATCGCTTGCGGGTCTCCGGGCTCCGGCATCGCACGAAAACACATGCGACGAGTATGCAACGTACGGCGCCTTGATCAACAACCTAGGGGTTTGGTGGGACAGCCACCCCTTGGTGATCAGCGTCTCATTCGAGTCAAAAGACCCGGCCAAAGCTGCGCTTATTTCCAACGCCGTCGCTGAGAGTTATATTGATTCAAGGCGGGACGCGAAACGAAATGCGGCATCGCTGACAGCCGAGTCGATGCGCGACCGCCTTGCCGATGCAAAAGCTCAAGCTGCCGATGCCGAACGTCAACTCATCGAATACAAATTGAAAAGCGGCATTGTTGTTGCGGGTCCGAAATTTCGTACCCTGGATTTGAGCGATCAAATGGCCAAGGCGCGCTTGGCCATGCTCGATGCGCAGATCCGCATGAATGTCGCGCGACAAACCGAGGATGGACACAATATCCCGGACAACCAACGCATTGTTGAGTTGCGACATCAGTATCTGGAAATGGGAGCCAAAGCCAACGAATTGGAAAGCCGGGTCGGCAAAGACCATGCTGCAACGATAAAGATCCGCAACCGCATGGCCCAAATTTCCGCAGCGATTGCGGCCGAGCGTCAGCGGATCGCGAGTTCATACGAAGTCGACTACGAATTCGCAAAAGCGCGATTTGATGAGCTCGCCTCCTCTCTTACGGAGGCCCAGAATGAAGGACCAACGCGCGGCTCAGATGACGCGCGACTTTTTGAGCTGGAAGGCGCTGCCAATACGCTTCGCCAGAATTATATTTCGATACTTCAGCATGTCAGCGGTGAAGCGAGTCGCCTAGAAAATGGCGCAATGGTTCTCCCCGAAGCCCGAATTCTACGTCGCGCTGCTGAGCCAACCCAGCCCGAACCCTCAAAGAAGCGATACTTGGTGCTGGCTGGCGGCATGCTTTTGGGCTTCGCATTAGGCGCGGCTCTAACGCTCGCGCGACACAACCCAATTGGGGTTTTCAGGACAACCGATCAAGCCAAGACTTCGCTCGGGCTGATTTCAGTGATTATTCCGAAAGTCAAAGTCCAGCGCCCCGCTCAGATTACAGAATACGCTCTGGACTTGCCGCACTCAAGATTTGCCTCGTCCCTGCGGGTAATTTGGTCGCTCATCAACGCGGCGCAACGCGGCAACGGTTCAAAAGTCATCGGCGTCGTGACCGCGCTCGCGGGCGAAGGCAAGACGACGATTGCAGCAAACATCGCACATCAAATGTCGGCTGAGGCTGGCGAACGCATCCTTTTGATAGATGCTGATTTCCACCATCGTTCCTTGACGCAGGCGTTAGCTCCGCAAGCACAGCAAGGCTTGCGAGAGGCATTGGAAAACCCGGAACGCTTGGAGGATTGCATCGTCCGATTGGAGCGATCAGGTGCAGATGTTCTTCCCTGCCCGCTCACGGGTCGGGTTCCGAATGCGGCACAGCTGGTCGGCTCCAAGCAGATGGAGGAACTGATCCGCCGCGCGCGAACATCTTATGACTTAGTGATCATTGAGCCGCCACCATTGGCGCTGGTCGCAGATGCCAGATTGCTCGCCCCGCTCTGCGATGGTTTCATTTTTGTGATCGAATGGGGCAAGACCAGTCAGCGCGTCGTTCTCGAGACGTTCACCGAGTTTCACAACCTGTGGGAGCGCGTTCTGTGTGTCGTTCTCAACAAGGCGCAACGGAACGCGCTACGGAGCATCGAGGACTACAAGGGGAGCGGGTACGGGGCTTACTTCGACGACGGTCCCATGTATCCCGCCTACCTCGATAGCCAAGGCTCAAGCCCGTCTGCAACAACCAAACGCATCCCTGGCCCGACCCCAACGGCTGGTACTGGCTCTGAAACATGAGTAGATTGCTCGGAGCCATTCCAACACTGGCCTTTGCATATGTTCTGATCGTACAACCGGTATTCGATCGCGCGGCTCCGGGACTGCTCAACAAGCAAATCTTGTGGCCAGCCCTATTTGCGCTGACTTTGCTTTTCGCCACGATTTGCCGGCGCGAGCTTGATCTGGACCAACTCAAGAAGCCCCCATTTATGCTGCTGATCTGCTTCTTGTGTTTTTCTGGGGCCAGCGTTTTGTGGGCTCACAGCCCGCCTGATTCACTGAAAAGGTGGATTGGCGCCATAATGATCGTAACAACGATCGTTTTGCCGATGACACTGAGGAAGCCCACGCCTGACATCATCGTTGGCCTTTTTTGGCTTTACGCCACTTCAATTGCAATCAACGCAATCTTCGTATTGACCACGCCCCCCATGATGACAGACGACGGTCACGTGATGGGCCATACAGGATATTTCTATCACAAGCAGTATCTGGGAATGTGCGCCTCGGTCGCAATTTTGTTGGCGACTCATATGATCCTGTCAGGACGCAGGCTGGTTGCGTCATTCATTACAATATGTCTTGCGGCATGGGTAATGGCAGAGGCCCAATCAAGGGCCGCGTTGGGTTTCGGAATAATTGCTGTCGGCGCAGCCTACGCTACATTGCTTATGAGCAAAATTACGAAGTTGTCGGTGGCTCTTCTCGTGTCACTTATTCCCGCAACGTTCATGAGCCTCTCGCTCGTCATTCCCAATATTCCAGAGCGCTTGTCGTCCCGTATTTATGGGGATCCGACGTTCTCCGGGCGGACAATCATTTGGGACTGGGTGGAAACACAAGCGGCCCTGAAGCCGTGGCTCGGGTGGGGGTTTCACTCTTTTTGGTTCGTTCCGAACAGCCCCTCGTTCAATGCACCGGGATTTGTCCGGGACATGCCCGCCAGCCACAGTGGGTATCTCGACATGCGGCTAGAGACCGGCTATTTCGGACTTCTATTGTTCCTGGCCTTTATTGTTGCGACATTGTATTCGCTGGAGCGCGTGCGGCAGCATCACCCTGACTGGGGGCCGCCTTTTCTTTCACTTTTCATTTATGTATTGGTCATGAACCTGCTAGAAACCATCTGGTTCGTTCAATACGATCCGCTATGGATTTTATTTTTACTACTTGCGGCAAATGCGGCACGCTACGAAGCCACTCATTTTTCCGCAGTGAAGATTCTGGAACCGAAAAAGACGCGGGCACACCAGTTCGCTCATTCAACAATCAGCCCCCTCGTCAACAAGCGATAGAATTATTGATTATCGCATGCAGAGCGTGATCGGCAGGTTCACGCGCTGTACACTGCGATCGTCGTCGCCAAGCCTCCGGACGAGTTATCCTGGCACCGAAAACTTGATAATTGGAAGAGCAGTTGACGCTGCAATCAACATTCGAGCTCTCACTAATTTCAGCAGACTCGTGATGATTGAGTCTGGGCTTGACGGAGGCATGCATTTGTCCTGATCGCGGCAGCGCAAGTGAGCCGGCAGCCGGAATTAGTGCAAGTGGGCGTTCGAAATCTGTTTATGAAATTCATGTCGTGCTGAGCAACAGCTATTTACCCGGAGCAGTGAATGGTACTCGAAGTGGCGGACAGCGCGGCTATGGCTAGATCTGAGATCGATGTTGTCCTGACTTTTGAGATGACGCACCCCAACTCGCTCATTGAACCCAATCTTCCGAGATTGGCGTGCCATTCCCCAACGAGCCCGCAGCGCCGAAAATCTGTTCACGCGTATTTCGCGAAGCATTCGAACAAGAAGTGACACGTCAATGAAGTTCGAGCACGCTGACACCTTTGCCGCCGAAACGATTCTTGATGCGGATGTTTGCGTGATCGGGAGCGGAGCTGCGGGCATCACCGTCGCCACGCAATTGGACGGCAGTGGCTTGAGCGTTCTGTTGCTTGAGGCGGGCGGTCTGGAGCAAAACGCGCGAAGCGAGCAAGACAGTTTCGCGATAGCACACTCGGGTGTTCCGTATGGCAATCCGATCGCGACGCGGGGTCGCTGGTACGGCGGAAGCACCAACCAATGGTTTGGACGCATCGCGATGCCGGACCCGATCGATCTGGCCGAGCGCACTTGGGTGCCATACAGCGGTTGGCCTCTCACACACGCCACACTGATGCCATGGATGAAAAAGGCAGGCAGTATCCTAGAGGTGCCGCACTTTGAAAAGCTAGCGATCGAAAATTGGCCGGACAACCCGACCATCGACACGTTCGTACGCACGGGCGGCGCGAGACTCGGAGTGTTCTTATGGGCGCATGGTCTCTACATGGGGCCACGCTGGCAGAGCCGACTCGCGAGTTCGCAGAATGTGCGTGTGCTGCTTCATGCGACCGCTACCGAGATCGTGCTTACTCCCTATTCGAACTCCGTGGAGCGACTTGACATCTTGAGCGCGAATGGGAAGCGCCTCCACGCGCGCGCCCGCAGCTATGTGTTAGCCGCGGGCGGCCTGGAGAACCCGCGCTTACTGCTGGCGTCGCAGGCGCGTTCCAGGCATGGAGTCGGCAATGGACGGGACCTGGTCGGGCGCTTCTATATGGACCATCCTCGCGGCGAGGGTACCGCGACGCTGGACCTTCGGCGAATGAGCGATGAACAGATCGAGCGCCTCAGATTACTTGGCGAGAAGAGCAGAAGCGCCTACGGGAAGGTACAGCTCCGCCTAACGTTCCAAGAGCAGCTGCAACGAGATGAACAGTTACTCAATCACAGCCTGCACGTGCACCTGGTCAGCGACGTGCATGAGTCGGAGAGCTTACACTCAGCTCGTCGCCTACGCGACCACGCGAAGGCGCGCAGCGTCAACGATTTGCGCAGCCTAGCGCGCGACGTGGCGAGCGTGGTGCGCGCGAGCCCTGAACTGGCCCGCTACGGACTGGAGAAACTCTTCGATCGGACGCGTCCCTCCAAGCTCGTGGTCATCGACCAAATGGAGCAGGAGCCTGATCCAGACAGTCGCGTAACCCTGGACGAGTCCCATCGCGACCGGTTCGGCCTACCCAACCTGCGGCTCGATTGGCGTATCGGGGAATCGACCTACCGCTCGCAGAGGCGAATGCACCAGCTGTTCTCCGAGATCCTCGCGAAGGTGGGTATCGACGGACTTCGCAGCGACGTGCTCGAGCGCGCGAACGAACGTGTTCGACTGGTCGAAATGAAACATCCGACTGGCACGACTCGCATGAGTGACTCGGCCGACCGCGGGGTGGTAGACAGAGACGGTCGCGTGCATGGCGTGAACAACTTGTACGTAACGGGGAGTTCCGTATTCCCGACCGGGGGTCACTTTAATCCTACACTGCTGATTGTCGCGTTGGCTGCAAGGCTGAGTGATAAGCTCAAGGCGCAGCTACGCTCGTCAATGAACTTCGCATTGCTAATCAACTTCGCATTCGTCCCTTGATCGCGATCGACTTGCGCGATCAAGATCGTCCTTTGAGCGGTTGCCCCGCCTGTATTGGCAGAAGTTCGAAACGATGCCGCTAATCGACACCCGCGTGATTGCCTCAGCCCTGCGAGTTTTGGCCCGCGGCAATCTTGCGCGGTACGCTTCGAGCGGCACATCCGAGGTCGAGCGCTTCGAGGGTGAACTTGCCAACTTCCTCGGCGTTCGCCACGTGCTCGGCGTAAACAGCGGCACCAGCGCGCTGATCTGCTCGCTCGTCGGTGCGGGCGTCGGCCCGGGTGATGAGGTGATAGTACCCGCTTATACCTGGGTGTCGACCGCAGCCGCTCCGCTCGCCGTGGGTGCCGCTCCGGTCCTGACGGAGATCGATTGGAGCCTTACCATCGATCCAAACGACATCCGCAAGAAGATCACGCCGCGCACCAAGGCAATCATTGTGGTGCACATGCTCAATCTTGTGTGCGATATGGACGCGATCATGGCGATCGCGAAGGAGCACAACCTGATCGTGATCGAAGACGCCTGCCAGGCGGTCGGTGTCACGTACCGCGGGCGTCGCACGGGCACGATCGGCCACGTCGGCGCGTTCAGTTTTCAGGAACACAAAAACATTCAGTCCGGTGAGGGCGGTGCCGTGCTCACAAATCAGGACGATATTCATGCTCGATCCGTCATGTATCATGATGTTGGCAGTTACACACGCAGAAATAGGGTGCAGACCAACGAGCCGCTGTTCGTCGGAGTGAACTACCGGATGCCAAACCTCTCGGCAGCCATCTTGCGACCGCAGCTGAAGCGCCTGGACGCGCAGCTGAAGCTGCGCAAGAAGCGGCGGAGTTACGCGCTAGAGAAGCTGAGCGCGCGCACCGGAGCACCGTTCAAGGTCAGCCCGCACCACGATCCGGAAGCGGCAGTTGGACTGTGCGTGTATTTCGACGATCCCGCCGAGGCGCGCTCGTTCGGGAGCGCACGTGGCATCGCTCCCCTGATCGACACCGGTCGGCACGTTTACACCAACTGGGAGTCGATCCTTACCGGCAGGACGTCGCATTCCAAGCTCGATCCCTACGGTTGGGCCCGTAGCGAGCCTCCGAACAAAGAGAGCTGCCCCAAGACGCTCGAGATCTTGTCGCGCACCTGCAGCGTCGGACTCTTCCCTGACCTGCCCATGGCGGCGTTTCGCGTGATCGTCAACCGCATGGCATGCTGAGAGCACATAATGGACAGCGTGCCATCGTTCGCGGTGATCGTTGCGACCCGCAATCGCGGCGCAAAGATCGCTGGCCTGCTCAACTCGATCGTTGGCAGTGTGACAACCGACTTCGAGGCCGTGATCGTCGACCAGAGCACCAACCAGGATACCTACCGAACCATTGAGCCGTTCTTGAGCGACGCGCGCATTCGCTATGTGCACTCGGAGCTGCCGGGTACGAGTCGCGCGCGCAACCGAGGCATCGCACTCACGCGTGCGCCGCTGATCGCTATCACCGACGACGACTGCATCGTCCCACCCGACTGGCTCAGTGCGCTGACGCAACCCTTTCTCGACGATCCAAGAATTGGCGTCGTGTTCGGCAACGTTGACGCGGTTCCGGTCAATGAACCGGGACACACGCCTACCATTCACTTTAATTCGAGCCGCACCGTGAGCGAGCTCCGCATGGTCTGGAGTAGCCCACACCTTTCACTCGGTGCGAGTATGGCAATCCGTCGAGCGATCCTCGAGGACGTTGGCGGCTTTGACGAGCATCTCGGGCCGGGCGCGACCTTCCAGGCCGCAGAAGACAACGACCTCGCCTGGCGCGCGCTGATCGCGGGCTGGCGCATTCGCGAAAATGCGGAAGTGAGCGTGCTGCATGACGGCTTCCGCACGCTCGACGAACTGCGCGAATTGGTGAAGCGCGATTTCTACGGCGTCGGCGGCACAATCGCCAAGTACATCAAGGGCGGTTACTGGCGTGTGAACATTCTACTATTTTCGTGTCTCGTTGAGTTCGGCATCGTGGAGCCGTTCACAGCCATTCTCATGCGTCGCTTTCCGCGCGGCCTCCGGCGCCCCTACATGCTGCTTCGAGGACTGCGTGACGGACTCAAGACGCCGATGGACAAGCGCAGCCTCTGCTATCGTCCTGCCATACACTAGATCGCGTTCATGTTTCGTAGAATCATGAACGCGATCCAGTTCATTGTTTCGAGCGTTCTTGTCACGCTGAACCGCACTAAACTTCAACCTCCGCACAATAGCCCTGCCGGGCTTTAACCGGCCGAGTTTGCGAAGGGGCCCAACGAGGACGAACCGCGAAGAGAACTAACTCTGGCGTAAGTACCCGTTGGGAGCAGGGTCGGAGCCGAAACACGCAGCCTGCGCCAATTAATTACGAAGTGCTCGTATATTGTCGCGCGTCGCAACTATATCACCGGTTACAGCAGATACAGTTCCGGTGACGGCTCTCGTGTGGAAGAGGAACTTCTCCAGCTCCACGCTATCCGCATTAGCAACGTAGATTGAATCCTTGTGTCGCATCGGGAAGCGTTGAGACAAGAAAAACACTGCGGGATCCCGGTAGTTCAAGCGATAAACTGTCGGGATAATTTCTTGACCGGCGAAGCGTGCAATATCCACCCCCATGCTTTCAAGAACGTTCCGCGCCTCGAACCGGTAAACGAACACTTCAGTATTCGCCCGCTCATCAATGAGCCCACCCGCCTGCGCTATCGCCTCACTCAGCGAAATACGTTCGTCGCCGAATTCAAAGAGCCCCGTGATGCCCTGCGTCTGGGTGCTACCCCCGATCGCTCCAAATGCTGCGAACTTCTGCTTCTGTCTGTAAACGTAGAGTAAGTCCCCAGGCGCGACGAGAATATTCTCGTTCGTATGGCGCACGAGCGTGGGGAAGTAAACGGTGGCGCTATGTCCACTACGGACTAGCGTAACGAACATATCGAATCCTGGGGACTTCGCCCCTCCGGTTCGCGCGAGGACGTCCAGCACACGCTCTTTCCCTATCAGGGGCACCTTATTTGACGTCTCGCCGATTATGGTCACCGATGAAGCGACCTGCTCTCCAAATGTCACAACCACCTGAGGCTCGATCGCCCGCTCCCCCAGCTTGCGTTCGATTAGCCTTCCAGCCTCTTGGGTTGTATGCCCCGCCACGTGCACGTCACCAGCATACGGCACTGAAATAGTGCCCTTCTGACTGACTGTCTGAGCGGGTAAGGTTACAAAATTCCCTGGCTTCAAGCTGGCATCGCCTGGAGAGAACAAGCCTCCCGACGACGACTCGAAAATCGTGACTTGCAGACGATCTCCAGGCCCCACCGCATAGTCAGCGGGAGACACTCTCCGCTTGCCGAAACTCCCAAAAAATGAACCTGGGCCGATGCTGGGTATCTTACCAACGATAGAGCCCGTAATATCGACGAGAACATAATCCTCGCCAGGGCTGCGCGTTTCCGAAACCAACGTTGCAGCGGCATCCCTCTCAATGGCGCGATGCGAAGGCCCATCCGAGGGCAAGTATGAACAACCCGCCAACCAGAGAGCGGGCATCAAAAGACCGAAATTTAGCAGCACCCGTCTCAATTTAGCCCCCTCGAGCCAGTTGCTCGGGCTCCTGATCCCATGACGATCTCGGTATGCGTAATGTGATTCGTCGGCTGTTGTATGTGGCAACCCTGCATCGTCCAGTGGAGGCTCCACTTAAATCACTGAATGTGCGGCTGATTCGTAGCAAGTCTACGAAGTTTTCTGAATGAAGTCTGTTGCGGCATGACATCACGAGACAAAACAATCCTCTCGCGAAACTTCAAAATCGCGGGCTATCGGGTGCGCATTCGGCAGGTGCTCGACGCTGTCTTTGACACCGGTTGCAGAAACTGGGGGTTGAAATTCTTAGCCTTACCCGTATCGCTGGCACGTCATCATGACAGAGGCCTGCAGCCGTATGTCCACCGTCGGTGCCGAGGGATAAGATTGAACTGATTGCCTAAGCGGGCGAATGTTTCCGGGGGCGCAAAGCCAGCCCTGAACCGCACGATGAGGCGCGGCGAGAATAGCCGCGACAGGGATGGCGGGAGACATACAGCGTGCGGCAAAACTCAATCTGCGATTGTGCCGCCAATTACCCGCCCTTGTAAGACTAGCCGAACTGAAGAGGCCGTTCGCCGTTCAGTAGGCTCCCCTTGCGATTGCAAACATTGTACGAATTAAAATTTCGATGTCGAACCAAATGGACCAATGATCAATGTAGTACAAATCGTGCTCCATCCGACCACGTACGTCCTCCGGAGTCCTAGTCTCGCCGCGAAAACCATTGACTTGCGCCCATCCTGTTATACCGGGTTTGACGCGTCGGCGACGGGAGAACATGTCGAATTGCCGATCAAACTCTTGGTCGTGAGCAAGTGCGTGGGGGCGAGGTCCGACGA
Source organism: Hyphomicrobiaceae bacterium (assembly GCA_050246945.1). Taxonomy (GTDB): domain Bacteria; phylum Pseudomonadota; class Alphaproteobacteria; order Rhizobiales; family Hyphomicrobiaceae; genus JAEUMD01. The sequence continues at coordinate 164,506 of JBFWVC010000006.1, forward strand.
GTGACATCTGCCCGAGCACCACATTGATGAGCTGGGGAAGCTCATCAATACTCGTCGCACGGAGAATCCGTCCCACCCTCGTGACACGCTGATCATTCTGGCTCACCTGGGTGATAACCGGACCATCCTCTTCGACGCTCATGGAACGAAACTTGTAGATGCGGAATACATTTCTGTTCTGGCCCAGCCGACGCTGTCGGAAGAAAACCGGTCCCCGGCTGTCGAGCTTTATCGCAACCGCTATCAATAGGAAGAAGGGCGAAAGCGCCGTCAGTGCGACTGCGGCAACGATTAGGTCAAATGTGCTCTTGAGAAGCGCGGACTTCTCTGACAACGGAACGATATTCACTACGTCTGCGCGAATACCGGCCAATTGGCGGGCACCATTGGTAAAGACCGGCATTTGCGTAAGATCTGTGCAAAGAAGCAATTCCGTTGTGTAAGATCCCAGCGATTTCACGATCGTTCGGACTGTCTCGATGTCACCTCCCGGGACTGCAACCACAACTCGATCGTAGGGTCGCACGGCCATCGTGGCTTCCAGATCTCCCAATTCGCCAACAAATCGAACGTCTTTTGGCGCAGACCCCGAATGAAACAGGTCAATTGCGCCTGATCGCCCCTCCAATTCGCGAATGCGGCTGGCCAAAAAAAGCGCGAAGTCCGTAGTCCCGATAATTGCTATGCGCTGAAGCAGCAGGCCCGTTTCCATCCCGCGCCTCACTCGCCGAACAACCGCGAACCGAATGGGAATGACAAACACGGCAATGAGGCAGGTCCAGCTGAAAACCCAACCGCGCGAAAGGTCACCGACCTCCTTTATCGCGTAGAGCGATCCGAGCAGGACCAAAAGAGCGATCACTAAGCCCGCGACTACTTTGCCGACGCGGATCTCGGGGCCCGCCAGAGTGTCGAGGTCGTATAGACCCATTTGCTTGTATACTGAGTACAGCATGCCCACCATGGCAAGCGCTATGAGTGCATAAGCTAGGATTGGAGGGTGGCTCTCCAAGTAAAGATCCAGATATGCAACTTTCGCCAGCACCGCCGCAATCAAGACGGCTGAAGCTTCGGCCGCCGCCAACAGCTTAGGAACGAGGGTGATGGGTAGCCCCGCCGAAGAGACCGGCGCAAAAGTCGTCGGTTCGACGTCCTGGGCAGGGCTCCTACTGGCATTTTGAGAAGCAACCGTACGATCAAATACCACGGTGGGTAAGGACATGGCTGGGGCCTCCACACACAATTCATAATGTACTCAACCTGAGTGGCATTCAAGGACCTATTGGGTAGATGGTTGCAGCAGGTTACGCGGCTTTAATGACACAATTTCTGATGGTCACCGCCCCCGACCAATGCGTGCGGTGGCAATGCCCGCGACCCCGCCAGCCGAATGTCCGCGCCTTTGACACAATGACGATCAATGACCAAACCGGTATCGTGATCCTGCGAAGATTGTCGCAATTCGGCGTACATTGCGGCACTACCAGTACCTTCGCTGGGGTCACCAAGCCATCCAGCCCCCCAGTTGGAGGCCAGCTGGTTGGTTCAAGAGGAAACAATTGACACCTTGGATGTGCGTGCGGAGCACCGTGAACGACCGATGCGGACGGAGTTCGGTGCGGTGATCGCGTTCGCGCCATCATCCGAAGTGACCTCGCAATCCGAAAGCACCGGCACATAAATTGCTTAGAAATCTGGAACGCTGCCCGGCCTCTCCCGAACTCCCGGCCAGGCTCGCAACGGCAGCCCTCTATAGATAGGATCGAGAGTTGGTCATGCGCGGCACCACAAAGCGAGTTCTCGTAACAGGAGGGGCTGGATTTTTGGGATCGCACCTCTGCGATCGATTGATCGGGGAAGGTCATGAAGTTCTCTGCGTCGACAATTTCTTTACCGGGTCGCGCAGGAATGTCGAACATCTTCTCGACAACCCCAGGTTCGAGCTTTTGCGTCACGACGTGACGTTTCCGCTCTTCGTTGAAGTGGACCAGATCTACAATCTCGCTTGTCCGGCGTCTCCGATCCATTACCAGCACGATCCGGTGCAGACGACGAAAACCAGCGTCCATGGCGCCATCAACATGCTGGGACTCGCCAAGCGGCTGCGCTGCCCGATCTTTCAAGCATCGACTTCGGAAGTATATGGCGACCCAACAGTCCATCCGCAGCCGGAGGCGTATTGGGGTCACGTGAACCCGATTGGAATCCGATCATGCTATGATGAAGGAAAACGCTGCGCCGAGACGCTGTTTTTTGACTACTATCGCCAGCACAACCTGCAGATCAAAGTTGCGCGCATCTTCAATACCTACGGCCCCCGGATGCATCCGAATGACGGACGGGTGGTTTCGAACTTTATCGTGCAAGCCCTGAAGGGAGAGGACATCACGCTGTTCGGTGATGGCCAACAAAGCCGTTCTTTCTGCTACGTCGACGACTTGATCGAGGGCTTCGTCCGGTTGATGCTCAGCCCTCAAGAGGTGACAGGCCCAGTCAACCTCGGCAACCCGGGCGAATTTACCATTCGCGAACTTGCCGAGATTGTCGTTGACCTCACGGGCTCGAAGTCACGACTCGTCCATAAGCCACTTCCCCAAGACGATCCGCGGCAGCGCCAACCTGACATTACCCTCGCAAAGGATCTATTGGATTGGAAACCAACAATTACACTCCGCGAAGGACTGCAGAGGACGATCGCCTACTTCGATCGCAATTTGAGCGCATAAGGCCGTGATTTTGGATTTTGCAGTTGCGGATCGTCTTCCTGGGCACTGTCGGCGCGATGCGTGCCCACTGCTTGTCGGAATACCAAAATGGATCGGACGTGTCCGTGCTTCCCCGTAAATATTTACGGAATCATGGATCAGCCGATACCCGGGACCGTTGAAGGGTCCGAACCCTAGGCAATGCCCCTCCTCTCGGTGCCTCGTGAAAACTTGTCTCGAAGCCATTTCTGAGCGGGCCGCTCAAAAAAGGCCCACGTCAGGTACGACGCGCAAATCAGCAGGGGGATAAAGATGATGCCGGCCCATGGGACAAATTTATCAAATGTCTGGCCGGGAATGCGTTTCAGAATGGCTGAATATGCGACCAGCATCGGTGTGTGCCACAGATAAACAGAGTACGAAATTCCACCAAGAAACAATGCCAGCGAATCGGCCCATGGTGGCAACCTGGTGCCGATGGACACGATCAATAAGATAGGCAAAAAAAGTGCAGTTACAAAAAGATCAAAATAGCCGCTCCAGCCTGCCTGCCCATTCGTCGGCACACTCATCGCCGCTCCTGCAATCAACAAGAGCGCAACCAGGACATAGGCGGGTCTCCCAACCTGCAAAGTCGCACGAAACCGGAAGATGGCCACGCCGAGCAAGAATGAGTAGAACACGCGCGGCCATGCAAAGACCATATTGGACAGCGACCAGCCAACATCCAAGGTATTGTTAGCGACGGCCGAGACGACCAGGCCGATCAGCGCCAAAGCAATCGCAGCAGCAAGAATGCCAATGTGCATAACTCTGTACAATGCTGCGTAGAAAATATTGATCACAAACTCGAAGAAGATGGACCACGCCGCTGGATTAAAGGGGAACACTGCACCGGCGGAAAGGGCTGGCAACATGGCAAGGTTCAGCATCAAGTCAAACAGCATCGCTGAGTCGGGTTTGAAGCTTCCCTCCAGGAGAAAGGATCGAACAAGCGCGAGCAGGAACCCAGTGAGAGAAGTGAAAACGACGAGCGGCCACAAACGAGCAATGCGGACGCCGACGAAAGCTCTTGCGGACAATCCGTTTGAAAATTTCCAATCGTAGCTGTTGGCGATCACGTAACCGCTGAGGAGGAAGAAAAAATCGACACACAGGTAACCGCGAGGGAAGAGTTTATGGCTATTGCTGTCGATTCCAAAAAACAAAAAATCCATGTGCAGTAGCATCACGACCATTGCAGCAAGACCGCGACAAAGATCGAGGGATGGGATGTGTTGTGAGTAGCTGCGCTCGTCCAGTGTGTCTTTCTGCATTCGGAGCTCGGAAATTGGGGCCGACACGCTTCGTCAATGTTGTGCGCTAATTGCGGGCCTCGCCTGGAATGGTTCCGCTTGCCTAAACGGTTCAATGTGCGGTTATGCTGATGGCTTTGTATTGCATATCACTTTCTTTTTGAGGTCCGCGGAAGCGAGCGTCGCGGCGTTCTCGAAGTTAGGTTAAGGATACGATGCTCAAGACCGAGGCCCGAGGCCCGAGGCATTATGCGCGCGGCAGCTCAGCCATGTTGCTAGTGCAAAATGCCGCTTTGCAATCCATAAGCCTCCGGGACACGTTAACGCTACTCAGCTTGCTCAATGGTCACAAGGTGCGACGCGCATAGCACACGCATTCCCCCAGCCGCAGAAGTGTCGGCACAAGCCATGACCGCTGCATGACCGTCCGCATATTCTTGACGATCGTCGTGCGGGACGAGATGGTTGGTCGGCTTTCGAGCTTGCTCGAGGTATTGGAAGATCCCGGATCTGCGTCATCAACTCTTGCGGCTTTTTTGTGCTGGAAGGATACCTATAATGCATCGAAAGCTTGTCGGCTTCTTCGTCGCGGCCTTTTGTTGCGTGATGGGTTGCTCACTTGCTGGTGCAGCGACGGATTCAACATCACAAAAACATGAATTACCCCCCTTATTGCTGAAGACAGACTGGGCGCGAACTCTTGAGCCGGGCCCAAACGGACCTATCCCCAAAATCGTGGTCGATCAGTTCGGCTATCCCACACGCGCGCGAAAGATAGCGGTAATCCGTAGTCCTCAGACCGGGTTCGATGCCTTCGCCCATTTCAATCCAGGGAAGACTTACGCACTGGTTGATCTGGCATCTGGTCATGTCGTGAAGGAGGCTCCCATACTTGCATGGAACGGTGGCCAAACTCACGACGCATCCGGCGACAAGGCATGGTGGTTCGATTTTTCCGACGTTGTTGCGCCGGGGCGGTATGCCGTCATTGACGTCGAAAGTGGTGTGCGCTCGGTCTCCTTCTCGATCGGCGATGATGTTTATCGCGACGTGATGAAGCACGCCTTGAGGATGTTCTACTATCAGCGGGCGGGGTTTGCCAAAGAACCAAAATTTGCAGGCGCCGCCTGGGCGGATCGCGCAAGCCATCTTGGCCGCGGTCAAGATCCGCAGTCGCGACCTTGGCCGTCAACGCTATCATCTTCAGGCGGTTTGCAGGTCAAGGACCTCCGCGGCGGTTGGTATGATGCTGGCGATTATAACAAGTACACGAACTGGACGGCCCGCAATATCATTGTTCTCCTGCATGCCTACGAGGAAAACCCGCAAGCCTTCCGTGATGATTTGAACATTGCGGAATCCGGCAACGGCGTGCCCGATCTGCTCGACGAGGTGAAGTGGGGGCTGGAATGGCTGGAGCGGATGCAAAACGAGGACGGTTCGTTGCTGTGCGTCCAGGCGGTCGCAAGCGGCAGCCCGCCATCCGCCGCCAAAGGGCCCAGTTACTACGGCCCGGCCACGACATCTGCATCCTTGATGGGCGCGGCGACGTTCGCGTATGCAGCCAGAATTTTTTCAGAGCGGCCAGAGGAGGACCTCAAAGTCTTCGCTGCGCGCCTGGCGACGCGTGCCAAGCGCGCGTGGGACTGGGCGAGTGCGCATCCCAAGGCGGTCTATTACAACAACGACAACGGCAAGCAGCCGGGGTCGCAGGGGCTGGCACACGGCCAACAGGAGATGGATGACGCTGGCCGCCTGCTCGCAAAGACCGAGGCTGCCGTCCATCTCTATGCTCTCAGCGGCGATGCCTCGCTCAAGGCGTTCATCGAAGCCAACTACAAAGCGATCGTTCCAAACTACGGCCCGACAATGTGGGACGTCGTGGGGCAGGACATCAGGCTCTACTACACGCGATTGCCCGATGTGTCGCCAGATGTTCGCGCAGACATATTAGAACATTTCCTGAAGCCGATGTCGGACGCGACCAACGCTTTTGGTCACGCCCTTGCGAAAGATGATCCCTATCGCTCACCGATCCAAACCTATACGTGGGGCAGCAATAGCGGCAAAGCAATGCAGGCCAGATTGTTCCAGCTCACAGCGATGTACACCCACGACGAAGGCGTGAAATCTCGGGCGCTCGCAGCGGCCATTGAATACGCTCACTACATTCACGGCGTAAATCCGCTCGGACTTGTCTATCTCACCAACATGAGCGCGGCCGGCGCTGAGCATTCGGCCGACACCATGTTCCACGCATGGTTCGCAGAGGGAACGCGCTGGTCGAAAGTGGGACCTGGACTGGCGGGTCCCGCGCCTGGGTTCCTCGTCGGCGGCCCGAACCCCTCGTATTCTATCGACGGATGCTGTAAGTCGAGTTCAAAGGGGTGGAATGCCTGTGGAAGCATTTCTGCGTCCATGATTTGTGAGCGCAATTATGCCCCTCCGTCGGCTCAACCGCCGCAAAAGGCCTACCTGCAATTCAACACGTCATGGCCGGCCAATTCCTGGGCTGTCACGGAACCATCGACCGGCTACCAGGCCTACTATATCCGCCTGCTCGCATCGTTTGCACGATGATGCGGTCATTGCGTACCGGCGAGACGTTCGGCGCGGGCTTGCGCATCGATCTCGTCAATCACTTCGCGCGTCACCTTCGCCAAGCCGTCGACGTAGCGGTCGAGGTTCATATCCCGTTCGACCAATTCGCGACCGCCGCTTCCAAGACGTGAAATGTCTTCCGGCTGTTCAAGCAGGCGCACGATCGCCTGACGCAAGGATGCGGGATCTCCGCCAGCTACATAGCGACCATTCTTGTTTTCGACGATCACATCCGTCTGGCCCGGAGCCCGCGTACAAATGACGGGCTTGGCCATGGCCATCGCTTCCAAGATGGCCGTCACGCCGGCCTGGAAGTCGACCGCTTCGAGGGGCATGACAAGAAAGCGAGAGTCGGCATAAAGCTGGCGCAAGTCGTATTGGCTGAATTTCTTGACGCTAACATTATCGGGAATGCGTTGACCGGAGGTCGAGTCGTTGTACTTGGACCAGGGTGATGCCGCAGCAATAACGACATCAACGTCAAGGCCTTCGACGGCGCGCATCAGCGTCGGATAGTCGCGTCGCTCGAGACCGACAGCACAGATCTGGGGACGGGCGGTTGGTTGTGCCGTCACCTGGCTTGGCGCGAAGAACTTATGATCGACCATGAAGGGCGTCCAGATGACCCGGCCCGATGCGATGTTCCAGCGCTCTTCTATGAACCGTTTCTGCCACCTGCTGTAGACAATAAACCGATCGATGTGGCTGTGGACGCGGAGCCAATCAAGAAATGGCAGTTTCTTGGCCACCGAAATGATGTGCACGATCATCAGGTGACGGGGACCGGCACCGGGCGTGAGCTTGAGCAGCGCCGCCAGCGGGAGACCAACCTGTTCGCCATCCGTGACGATGGCTCGGTAGCGCCTACGACATTTCCAGCACGCATAGGCCAGAAGCAAGTTTGCGCCGCCTATCCGTTGAAGTACCTTACCCAAGTTCCCGGCTGAGGCGTGAGCGACAGAATAATCGATGAGGTCGGCATCGAGCCCACGCGCGAGTTCCAGATAGTCTGCCCGAGGACGTCGGCCCTCAGCGATCTGCTGGTGGATGTCGGCGGGTATCATTCCGGAAACGGTCAAGAGTACTGGCTTTGTCATCCGGGGATTCTCGCTGATTCTACACTGGCATGGAAGCGGATGGATCGGTTTTTTTCGCAAGCATCATAAGCTTAGCCGTGACCACGCCATTCAACCGAATTAACTTCATTGTCTTGAAGAACGGGTTTCGTTTGTCAGGTATGCAAGAGTATTGCTTTGCTCGATTAGGGCAACGATACAATTTGTAATACAATGTTCTATACAGATAAGGTGAACGCTAAGCTGCTGTCGCGAATCGAACCTCGTAGTCGGTTGCCCGGTTCAAATATTGCTCATCAATATGCTAATTATCCTTGTTCATGCGGTTCTGTTGGTCGCGGCAATTGTGCTGTCGGTCCTCGCTTTAGTATTGCTGATCGAAGTTGCAGCGAGTCTTGCGCGGCGGCGACCCACCCCGGCAGGCAAAGCCATCTCCTCCTATGCCGTCGTGATTCCGGCTCACGACGAGGTGGGCACCATAGAGCATACGCTTGCGGCCGTGTTGGAACAAATCGGCAGCCTTGGTCGCGTCCTCGTTGTGGCGGACAATTGCACGGACGATACCGCTGCTGTCAGCGCCGCCGCCGGGGCCGAGGTCATAACGCGGCTGGATCCCCACCGGCGTGGCAAGGGCTACGCGCTTGGTTTTGCTGTTCGCCATCTTGCCGCCAACGCACCGGAGGTCGTCATCATCCTTGATGCCGACTGCATCCCGGAGGCGGGCACGATCGAGCATCTTGTTGCGGAGTGCCACCGGCTTCAACGACCTCTCCAGGCCCGGTATGACTTGTTTCCGCCAGGTCGCACCGCAGGCCCTCTGGCGCGAGTTGGTGCATTTGCATGGCGGGTGAAGAACGTGGTCCGTCCCATGGGGCTCGCGAACCTGGGCCTGCCCTGCCTCCTGATGGGTACAGGAATGGCGTTTCCATGGTCTGCTATCGTCAAAATCGAACTCGAAACCGGCCACCTCGTCGAGGACATGGTCTTTGGCCTCGAACTCACTGCCAAGGGCCTGCCACCACTCTTTCTGCCTGAAGCCAGCGTCCGCAGCGCGCTGCCACCCAGTGTCGAAGGGCAAACGTCTCAGAGGACCCGATGGGAGACAGGCCATCTGCGTGTCATCGCGGAACTGCTGCCGCGCTTTTTCGTCGAAGCGATGCGCCGCGGGAATGCACAACTATTCGCCGTTGCGCTCGAAGCCGCCATACCGCCACTCGCCTTTCTGGTCCTTTTGTTGGCCGGTACCACGTTGGCGTCCGGTCTGATCGCGTTTGCCGGTGGCCCCACCTTTGCAATGTTTACGACACTTGGGGCTGATGTCGCGATGGTGCTGGCTGTGACAATTGCTTGGCTTACGGCTGGACGGGAGTTGCTTTCACCACGCGAACTGATCACGTTGCCCGGATACGTTGCTGCGAAACTACCCCTGTATGCGAGGGCTCTCACCGGTAGCAAAATCCAGTGGGTCCGGTCGAAGAGAGACTGAATACAAAGCAGCGAACCGAACCGGTTGCATCTATCGCGCTCAACGCGCCACTGGAAGGTGGTCCGCTTGGTAGGATATGGAAAGCTCAGCATCTGGAGCACATGAGCACAACTGCCTTCAGATTTGCTAACTGTATTCGCCCTTGCTGTCACCAATTGGCGCGAACGGCTCCGGCTTGGAAAGGCAGAGCCAAGCCATGACAGAAAGGCTGCTAAGCAAAGATGATCAAAAGCCAAAAGCCCGGAGTATTCGACCCACGATGCGACAGAACCAGCTTATGGCCAGCATTGCTCGAGAGTTTTATGGATTCCATCCTCGGCTTTTAGCAATAAACCTGCTGCTTGCACCTTTGCCGCCCTTCGTAGGAGGCGGCCTCCGAAGAATTGGACTTCGCTCGGCTGGTTTTGATATTGGACGAGGAACACTTTTCTACGGAACGCCGACAATTATAGGAAGCGGTAAATTATCTGACCGTTTGCGCATCGGTGAGCGATGTTTATTCAATATCGGCTGCATACTCGACTTAGCGGATAAGATCACTATTGGTGATCGAGCGAGTATTGGGCATCAAACCCTGATTATCACCGGTTCTCACAAAATAGGTTCGAGCGCATGTCGCTGTGGAGAGCTGGAAATGGCTCCGGTAGAAATAGGAGATGGAGCTTGGATCGGCGCTCGAACGACCATCCTTCCGGGCGTGACGATCGGTGCAGGCAGCATAGTGGGCGCCGGGAGCGTTGTGACACGCGATATCCCGGCGGACTCGCTCGCGGTTGGACAGCCAGCCCGCGTCATCCGCACTTTGCAGGATGGTCTCGGCGAGGTGGCCGAATCGTGAGCTCGGTCGCGCCACATTGTGGCATCCTACGAGGTCAGCTCCGCCGCCGCGCACCATTAGTGGATATTGCCTGGGTTCGCATTCGATAGCGACTACGCGCGACGCTACCGAGCAACTTCCCTCAAGCATTGGACAAGCCGCGCCACATTCTGGCGCGCGTCGAAGCGGTCCTCGGCCCGCGCGCGTGCCGCGCCGGCCAATCGGTTGCGTAGGCCGGGGTCATCCACAAGGGACCGAAGCCGCGCGACGAGTGCCGATTCGTCGTCCGATGGAATGAAGTAACCGGTCTCGCCGTCAGTCACGATGTCAACCAGACCGCCAGTGCGCGTCGCTATCACTGGGAGCCCGGCGGCGCAGGCTTCGACAGCGGCGATGCCAAACGCTTCCGCTCCGGTAGGCAGCACGAACACGTTGCAGTTTTGATAGAGCGCGATCAGCTCTGGCGAGTTCGGCTGCATGTGGTTGTAGACCGTCACCCCGGGTGCATCCGGCAGCTTCGAGCGGGTCACGAGGTGCAGTTCAGCCTCACCGGCAGGCAGTGCCTGGAACGCACGCAGCAACAGGGGCCCTCCTTTTCGTTCAAAATCACCGCCGACGAATAGAATACGGAGGGGTGTGCCTATGCGGGTTTGCCCCGGTCGCCAAAGTGCCAGATCCACTCCGGGTGGCAGCACCTCGACGCTCGCGGGATCGACTCCGTAATCGCTCACGAGCGACCGCCCGGCCCATGACGACCAGGGCAGCAACCGTGCCGCGCCCTGGAACACTGCCTGGTTGACGCGTTGCTTATACGCCTTGAGTGGGCCAGGTTTGTCTGGCCTGTGCCCATAGAGCTCACTGAGTGTATCGTATTGGATCGGCGTCAAGTCGGTCGCGATCACGTATTTCGTCCTCGACAGCGCAAGTCCACCGGCCAATGCCGCTGGCACTTGCGTATTGAAGAAGACCAGATCGACAGGCGCATGCCGCAAGCCGGCGCGCACCTGCTGGCGCCCTCGCAGGGTACCGCGCAAGTGCCTCGGCAGCACAGACAGCTTCTCGATCACACCACCGGGCACATTGTAGGTTACTGGCACCCACGTTGGCTGGATAAACGGGTCGGCCTCGATAAAACGGCGGATGTTTTGATAGTAAGTCTGGTGGCCGAGATGTTGCTCCATGACAAAGGCGACACGCAGCATGGGAACACTCGCTTCATCAAGAACCATGTCGGCCGAACAACCGCCATCTACCCGGATTTCGATTGTGGACCCGAAGGTCCGCACCAGATGAATGCACGGCGCATTCCTGGCCGACCACGGGACGTAAAACAACCGGGCGCGACGCCCCCTCCTGGTAGGTCAGAAGAAGTGCGCAAGAAAATTGTTCCTGCCGCCCAACTCGTCGGCTATGCCCTGGTAGTAGCGCAAGTTGAACAAGCCGCTGTACGCCCGTTGCGAGACGCGCTCCAATCCAAGTGCACCGCTCGATTGAGCTGCCAGCCGCAGCGCGCCAACGGCAATCCTAGAAGGCAGTTCGCGCCCCACACAGAGTTGCACTAGCGAGCGAATCAGCACGTGGCGTTCCTTAAATTCACGCGCCGTCACCTCTGCCAGCCACCGCTGGCCCCTCTCGTATGCAAAGACCATATCGTTTCGCCCATAATCGTACGGTATTGCCAGCCACGAGCGAAAGCTACGTTCGGCGTAATGGTAACCAATCGCCTTCGGATTGAATACGAACTTCAGACCCCGCTCAGCCAGACGATAGGCCAATTCCACGTCCTCGGCCCGGCGAAATCGCTCTTCAAAGCCGCCTGCCGCGATGATCTGCGCGCGGGATAGCGAACTGTTGCCGGTGTAGAACTGGCGCGCAGTAGGCGACCAATTCCCATTCTGCATGGCGTTGTACTGATCCAAGAGTCGATCCTGCTCCCAGCGCACCCACGGCAACATTTGGAAGTCGTCTGGCGTCAGCATCGGGCCAATCACAACCAGGTCCTCAGCGCTCTCATCATGGCAACTCAAATGCTCAGCCACGAGTTGTGGAGTTGCAACAACATCATCATCGACAAATAGCACAACCTCGCCGCTCGCATGCGCGACCCCGTTGTTACGCGCAGACGCCGGACCGCCATTCGGTTGCGTCACCACCGTTAGGTTCAGAGGTGTTTGCAGGGTCTCAAGATATGACTGGGTGCCGTCTGTTGCACCGTCAGAAATCACCACGACTTCAAACTGGTCAAGCGAGATCGTTTGTTGCTCCAAAGCCTGGAGAACGTATCTGAGGCGATCCAATCGGTTGTAGGTCGGAATAACGATGCTAACCTTATACATCTTGTTTCACTCTACTCGCGCACCCTCGTCCCGATTGGTTCCTGGATATGGGACATGCCCAATCTTCTGGCCAAAATGAAGTATGCGCCAGCGCGATCCATTCCCCGGCTGTCTTGCGCGGGAACATAAGGGACAAGAGGAGCCGACTCTCACTACTTGGCTCGTCCTAAAGGTCACGAATGACCCGTGCTGGCTGTCCTACGGCGAGCGAACGCGGCGGGATATCCCGCGTCACGACGCTACCCGCCCCAATCACACTGCCCGCGCCGATCGTCACGCCTGGTAGAATGATCACTCGCGCTCCAATCCAGACATTGTCCTCCAGAAGGACCGGCGCGGAGGGCGGGCGTTCATCGCGACGCTCGGGCTCAAGTCGATGGAACTGATTGTCGATTATGATGGCGTGCGTGCCTATTCTGCAGTTGGGCCCAATTCTTACCAGATGACTCGCACTGATCGAGCATCCGTAATTTATGTAGGCTCGCGAACCGATTTCGAGTGTACCTCCAGCCTCTACCACCAATTCGAGCTTGGCGGTTGTCGAGATGAATCGTGCCCGTTCCCCCACGAGCAGCGTGCCTTCGTTCTTGACGACCGGCTTCCCCCAGACGCGCACGTTAGGTCCAAGCACGGATGCATGCCGCAGGCACCATTGCGCCCGCAGCACTGCCAAGCCATTGTACCAAATCGGGCCGAAGTTCATTTTCCTTCCAGGGAATCTCCGGGTCGATGCGAGATCTCGCTCAGTCCGCTGAAACATCTTGTTGCCACCTCGATTTGATGGCGGATTTGCACAGCCTACCAGCAGGCGGAGGAGACTGTTTGCACAATGCTAGCATCTCTCGTGCCGTCCGCGATGGCGGAGTTCCGATCACCAACACAACAATTCAATGCTTCGCCCCTTCCTCCAAGTCCGACGGATCGCGAGCAACCATCGCTGCCGGCATATGATAAAGGAGGCCGAACGTGCAACTATCACAAAAAAGGAATCCAACCGCCAAGGAGTACAATGTATCAGGTGGTGAATGCCGTCAGGTTGGCGATGGGAAACACGCGCGATCCTTGCAGAACCAGACGAATAGATTTTAACAAATGGCCTTACGAAACCTGGACGTCTCACTCCTGCCACTTTACAAATTGCGCGCCCAGCTCTTTTAACATGCGCGGCCATTTTAAGGATAATTTGGGGATGCGGTGGCCCTTGATACCCTGCCAGAACCCCTCAGGGCTAACAACGCCATTGCGCTACCGTCAACAAAGAGCGTGATTTTTGCCGGTGTTATAGGAATTCAATCATAGCGATGATGCCATCGGTTCGAAGGGCATTGGTAAGGGATGATCCCCAACACTAATTTATGGCCTGGAAGCGCCGGTGCACGTCAGGTCGAACAGGACGGGCAGCGCTACGGTGTTTGCAGCAAGACCAGTCAGTTTGTGGATTTGCTTAAGTGATCAATGTCAGGCGGGGTGAGCATATGGCGGTCTACAACATTGGCTTTGTGCTGGAACAGTCGCTCGGACACGTAACACACACAAAAAATCTGCTGGCAAATGTCCCGCTCGACCCTGAGATCCGGGCGCACTGGGGGTTGATCCCATTCGAATCCCGGGGTCTTGCCGCAAGGATCCCCGTTTACAATAGCAACTGGACCATCCGAGCGGGGCTAAGAGCACGTCGGTTGTTGACCGACCTCACAGCGCGTACTCCTCTCGACGCCCTGTTCTTTCACACGCAGGTCCCGGCTATCCTCTCGCAGAGCTGGATGCGGAAGTTGCCTACTGTCGTATCCCTTGACGCGACCCCCTCACAATACGATGAGCTTGGACAGTTCTATCGCCACGAAAAAGGCTCTTCGTGGCTCGAAGCGATCAAATGGCGCTTGAACCGTGACTGCTACGCGGCAGCGCGCCGGCTCGTCGTTTGGGGAGAGTGGACCAAGCGCGGGCTCGTGAAAGACTACGAAGTCCCTGAAGACAAGGTGACAGTCATTCCACCCGGAGTTACGGTTAACGAATGGCAACGCCCAGCACCAAGGTGCGCCCACAGCGGCCCTATCAAAGTCCTCTTTGTCGGCGGGGATCTGGAGCGCAAGGGCGGAATAGTTTTGCTCGAGGCGTTTCGGGCTATTCGCGGGACCGGAGTCGAACTTCATTTGGTCACGAAAAATGCGGTAGCACCCGAGCCTGGCGTGTTCGTCTACAACGATATGGAACCCAATAGCCAGCCGCTTAAAGACCTCTATCACGATTGTGACATTTTTGCTCTGCCGACCTTCGGAGACTGCCTTCCGATGGTGCTCTCAGAGGCTGGCGCGGCCGGCATGGCCATCGTTTCCACGGACGTTGCTGCAATTCCCGAAATCGTGCGTCACGGCCAAACGGGGCTGACGGTGCCGCCGGGCGATAGGACAGCGCTTATTGAAGCTATCAGTCAGCTTGTGACCAACGCAGAACTGCGCATGCGATTGGGCTCGCAGGCGGCAGATCATGTCGCTCGAAATTACGACGCCGCAGTGAATACCAGACGCCTTGTTGAGCTCCTAAAACGCGAGGCCGATTTCACCTCCAAGACAGAGAAAACCATAGCGTAAATGCCTGTCCGCCGACGGAGGAGTCGGTTAAGAACAACGGCGCCAAAAAACTGTCGGCAACGCCATCCAATTCCTGGTCGCTTTTTGAATTCCGTGCTTAAGAAATAGGACGCGGACTTGGATCGAAGCTCGGCTCGACCTATTTTTGGGGATGCATTTGCGTGCCCCACCTTCGCCGCGGGATGAGGGAGCGGCGTGGTTATGGTGGTTTCTTTTAGAGCCGAGGATGAAACGAACGACATTTGCAAACAGGTGACGTAGACGCCCCCCTGTCAAGCTAAAGCCATCCAGTTGCTGTTCGATTTACATAGCGACAACGTTCGGGAGAAGAATAGCTTGCTTCGTCGATTGGGATGAGGATACTCGAACGTCGGAAGAAAACACCTGCATCCTGCAACCTCAAACAAACACATCTCGCTCGTGGAACACAATTTCGTCTTAGTGACCGGTGGTGCGGGATACATTGGATCCCACGCCTGCAAAGCTCTTCATCAAGCCGGCTACACGCCCGTCACCTTTGATAGTCTCGTTAATGGTCATGAATGGGCCGTGAAGTGGGGGCCGCTCGAGCGGGGCAATATTCTCGACCGTGCACGACTGGACGAAGTTCTCAAATATTACAAGCCTTCCGCAGTCATGCATTTCGCGGCCTTCGCATACGTTGGCGAGTCCGTCGAGGACCCAGGAAAGTACTACCGCAACAATGTTGTCGGATCGCTCACGCTCATCGAGGCAGCGCGCGACCATAAGATCCCGCGTTTTGTGTTTTCCAGTACGTGCGCAACGTACGGCGTGCCCGTTCAACTGCCCATCATTGAAGACACACCGCAGCGGCCAATCAATCCCTATGGGGAGTCAAAGCTCATGGTCGAACGGATGCTAGACTCCTTTTCGGCTGTCCACGACATCAATTACATTGCGCTACGCTATTTCAACGCCGCAGGCGCCGATCCCGACAACGCCATCGGTGAGGATCACGCCCCAGAGACGCATCTGATCCCTTTGGCGCTCGATGCAGCCTCAGGGCGCCGCCCGCATCTGACGGTTTTTGGCATCGACTACGACACGCCCGACGGAACCTGCATCCGCGACTACATTCACGTCAGCGACCTGGCCGAGGCGCATGTGCTAGCGCTCAAGGCCCTCATTGATGGTGCGCCATCGCAGGCCCTCAATCTCGGCCTCGGATTTGGCTTCTCGGTTTTGGAGGTCATCAACTCCGTCGAACGGGTCACAGGGTGCAAGGTACACAAGTTGCACGGCCCCCGCCGCCCCGGAGATCCTGCCGCACTCATAAGCGATCCGAGCAAAGCGAACAAAGTTCTCGGCTGGAGCCCGAAGCTCCGCGGCCTGGAGGAAATCGTGGGGACGGCCTGGGCCTGGCATCAACGTGCGAGCCTGCAGACTCATAAGCTCTGAGCCATAGGCGCGCCGAAGTGAACTCGATCATCGCCAAATAATTCAGCAGATTGCGGCCGGGGATCATTGCGACGTGTCAGAACCGCTTGAGCTTGTCGAAGCATGGCTCGATGAGATTGCGCTGCATGTAGCGGCTTTGCGAGCAGGGGACGATCTCCTGCGAGGCTTAATCCCTATTGCCGAGTCATTTCCACTGAGTTGTGGCCCCGGTACGCCACAACCGCGGGAGAGGTTCATGCCAAAGAACCCGGATCTAGCATTCCGACACTGACGCTTGGCTCCCTATCGGGCAACTGCGCGTCAACCCGGAGCCCTGGATATCTCAGCTTGCATTCTGGATTCGCTGACGTCTGGCGACCTTTACCCGGCAAACAGACGCCGGACCCAGAACACTAGCAGGATTTTCGAATTAGCATTTCGCGGTTCTGGATGAAATCGATAGTAAATTTTAGATCCGCCTTTCGCAGAAGGCCCGTTGTTAGCGCGAGCGCCGCAAACAACGATACAAATCCCGGGATAACTAAAAATATGTTAATTGCTGGCAACGCCCAAAATGCGAAAAGAATTACGATCGTCACAAAGTAGGCCTTTACCAGATTTTCCGCCGTGCCGCGCGACACAGATCCGCGAGGCATCATAATCACCAAAAATGCTAGCATAAAAATTTCAGACACGCCGAAGGCGATTATCAGAGCAAGCGCGCCGTTTCCATATTCCTCCTGGAAAGCCTCGATTGTAAGCCATCCAATGGCCACGCCTATTGCCATGGTGATGAATTTTGCCTTCGCAAGCTCTTTCGTTTTACCCACGGCATTGGCGGCGGTTCCGAGAAGAAAATCCAAAAAGACAATAGGTAAAATCAATGACGCGACACGCAGTATTTGCGCGGCCTTGCTAAAGTCACCTGAGCCAAAAATTATCGTCACGATTAAGTCTGAGAAAACATATAGAGAAGACGCCCCCAAAGCGCTAGCAAGCAGCATCAGCCGCCCGGTTGATTGAATGAGCACGTGTAGATCGGGTGTAGAGCTTGAAGCGCGGGATAGTTCTGGATATGTCGCCATGGAGAGTATTGTCGCAGGGGCTATAATCGTGCCTAATATTGTGCGTGCCGCTCCGTACCAGCCGACAACTTCGGGACCGGTGAAAAATGAAAGAAGGAAAACGTCGATTACCGGCTGTAGTGCCACTGCGAGGTCGAATAAAGCAATGGCTACTCCAGCATATAGCAGCTCATTAATCGTTTTTGCTGTCGGGGCCGCAACCCTAAACTGTACTTTTCTCGTGAAATAGATGCACCCCAACATATTGCTGATGCTTCCTGCCGCTTGAGCGAGCACGGCTGCTATCAGCCCGCCACCCAAGCTGAGAACGGTAAATATCGCAGCAAGATTAAATGCCTTTCCAGTAACTGCAGGAATGACCTCGAGATCGGGGCGATCTCTGCCGCGAAAGACATAGCCGAGTGGGAGCGATATTACGCTTGGAAAGGCAATCAGCACAAAAATCGGGGCGAGTAATACTACAATTCTGTCAAAACCACTGACGAGTGTAATTCCGGCGGCAGCAAAGGCGGCAAAAACGGTACCGATTGTCCGGAGCAGAATCGAGCTCCCGATTAATTGGGCTTCGTCAGAACGTTCTTTTGCTGTTTCTCGTATTACGTATCTGCTTTGCCCCCAGTCGACTATTATGAAAACGTATCCAGCGACTGTCATTACAGTGAAGTACAAGCCGAAATCACTTGCGCCCAGGTATCGACCAAGGATTGCGGTCGTAAATATTCCTAAAACTATCGTTGCTACCTGTCCAAGCCCAAGGTGTAAGGCGTTCCGAGCCAGCAGCTTATGTTTCTGGCCATCCTCAAGATCGCGCGATGGTGTGGTCTCAGTCATTTTGTTCGGGGGATGTTGGTTTGAGTTGAGAACTTAAATTTTGATACTCGGCGCAGGTTAAGCCAGGGGATTGCAGACTTAGCATTGATATGCATATGCGTAGTTGAATGGTATAGCCACATGCAAACAGGATTCATATTAAGTTGCGCGGCCGACCCGGACCCAATGCGGAGCCATTAATAGGTTAGTTCTGTACGCGGCAGGACTGCATCCCAACGCGGTCTCACCCGAAGCCAGAGTTTTGGGTCTCTTCTGCCTCCGTCGGGACGGTTCCGCCAATGCGATTGAGCAGAGAGATCGGGACGTTGTCCCCGTGCCTGCGTGCAGGCTCAACCCAATTCACCCAGCTGTTCCACCATATCCTCGCCGCCATCCATCGGCTTCGAACATCGCCGGCACCGAAATGGACAGCGGTCTTAACTACCTCCCAACCAATCGATATGACTGGCAGCCTTTCGGCGCTGCATCGCCAGAGTGCACCCGGAGCGCCGCTAGGAACCTCTGCGCCAACAATCGACCACACGATAACCCAAGTGCCTACCCGTGAGACAAAACAGTCAACAGATGGCCTCGTGAGCCTTCGTCCTCGCACGCGTGATATGATAGTCTTAGATCCACTAAGTGCTACGTGGGGAATGTGGGTTACTGTTGGTCAAGGGAGGCTAAATTGGCCGATCGCATAAACCGATTATTCCCTGCAAAGACTGCAAGGGCATGCGGCAGCCTGAGGGCGGTTGTTTTTTCAGTTGGGCCTGCGATCGCATTACTGGGCGTTATGTCCTGCCTCTGTGCCCAGCTTGGGCTAGCAAGTGAAAAACTGCCGTTGAAGAAGGCGCAGGGAACATTGTGCAGCACTTCACCTGCGACGACCCAGGCTGCTCGCCTAACATCCCCCATCGCACAAGAGCGTCATGGCGGCTTCATAGAGTACTTCACCGGGAACACGGGGCTCGCTCGATTTCGCCTCGGCGTCTATCACAGAAACATTGGTTCGCAGATGGTCGGCGAACAGCCTCACATCTGGGGCGACAACAACGCTATGCACGGCGGAGAGTGGACGGCAGATCACGACTTGAATTGCGGTCTGCCTGATACGCAACGGGTTCTGTCCTCACGGACACGCACTGCGGATGAAAGCAACAATTGGGTTCCCATCGTCGAATTCAATCTCGATCAGATTTTTTATCTGTGTCGGGACCATCTCATGACATCGATGGGAGATGTCGATGGTTATTCGATCATTTGGTTCAGCCCCAACCGGGAGTTTCGTCGCGAGATTCACAAGAGAGTTTCATGGGATGTCAACGTGACGAACCTGGGTGCCCGGCAGTGGTGGGAAGTCTCCATCGTGCCAGTTGGGGCCGAGTTTCTCGCGACGGCTGGTTCTCTCGCTGACACGGCCGGAATTGCCCACTACAACAGTCAATCTGTAATTGTCGGCTCCGGTCCTCTTGGCGGAACCGTTAATATTACGACGAACAACAAGAATCGTTACGACGGGTGGCGGCCCATTTGCGGGCAGTCAGAATTGGACCCGGAAGGCTGCGCCTCGAAAATGCTTCGGCGAACGTTCTCGATAATCGATAACAACAACGATACGCTGACAGTTGACTACGGCGGATTATTCAAGAAAACGGTGCGAGGGCGTTTCCCAGAGAGGTTTGAGGTATATTTCAAGGACCACAACTACACGCCAGATAAGGATGGCATGCCCGCCGGCCACACATGGCACTGGGACACCATACGTATCGAGTAGGCGGGCCTCGATAATTTCGACCCAGACTAGGCGTAATTGGCTCAATGAGCTCGCGCCTCTGCTCTTTCTTACAAATTCCCGAAGATGAACAATTTGGCCTGAGTGACAAAGTATCTAGACGCGGCATTGCTGAAGTGGATTGGGCCGATCCCTGGAAGATGGGCCCAATTCGCCAGAAGGAGATGTGGTGAATCCGATCTTTTTCTCAGTAGAGAAGCCGCGGGACAGAACCGCGATGGCCTTCTCGGCCAGTTTACCATTCCGCGCCCGGTTCGCGCATCCTCGCTTGGGGCCGGAAGCAACCGGCTTCGCAACCTGCCGCCGATATCGACTGTGTAGCGTACGCTGCGAAGCGTCTGTGCTGCCCTAGACTGCGTTCGTGCAGCTCTTATTCAAATTTGGCATTATCATTGGCAAAGCAATAAGAGACAGACCGAATTCACATGAGCTGTGACACTGTTGAATTTTGAAGGTTCTCATCTTAGAAACGTACGAGACGACAAAACTCGGCGGCAATCGACCTATTCGGTTATCAGAAGAGGCATCGGACCGACATCCGCTGATATACCAGCTTTGAAGTTCGACGATCCGGCAAATAGAATTTTATGGCGGCTACGCTCTAGGATCAAAAAATCGATGAAAGTTTCAATCATAGTACCCAGCTCTCGACCGGATACAGTCTCAGAAACTATTCAATCACTTATTCAGCAAGATTTTGACGATTTTGAGCTTCTCGTGGTCGGGCAGGGCGATGTTGGTGACGCACGCACTATCGCGACCAAGGAGGCGATTACTCGGGCGTCGAACGATCGTCGGGTTCACTACGTGCACAGCCTTGAGAAAGGTGCCACTAGAGGTCGAAATTGCGGAATGATGGCAGCGACCGGCGAGATTCTTGCCTTTATCGACGATGATTGTGCTGCGAACAAAAATTGGCTGTCCGTCCTCGTATCCACGTTCGACCGCGATCCAGACCTTGGACTTGTTGGCGGGGCAGTCGTTGCGCCTCAGCGAATGCGTCGGGGTTTTGCACGATGCCCTACCGTATCGCCCCACGAAGTTGTCTATGAGCCCGAGAAAATGGGTCGAAAACCGCCGCGTGGTTGGTGCTGGATTAGCTGCAATGTGGCGATAAAGCGAGAAGTGGCACTCGGCATCGGAAAGTGGGATGAGCATCTGGGTCCCGGGACAGAATTCCCGGCAGCAGACGACACTGACTATCTCCTACGTGCCGAAGCCTTGAATATCAAGATGGCCACCACTCCCAAAGCGATTGTTTGCCATACGTATGGCTATAGATACAATCAGCAACTCATTAAGCACATCAAGAACTATAACTATGGCAACGGCGGTCTAGCAGGAAAGTTATCTCTAATGGGTGACCCTCGTGGGGTCGCTTGGCTGTCCAAGAACCGAGACGATCGATTGTTCAGTTGGTTGTGGCCTCCGCGTCCGGACAAGGGGCTACGCGGCCTGTTCGCTTGGCGACAATTTTCTGCTGCCTATGAACAATGCATCAGAAACTATCGAGTGGAGGGCGATCTTCTTCATCCTCTTACAATTAAGAGAGTCGTATGAAAATATAGAGTCTGTCATTGGATAACAACATGAGATTGAGCGGGCCACTTTCGGTGCCGGATCATGCGTGAGTTATCCTTGGATTATGGACCACAAACTCTTGACCTAGTTGCCAAATCAATCGGGGGCGACGCTCTTGATATGTCAGTGGACTTAGATCACCAGTTCATCATCTATTGCCGTTCTTTCGGCCCGATAAACTTCCCAAAAGGGGTATCTATCCTCACGTTATGATCCACCGCCTCGGGCGGTTTGTGCTTAGTCCAATGTAATCCGCTAACGTCTTCGTCAATTGGTCCCTTAGGCATACTGTCGATGCCGATGGCGCTTAGCCCTCTATTTTTGATCCTCCAGCCGATGCGCGCCAGTAGATCGTGCGCAGCGCTGCTGTAAATTCTTAATCGCTGCGCTGTCGTTAGATTTGCCTGATGGATACCTCGAAACATTTCTAAATATCGCCTTCGGAACTGCAACTCTTGGACGAGGCGATTTGCAATGCGAGGGTCCAAGAAAATTTGTTGGTCTTTTGGAGAAACTCGCCCGTAATGCGAAGATGACCGCGTGTGTCGTCGATAAAATGATAGAACTTGCGGAATCTCGATAATTTGACCATTAAGGGCCATGTCGGTGACAATAGAGTAATCGCAGCCGAAATAGTTCCCAAGCGGCCGGATGCTTCGTAGTGTCTTCGTGCGCATCAAGCCAAATATTATTACGTTCGCCGCGCTGCCATCGTTAAGGAGCGCACGCATCATCTGTTTAGATCGATTCACAACATCAAGTGGCCACGAGCGAATCTGCATAACGCTGTCAAAGCGATACAAGATCCTGCCATTCTCATCAATGAATGCAGCCTTCGAGTAGGCAAGCACCGCCTCTTTCACTGAATCGAGCGCGGCCACAGTCAATTTGAGGAAGTCTGGATGAATCAGGTCATCGGCCGCGATCCATTTGAAATACTCTGTGTCGGCATGATCAAGAACGAGTCTATAGTTATAAGTCGCCCCCTGATTCTGGCTGTTTCGAATTAGCTGCACTCGTGCATCTCGTCGGCAATACGCATCAACAATCTCGGCTGTTCGATCAGTCGATGCGTTGTCTGCTACGATAACTCGAAACCCTTGATAACTTTGCGACAAGATTGCTTCTAACGTTTCCTCGATAAATTGTTCCCCATTATATACGGGCAAGCCCAACGTAACTCGACATTCAGCCTCACACATCAATCTGGTCTTTCAGCTGCTTTAGGCCTTTACGACGTTGTCGCTCAACAGCCCTGCTCGTGTGCAAACGTTGCGAGTATCAACCACGAGCTTTGCGTTTCTTACAATTGAGCCGTAATCGACTGCGTCATGATCCGTTACAATAATCACTGCTTCATAACCAGCGATGGTCTGAGCCTCCAGGTCCACCGATTGACGCCCGGCAAGTTCTGGATGTTCGCGGGTAAGCGGGACAGTTGACACGTATGGATCGTGCAAATCGCAAGTTGCGCCCTTCTGCTCAAGCAATTCTATGATTTTGAATGATGGGCTCTCGCGGAAATCGCCAACGTTTTTTTTATAAGCCAACCCAATAATCAGTATTCGCGCGCCGTTCAGTCCTCGTCCCGTCCGTCGATTTAGTTCGTCGATGACCCGCGATAATACGTAGCGCGGCATCATCGTGTTAATTTCACCAGCCAATTCGATAAAGCGCGTTGGCAGATCATATTCACGGGATTTCCATGTCAGATAGAACGGATCGATTGGAATGCAGTGCCCACCCAATCCGGGACCGGGATAAAACGGCATATAACCGAATGGCTTTGTCTTGGCGGCCTCAATGACTTCCCATACGTCGATGCCCATTGCCGAATAGAGAATCTTCAACTCGTTTACCAGCGCTATATTAACGGAGCGAAAGATATTCTCTGTAATCTTGACAGCTTCGGCTGCTTCCAGGCTGGATACCGGCACCGTCTTGCTGACAAACGCCCCGTAGAGGGCATCGACTAGCTTGACCGCTTCTTCACCGTCGCCACCGATGACTTTCGGGATCTGGTGGGTCGAGTACTCTGGATTGCCTGGATCCTCGCGTTCCGGGCTGTACGCAACAAAGAAATCCTTACCGCTTCTCAGGCCCGACTGTTCCAGTATCGGCTTGACGATCTCGCGAGTCGTGCCCGGGTATGAGGTTGACTCCAAGACGATAAGTTGTCCGGTCCTCATGTGCGGCTGTATTGAACGTGCTGTGTTTTCGACAAAGGACAGGTTAGGTTCCCGGTAAGCGGTCAAGGGTGTTGGCACACAGATAAGAACCGCGTCGCACTCACCGAGAGCGCTGAAATTTGTGGTTGGGTAGAAGCGCGCTTTCTCGAAGGCATCTACAAATCTGTCAAAGGATAAATGATTAAGATAGGATGTCCCCGACTTGAGCGCCTCGATTTTTTCATCATCGATATCAAGACCGATTACTTTGAATCCGGCATCTAATAATGCCGCCGCCAATGGCAGGCCTACGTACCCCAGTCCGATAATGCCGACAGTCGCCGTTCGTAGGGTGTACTTCGCGACCAGGGTTTCAATATAGGCAGATCTTTCACGATCGGACATATAGCCTCAACACACTCATGCTGGTTTGGCCGCAACGTCTGAGCGCGTCGGGGCGACAAAGAAAAATCACTCCACCGCATTCTGATGTTGTCGACAACTTAGGACCCACGGTGTTTAATTCAAAATGGATTCGCCGCCATAAATTGTTGCTAATCGCTGCGTCGCTCGATCAAAACCTTTGATTGCGGGACGAAAGTTCTCCTCGCAAGGACTGCCGCGGTCCTCAGACATCGCGCACCTTTTCGGGAAGTTCTGTCTCGCCAATCACCTCGCGCCGCTGCATTGTAATTCCACATAGATGTAACCCAAATTTGTATTTAACGATAGCAGAAGTGGTGGCTGCCGCTGGAGCATGTGTTTGTCTTGATGAATTGTGTCCGAACGTAGGGTTGCTCGCGTGACCTCTGGAGCAGCAGATACTGAATGTTTGATGGCTCGGGGCTCGTTGGATCGCTTAATCGCAAAGGAGCTTTGGCTGGTTAACAGAGACTAGTCTAGCAAGAGCAGGGCGGAGCGCCCCAACTTGCTCAGAGCGCGCTCTTCCTATGTCGGCGAGTGCACGGCCTGCAAATGTCAACCTTGTAGACGATGCGAATTGGCTCACAATTAAGGCACTGGACAAGCGGCCGGATCTTGTTCCAACTTTCCAGGCATGCCCCTCCAGAGCGGTGGCCGTGGCTAAGCGCAAAAGTTGGTGCTTAAGCATTGTCCTGACGTGCAAGAGCTTGCCGCTAGCCAAAGCCAATCATTCATAAACTTTTTTGCACGTTTCTTTAAGGCTAGAAGCTAAATTTTGATAGAAACATCTTAACGTGACGTGGAAGCATTAGGCCTGATACGAAGGGTTCACATGGAAAAGGTATTGATCACTGGCGGCGCTGGTTTCATTGGTAGCCATATGTGCGAATATTTCTTAGCCAGGGGGCACGAAGTCGTTGCGCTAGACAACCTTTCGACGGGACGTATGGAAAATATTGCGCACTTGATGGGCCGTGGGCGCTTCAAGTTCGTTCGCGATAGTATCCGCAATCTGCAAGTGCTCGATCGCCTGGCCTCTGAGTCGACGTTGCTCATTCATCTGGCTGCCGCCGTGGGCGTTTCTCTGATCTTGGAAGATGCGGTCGGAGGAATGGAGACCAACATTGGTGGGTCTGAGGATGTTCTGCGCGCCAGCCTGAGATACGGACTAAGGACGATTATCGCGAGTTCTTCCGAGGTCTATGGCAAGGGCATTTCCGTGCCGTTCTCCGAGACCGACGACGTCGTCCTTGGTAACGTCGGCTTTTTGCGCTGGAGCTACGCAATCTCAAAGTTGGCCGATGAGGCGCTTGCACTCGCCTACCACAGCCAACATGACCTACCCGTCACCGTTGTTCGGTTCTTCAATACCGTTGGACCGCGTCAGACGGGGCAATACGGTATGGTCCTGCCACGGCTGATGGGGCAGGCATTGAAGGGAGAACCCGTCACTGTATACGGCGATGGTACTCAAAGGCGCTGCTTTTGCGACGTGCAGGACGCCATTGTCGCGGTTTATGATCTGGCCATGCATCGGGAAGTTGGTGGCATGATCTTCAACGTCGGCAGCAATGAGGAGGTCTCGATAGGCGAACTCGCGGAGCGGATCGTCAGATGCGCGGGCAGCAAGTCAACGATCAAGCTAGTGCCCTATTCGGAGGCTTATCCTCCTGGTTTCGACGATATGATGCG
Organism: Hyphomicrobiaceae bacterium; assembly: GCA_050246945.1. Lineage (GTDB taxonomy): Bacteria > Pseudomonadota > Alphaproteobacteria > Rhizobiales > Hyphomicrobiaceae > JAEUMD01. Next base: position 190,365 of record JBFWVC010000006.1, read on the forward strand.
ACGGGTGCCCGATATCAGCCGTATCAAAACGCAAATCGGATGGGAGCCCAAGCTGACACTCGACGACATCATGGGCCGAATCAAAGACGACATAAGTCGACGCCGCGGCTAGAGGGTCATGATGTTGACGCGCAAAAATCGTTGCCATGGGATTTTTCGGATTAACATTGAACACTCGACACAGGTCGGGTCATGAAGAAAATTGCGATTGTAAATCAACCTATCGACGGGGTCATTCCGCCTGGTCAGACATCCATTGGGATATGGACGTACAAGGTTGCTCCATACTTGGCGGAGAATTTCGATGTCACGGTCTATGCGCGCCGCAACCGAATGCAACGAAGCTGGAAGCGGGAAGAACACTTACAATATCATTTCGTGCCTTCGCTCCCCAAGCGTGTGATTGATCGGCTGGAGGGCGCCATGGCGCTGGCCAAGCCTAAAAACCTGCCGGTTTTTGCCACTCAGCTCTACTATCTCGATTACATTTCCTGGGTGGCCAGTCGCATCCGTCGCCAGCGTGCCGATATCGTGCACATCCACAATTTCACACAGTTCGTTCCAATTGTGCGCGCCTTCAACAAGCAGGCGAAAATTGTGTTGCATATGAATGGTGAATGGCTCTCGCAACTCGATGCTGACGTCATGGCGAAACGAGCAGCACAATGCGATATGATTCTTGGTTCGAGCGATCACATATCCAACCTGATCCGCGCGCGCTTCCCGCAGCTCGCTGACCGGTGTCACACGGTTTATAACGGCGTCGACATCAATACATTTGCCCCCTACGACACGACGGAGCAATCCAAGAAGGGCAAGCGGTTGCTATTTGTCGGCCGTGTATCGCCTGAAAAGGGTGTTCACGTGCTCTTGAAGGCGTTCCCGATTGTTGCCGAGAAGTATCCCGATGTTTATCTCGACATTGTCGGGCCGGTTGGTGCGATGCCAGCGGAGTACCTGGTCGGCCTGAGCAACGAACCCGAAGTCCATAGTTTGTTATCACTTTACTCGGAACCTTATGGCACTTACCTGGAACGACTTGTTCCGCCCAAGCTGATTGACCGGGTACGTTTTCTTGGCCCATTGCCGCACGATACGCTGGTTAAACAATATCGTGAAGCCGACATCCTTATTAATCCGTCCTACAGTGAGTCCTTCGGGATGAGCTTGGTGGAGGCTTTGGCCAGTGAACGCCCCGTCGTTGCGACGCGAGTTGGCGGCATGGTGGAAATCGTCAACGAGGACAAATATGGGATCCTGGTCAGTCGCGGTGACGAGCAGGGTCTGGCGGAGGCTATTCTGAGCTTGCTCGATGACGAGCAGCGGCGAACCGCGATAGGAAAGGCCGGCCGCGAAATGGTGATTGAACGCTTTGCCTGGTCGCAAATCGGCAAACGCGTTTCAGACCTGTACGCAACGCTGGTAAACACAGATGGTTAGCTCCGCTCCTCGGGATTGGCTGCGAGAGACCTACCGGCGGGTGCTCACGCGCCGTGCAATTCGGCCGAACCCGCGCGATTTGAGAAGCCCAGCAATGGTGTTTGCACCCCATCCGGATGACGAGACACTGGCCTGCGGCGGCACGATCGGGCAAAAGAGGCGGGCGAATGCCGTTGTAACCGTGGTGTTCATGACGGACGGTCGCACCTCCCACGCCCATCAGATGCCAGTTGAGGAACTTGTGCAGCTCAGGCGGCATGAGGCAAGCGCAGCCTGCGAGCGTCTTGGCGTTGCTCCCAAGGATGTCGTTTTTCTCGATTTTCCCGACGGCGACCTCGAAAGACACCAGGCTCAAGCCGTGAATCGCGTATGCCGCATTTTGTCGGAGCGGCGACCTATCGAGGTTTATGTGCCCTACAAAGATGATCCTCAGGTGGATCACGTCTCGACCCATGATATTGTAATGCGCGCATTGACTTGCCATCCTGAAGCGGTCACCGTTTTCGCCTACCCGGTCTGGTATTGGAACCATTGGCCTTGGACGCATCTCATTCGCCCGGGCCGGCGTGAGACGCTGAATGCGCTTCGCCACACTCTCGCTGCATGGTTCGGTTTGCGGATGCTGCGCCTATTCCCGCATGTGGTTGACGTTGGCGATACCTTGGTCGACAAGCGGGAAGCCTTGGCTGCGCACCGCACGCAGATGGAGCGCATGCGAGCGGGCACGGCGTGGCCCGTTCTGGCTGACGTCTCGGATGGAGATTTCCTGGATTGCTTCTTGCAGCCATTCGAACTGTTCCATCGCCATGAATTGCGTGCTGGCCGCGCCTACGCGTCGGCCGAGGTCGTTCCGACAGAGATGACACGGGAAGTGTGATGATTGCGCTATCTCAGCGTTTACGGCCGAACTGGCTCCGGTGGGCTTGGATATTCGCCGGTGGAATTGTGCTGGCAATACTGGCTGTGTTGGTAACGCGGGCCCACGTTTCGTCCGAATTGGCTCACGTCCCATTTGTTGAACACGTGATCGACCGGACCGCGGGTGACATCAAACTCGTGGGCGACATAGACGGTGACGGGTATCCCGATCTGGTCATCGGTGGCAAACCCAACGAGCCCTTGAGCTGGTACCAATATCCAACGTGGAAGAAGGTGGTGATTGCCACGCCGTCGAGCGAATTCACAACCCACGGCGCATTGGACGACGTAGATGGTGATGGAGATCTTGATATCATCGTGCCTGATGGCGAAAGCGGCGACAACTTGTTGTGGTTTGAAAACCCGCGTCCCAATGGCGATGCAGCCGATGGTCGTCAGTGGAAGCGCCACGTGATCGGCAGCATCGGTGGCTGGGGTAAAGATGTCATACCCGCGGATTATGATGGTGACGGACGCCTGGATGTCGCCACGCGCAACAATAGCAGGGCTATGATTTTCTTTCAGACCGCGTCGAACGTCTGGGAACCAATGGCTTTCGAAGGTGCCGACGTCGGGCACGAAGGCATGGCTGGTGGCGACATCGACCAAGACGGGAACGCAGACGTTGTTGTGCATGGTGCGTGGCTGCGCAATCCGGGCGGCGGTACGGCAAGATCTCCCTCGGCATGGAAGCAATACCGCATCGGGGATGCTCATCCGGACTTCAAGGCACTCGTTGTCGACATCAACGGCGACGGGCACATGGATGTGATTTACTCAAGTTCCGAGGGCGTAGCAGATGTGAACTGGTGGACGCCAGTCAACGGCGATCCGACGGGTTTGTGGAAATCTCATACGGTCATCCGTCAACTTGAGAGGGCGCATACGCTGCAGGCGGCCGACATCGACCTGGATGGCGATCTCGACCTCGTCGTGGGACAGATGCATACCTCCTCGGCAGCTGAGATTTCCGTTTTCTATAATATCGGCGGATCAGCCACCAAATGGTCGCGACAAGTGATCGGCAAGGGTGGCCTGCACAACGGCGTGGTTGCCGATATCGGCAACGACGGTGACTTCGATATCTACGGCGCAAACTGGACGGGCAATCCGCCAGTCCGGCTATGGGAAAACATGCTCGACCGGGCAGGCCCACTGTCGCGCTGGACCTACAAGCAGGTCACTGCGAAACACGCTCAGACCTTTGGCCTGGCTTTCGGTGACATCGATGGGGACGGCCGGCGCGACATCATTTCCGGCCGCTATTGGTACCGAAATCCCGGTGAAGAATTGATGGGTGACTGGAAGCAGGCAGCGTTCCCCGAGGGCATGCACGCCTGTCTCGTGGTCGACGTGGATGGCGATGGACGGCCCGATGTGATCGCACAAAAGGACGAGGGGGATATTGGAGTTTACTGGCTTAAAGCCGATGGCCCCACCTGGAAGGCGGTCCGCATAGGTTCGGTTCCGCGAGCAAGCCATAGCCTGGGCGCGCAAGGCTACCTGGCAGCACCGCTCAGCAAGGGGCAAAAGCCAGCCGTATTCATATCCAGCGGCAAAGGGATTTATTACTTCGACATTCCTGAGAATCCAACAGCCGGGAATTGGCCGCGGGTGCACGTGAGTGCCAACCCTTCGGACGAAGGCCTGGCGGTAGGTGACATCGACGGCGATGGACTAGCTGACGTTGCAGCCACCACCGGCGACAGTAAGCGTGTCGAGTGGTATCGCAACCCAGGCAACCACGAAGACAACTGGCAGGCGTTCTTCGTCGGCAATTTTGCGAACGCCGTCTACCCTGACCGCACGTCGCTGGCCGACCTAAATGGTGACGGCCGCCTCGACATCATCGTTACCGAGGAAAACGGTGCCGACAGCGGAGCGAAGACTTACTGGTGGCAGAACCCGGCTGATCCCACACGCCCCGATTGGTCCGCTCATCTCGTGACGACGCAGGCGACGACCAACAGTATGGATGTGGCCGATATGGATGGCGACGGCGATCTCGACCTGATTCTGGGTGAGCACCGCGGCCAGAAGCGGCTCACGATCTGGGTCAATGATGGCACGGGCCACTTCAGCGAACACCTCGTCGATAGCGGCAAGGAAAGCCATCTGGGTGCGCGTGCTGTCGACCTCGACGGCGACGGCGATCTGGACATCGTCAGTATCGCCTGGGACGATTTCGGTCACGTACACCTCTGGCGCAACGATGCGCCGCACTTCGCGCGGACGCGGGTAAAGAAGGAGCTGTCCAAGGGGTCGCAGCAGCATTCTAGCGAATCGTCGCCACCTAAGTGATCACGTCCCATGTCGGGCCTGCAAGATGCCAGCGAATAGTCGACCATGCTCATTCTAGATCAGTTCATAGCCGGGCCGATCAAAGACGGGCTGGAGGGTACATGAGACCGCAAGACTTGCCGCGCAAAGAAACAAGGGACTTCATAGACTACTTCCACGATGATTGCGTGCCAGGCGGGGTCGTGGGCCGAGCGAACGCCGACGGAGTCGTGCGTAAAGGCAACGATGTTGAGCGAGTGATCAGCATCGACAACGGCGCGCTGCGCATCCAGCCGCTGCTTAAGCCGGGCTGGGGCCGCGCGGGTATCGCCTACGGTCCCTACAAGCGCGCCAACGGCCTTACCTTTGCGGTCTTCATACTGAACGGCCACAACACCTCGCAGGTGGGGAACCTGATGCAAAGTCTCGTTCGCCGGATTGGCCGTTGGGCCAAGGGAAGTGAGACGAACAGCATTACAGACCGAATGCTGCACTTGCTGTTAAGAGGCAACAAGCGCCGGTTAGTACGCGAGGTAAGGCGTTGGGCTTGGCTCAATCGACAGCCGCCCGAAGGATCAGGTGGCCTTGACGAGAACCTGGCGGTCGGTTGGTTCGGCCGGGCGGTGCCTGCTGATCCGCTCGTTGAAGGCAATGCGTTTGTCATGCATGCGGCAGGTGCGGAAAACGGCGAGCTGTGGGTTAACGCCAGTGACCGGCCACTCCCGGCCCTGCGCGGTGTGCAGAATATACCGATCTACTACGTCGTTGTGCTGCGCGAACGGGGCGCTGCCTACTATGCCGCGTCGCTAGCTGATGCGCACGGGCTCGGAGAGCTTCCGAGTCTAAGACCATTGGCGATCGACGCCTGCCATGATGAAGAGATCGTCTACGCGGGGCTTTACCAGAGCGTACTGGGTCAAATTGGCTTTCGCGTGGACTCGCGCGTCTATTCGGCTGAGGTTGCGCGGATTAACTCGCTGAACACATGGTACGGCACGGCGCACGCCGCGGACCGATTGAGCGGCAGCGGTTCGCTTATTGATACACCTGCAGACGTAGGTGGCGCGTGGGTGGTCCATGCGGGCATGTTCGAGCGCACCCAGCACGGCGCAACACCGCGCGACCGAGACAGCCTGGCGGTGCTCGATCCCGGCACTCCAGCCGGCCTCATTCATGTGCTGGTCCGATCGACAGCGGATGACACATCGGCCTCCATCATTTGGCGCTTCAAGGATAAGGAGAATTATTGGTGCCTCAACGTGAGCCGACACGCATGCACCCTTGCTTTGACGATCGAAGGTCGCAGCGCCGATCTGGCTGCAGCAGAAGGCAACTTTCTCCAGACAAACAAGGCCAACGCCGTGCAGATTCTCGACAACGGCGATACGATTGAACTGTGCCTCAACAGTTGCCGCCTCTTCGGCGCATCGATTGCCGATACACGCCTGTCAGAAGCCACAGGCGTCGGTTTGCGATCTGCCGTCGCACCTGAAGGCGAGTTGTTTTACAGCCACGTTGAAGCGCACCCGCGCATCGTGCCTTGCCCGGAACGATTGAAATTGCCGACACCATGGAGGGAGCAGGGCGATCACGTGCACGTCCGCGATCACTTCATCGGGCCGATTGGCACGCTAGGCGGCCGAGAGACGCCCACAGGCGAGGCATGGGAACGCGTGATCGGTAGCGGCCAGTTCGAAGTCTCGGGCGAGGGTAGCGTCAAGGTGCGTGCAAGTGTCCGCGATCCCAACCCCGGTCGTACTGCCTACACGGTGCCATGGACTGCTTCCGAATTCGCCGACGTCGTGGTGACGATGACGCCGCCTGGCGATGGGCGCGGGCACGGAGAAAACGGCCGCAGCGGCTTGGTATTCTGGCAAGACGCTGACAACTACATCGTTATCAATACCTGGCTGGAGGACACCTACAAAGGTGCCTCGATCTCCTCATTCTTCCATCTGAATGGGTTCGAGGAACTTTACGATGCCGTGTGGACCAACGTTGGAGCACGCATTGTCTGGGGACGACCGTATCACCTGCGTGTGGTCTTCGACGGCGTTCGGTATATCGCCTACATCAACGATGAGCCCGTACTTTTTCGCGCGCTGACCGACGTCTATCCGAACTTGCCACGGCTCGCGATCAACCGCGTCGGCATCGCAGCCAACTGGGAATGGGGTAACGACACTGGAACTACATTCACAGACTTCATCGCCCGTTCAAAGGGAACGCCCATATGAGCAGAGCCCCCCGTCTGGCGCCGAACCGTGGACGGCGGACACTGCTCAGGCTGCTGCTAAGCTCGCGACTGGGCCGTTTATTGCGACATTGGCGGCACAAAGATCATGATATTGTGATGCCTCAAGGAATCGGCCGAGGCCTGCGCTTCAATAAAGCCGGAGGCAACCCTGATTATGCGCTTGGCACCAACGAACCCCCGGTGCAAGAGGCGTTAGCGGAAATGCTGAGACCAGCCGACGTGTTTTTCGATATTGGCGCCAATGTTGGCTTCTTCACAGTGATCGCCGCGCGACTGGTCGGGAAACATGGACAGGTAATTGCATTCGAGCCCGTTCCCGCCAACGCCGCCGCCGTGCGACACAACTGCGCTCTGAACGATTTTGTAAACGTGCGCGTCTTGGAGACAGCCATATCTGATGAGGACGGTACGGCCGAGTTACGGTTGGCCCACTATGGTGGCGGCGCAGCGCTGGCAGCCGTCGCGCCCCCGCCCGACCTCAAAGGGATTATCACCGTGCCGGTGAACACGGTGGATACACTGGTTGCGCAGAAGAAGGTCCCGCCGCCCACGGTGGTGAAGATCGATGTGGAAGGCGCAGAAATCAACGTACTCCGCGGCATGCACGAGACGCTGCGCCAAATTAGGCCCATCGTCATTTACGAGATTGACGACGAAAGTCCGCAGTTACTGGCTGAAAAGGCAGCGTTGTGCGACGCGTTCCTGAAGCGTCTAGGTTACCAAATCCGCGCATTGGAAGACGCATATCCGGATATTGACTGGCTGGTCTCGCATTACGTAGCGACGCCAATGGAGACCTCCATTTAAGACCACCCATCCCAAATCCGGAAAGTGCTCCAATTGATCGTGCATCTTATTGGGACACATCGACCAATCCCGAACATGTTCCGGATCAGACGATTGAATGTTCATCAACCACAAGAACCACTGACAATAAGAGACCTTATCGATTACGCCGCTGAGCAAACCGAACCGCCACTTCGCTGGCATGCTTGGCCCGTTATTGATGAACTGTGGTTTAAGGATATCGCGTACATTGCTGCCGCTTACCTACGACACGAAAATTGCATGCAGTCCGGCGAGCATCAGATCGACTTCAATCAAAATCGGTTTGCAATTGGGCCGTTCATAAAATGTTTATGCGCAAGGCCGGACGCGAAGATCGTTTGAATCATGACCATTAACCACCCAAACTGACCTCAACGGATGAAAAACACCGTCTCTCCTATACTCCACGCGGGTATTGCGCTAGAAGGCTTCTGTAGAACTCGTCGCGGCGGAGCCTTCAAAGTGCGGAGTGGCAGTCCCAGCGGATGTCAGACGAAGCGGCTATGCAGTTGATTTCATAGATTGGAACGAACACCATTGTTTTTATAGCGGGGCGAGATCCATGAAGGTTGCAATTTTGGCCGGCGGCAAAGGGACTCGATTGGCCGAGGAAACTTCGGTTCGACCAAAGCCAATGGTGGAAATCGGAACCCGGCCGATACTTTGGCATATAATGATGCACTACACGCATCACGGGTTGAACAATTTCGTTATCGCGCTCGGGTACAAGGGCGATTACATCAAGAAATATTTCCTCGATTACGGGAACCTGATTGGCGACATCTCGATCAATCTAAGACGCGATGGTCCGTCCAAGTTCCAGCAGCTCAGCGGCGATCATCCGGATTGGAACGTTGACCTCGTCGAAACGGGATCGGAAACGCTCACGGGAGGGCGTATCAAACGCTTGAAACCTTTCCTGGGCAACGAGACCTTCATGCTGACGTGGGGCGACGGTGTCTCCGACGTCAACCTCAAGTCCCTCCTGGAGTTCCATCGTTCACATGGCAAACTGGCGACAGTCACCGCAGTGAGGCCCCCGGCGCGTTATGGCCATATGATCTTTGACGGAGATCAGGTGATCAGCTTCGAGGAAAAGCCCCAAACAGCCGAGGGCTGGATCAATGGCGCGTTCTTCGTGCTGGAGCCCGAAGTCCTCGATTATATTGACGGCGACATGGTGATGTTCGAACACGCCCCGATGGAGCGGCTCGCGAAGGATGGTCAATTGATGGCTTATCGCCATGAGGGCTTCTGGGCTTGCATTGATACTTTGCGCGACAAGCACCGGCTCGAAGAAATGTGGGACAAGGGAAGTCGTCCTTGGGCGACGTGGGAGCACTGACCAATGCGTGTACTTGTAACCGGACATCTTGGATATATCGGGACTGTCATGGTTCCGATGCTGCTGCAGGCCGGGCATGATGTGACGGGTCTGGATTCCGACCTCTATCGGCGCAGCACGTTTGCGCCTGGGGGCAACATCGTTCCTGTTCCCTCGATCCGCAAGGATATACGCGATGTCGAGATTGCGGATCTTATCGGCTTTGATGCGGTAATTCATTTGGCCGGTCTCTCAAACGATCCGCTGGGAGACTTTCAGCCGCAAATCACTTATGACATCAACCACCTTGCGACAGTGCGGCTGGCGCAGCTCGCCAAGACGGCTGGCGTCGGCCGCTTTCTGTTTTCGTCCTCATGCAGCAACTACGGCGCGGCGGGCGATGATTTCCTCGATGAAACCAGCGCGTTCAATCCGGTGACGCCGTACGGGGAATCGAAGGTCCGCTCCGAGCTTGATCTGAGCAAGCTCGCCGATGACGATTTCTGCCCGACATTCTTGCGCAGCGCGACCGCCTATGGCGTGTCACCGCGGCTTCGGTTTGACCTGGTTCTCAACAACCTTGTTGCCTGGGCGGTCACGACCGGCCAAATCCACATGAAATCGGATGGCACACCTTGGCGGCCGATCGTTCACATCGAGGATATTTCGCGAGCGTTCCTGGCTGTTCTGCATGCGCCCGTCGATGTCGTCCGCAACGAGGCGTTCAATGTCGGCGTCACCGATCACAATTATCAAATTCGCGATCTAGCGGAAATTGTAGCCGAAGTCGTCCCAAACTGCCGAATTACCTATGCGGAAAACGCCGGCCCGGACAAGCGCTGCTATCGTGTCAATTGCGACAAGATTGCCCGGGTTCTTCCGGAGTTCCAGCCGCAGTGGGATGCGCGCAAAGGCGCTGTGCAAATCTACAACGCCTGTCGCGCCTGCAATTTGACGCTCAATGAGTTTGAGGGTCCGCGCTACCAGCGGATTGGCCACATCAAGAAGCTGGTCGCCGACGGCATCATTGATACCGATTTCCGGCACAGAGCCGAGACCCTCCATCTCATTACACACGAACCTGGCGATAGCTCGGCGGAGGCATCCGACTTCGCGGCGAATTGCCGGCGCATGACGTGCCATTCGTGCGGACATGGATCGCTGGAGCCCGTTCTCGACCTCGGCGCCATGCCGACATCGGACGGATTGATCGCGGCGCCGGATCCGGTGCGCTCCGATCCCCGCTATCCGTTGCAGGTCGGCTTCTGTTCGCAGTGCGCGCTCGTGCAGCTGCTGGAGACGCTGCCGCCCGAGAAAATGTTTGGCGCCGACTATCTCTATTACTCTTCGTATTCAGATGAACTGTTGCGCCATTCCCGCGAAAACGCCGAAGAGCTGATCGCCGACCGGGGCCTCGGTGCTGGCAGCCTCGTCATGGAGGTCGCCAGCAACGACGGGTATATGTTGCGCAACTTCGTCGAAAACGGCGTTGGCGTGCTTGGGATCGATCCCGCACCCAAGCAAGCGGAGGCGGCGCGCGCGGCAGGCGTCGACACTATCAACGACTTTTTTGGCACGCGCCTCGCACGTGAGCTTGCAGCACAGGGGCGAAAGGCTGATGTCCTGATTGCGAATAACGTGGTGGCCCACGTGGCCGATCCCAACGATCTCGTCGAAGGGTTCAGGATGGTCCTCAAGGAGGATGGCATCGTCGTCGTCGAATTTCCTTATGTGCGCGATCTCATTGATCATGGTGAGTTCGACACGATCTATCATGAGCACTTGTGCTATTTTTCGGTGACGAGCGCCAAACGATTGTTCGAGCGGCACGGCCTCTATCTGCACGACGTACGCCGACTTCCGATACATGGTGGCTCGCTGCGTCTCTATTTCACGCTTCAGGATGCGCCGCGCCAGGCGGTTTCTGATATCCTCAAGGAAGAGAGCGAACTCGGCCTCGACAAGGTCGAGTACTATGAACAGTTTGGCGAACGCGTCTCTGCGTTTCGCGACAAGGCCCGGCGACTCATTGCCGACCTCAAACGGAACGGCAAGCGACTGGCTGCCTATGGCGCCGCCGCCAAGGGTACGATCTTGTTGAACTACCTCGGGATCAACAATCGTACGATTGAGTATGTGGTGGATCGTAACCCGCACAAACAGGGCAAGTTCATGCCCGGCGTTCGCGTGCCCATCGATGAACCCGCGCGGCTCATGAACGACCGTCCGGATTACGTCATCATCCTGCCATGGAACTTCAAGGATGAGATCATCTCGCAGCAGAGCGAGTACCTTGGTACCGGCGGACGCTTCATCGTTCCCATTCCCAATCTCGAGATCGTCGAATGAACAGCGCTTGAACTGGCAGATCCTCGACACGGGATCTGCCGATTTGTCGTCCAGGACGACCTAATCGGGCTCAGATGCAAGGGTTGAAATGAATATGGGCGCGGCGACCGCTACACCCGCTGACGGGCCCGAAAAGCCAGTGGAGACTTCCGACGGCCGCTGCCCATGCTGTGGTGCCAACACGCCGCCGCAGCCCTTCTACCGGGTGAGCAAGATTCCGATCCAGAGCTGTGTGCTGCTCGACAGTCCCGAGGAAGCACGCGGCTATGAACGGCGAGATCTGGAGCTGGCGCACTGCACGCGGTGCGGCTTCATCTTCAATCATATTTTCGATAGCGAGATCGTTGAATATGCGGCCGTGACGGAGGAGTCGCAGCATTACTCCGGCACGTTCAGCGGCTTCGCGAAAAAACTGGCGCGAGAGATCGCCACGACATATCCGCTCGGCGGGAAGCATGTTCTCGAGATCGGCTGCGGAAAAGGCGACTTTCTGATTGAGCTGTGCTCCTTGGCCGACTGCACTGGATTGGGCATAGACCCGGGGTTTCGTCACGAGCGGCTCGAGAAGACTGAGTTCGCGGCCGGCTACGATACTCAGCGCATCAAGTTCATCTCGGACTATTTCGGCCCGGCCTATCGTCACTTCAAGGCCGACCTCGTGATGTGCCGCCACACGCTGGAACACATACCGGACGTTTTGCGCTTCGTTATGGACATTCGCAATAACATCGGCGACGCTCCGAACGTTGGCGTATTCTTTGAGACGCCTGATGCAGAACGCGTGCTCTCGGAAGGGGCGTTCTGGGATATCTACTACGAGCACTGCTCATACTTCACTTGCGATACGCATTCCGAGCTATTCAAGCGCGCAGGGTTTGTGATCGACGATGTGAGGCTGGACTACGGCGACCAGTACATCATTCAGTTCGCTCATCCGGCAGCACAAGACGACGCTCGCCGCGGCCAGCGGTACGAAGGTGTTCGGCGGACACAGCAGCTTGTTGAGGATTTTCCCGACAAAGTGGCGATGGTCCAGGACAAGTGGCGCAGCTTCATTCGCGAAAAGGCGGCGGCCGGTAAAACCATCGTAACCTGGGGTGGCGGCTCGAAATCCGTCGCATTTCTGACGACGCTCGGACTGGACGACGTGATACGCAGTGTTGTCGACATCAACCCCTTCAAACAGGGCAAATATCTTCCCGGCACGGGGCACAAAGTCATTTCGCCCAACGCGCTGGCAGACGTCGATCCGGATGTTGTCATCGTCATGAACCCTATCTATGTCGGGGAAATATCCGGAATGCTGCAAAACCTCGGTTTGTCGTGTGAGGTCACGGCGGTCTGAAGTTCGCTCGCGAGAAATTGTAATGGCGCCATTGGTTGAAGAGATACGTGAAGTGCCATCGTGCCCAGTTTGCCAAAGCGTGGACCTGCACTATTTTTTCGAGCAAAAAAACGTTCCGGTTGTATGCAACCAGCTTCTTGCCTCGGCCGAAGACGCTGGTGCTGCAAAGCTGGGAGACCTAAGATTGGCCTATTGCTCCGAATGCGGCAGCATTGCCAATTATGCGTTTGACCCCAGCAAGATCGGCTACGATGCACGTTACGACAACGCGCTGCATTTTTCCGAAAAATTCAAACTCTTCGCAAACCGCCTCGCCGCGCGGTTGGTCAAAGACCACGATCTGAAGGGAAAGCGCATTGCCGAGATCGGGTGCGGCGATGGCTATTTCCTAAGGCTTCTACTTGATCACGGCGTCGGCTCCGCGATCGGCTATGACCCGTCGATGGCCGAAGGGCGCCTCGACAAGCTGCCGCGCCGTGAGGGGCTCACGATCCTGCCGGAAGCATTTGGGGATCAGCGGCTTCCCGATGACATCGAAGCTGTCTTCTGCCGGCACGTGCTCGAACACATTCCAAAACCACTACCCTTTCTGTCAGCGATCCGAAGCACGATCGGCGATCGCTCGTGCGTGATGTATTTCGAAGTCCCCAATGCTCGATGGATGCTCGAAAGCGACAGCATCTGGGACGTCATCTACGAGCACGTCACCTACTGGACGCCGCCGGCCCTGTCATATGCGTTGCGCTGCGCTGGCTTCACACCGATCAACGTGCAGACCGACTTCAACGATCAATACCTCATGATCGAGGCGCGGCCCTCAGACAAATCCGACACGGGCGGGACGGCGTTCGCTCAAGCATTGAAAGACGCAGGGCAATCTGCAGCGAGGTTCGGGGCATCTGCCGCAAGAGAATTGGACGCCTGGCAGACGCGGTTGAGCCGGCTTAAGGACAGTGGCGGGCGCGCCGCATTGTGGGGGGCGGGTTCGAAAGGGGTGACATTCTTGAATGTCGTGCCGGCAGCTTCCGCGGCCATCGACTGCGTTGTTGACGTCAACCCGCGCAAACATGGGATGTTCGTGTCAGGTACCGCGCATCCCATCGTGTCTCCAAATAGGTTGGCGGAGACCGACCCGGATCTCATTCTCGTGGCAAATGAGATTTATCTCGACGAGATCCGCGCAACAGTCGAGCTCATGGGGCTAACCCCTGAATTTGCCGTGATCGCGGGATGACCTCCGCACGCTCGAGGCGCTGAATCTCGAATGGCCCTTTTTCATTGCCCTACGCATTCAAACGCAATTGAAACGGTGCCCGATTGGCGTGAGGCTGCTAACCGCGGCCAAAATCATCCTCGATGCGGACTATGTCGTTCTCATCAAGCAAATCGCCGAGCTGAGTCTCAATGATCACGAGACGCTCGGAACCCGGATTTGCAATGCGATGCCTTGCAAGTTTGGGGACATGAACGGTCACTTTTGGCGACAGAGCGAATTCATCGTCGCCTATGATGGCAATGCCCGTGCCTTCAATGCACGTCCAAACCTCTTCGCGTCCTTGGTGATACTGGAGTGAAAGACGAGCGGCCCCATTGACCGTAATGCGCTTCACGGTGTGCTTGTCGCCGACATCTAGCACGATCCAATGCCCCCACGGACGAGTGTCCTCCTCGCCAACCTTGTATCTGACGGTCATCGCCGAGCCTCCAATGTCGCTTGGCATACGCAAGAGCGCTAGCCGAAATGCGCCAATCCGCGATGCGACGTACCATGAGGCGCTTGCATGGCACGGAATGGATTTCGAGATGAGTTTTATACACCCTTTCGTCTTTCCTGGTGCAATCCTGAGCACGCCCCGTCCGAGCAGACTCGCGATCACGGTCAAACTCTATCCGTGATTTTCTGATAGATTAATTGCACATCTCGCGCCATTCGCTGCGGTGTAAAATACTCTTCGACACGGCGCCGGCCATGTTCACCCATCTGGTCGCGAACGGTTGGGTTTCTCATGAGATGAACCAGGTTGGCTGAGAGATGCTCAATGTCCTGCGGAGCAGATAGCAGGCCCGTTTCTTGGTGCTGGATAATTTCGCGTGCACCGCCATTATCTAACGCGATTACCGGTTTGCGCATTGCCATAGCTTCCAAATAGACCATGCCGAATGGCTCCTCAAAGGAGGGCATCGCATAGATGTCACTCGCTGCCATGATTTGGGGAACATCGCGCCGATATCCTGTGAAAATTATGTGTCGCTCGAGGTCGAGTTCGGCTGTCAGCTTCCGCAGCTCTTGCGTATATGCCTCGCCTCCATACGTGGCCTCACCAACGAGAAGCAGACGAAAATCGGGAACGTCGCGCCTGGCAATCGACAGAGCCTTGATCAGCTCACGATGGCCCTTCCAGGGAATCAACCGAGAAACGCAGGCCAGCAGAGGAATTCCCGGAGCGATGCCGAACTCCGACCGGAGCTCTCCATCACGGGCACAATCCCATCCCATGTCATCGGCCGCTCCGTCGTCCTGATTGTTCCAGCGCGTCAAGTCCAGCGCGTTGTGAACTGCGAAGGTTACATCTCGACGGTAGCCAAGGGCCACGATGGACTCAGCAACAAAATTAGAAACGCCAATCAAAGCATCGGCGCGCCCCATGGCCCAGCGAACCTGGCGCCGGATCCAATCTTCCGCCTTGACATGGACATGAATAACACAACGCGCACCGGCCGCTCTCGCCACAAGCAAGCCCAAAAAGGCGTCGCGCGGCTTTTCGGTGCAATGGATGATGTCAATCTTATGCCGCTTACAATAGGCCACAAGCCCAGTCAGGCTAAACACAGCACCTGCCGAACCGCCAAGGATCTCTGCGATCGACTCGAGCGAATTCTTTTCAAATACACTCGGCCCGAATTGGGTGTTGCGGTGGTGAACACCAGGAATTGTTCTAATGGCCGTAAAGGAGGCGGGCCGTGCGACCTCGCTGCCGTGGTTGCTCGCAACAAATACGTTCACCGCATCGCGGTCGAGATATCGCATGAGCAACGAGTGAATCATGGAGTCGGCGCCGAAAAAATCTTGCGACTGCATGAACAGCACGTTTAGCTTTGACATGTACTCATCCCATCCTTGGGCGATTTAGTCTGAATCTAGCTTTCGCTGAAATTCTCAATAAAAGACACGATTAATACCGAGAGAATTTGCCCTTCGCAGTTGTTTGCCGTGGGGATGTTTGAGAAAATTTTTGTATCTCCTCCGAAAGCACAGGATCTGAAAACAAAATCACGACAAATTCAGTTAATTCACCACTAGAGCATGTTCATGTCGCATGAAACCATGAATGCGATCCACGTCTTTGAATTGAGCATGTTCTTCACGCTGAACCGCTGCACACTTCAGCGGAACATGGCATTGCGCAGCTCCTTCAGCTCTTGCTCATCGCCCGGCAGAACGGCATGTTTGGCCGTCAATCCATGCCGCACGGCGTTGAGACTGGTGCGCTCCTTGCCGACGAGCGGTCGCGCTCCGCTCCTCTTCAGCGCATTCGCACTGTTAGCAGCGAGTTGTTTTCCGGTGGCCATGGCCTTGCCCTGATCCGAATTCAACGCCTCTTTGCGTTAAGCAAGTACCGCGCCAGGAACAGTTCCACATCCCGCTCAGCCCTTGCTTTGCGGTTCCGCTGCAAGCTCAATCAGTCGCCTGAAATGGTTGCAAATGCACCCATGGTCCGTCTACCGATTCTCGTTGCGGCAATTGCCTGCGCCACGATCTGGACTGATCCTTGCGCGCTGCCCCTGCGCCTAATTTTCTTTGTCATCTGGATCGTGGGGATCCGCGGTCGGCTTCGGCGAATTCTTGATCGTCCAGGTTGTCCCGATCAGGGCAGCGGCCGAGGCGCTTGATGATGACGGAACAACTGCGGGCGGAGCCGAAGTGCAGTTGAACGATCTCGAAATCAAACGACATTGAGATCTGGCCTGATCTCGGACACCCGAAAACCTCAATGAAGGGACTGTTCCCAGCGCTCGACATGCGGCCATGGCATGCGCCCGCCTGCCACGCGCAGGAACGCGCAGGCGTTGAGCTATCCGCAGCTCTCAGAACTCAGGGCGCGAGGTGAAGAAGCGCTTGGTACTGTTGCAGGCCCGCTTGACAGCGTTGCCCGGTGTCGAAGGCATGCGCGTCTACAAACCAACAGCGCGATTGATCAGAAGTCGCCCTTGGAGCCGCGCTCCAGGATCGCCTGCATGATCTTCTTCACGCCGATGGCCTCCTCCTTCAACTCGGGTGGGAGCGGTTTGCCGCCATGGATCATCATGTCCATGTTGAGCGTGTAGAGCCAAAGCCTGCCTGTCTTGTCCTCAAGCAGCGAGATGCGGCACGGCAGGTACGCCGAGAAGGCGTCGGAGTAGTCGATCATCTTGGCCGCGGTCAGCGGGTTGCAGTAGAGGTAGATATTCAGCTTGCGCCAGGGCTTGCCCTGCATCGCGGACACCTGATCGCCAAGCGGCAGCTCTCCCACTCCCTTGATGTTCATCTCGTTGGCGACCGACTTGATCGACTGAGCGACCTCATCAAACGTGAGGCCTTCCTTCACCTGCGCCTTCCATACCGTCGCCTCGGCGGGGTTACCAGTCGCCATCAACTTGTCGACCATTTCCTTGTAGGTTTCGGCTGCCTTGGGGTCGAAGTCCGTGAACTTCGATATGTCGCTGCCGTGACTGGCGTACATGTAGCCGCCGCCGATGACGGCAACGAGACCGATGAGCGCCAGGACGTTGCGAATGAAAGCGAACATGGGCGTTTCCCTCGTATGAGATGACTTCTTAGGTCGCAGGCCACAGCCGCCACCGGGTCGAATGATTGGGTTGCAATGATGCGAATATATAGTGTTTTGCGCAACCAAAACCTCCGGCCCCACTCGACGAGTGGTGCATCCCGCGCGTTGCTGCAGCGCAGCACACGAGCAAGGTGCGGGGCCCGCTGCGAGCGGCATATTCACGCAATCGCATTTTTTGATTGAGCAACGTGCGGGCTTTGAGACACGTTGTCCAAAATGCCATCAGGCAGCGCGTTCACCGGGAGGACGACACGATGAAGCAGTTCATGATCGAGATGATGACGATGATGATGCCTTACATGAAGCCGCTGATGTGGCTCGGCGTCGTTGCCGGGGCGCTTGGCGTCGTCCTGCTTCTTGCGCACATGCTCTTCCGGTCCAACACCGGTGGCTGGGTGCTGCTGGCGGGGCGCGTTACGCTCGGCTTCGCGATCTTCTTTTTCGCCTGCCAGGTTGCCGGCTATTTCCTGGGGGCCGCACCCGGCATCAATTTCGGCGACTTCAGCAAGATGGAATTCAACATCGTGCCATTCTGGCAGATCGGTGCTGGTTTCCTCGTGGCGGCTCTGGTGCTGGGCTTTTTCGGCGGGCGGCTTCGCACGGCGTGAGCGCGCGCCCCGCTCGGAAATCTCCTGGATAGATAACATATACCGCAAAAAGTGTTGGCGCCGGATCGAGAGATCCGGCGCCTCGTTGTTCATTGCAGCGCAATGCGCGCTCAGCGCAAGTCACTTAATGCGCTTGAAGACGCCGGAAGCGCACGCACCAGCGGCCGTGCAGCCATCCATCTTGAAGGCGTCAGCGCCATCCTGCACCATCTTCGCATTGTAGGTCTCGCCGGTCATCGGATGAGCGATCTGGCCGACGAAGGCTCCGTCCTTAGCCTCCAGCTTCGACTTGATCATCTCCATGCCCTTGTTCTTCGGGCCATCCGTCACGATGCAGGACATGCCGTTGGCACCGCCCTCTTTGCACTCAATCGTGAAGCCTTCCCATCCCCACTTGCCGACCATCGGGTTGGCAAAGGCCGACGTCGATAGACCAAGAGCTGCAAGACCGACAGCCGCAGCGAAAGCCTTCTTCATGACGTTACTCCCTGGAAACCCCGGACCATTCGAGTGGGCCGGATGAGCTGATCGAGAACATTCGCCGCGTTGACCTCGTCGTCCACGGCGAAGACGCCCCCCTGCCGCATTTGGCGAGGGTAGATTTGGTTAACACATTCCCACATTCGAATGAATGATATTCGGCGACGAAAATGGTGCTCCACGACGTAGACTATGGTGTGAAAATGCTCGCTTCCGGCCGCACCTGGTGACGTGCTGCAATGCAGCAGCGCGAGTTTGCTTCGAAGTCGTGCCCACTAGCATGCGGAAACATTTCGCGGCTTTTCAAGCCTGCTGGGCCGGGGGTACATCGCCATTTTTTGCAGAGCACAACCGATGCCGACCGAGTGCTCTGCGTTATCGACAAATCGTCGCATCGTCCGCTCGGGGACTCGCCACGAGCCGCTGCGAGGCGCATTATATTCGTGATTGCGAATATGATTTGATCATGTCGACCGATAGGTGAGCCCATGTCGATGAAGCAACGTTTGCGCATTCCTCTCGTTCGCCAGGCACGCGCGTTTGCATACGCGGTGGCGGCGGTTGCCGCACTCGCCATGCCGTCCGTCGCCACGGCCGACACGCTGGTTCTGGTCCAAGGGTATTTGGGATCGGCTGGCAGCTGGCGCGTGAGCGGGATCGTTCCGCTCCTGCATCAGCGCGGCTGGGCGGATGCAGGCCATCTCTTCGTTGGACCAGACGGGCGTCTCAATTCGACGCTGCCAGCGCCAAGCTCCGAACACCGCCTCTATACCCTCGACCTTCCCACCGAGGCTCCGGTAGCGCTGCAGGCGCAAGTGCTGTCGGCCAACATCGCGGAGGTCGCGCGGCGTCATCCCGGCGAAAAGATATCGGTCGCGGCGCATTCCGCGGGCGGAGTTGTCGCGCGCTACGAGATGGTGACGAATCCGAAGACGCAGATCGATACGCTGGTGACGATCGCCAGCCCGCATATGGGCACCTCGACGGCAGAAGTCGGGTCCATGATCGGCAATTCGCCATTGTCGTGGGTGGCGCCATTCTTCGGTGCCAGTACGATCAACCGGTCGCAGGTGCTGTATCGCGATCTGTGGCGGGATGGACCCTACACCATGCTCGGCTGGCTCAATCGGCAGCCCCACCCCAAAGCTCGCTATGTTTCGGTGATCCGGACCGCGGACGTGCGTGCGCCCTATGCCGGCGACAGTGTGGTGGCGGGATGGAGCCAGGACATGAACATCGTGCCAGCGCTGGCGGGCCGTGCGGAACGCGTAATATCTCCAGGCGACCATGGGTTGCGCACGGATGACGGCCTGCTTATTGCCGATCTGCTATTGGCGCAGCCAACACAGGTTGCGACGCATTAGATCGCGTTCATGTTTCATAGAATCACGAACGCGACCTAGTTCCCTGAATTGAGCATGTTTGTCACGCTGAACCGGTGCACACTTCAGCTGAACATGCTCCAACGCGCCGCGAATTTTCGTGCGGAGCATTCCCCCATATGCACCGCACTTCTGAAAAGCCGCACAGCGATGTGCGGCTTTTTTCTCGTATGAACGCGGCGGACGCGGATGTCGGCATGGAGAAAAGAGAAGCTTCAGTTTCGCGGAAGGTCGTCAGTGCGAGGGCGACAGGATTTGCAAGCGCTGCATTCGCCGCCAGAGTGTGGTCCGGTCGACGCCGAGCAGCTTGGCGGCAGCGGAGCGGTTGCCATTCGCCTGGATCAGCGCATTCTCGATTTCGCGGCGCGCGACATCGTCCTCGTCGTTTTCGTCGGCGCTGCTTTCGAGTGCCTGTCCGGCGACGCGTTCCGAGCCCGACCACATCTGCTTGGCCAACACACTCATACGGATCTGCTCGGGCAGGCTTTCCGGCTTCACGGTGCCATCCACGGCGCAAATCAGCGCATGTTCAACAGCGTTCTCCAATTCGCGCACGTTGCCGGGCCAGTGGTAGTTCATGAGGATCTGCATCGCTTCGGTGCTGCACGAAACACCGGCAGGATAGCCGCGCGCCTCCAGATTTTCGCAGAAGTGCTTCAAGAGCAGCGGGATGTCGCCGCGCCTTTCGCGGATCGGCGGCACGTTGAGGGTGAAGACGGCAAGTCGATAATAGAGGTCGGCGCGAAAATCGCCGGCATCGACCATCTCGCGCAGATCGCGGTTGGATGCGGTAATAATGCGAATGTCGACGCGCATGGTTTTATCGGAACCGACCGGCTCGAATTCGTGATCCTGCAGAACGCGCAGGAGCTTCGCCTGCAGATGCATGGGGATTTCGGCGATCTCGTCGAGGAACAGGGTGCCGCCATGGGCGGCCTGGAAGCGGCCGGGCCTGTCGCGCATGGCGCCGGTGAACGCACCCTTAACATGTCCGAACAGCTCGCTCTCGATCAGCGTCGTCGGGATTGCTGCACAGTTGACTTCCACAAACGGCTTGTCGGCGCGGCGGCTGAGGCGGTGGATGAGCCGCGCTATATGCGTTTTGCCAGTGCCGGATTCGCCCTGCAGCAGCACCGACGCATTCGAAGGTGCAACCTGATGCACCCGTTCCAATAGCGCCAGGACCTTGCGGTCATTCGTCACGAGGTCGCCGCGAGAGCGATCGATCAACATCTCCAGGCGATGGCGCTCGGTTACGTCGCGGATGATCATCAGGCGGGTCTGGCCGACCAGCTCGCACGTCTGGCAGCTGTGCAGTTCGAGGTAGCGGGGCTCGCCATTCACCGTGATGCGACGCTGAAAGCGCACGAAGTCGGTAAGGTCGCCTCCCTCCTTGCTGCCGCGCGCAGCCTCTGCCAGCGCTACGTCGATGGACTGATCGTCGGTGATGCCGAGCACATCGTGAAGCGAGGTGAGCGGCTGGTTCCCGGCTGCGCCGAGGAGCGCTGCCGCGGCAGGGTTGTGATATATGATGCGGCCATCAAGATCGGCCACGATCACACCTTCGTCGATGAACGAGACAACCGCTTCGAGAAGGACGCGCAGTTGATCGCTGTTTGGCGTTTCCAAGAGCCATCCTCCCAGCAAGAATGACTTATTCAGCCCACCGATTTCTGATGAACGGTAGCGGCCACATCACTCATTGTTGCAACGCTCGCGGCGTTGCGCAACACTAAGTCGGACATAAAGCTTAAATTTTCCATCCAGAACAGATGTTTAATTCGCTATTCTAAGATCCAACCGGGAAAATCGCTGCAACCGGCGCAACACGTCTTGTATGTAAAAACCTATATTTTACAATGAATTAACCCTTGGCACAGGCATTGCATTCGAGAAACTGAATATTCGTGTATCGTGTGCTTAATGGGGCAGCAAGACCCCTGATGGCGGGGAGGAGTGCCGAAAATGGCATCGTTATTTTCAGTGGACTGGATGGAACGGTTCCGCGAAGCGTGGAACGCCGAGCCGGCCCTTGCCGGAGCGCTCGGCAAGATCGGATTCAACTCGACCATCGGCTACGGATTTCGCGGCGAGGCGACGCCGCGCGGAATACTGATCATCGAAAGCGGCGCAGCGGTCCGCGCCAAAGCCTACGAAGGCGAGCATCTCGACTGGGACCTGCGCGCCGATCCCGAAACGTGGGCGCAGTGGCTGGCCGAGCCGCCAGGCATGGTGAGCCTGGGCATGGCCTATGCCTCCTCGCGCCTGCAGTTCGTGACCGGCGATTATGTCACCATGATCAAAGAGCCGTCGATGGCCGGCCCCTTCATGAAAAGTTTCAGCGTAATGGCGAGGGTTTGATGCGTCCAAGTGGTCTTTCTGGCACCGCGATCGCGGCTGCGGCGTTAGTCCTGGCAAGCTCGGTGCTCCAGGCGGAGCAATTTCGCACCGCGCCGGTCACGGTCGACCGGACAGGGCATCTAACGACGGTCGGCGGAACCGTCGTTCCCTATAAGGAAGTGACGCTCACAGCGCAGATCCCCGGCCAGGTGGAGAAGGTTGCCGGCCGGGAGGGTGATCCGGCGCGCGCAGGCCAGGTGATGGTCGCCATCAACGATGACGCACTCCAGGCCAGCAAGCGGGCCGCGGAGGCTCAGCTAATCGCCGCGGAGGCATCGCTGCGCAATGCGCACGTCCAATACTCCCGCGAATTATGGTCGCCGCGCACGGGCCAGACGACCGGCATGGGGCTTCCCTCCATGATGGACAGCTTCATGCGTCCGTTCACCGGCCAATATGCCGGCGGCAACGATCCATGGGTGCGGCGCTATGCGGATCTCTATGGCCAGGCCAAGGGCGTCGACGATGCGCGCACCTCAATCCTTGCGGCGCGCGCCAACATCGAACAGCTCGACGCCAAGATTCGTGACGCCAGCCTAACCTCGCCCTTCGACGGTGTGATCGTGAAAAAGATGGTCGAGGAAGGCGACACGGTGCAACCGGGTCAGCCGCTGATGCAGATCGCCTACGTGACATACCTGCGCATTCAGGCGGAGGTCCCCGTTGGGCTCGTCTCTTCCCTGCGCATCGGTGAGTTCGTTCCTGCGCGCGTGGACGTTGGCGGCGGCGTGCCGGTGCAGGCGCGCGTCGCGCAAGTGTTCCCAATGGCAGATGCCTCGCGCCACACCGTGACCGTCAAGTTCGATCTGCCGAGCGGTCTGCCGGGCGGCCCCGGCATGTACGCCGAGGTCATGCTGCCCGACCCGTCCTCGCTGGCCAGCGTTCTGCCCACCGTACCGCGCGAGGCACTCGTCTGGCGCGGCAGCCTCCCGGCCGTGATGGTCATGAAGGACGGCAAGCCGACACTGCGGGTGGTGCGCGTCGGCGCGACCCTGCCTAACGGGCGCGTGACAATACTTTCAGGGCTAGCGGGTGGCGAAGAAGTCGTGCTCAACGCCCAAGGCTCGGAGGCGTCTTCGCCGACGCAACAGGCAGGAAGCGAAGCCGTCAAGGCACAGTGAATTAAGCGCGCGATCCACCGGAGCCAGCCGGGGAGCACAGCGACAAAATCTTTGTAAGGCAAAGCCGGCCGCTAGTGCCGGCAGGGTCCGCGAAACGCACGAGTAGAGTACGGGGATACATCCGTGGCCAACGCCGGCGACAGCACCAAGCAGCAAGGAACAGATCGCGTCGAGAGCCTCGGCATTGCCGGCGGCATGACAGCGATGTTCATTCACTCGCCACTGACACCGCTGTTCCTCGCGGCGCTCCTGCTTCTGGGCCTGCTCGGCCTGATCATAACGCCGCGCCAGGAAGACCCGCAGATCTCGGTGCCGATGGTGGACATCATGTTCTCCTTCCCCGGTGCCTCATCGGAGCAGGTGGCGTCGCTCGCCACCGATCCGCTCGAACGCATGATGAGCGAAATTCCCGGCGTCAAACACGTCTACTCCGCATCGCAGCGCGGCGGCGGCATGGTGACGGTGCAGTTCGACGTCGGTCAAAAGATGGAGCCTTCGCTCGTCAAGCTCTACGACAAGCTAGCCTCGAATCTCGACAAGATCCCGCCGGGCGTTTCGCAGCCGCTGGTCAAACCGCGCGGCATCGATGACGTGCCGACGGTCACCTTTACGTTGTGGTCCAATGAACTGGACGACGCGGGACTGCGCCTCGTGGCTCTCGAAGTCATGCAGCGGCTGAAGACGGTCGACGATACGGCAAGCTCGTTCATCGTCGGCGGACGCCCCGAGACAATCCGCGTGGAGGTCATGCCCGAGCGGCTCAAGGGCTACTCGATCTCGGTCGGCCAGCTTGCGCAGACCATCTCCGCGGCAAACGACCGTTCCGACATTGGCACGGCGGAGAGCGGCGGCACGCATTTCCGCGTCTACACCGGCCGGTTCCTGCAACACGCTCGCGATATCGAAAACTTGATCGTCGGCGTTCGCAACGGCGCACCGGTCTATGTACGCCAAGTCGCCAAAGTGATCGAGGGCGGTGACGAGGCAAAGGACTTCGTCCAATACTTCTCCGGGCCCGCCGCAGACTCGAGTCGGACCACCACCAAGGGCGCGCCTGCCGTCACAATTGCGATCGCCAAGAAGACCGGCACCAACGGCGTCACGGTTGCCAATGCGCTCATCGACAAGATCGACTCGCTCAAGGGCACGATCATTCCCGACAACATCCATGTCGAAATCACGCGCAACTACGGCGAGACGGCCAACGACAAGGTCAACGAACTGCTGTTCAAGATGTTCGTCGCGACCGGCGCGGTGTGCTTGCTGATCTACCTCTTTCTGGGCCTCAGGCCCACGATCGTCGTCCTCGTCGTCATTCCGGTCGTGATCCTGATCACGGTATTCTCCGCCTGGCTCCTTGGCTTCACGATCGACCGCGTGTCGCTTTTCGCGCTGATCTTCTCGATCGGAATCCTGGTCGACGATGCGACCGTCGTCGTGGAGAACATCTACCGACGCTGGCTGTTGAAGGGCGGAATCGATACGCCGACGACCGTCGACGCGGTGCGCGAGGTCGGCAATCCGACCATTCTTGCAACTTTCACCGTCATCGCCGCGCTGCTGCCGATGGGCTTCGTGTCGGGCATGATGGGACCCTACATGCTGCCGATCCCGGTGCTCGGATCTGTGGCAATGCTGTTCTCGCTGTTTGCCGCCTTCATCTTCACGCCCTGGCTCGCCATCCGCATCAGGCCGAGCCTCAAGGAGCTGCACAAGATGGAGGAGTCGGAGCACAAGTTCTCCAGCCGCCTGCACGCCTTCTATCACAACGTCGTCGGCCCGCTGCTCGACAGCCCGGCAAAAGCGCGGCTGTTCCGCATCTCGATCTGGGTCGTGTTCCTGCTGTGCTGCGTCATGTTCTATACGACGCACGTCACCGTGAAGATGCTGCCGCTCGACAACAAGCCAGAGTTCAACGTGGTCGTGAACATGCCGGAAGGCACGGCCTTGCCGGTCACGGCCAACCTCATCCAGGAACTCACCGACGAAGTCCTCAAACTTCCCGAGGTTACGGCCGTACAGACCTACTCGGGCACCGCCTCGCCGTTCAACTTCAACGGGCTCGTGCGGCACTACTACCTGCGCGACAAACCCTGGGAAGGCGATATCCAGATCCAGCTTCTGCACAAGAAGAAGCGCCATCGCACGAGCCACCAGATTGCGGTGGAGGCACGCGAACGCCTGACGCCCATAGCCAACAAGCACGGCGCCAAAATCCAGGTCGTGGAAATGCCGCCGGGGCCGCCCGTTCTGCAGACGATGGTGGCGGAGATCTATGGCCCCGATGATGCGACCCGGCGTCAGGTCGCCAAAGACCTTACCGGAATCTTCGAAAAGGCGGAAAGCATTGTCGACGTCGACAACTACCTGCAGGCGCCGCACGACACCTGGTCGTTCGTGGTCAACCAGCAGAAGGCCGAATACCAGAACGTGACGATCGAGGACGTTACGAAGCAGCTCGGCATGGTCATGGGTGGACAGAAGCTCGGCGCGGTGAAGGTCGGCCGCGAGCTCGAGCCGCGCTTCATCATCATCCAGGCGCCGCTCGAGGTGCGAAGCCAATTCAGCCAGATGGGCGAACTGCCGATCCAGACACGCGACAACCGCCTCGTGCCGCTGGCAGAGCTCGGCACCTTCGTGCGTCAGCCGCAAGACCCTCTCATCTTCCACAAGGACCTGCGCGCCATCGAGTACGTGACGGGAGAAGTTGCCGGCCGGCTCGCGGCGCCCGTCTACGGCATGATCGAGATCTCGAAGCTGCTGAAGGATTACAAGGCGCCCGACGGCGTGACGCTCTCGGGCACGCTGATCGGCCCGCCGTCCGACGACTTCACGTCGGGCTTCGAGTGGACCGGCGAGTGGACCGTCACCTACGAGACGTTCCGTGACATGGGCCTCGCCTTTATCGCCGCGCTCATCCTGATCTACATGCTGGTGGTGATGGAGTTCGGCAACTTCCGCCTGCCGGGCATCATCATGGCGCCGATCCCGCTGACGCTGATCGGCATCATTCCCGGTCACTGGCTTTTCGGCGCGGAGTTCACGGCAACGTCGATGATCGGCTGGATCGCGCTCGCCGGCATCATCGTGCGCAACTCGATTCTGCTCGTGGACTTCTCCAAGCACGCCATCGCGGGCGGCATGCCGGTGCGCGAGGCCGTGCTGGAAGCGGCGCAAACGCGAACGCGCCCCATCGTCATCACATCGATGGCGCTGATCGCGGGCTCAGCGTCGATTCTTACCGATCCAATTTTCCAGGGCATGGCGATCTCGCTATTGTTCGGCGCGATCGTTTCGACCGCTCTGACGCTGATCGTGATACCGATCGCTTGCAACCGGGCCGCCGGCGCGTTCTCGATCGTCAACGCCTTTGACCAGCCCACCGACGATGCACACGTGCCCGTCGTGGTGCAGGCGGCCGCCTGTACTCCATCGAACACGGGTCCGGGCTTCTTCACGCGGCTTGGCAATGCCGCGGGCAACGTGGGGCGTGCGTCGGCCCGTGCTACCGGCAGTGCGCGCGAAGCGGCCAGTGGCGGTGCAGGCAGCAAACCGAAGCGCCAATTGCCGCGCTGGCTGGTGCCGTTCGCGGCGATTGGCAGCCGGCTCGCAGCGTTCACCGGCGAGGCTCTGCGCCATCTCTTCTCGCCAGGCGTGATCCCCAAGGAGAAGCTGCCTCTCTCGGGCGTCTTCGCCGCGATCTGGGAGGCGCTGACGCACCTGTTCGGCCGCGCTGGCGCGGAGCCTGTCGTCAACACCGGTGGGCAGGGGCCGCTGGATGGCGGGTCGCGGGGCGGTTCAGGCGGCGGCTTTGGAAATGCGGGCGGACCTGCCCCGCAGCCAGGTCCGGCCTCCAGCGGTGGCGCGCCCGCACCAGCCGCGAGCGGCGCGACGGCGGTGACACAATCCCCGTCGGCATTGACGACAGGCTCCGCACCTTCCGTGAGCTCCGGCCCGGCTCAAACCCAGGCGATCGCATTGCCCAGCGATATTGCCACGCCGACTGGCGAACCTCATGCAACGACAACCTCGTCGGTCGGCCGCGATATCGTAGCACAAGCGAGCCGGGCGATCCTCGCGACAGCTGTTCCGGACAGCACGGCGGACACCGGCGAAACGAAGTTCAAATCTTCAACGAAACCTGAGCCCGGCACGAATGTGGTCGCCGCGCACAACGCGGCAGCGCAGGCAGCCCAGAACGCGGTGCGTCTGGCGCGCGGCGGCAATTCTGCTCATCCCGCTCCTGAGAGTACAGGGAGCAACGGCGAGGATCTTCAGCAGATCACCGGGATAGGTCCGGTCGTGGCCGCGCAGCTGCAGGCGCTCGGTGTCTCCCGCATCGCCGACATCGCGATGTGGACATCGGAGGACGTGGCGCGGATCAGCTCGACGCTCGCCATCAACGGTCGGATTGATCGCGAAGACTGGATCGGACAGGCCCGGGCCCTCATCGCCAATCGGGCCATCGAAATGGACGGTGAAGCATGATGACCACGACGACCCGCCTCAAGCTCCACACCGCGTTTGCACTCGTCGCCGCAGCGTCGGTGCTGTGCATCGCGCCAGACATTGCCGGCGCGCAGGGTGCGGGCGCGGCGACGGCTCCTGTGGGTACGGGCGGTTACCCGCCGCTCGGCTTCGATCCGGGCGGCGCAGCCGAAGGGTCACCGCAGACGCCTGCCGCAGTGCCTGCGCCGTGGCCATCGACACCGCCACCCGAAACGATGCCGCTCGGACCCTATGCCCCGATTACAGGCATCCCAAGCGGCGAGGCCAGCAAGCCCGAAGCGTCAGGCGCTTCCGGATCGCAGCCTGCGGCCGACGCGAACATGCCAGCACCGACGACACCGGCGGCGGCGGCAACTCCTCCGCCTGCCGCAGCGTCCGCGGCGGCCGGCGCTCCGCCGGTGTCGCCGCAACAGCCCGCCCCTTCGCAGGCTGCATCGCCACCTGCTCACGCACCGATCGCAATGCCCGGCATGGACGCGGCACACCAGCCGGCGATGCCGCGCGGTTACCCGCCGCAAGGCTTCGAGCCGCCAGGAGTGGCAGCCGCACCTGCGGCAGCGCCAATGATGCCGGCTCCTCAGTTCCCGACTGCACCGGCATCGCCACCCGCAGGTCAACCCGAGGCGGCATCCACTGCACCTGCCGCATTGCCAACGCCTGCCGCACCGCCGATGGCTGCGGCACCGGCACCAGCCGCGGCGGCCAATCCTTCGCAGGCAGCACCTGCGCCGGCACCCGGCGCCGCGCCCTACGGCTATCCGACGCAATGGGGAGCACCTGCCGGGCAGCCGCAGCCGTATGGTTATCCGGGCTATGGTGCCTATCAGCCGTGGGCCGCACAGAGGCCATACTGGGCACAACCGCAGCCATCGGCACAGCCGCAGCAGATGCCTGTGCAGCCGCAGCCGCAACCGCAGCAGCAATACGTGCAGCAGCCGGCAATTCAGCCCGGCTACGCACCGCCCGCTCAGCCCCAACCGCAGTGGGCGGCGCCGATGCCGCCACCCACCAACTGGCAAGCAAGTCCAGCCTACCCGAATGCGACAGGACAGGCGCCGCAATGGTGGGGCGGCGTGGCCCGACCTGCGGCACCGGCCGGCGGACAGCGGTGAGGAGACGACAAGGGCTATGACCGGGCGTCTGTCGAGCATGGTGATTCTTGCAGGACTGGTGGTGACACCGGCGACGAATCTCCATGCCCAATCGAACCCCTGGTACATCCCGCCGCAAGCGCCAGTCCAGGCGCAGCCCGGCATGCCCGCCCAGCAAATCACTCCTCAGTTCGTGCCGCAGACTTACACGCAGGCGCCGCAGTATGGCTTCGGGGCGGGATACGTCGTGCAGCCGCCAACTTCGACAACGATCGTTGTTCCGCAGACTTCCGCCCTGCCTCAGCCCTCGTTTGCCGGCTACGGCTATGCCCAACAGCCGGCAACGACGGGAACGGTCGCAAGCGTGCCTACACCCACCGGTGCGCCGCCCTATGCCGCCGCCACACCAGGTGGGATTGTCGCCTATCAGGTCGCCCCCGCCGCGACGGCTCCGCATTACGCACCGCAGACGCAAGCCGCCGTTCCGCAACAACCGGCGCCGGTTTACGTCGTGCCGCAGCAGCCGGCCACGTCGCAGGTCTATGCCTATCAACCGCACGTGCAAGTACTCGGGAATTACCCGCCACTCGGCGGCGATCCGACCGTGCCCGCTCAACAGCCAGCGCAGCAGCCTTCGCAACCGCAGCAGTTTGCGCCCGCCGTTCCGGCGACGGCGCCTGCCTGGGGTTCGGCCAGCGCGCTGCAATATCCAGGATTTGCAGGACCCACAACGCTGTCGCCCGGTTACGGCGGATACCCGGGTCTGTCACCGATCTACCCCGCGCCTTACGGCGCGACGCCCTATCTCGGTCTGCCGTTCTAACGACGGCACACGGAAAGAAACGACCTGTCCGGGGATCAAGGCCCCCTCTCCGGATTGCAACGACCGAGCACTTCGCCAGGGGGCCAACACGACAGGAGACGCATAAATATGACGAATCTCGTACGTTCCGCGGCCGTTGCAGCCGTTCTGGCTGCCGGTGCTGCGGCCATGCCGCTCGATACGGCAAACGCCTGGGGCTGGGGCCCCGGCTGGGGCGGTCCGGGCTGGGGTAATGGCTGGGGCGACGGCTCGGGCTCAGGCAACTTCGGCATGAACTTCTCCGGCAACTCGAACTTCGACGGCCGCGGCTATGGCTACCCAGGCTATGGCTACGGCGGCTATCCGGGCTATGGCTACCCGGGCTACGGATACGGCTATCCGGGCTACGGCGCGCCCTACGGCTATGCTCCGCCGCCGCCGCCGCCACCGCCGCCGGCTGCTGTCGCTCCGCAGGCACCTGCCGCACCGCAGGCTCCGGCTGTACCCAAGGCGCAGGCTCCCGCGCAGCAAGCTCCGGCCGCGACCGCTGGCACGCAGCCTCCGCCGCCACCGTATCCGGCCGGCCCTGGCTACTATCCGGGTGGTTACGGCTGGAACCAAGGCAGCGGATCGGGCAGCGGCAACGTTTCCGGCGGCATGTCTATGGGCGGCAACGCCAATGCGCAGGGCGCGGGCGCGGGCTATCCGGGCTATGGCTATGGCGCACCTTATGGATACGCTCCTCCGCCACCCCCGCCGCCGGCCGCTCCGGCTGCGCCCGAGAAGAAATAAGGCTCCCCCGCTCGCCGGCAACGCTGAAGCATTTCTCAGCGCTGTGGGTGACGGGACCGGAAGCCTCTCCAGTCGTGCCGGTGATGGAAGCCTTAGTCCATCACCGGCACGATGAGAGGCCGGCCGGAACGACAGTGGTGAAGAGAATCCTCCCCTCGGCATCGCGGTCGCGCAGAACGATGATGTTTCGTGGAGGAAGACAACGCGTAAAGGAGTATATCGATGCACAAAGTGCTTAAGACGCTTGCTGTTGCAGGAGTGGTGGGCATGACCGCCGTGTCCTTCTCGGCATCCGATGCAAAGGCCTGGGGCTGGGGTCCCGGTTGGGGTGGTCCTGGCTGGGGTGGTCCCGGTTGGGGCGGTCCCGGTTGGGGTGGTCCCGGCTGGGGCAACGGCTGGGGCGACGGCTCGGGTTCGGGCAGCTTCGGCATGAACTTCTCAGGCAATTCAAACCTCGCCGGCCGCGGCTATGGCTATCCCGGTTATGGCTACGGCGGCTATCCAGGCTACGGCGGCTATGGCTACGGTCCCTACGGTGGCTATCCGGGCGCCTGGGGCTATCCGGGCTATGGTTACGCGCCTCCGCCTGCGCCGCCCGCAGCGCCGGCAGCCCCTGCCAACTGATCCGGCCGACAGCGGTGAAACCGGGCGGTGCTGACCGGTTTCATCGCGGGCCCGGGAGGGTCCGGCATCAAGCCAAAACCGTGCGGAATGAAAACAGGAAGGCGGCGCGACGCGCTGGCCGACAACCAGACGAGTGCGGCCTGCCGGTTGTGCGACACGACTGGCAAGACGGCCTGTTGCAGAGACCGCAAGCGGCGGAAGGGACCACTGGGGATGCTGAAGCAGAGCTTCGTTCAAGCGCTCTTCACTGCAGCTCTCATCGTGTCGTCCGGCGCGGTGAACGACACAGTGCGCGCGGCGGAGATCACCTACCGAGCGGATGTTCTGGAAATCAATTCGGCAGGCGTGCATCGGAGAGGGCGACTCTACGTACGTGGTAACGCGACAAGGCTCGACTACAGCCATCTGGGCATGCCTGTAATCGAGATCGAATTGCCGGAAAAAGGCATTCGCCGACTGCTTTTCCCGGCGGCGCAAACCTACCTCGAGTTCACGCGGGCGCAGGCAATTGTCGATGGAAGAAAGGTCCCGTGCGTGACGACGCCACACCAGAGCTGCAGCAAAGCGGGGACCGAGGAAATCGGGGGCGTGAATGCAGAAATCTGGGAGCTCGGGACATCGGATCGGCAAGAGCCAATTCGCCTGTGGTGGGATGTGTCGCGCGGTATGACCGTGCGCGAGGAATATCCGAGCGGACGACGCATGCACGGCCTCAAGCGCGAGGCGCGAGACTACGAAGGCTTCACCGTCGAACAGTGGGAGTTCACCTACCTGCTGCCCGGCGGACGCTATCTCGGTGGCATGGCGGTGATTTCTCCGCAGCTCAATGCACCCGTCGTCGAGCGTCGCCCGGATGGACTGATACGCCGGCTCGTCAACATCAAAATGGAGCCGATCGACGCTTCGGCTTTCCAGATACCGCAAGGATACCGCCGCATCGAATTACCCTATCCGCCGCCTCCGGGGCAGACCGCACCCTCCGGCTGGCAACCGATACCGCAACCGTCCGCGCCCGAAGGCGCAGGCTCCTATGCAGCGCGAAACGCGCCGCTCCCCCCGCCATCGACCGAAGGAGACACCGCCCGGCGGTGACATGTGAGACGCCATGACCACGACCGACATCAACACATCGACGACTGGCACGACCGCCAACGAGGCTCCCCCCGAGACACCGCGGCCGATGCCGATGCGCGAGGAGGCGAGCCGGCACAACCAGCGGGGTCCTGTCGCGCGCTTCTTTCGCTCGCTGTTCAGCCACTTGTTGTTTGCCGGCGTCACGGTGGCCGGAGTGCTCGGATACCTCTACCATGCGCCTATTCTGCGCGACGTCGGCGATACGGTATGTGCCGACAAGGTGCTCGGCCAGTGGATGAGCGCGCCACCGGCAACGGTGGTCGCCAGCCGTTCGACAGTGGCATCTCCACCTGCGGCCCCGCCATCTCCAACACCGGCAGCGTCCGCAGGCCAGAGTGAAGCAGCAGCGAAGAGCGCGCCGGCAACCGTCACGCTCAAGACATCAGCGAAGTCGGCAAGCGAGGGCCATTCGCAATCTCCCGCGGCTGAGCCCCCTGCGTCTGCCTCGGCAGCGCCTGCCAACGCGACGGCGACCTCAACCACGGCACCGAGTGCTTCGCCCGCCGCGAAGCCTGCAGCGACGGCCGCAGCCGATACCGCATCGACTGGCGTGGTCTCGCCAGCAGCGCCGCCTGTTGCACGATCGGCAGCTCAGTCGTCCTCGCAAGCTGCGCAACCAGAACACTCCGCTCCGGCCACGGTAGCGGTCGCGCCGGACACCAAGCCGGCGGCCATTGCAAACGCCGGACCTTCCACATCGCCCGGTGCGGCTGCTGGAACGCCACCTGCAACGGAGCCCTCCGCACCATCTCGCGAGACCATCGCAACGCCTGCCCCGGAAGCAGCGTCCGGCGCAGAAACATCAGCTTCGCAACAGTCGACTGCGGCGCTTCCCGGCGGCGAGAGAGCGACGACCTCACCCCCGCACATCGCTGCAACAACACCGACTGCACCGGAAGTGGCTGCTCCGTCCGATTCCCGCGTTCAGATGCTGAGGGAGTGGGCGTCGGCACGCGAGGCGTTCTCAAAGGGCAAACCCGAAGCCGTAACCGCTTATCTTGATCTAGCGAAGCGCTTTCCCGATGTGCCGGAACTGACGGGCGAGCTGGGCAACATCTACTTCCAGCAAGGCAAGATGACGGAGGCTGCCGCCCAGTACTACGAGACCGCGCAACGCCTCATCCGTCTGGGCCAGCCCGGGCCCGCGGCATGCCTCATCGACGTGATGCGCTACCTCGATGCGGACAAGGCCAAGGCTCTGGAAGCCCAGACCAACGTGCCATGTCCGGTGCAACGCTCGCAACGCAACTGAACCTTGGGACAGGTGCAGATCAATTCTGATTGGAGGCGCCCTCCACGCAAGGGCCTCGTCGGATCTGGCAGGTCGTTTCACCGATAGTGCCTTCACCGGTGGCCCCTGGCGCCGGCACAGCAGGCAATTTGGCTTCGGCGCAAAAACAATCCGGCCGCGTCACGCTTCGCGCAACGCGGCCGGTAAACATCCTGGATTTGCTGCGGCCGCCGCTCAGTGGCTCGCCGCAGACCACGAAGCAGCCGTATGGATTACAGGATCAGCGGCAGCACCGTCGCGGCGATTGCGGCGAAGAAGACGCCAACGAACACCAGGGTCTCGATCAGCAGGTTGACGCAACCGTCACAGCCGAAACAGCAAGGATCCTTGCTCATTCATCATCTCCAGTCTTGTTGATCGAAGGATTTTTTCTCGGACGAGTGCGGGTTTCTGCGAACCCTTGCTACGCACGTCACTTATTGGCGCATGAATTGCTAAATTCGGAGCGCGGGCAGAGCTTGCTCTGAGCCGTGCGGCAACGTCAAGACAACCTGGTGCGGCGGGTTGTCATGTTCTGATCGTCGACAATGCCGGATTGTGGGGTGTTTTGCATCACTGCTGCGGGCAGATTGTCGCACCAGTAAGGAGCGCAGCCGCTTGATGCGCGACGTCGGTCGGCTGCGTGCGTTGGCCAGATGCCCTGATCCAACAGCTGCACGACAAGTTGCATATCGACGCGAAGGATTGGCGACGCTGCTTTGCTTCGCCGCGGTTAATCACCAAGGCATGAAGCTGTTCATGAAGTTCATCGGCCGCTGAATAGAGTTGTTCATCGTCGCCATGTTCCAGCGCATCATGTCGGTATGGGCGGTCATCGCAGTCACCGACTGATTCATGTGAGCGATGTTCTGGTCCATGGTCGTCAGGACCTTCATCTGCTCGGACATCACCTTGGTGTCCGAGGACATGGTGGCGACGCGCTGTTGCATGGCATCTATGTTGCGCGACATCTGCGCGATGTTGGCGGTCAATGATTCCATGGACTGCGTCAGCTTGTCCATGTGCACGCCCATCTGGGGTTGCAACCGCTCGGCCATGATGCGCATGTTCTCGGAGACCGAGTAGATCTTGTAGAAACCGAAGACGGCCAGCAGCGTGAACAAGACCATCGCGGGATAGGCGACCATTTCCCAGCGCCGGGCGCTCTTCTCGAAAGCAACGGCAAGTCGCTCAATCGAATCGGTTTCGCGCGTGCTGGCAATACGCAACGGCGTTGGCTGCGAGTTGCTCATTGGAACCTCCCAGGTATTCCGTGGCTCCCTCAGGCTATTGCAACGTGTCCACGAGACCTTCTTGGTGTCTCTTGCGATACGCAAACCAGGCAGGTGCCACGCGAGCAGAGGCTGTCGCATGCCGCGAGCCTCAATCACGTTCGATGAACATAATACGCAATTATCGCGTAGTGCATAAAGACAAACTGGCACAGTGAATAGGCTACTGCGAACGCCAGACTCTTATCGCATCCTGCTCGCGCGCGCTGCCGGCAAAATCAAAAATTCAAAGAACAGCAATATGCTGCAGTGCACCAGAAAGTGAGCCGCCTGCCGGCGCCTTATGGGGTAATGCCGCCTGCCGGCGGCGGGGGCTGATCGGGATCAGGCTCGGATATTTCGCGCGCCGCAATCGCCGCGGAGCCGTCGCGATTGTACAAGTCATGGCGGAAGTTCACTTCGCCGCTCGGCTCGGCCCATGCGGTGATGTAGGCAAATATCACCGGAACCGGCCGCGACAGTTGCAGATCGACAGCCTGGCCCGCATCCAGGACCGCGCGCACTCGGCCCGGCTGCTCCCAGCCCGGCTCGTATTGGGCGATCCACTCGGCCAGGTCGAATACGCCTTGCACGCGGACACATCCGGCGCTGAATGCCCGGCCCGCCTGGCCGAAAAGATTCTTCATTGGTGTATCGTGCATGTAGACACCGTGCTCGTTCGACATGTCGAGGCGCACGAGACCCAGGGCGTTGCGATCGCCGGGATCCTGCTTGAAGCGGATGCGAGACGTATCGATCTTGCTCCAGTCGATCTGAGACTGCTGGATCTCAGGTCCGTCGTAGCTGCCGTCGTAGATGCGGATACCTTCCTCGCCCAAGTACTGGGGCTCGCGCTGCACGCGCGGAATGAGATCGAGCGTGGCGACGCTGGTGGGTACACGCCAATAGGGAAAGAAGTTGATTGCCCTGATCTGGCCCTTCAACTCTGGCGTCTCGCGTCCTTCACGCCCGACAATCACGCGATGGCGCTGCTTGACCTCGTAACTCTCGACGGCCTCGAGCTGGAAAGCGGGCACATTGACGAGCACATAGCGATTCTCGACGCGCGGCTGCATCAGATCGACGATGCGGCGGCGATTGAGGATAAGCTGGTCCAGACGCGACTTGGCCGAAACGTTGAAAGCTGCCAGCGTGGCTCGATCGATGCGTCCAGTGATGCGCAGACCGTTGCGGCGCTGATAGGCGCGAACCGCACGCTCGACACTGTCATCGAGGCTCAGCGATTCGAAATATGACTGCGACTGGCCAAGGTCGCCGGTAGCACGCAGGCGGGCCTTGATCGCGGGAATGCGGTCGTCGTCATCACCGGGGCGGATGGTGCGGCCTTTGGGGATCGTGTTCCAGCCGCCGCGCTGTACGATGCGCTCATATCTTTCAATGGCCTTGTCGATCGCCGCCAACGTCACATCGCTCAGCCACGGCGTTGCGTTGGCGCGTAGATCCTCGAATCCGTCGGCCCGCTGCTCTTCAGTACGACGAACTGCCGGCCGCACCCGCTCGCGCCGCTCGGAATACGACGGCGAGCCGAATCCCGGAATCTGCTCCCACCAGTCCTGCGCACAGGCAGCCGGCGAAGCGGTGACTAGAGAAGCAATTATCGTCGCCGCAAAGACCGCCAACCCAGCCCCAACCGAGCCCGCCCCGCAAAGACGGCTCAACCCTTCGTGCATTCGCAGCATCCCCGAGAATCCTGTCGCCTGATCAGACTGATCGATTAGCCGCATCCGCGACGTCTAATTTGCCCTGCCATTCGGCCGGCCCCTATCCAGGACGCCGATCTCGCCTTACCTGTGCGGCGGGGCTGCCTTCAGCACAACTGCCGCAAAGGTCGCATGTAGCGCAGCGAAGCGCCGCGAACATGTATGACGTCCAGTCGTCAAACCGTCATCGGCCCGATTTCGTCCTGTTTGCCATGACTCTGGCAACTTTGCGATTGAGCAATCACGATAACTCTTTAGGCCCAACGGATATGGCCAAAGAAAGACACATCTGGGCTCTGGATGACAGCCACAACTGGTCAATTACTTGTGCATGTTGCAGCGAAGCAGCACTGCTGTTGCCCACAACGCTCAGTACGGCAATACAGTGTACGCATTACGCAGCGGCGACCCCGTCCGCCAGTGGACCCACCGCCTTCAGTTCCTTCCGCCATTTGCGCGCAGGACCGTCAAAAGTGGTCCCAGCCTTCAGCTGCAATCGGCAGCGGTTTGCCGCAGGCATCGCGCCAAGTCACGCCGGGACCCTGTGTGACCACGCCCAGTTGCGTCACCAGCACTCCGCATTTGTCTGCCGCAACCTGCAGCTCGGTCCACCGATCCGCGGGAACAGTAAAGAGAACTTCGTAATCCTCGCCGCTGGCGATAAGACCTGCACGCCGCGCAGCGCGGCGCTCGCACATGATGCGAGCGGCATTCGAGATCGGTACGGCTTCCAGTGTCACATCCGCACCTGCACCTGAAGCTGCAACGAGCCGTCCCAAGTCCTTGGCGAGACCGTCGGATACGTCCATGGCTGCAGTTGCGTACTCGCGCACCAGCGCGGCAACCGCAATATTCGGCACAGGCCGGTCGTAACGGGCGATAAGCGCAGCGGAATGCTGTTCTGTGAGGCCGGCGGACGGCGCGCGTGCAGGGTCCTGCCGGAGCGCGAGACCGAGACCGGCGTCGCCTATCGTGCCCGTTACCGCAACGAGATCACCGACGCGCGCCGTATTCCTTCGCACGGCGGATCCTGACGGGAGGACACCGATGGCGGTTATGGTCAGGGTGAGCAAGCCCGGGGTCCGGTCGGTATCGCCGCCGATGAGACGGCAGCCGAATTCGCGCTGTGCGTCCGCAAGACCGGCGGCGAGACGCGACATGAACGCGCGAGTCGGCGGCTCGGGCAGTGCCAGCGTAAGCAGATAGCGCTCGGGCAATGCGCCCTTTGCGATCAGATCGGATACGTTGACGGCCAGCGCCTTGAAGGCAGGCACATCACCGGGAAAGAAATGTACGCCTTCGATTAGACTGTCGGTCGTGATGACAAGATCGGTTCCGGGCTTGGGGAAGAGCAAGGCGCAATCGTCAGAAAGGCCGGCTGCGCCTTCGTCACCCTCGGTCAAAGGGGCGAAGAACTCGCCGATGATCGCGGCCTCGCCTTCGATGCGTTCATCGGCACTCGTGTTCACTGCGCGCTCCTTCGATAGAGCGATGCGAGAGCATGTTTAGCTGAAGTGTGCTGCGGTTCAGCGTGAGAAACATGTTCAATCCAAGGAGCTAGATCGCGTTCATGATTCCATGAAACATGAATGCGATCTAATCAGCCTTCCGCGGCGTCAGCAGGTCGGGTCTCGAACTCCTTCGGGCGCAAGCGCCGGGCCAAACGGTCGAGCACTCCATTCACAACTTTTGGCTCGTCGCCATCGAAGAAGGCGTGAGCCACCTCGATATATTCGTTGATGGCGACACGCGCGGGGACGTCGCGGCGCTCCATGAGCTCGAAGACGCCTCCACGCAGGATGGCGCGCAGAATGGAATCGACACGCACCAGACGCCAGCCAGCGGCCAGCTGCTCTTCGATCGCGGGATCGATGTCGCGCTGGCGACGCACGACGCCGCGCAGAATGTCGGCAAAGAATTGCGTATCCGTCTCGCCAGCTCCGGCAGCCTGCTCGGTAGCCGCAAAGCGCAGTGTTTCGAACTCACGGATAACATCGTTCAAGTCCGTGCCGGCCATGTCCATCTGGTAGAGCGCCTGCACGGCCGCAACGCGCGCCAGCGATCGCGCGCCCCGACCTGCCCCGCCTTTCGCCCGCGTGTTCATTGCTCCTCGCCCTGGAACCGGCGCGCCGCATCGATCAGTGCAAAGCATGCGCGCGCCGCATCGCCGCCTTTGCCATCGCGACCGCCTTGTGCGCGGGCCAGCGCCTGCGCCTCGGTATCGACTGTCAATATGGCATTGCCAACCGGAATGGCCTGGCCGATCGCCACCTCCATCAGCCAGTGATTGGCGTTGTTGACGACGATATCATAATGCGAGGTCTCGCCACGAATTACACAGCCCAGCGCAACCACGCCGTCGTAATCCGCCATGCCTTCGTCGAAGCGTCCGGCAGCGACGGCAGCCACCAGAACTTGCGGAATCTCCAGCGCACCTGGAACGACTATGCGATCATGGCTCGCGCCCTGCGCCTCGATCTCGGCGATCGCCCCGGCTGCCAATTCGTCGGCGATGCTCTCGTAGAAGCGCGCCTCGATGACGAGGATACGGCAGCCTTGAAAGCGATTGTCGCCGCCCGCACGGGCCGCGCCCGATTTTGATTTCACCTGCACCATCCTGGATCACCCAATCTTGCGCGTACCTACGATCTTCAGGCCGAACGCTTCGAGGCCCACGTACTTGTGGTCAGGCGAGTTCGTCAGCAAGATCATGTCGGAGACGCCCAGGTCGCGCAGGATCTGGGAACCGAACCCAATCTCCACCTGCGGGCGGTCGCCGCGCGCATTCTGGGTGCGGCGGGGATTGTCGTGGATGCGTTCCGAAAGGAACTTCGGATCGAGATCACGAAGTACAACGACGATGCCGCGTCCTTCCTCATCGATCGCGCGCATCGCCTTTTCGATGAGGCCGGAGCTCGACGCGAAGCCGATTCCGACGAGATCGATCATTGGATCGACGGCATGCACGCGCACCAGCACGGGATCGCCGCTGCCGACATCGCCCTTGATAAGCGCCATGTGCTCGCCGGGCTCCACCGTCGTCTCGTAGACGCACATGTCGAACTCACCGCCGAAATTGGACTTCACCGGCTTGCACGCGATGCGGCGGACAATGGTATCGTTCTTCAAACGGTAGGATATCAGGTCCTCTATCGAACCGATCTTGAGGCCGTGCTTTTTCGCGAACGGAACGAGGTCGGGCATGCGTGCCATCGTGCCGTCGTCGTTCATGATCTCGCAGATGACGGCGGCGGGCGAAAGGCCGGCCATACGCGCGAGATCGACACTCGCTTCTGTGTGTCCGGCACGGATCAGCACACCGCCGTCGCGGGCGACGAGAGGAAATACGTGGCCGGGCGAGACGATGTCATCGGCGGACTTTTCCGGGTCGATGGCGGTGGCGATCGTGCGGGCGCGATCGTGTGCAGAGATGCCCGTGGAAATGCCTTCCTTGGCTTCGATCGACACGGTGAAGGCCGTGCGATTGCGCGAAGCGTTGTGCTGCACCATCGCTTCGAGTTTCAGCTCGTTGGCGCGGCGATGCGTCAGCGCGAGGCAAACCAGGCCGCGACCGTGCTTGGCCATGAAATTAATCGCGTCCGGGGTGGCCATCTGCGCGGGAATGATGAGGTCGCCCTCGTTCTCGCGGTCGGCCGCGTCGACCAGGATCACCATGCGCCCGTTGCGCAATTCCTCGATGATCTCGTTGGTGCTGGCGAGATCGCCGCCGCCGGTGCGCTGCGTGGTTGTCTCGGCGCGCGAGGACGCGGACGCCTTCTTCGACGCCGGTTTGCCTGCCGCCGGCTTCTTCACTCCGCGCTTTGACCGCGCTTCACTCACGGGCGGAACTCCATCAGGCGCGCCACGTAGCGCGCAAACACATCGACCTCGAGGTTGACCTCGTCGCCGGGCTTTTTGCGCCCCCACGTCGTCGCGGTCAAGGTGTGGGGGATGAGGTTCACTCCAAACCGCGTTCCGGCGACCTCGTTTACGGTCAGCGACGTTCCGTCGAGCGCCACCGAACCCTTGGGCGCAATGTACATCGCCAGATGCTCGGGCGCCTCGAACAGGAACCTGCGGCACTCTCCGTCGTCGTTCACATCGACGACCAGCGCCCGCCCATCGACATGGCCCGTGACGATATGTCCGCCGAGTTCGTCGCCGGTTTTCAAAGGGCGTTCCAGATTGACGGCCCGGCCCGGCTGCCAAGTATCGAGCGTGGTCTTCGACAACGTTTCGTTCGACACGTCGACGGTGAATCGGCTGCCAGCACCCAGGGCCGATTGCGCAATGGTGGTGGCGGTGAGGCACACGCCGTCGCAAGCGATCGAAGCGCCCAGCGCGATGGTGGCGGGATCATATCCGCACTCGATCGTGAAGGCGCCGCCCTCGCGGGCGATCACCTCGCCGACATCGGTGATGAGACCTGTGAACATGGCGCGACTTTCCTCAAGACTAGCCGGAAGACTGCCCGGCAGGCGGCATAAAAGTGATGTGCCCCAACGGCCGACGGAAGACCAGCATGTCGTCGCTGCCGAGGTGGCGGCGCGCATGCGGGAGGAGGCCCGTCAGTCCGGCTTCACGCTCCAGTTCGGCGGCGGCATCGGCTTCGCCGACCGAACTGAGCGCTCCATCGCCCGCTGCATCGCGCGCCCGAAAGAGGATCACCTCGTCGAACAGGCCGTGACGGGCAAAAGCACGCCAAACGGACGGGCCGCCCTCGACCAGCAGGCGCGTTACGCCAATTTCGGCGAGGCGTTCCAGCAGCGACGGAAGCCAGATGCGGCTTCCGACTGCGCGGACCTGATGAACCACGACACCACAGTCTGAGAGGCGGGCGACGGCCTCGGAGCTGGCCGCCGCACCTTTGGCGGTCGTCACCAGGTGGACTGGGACGGCGGATGCGGTTCGGACCATCCTGCTCCCGTCGATGCCCACGAGATTGGCGGCGAGTACGATGCGGACGGGAGAGCGGCGGGCGAGACCGGGAAGGCGGCAGGTAAGGTCGGGATCGTCGTCCCTCAGAGTGCCGTGTCCGATCAAAATCGCGTCCGCTTCGGCTCGCAGCAGGTGTCCGACGCCGCGTGCCAGCGGACCCGTGACGAACACGGGCGCGTGTCCGGTGCCGCGCGGCACGCGACCTTCGACATTCAGTGCCACCTTGAGCTGCACGAACGGACGGCGCTCCGTCACGCGGACGATGTGCCCGCGCGTCAGCCAGTGAGCCTCCTGCGCGCGCACGCCGCGCGTTACGTCGATGCCCGCCTTGCGCAGCTGTTCGAGACCGCGCCCGCCGACGCGCGGGTCGGGATCGGTCAAGGCGACGACGACGCGGGCGAGACCGGCGTCGATCACTGCACCCGAGCATGGCGGCGTTCGCCCGTGGTGCGAGCAGGGCTCCAGCGTCACGTACATTGTTTTGCCGCGGGCGCGTTCTCTGGCGTCGGCGATTGCAAGCGGCTCAGCGTGAGGGCGGCCCGACGGCGCGGTGACAGCGCGCGAGATGACCTCTCCCGATACCTCGTCAGCGATTACCGCGCCAACGGACGGATTGGGAGATGTCGTGCCAAGCCCACGCCGCGCCATGCGCAGTGCTATTCCCATCATGTGATGGTCAAACGCACGCTGCCCAGGCGGGCGGGCATCGCCCGGCGCCATTTGGCGCGGAGGCTGTCGGGAACCAGGTAGGGCGGACGCTGACATGCGCGATCAATGCTTTTCGGGCGTGATCGGGGCGACAGATGGCCAGTCGCGTTCCTCGTCGCGAGCCTTGCGAGAGGCGCCAGCGGCCGCGCCGGCCGATTCACCGGGCACACGCGCAATCTCGCCCAGCACCTGGGCAAAGTCGGAAGCCTCGCGGAAGTCCCGGTAGACGGAGGCAAAGCGAACGTAGGCGACAGGGTCCAGCCCCTTCAGGGCTTCCATCACCAGCTCGCCGATCTGCTCGGAATGGACTTCGACGTCGCCAAGGCTTTCGAGCTGGCGCACGATTCCGGAGACCATGCGCTCGACGCGCTCAGAATCGATGCTGCGCTTCCTCAGCGCGATATGGACCGAGGTCGCCAGCTTGTTGCGGTCGAACGGCACCTTTCGCCCGGAGCGCTTGACGACGACCAGTTCGCGCAGCTGTACGCGTTCGAACGTGGTGAAGCGGCCGCCGCAATCGGGACATACGCGACGGCGTCGGATGGCAGCGTTCTCTTCGGTCGGCCGACTGTCCTTGACCTGCGTATTCTCACCCGCGCAATAGGGGCAGCGCATGTCTCGTTTCTCCGAAAGTGAAAAGGCGCCGGCGGGCTGCTCACCCCGCCGGCGCCTTGTTAGACCCTACCAGGGGTCCCGGATCAAGCGTAGATCGGGAACCGCTCGCACAGCGCGATAGCTTTTGCACGAGCCTTGGCTTCGACGTCGGCATTGCCTTCCTCGCCGTTCTTGGCGAGACCGTCGAGAACCTCCGCGATCAAGCGGCCGACCTCCTGGAACTCGGCGACGCCGAAGCCGCGGGTTGTGCCGGCAGGCGAGCCGAGGCGGATGCCGGAAGTGACCATCGGCTTCTCCGGGTCGAACGGGATGCCGTTCTTGTTGACAGTGATGTTGGCGCGACCCAGCGCCTTTTCGGCGATGTTGCCGGTGATCTTCTTGGGGCGCAAATCGACGAGGATCAGATGGCTGTCGGTGCCGCCAGAGACGAGCGCAAAGCCGTTCTGGACGAGCACTTCGCCCATCGCCTTGGCGTTCTCGATCACGTTCTTGATGTAGATCTTGAACTCGGGCTGGAGCGCCTCGCCGAAGGCCACCGCCTTGCCAGCGATGACGTGCATGAGGGGGCCGCCCTGGATGCCGGGGAAGATGGCCGAGTTGATCTTCTTGGCGATATCCTCGTCGTTGGTGAGGATCATGCCGCCGCGCGGGCCGCGCAGCGTCTTATGCGTCGTCGTGGTGGCGACGTGGCAATGCGGGAAGGGGCTCGGATACATGCCAGCGGCGACGAGACCTGCAAAGTGAGCCATGTCGACCATGAAGATGGCGCCGATCTCGTCGGCGATCTTGCGGAACTCGGCAAAGTCGATGACGCGCGGATAGGCAGAGCCACCGGCGATGATGAGCTGCGGCTTATGCTCTTTGGCGGCCTTGCGGACATCATCCATGTTCACGACCTGGGAGTCCGGGCGCACCTCATAGTGCGTCGCCTTGAACCACTTGCCGGACTGGTTGACCGGCGCGCCGTGGGTCAAGTGGCCGCCGTGGGCGAGTGAGAGGCCCATGATCGTGTCGCCCGGCTTCAGCAGCGCGTTGAACACGCCCTGGTTGGCCTGGCTGCCGGAGTTGGGCTGGACGTTGGCGAAGCCGCAGCCGAACAGCTTCTTGGCGCGGTCGATGGCGAGGTTCTCCGCGATGTCGACGTACTGGCAACCGCCGTAGTAGCGGCGACCGGGGTAGCCTTCAGCGTACTTGTTGGTGAGCACGGAGCCCGCAGCATCGAGAACGGCCCTGGAGACGATATTCTCCGATGCGATCAACTCGATCTCGTGCTGCTGGCGGCCAAGCTCCTTGGCGATGGCAGACGCCATCTCCGGATCGGTCTCGGCGAGCGGCGCGGTGAAGAACTTCGACTGTGCGGGCGCGGGATATGCGGCCTTGGCTGTCGACATG
Source organism: Hyphomicrobiaceae bacterium (assembly GCA_050246945.1). GTDB lineage: Bacteria > Pseudomonadota > Alphaproteobacteria > Rhizobiales > Hyphomicrobiaceae > JAEUMD01. The sequence continues at coordinate 234,793 of JBFWVC010000006.1, forward strand.
GGACGATTTCCTCGTTCTGACAGGTTGTCGTTTTTTGCGGATGAAAGCGCGGATTGACGGCCGGCTGACCGAGGTAGCCACCGCTCAAGTCCGTCTTCCTACCATAGTCTAAATCAGCGAAACAAGGCGGAGAGACACGGGGTCGCGATACCTGTCCAGTGGGATAGGCTTCGTTGACCGGATGGGGTGGGAGCGCGTTGTCGCCGAACAGATCCAGGCATCAACTCCGTGGAAAGCGTAAACGCCCCCGAGAGGTGCTCGAGGGCGCTTACGTAATTCTCAATCCGTCCGCGGGAGAGCTATTCCGCCGCGAGCCGAACGTACTTGTCCTTGGCGACCGGGCAGCGCTCCCACAACTCAGTCAGGGCATTGACTAGATAGTCCATCTGCTCGTCGGTGTGGACGGGGCTGGGCGTCAGGCGGATGCGCTCCGTGCCCTTTGGGACCGTCGGATAGTTGATCGGCTGCACGTAAATTCCGTAGCGGTCCAACAGCGTGTCGGTGACGGCTTTGCAGTGCACGGGATCGCCGACCATGACGGGAACTATGTGGCTTGGTCCTGCCATGACCGGCAGACCCGCCTCGATCAATCGCGACTTCAACGTGCGCGCGCGCTCCTGATGGCGCTCGCGTTCGACTTGGCTCGTCTTCAAATGGCGGATGGAGGCAAGCGCACCTGCTGCGATGGCCGGCGCCAGCGACGTGGTGAAGATGAAGCCCGGTGCAAACGAGCGGATCGCATCGCAGGTGTCGGCGGTGGCGGCGATGTAGCCGCCCATAACGCCGAATCCTTTGGCCAGCGTGCCGTTGATGATGTCGACGCGATCCATAACGCCGTCACGCTCGGCGATGCCGCCGCCCCGCCGCCCATACATGCCAACGGCATGGACCTCATCGAGGTAGGTGAGCGCGTTGTACTTCTTCGCGAGGTCGCAGATCTTGCCGATGGGAGCGATGTGGCCGTCCATCGAATAGACGCTCTCAAATGCGATCAGCTTAGGCGTATCAAGCGGATACTTCTTCAGGCGTATTTCGAGATCGGCGGTGTCGTTGTGGCGCCAGATCTCCTTGCTGGTGCCGCCGCGGCGAATGCCTTCGATCATCGAAGCGTGGTTCTTCTCATCGGAGAAGATGACGAGGCCGGGGATCAACTTCTGGAGCGTGGAGAGGGTAGCATCATTGGCGACGTACGCAGACGTGAAGAGAAGGGCAGCTTCCTTGCCGTGCAGGTCGGCGATCTCGCGCTCGAGTTCGACGTGGTAATGGCAGGTGCCGGAAATGTTGCGCGTGCCGCCGGAGCCGGCGCCGACCGTGTCGACGGCCTCGTGCATCGCGGCAAGAACGGCGGGGTGCTGGCCCATGCCGAGATAGTCGTTCGAGCACCAGACCGTGATCGGGCGAACATCACCCTTGCCGGTGAACTGCTGGGCGGCCGGGAAGGCGCCGCGTTGCCGCTTGAGGTCGGCAAAAATGCGGTAGCGGCCTTCCGCCCTGATGCTGTCGAGCGCGCCGCGCAACGTCTTCGCGTAGTCCATCAACGTTATTTACTCCCCTGCACGTCAACCTATTGCAGCATGCGAATGCCCGTTGGGCAACGACTTCTTCGGTCCGAAAGGGGGCGCCTATTGTCGCTCCTGACCAGTTCAAATCACCCGGCTTTGACCGGTATAGGACGATATACCGAATGCCGCGTTAAGGACGGACCACGCCGCCCTTAAACAACAACTGCGCACCGTTCAAGGGCACAATACGAAAAGTCAATGCCTGGGCAAGGTTTGGCATGACCGCTGCGGGGCTGTCTTGACGAAGGTCAACCACGCCCGCCGCTCTGTGGCCACTTGGGGCCGGTCGTCGCGACGACGTTCCCAACAGCCTGCGGGCCCGAAAATACGTCGTTCTCCCGGGCGCCATGGGAGGAAAGCGGGTCGTTGGCCGACTGACCGCGCGCCGAATGGGACGCTGCCGCAGCGGCCCGATCTCAAGAAAATTTGAGCGCGAAGCGATTGAAACAATCGAGCCGGCCCGGTGTCGGATCACCACAGACCGATCGTGTTCATGTCGCATGGACGTGAATACGATCCAAGTCTTTGAATTGAGCAAGTTCGTCACGCTGAACCGCTTCGCACTTCAGCTAAACACGCTCGGGCCGGTTCGAACAATGCGCGCGCCGGTCAGCATCGGCGCGCGGATGCCCTGCGTCAGTAGGCGGAGGCTGTGTCGCCAACTCCGTCTCGCTGATAGAGGTCGCGGCGGAACTGAACCACGCCGTCCTCAGTCGCCCATGCGGTGATGTAGACGAAATAGAGCGGAACCGGTTTCCTCACGCGGACATCCTTGCGCTCGCCCGACTTCTTCAGCGACGTGATATCCGACATTCCCATCCCCTGTTCCTCGAGAATCCAGGCCGCCAGCTTCTCTATGTTCGACACACGGATGCAGCCGGAACTGGCGGCGCGGAAATTGCGGCCGAACAGGCCATCGGACGGCGTGTCGTGCATGTAGACAGAGTGGGCATTGTGGAAGTTAATCTTGAGGAAGCCCAGCGGGTTATCCTTTCCCGGCTGCTGCGAATAGCTCAGCGCATTCGGCATCGCCGAGTCCCACTTGATCTTTTCCGGATCGAGCTTGCGGCCGTTCCCGTCGTAGGCATCGATGCCGAACTTGACCAGCACGTTCTTTCCGGCTGCCTGCATCTGGCGACCCTTAGGAATGAGGTCCTTCTGGACAACCGTCGGCGGCAGACGCCAGACGGGATTGAAATTCAACTCATGGATCGAGGATGTGAGGATCGGCGTCTTGCGCTCGGGTTTGCCGACCACCCCTGTGAAGCGAGAGACAACGTGATCGTCCTCGACCGCCTCGATCTGGGCGGCTGGAATATTGACGACGACGTACTTCTTCTTGCCAAGCAAGCTGCCGTATTCCCGCAAGCGCGAAAGGCCATTCTTCAGCTGCTTCAAGCGCGCCGTTGCCGGAACATTCAGTGCCGCGATCGTGCGTTTGTCGACAATTCCGGTGGGGGTCAACCCGTTGGTGGCCTGGAAGCGCTTCACCGCCTTTTCCAGTTCGTCACCGAAATGGTCCGGGTAGAAGCCTTCCTCACGCAGGTGCCCTGAAATGCGCAGGCGGGCCGCCAGATCGGCCACGAGCGGGCCACTCATGCCCGGCTGCAGCTCCGTGTTATCGAGCTGCTTCCAGCCACCGTCGTCGACGATCTTCTCGAAGCGCTTTATGGCCTGCTTGGTCGCATCAATGTTCGACGGGGACAGGGTCGGGTAGCCGCGCGGGGGATTTGACTCCCATTCGCGGATGAAGTTGCGATCGTACGTGCCAGAGGACGATGGGTTGAAGGTGTTGCCATCACTGACCGGACCGAATTGCAACCAGGAGTTGCGATCATAGGCCGCAGCCATGTCTGCATCCAGTGTCGCCCCCACCAACGCGGCCAGCGTACAAGCTGCGATCGTCAGCCCCCGTACAGGCGAATAAAAGTTGGCCACCCCAGGTCCCTCCATTCGTGCCGCGGTCACAAAAAACCGTGCTTCTCACATGGTCAACTGCGCCGGGAAGCGATCCGTGCGCTCAACGGCCAACCCGTCTCAAAGGTTCGTCCCGCGACACGCATCAACGGAAAATCAACCATGCCGACATTTGACAGACGTTCCCGTCTTCTTGTTCTTGCCATGCCGGGGCCTAATCCGAAGACGCGCCAGAACACTCCGCAAGCCGATACGACGGGTTTGGGTGCGAACCGCCTCGCGCCGGATCCGACCGCATCGAAAAAAATCAGGCCCTGTAGCGAACGCAATTACGGAGCGGATACGCGCCAGGCACGAGCCCAATTGCCGCAGAAAACCTCCTCGCGGAGCGCGGTTCAGACTGCGACAGCCTGAGGCATCGGTTCATGTTTGAAAAGCTCAAAACGGGCAACGGCGGAGGCCTCTTTCGCACTGGTGCAGAGAGGCCACAAACGCGAGCGAGGGCACGTCTGGCTGACGGCCCTCGCTGTTGCAAATCCATTCAGGCGCCCGCGGCACGGGCGCCCTCTCATCGTTCCGTCATAGGCGATAGCTGATCTGGTAGGACCAGAAGCGCTCCAGGCGGACCAGCGAGCGGTTGAGGCGCTGCAGATCATCGTTGTCGACCTCGCCGACTTTCTGCAGCGAGCCCAACTGGCGCTGATACAGGTTCTGAACGACCTTGCTCGCGTTTAGCCCCTTGTCCGTCAGGCTCACACGCACAGAGCGCTTGTCCGTTTCGGAGCGCTTGTAGTGTATGTAGCCCATATCGACGAGCTTCTTCAGGTTGTAGGAGACATTCGAGCCGAGATAATAGCCGCGCGTCTTGAGCTCGCCTGCGGTCAGCTCGGCGGAGCCGATGTTGTACAGGAGCAGCGCTTGCACGCTATTAAGGTCCGAGCCGCCAACGCGATCGAACTCATCCTTGATGACATCGAGCAAAAGACGGTGCAATCGCTCGATCAGGCGCAGGGCCTGCAAGTATTCGCTTTGGACCTCGCCGTCCTCCGCGGGCACGCGACCACGCGCCATCTCCACCGCAAAACTCATTGACGTGCCTCGCTACTGTTCGACGCAACCCTTATGTGTTCTTGTCTCGGGTTTCAGACACAATAGCGAATACGACTAAATCTTAGCTGAACAGACATAGTAAAAGAATAGTTACAGGGGGTTCGCCGCAAGACTTCGTTTAGCCGACCAAAAAGTTAAATTTTGACCGTCAGATGCGTGACGTTTGCATCTGGGCGCGGGAGGGCAGCGCGAGTTCCACGCCTTCTGGCAGCGGGTCGAAATAAGCCGCAACCACTGCTTCCGACACCTCGGCAAGCGTTGCGGGCTGCCACACGGGGAGGTTGTCCTTGTCGATCAGTGCGGCTCGTACCCCGTCAGCGAAGTCGTGGCCGGCAAGGCAGCGGCAGGCGAGGCGCTGGTCGTCAACGAGGACTTCGCGCAGCCCCAATCCGGCGGCGCGCCGGAGATGGCGCAGGGTGATCTTGAGCGAGGTCGGAGAGCGTTTGGACAAATCGTCAAGAACGCCTTCGGCGAAGGCACGACCGTCGCCCGAAATGTCCTCGAGCTGGGCCATGATGCCCTCCACGGTATCGCCTGCGAAGCAGCGGGCAATGATCTGCCGATGCGGCTCCAGCTCACCGCTACCCGGCTCCACGTGCAAGTCGTCGAGCAGAGGATCAACCGTCTGCGCATCGGCCAGCGCTGTTTCGATGTCGTTGAAGTGATCGGCGTCGATGCAGTGGGTCGCTATTCCCAGACGATAGGCATCGGCCCTCTTGATGGAGCGCCCTGTGAGGCCGAGATAGGTGCCGATCTCGTCGGGCAGGCGCGACAGGGCATGAGCCACGCCGACGTCGGGGAAAAGGCCGATCGCGGTTTCGGGCATGGCGAACGTGAAGTTCGCGCCGGCGACACGGTGCGTGTTGTACATGGTGATCCCGACGCCCGACCCCATGACGATGCCATCCACGAGCGACACTGTCGGCTTGGAGAAACATTCCAGTGTCCAGTCGAGACGATATTCGTCGGCAAAGGCAGCGAATGCTCGCTGGGGATCATCGCGATACAAGGAGATCAGCTCGCGCACGTCGCCACCGGCGCAGAAAGCCTTGGGACTGGCCGAGCGAATGAGCACCACGTAGAGACTGGCATCGCGCGCCAGGCGGGGGATTTCTGCGGAAATCGACGCACGCATGGCGGCGGTCAGCGCGTTGAGAGCGCGCGTCCGGTTCAGAACGATGGTGGCGGCGGCACCTATTCGGTTGATGACGACATCAGGCCCGGCCGATTGATCCACAGGCTTCTCCATGACGGCTCCTCTTCATCCACCGGTCATCGACAACTATCGCACGCGGTACCAATCCGCGTGCCTTGGCCTGCCCTAATTCGGGGCTATACACCATCCTCAATTGTCAGGACACTTAGGACTGATTCGCGCGACGGCCAGGACGCTTCAGGGAGCGGGCCGGCGCGCAGGACGCCAGGGGGACTTCGAATTGACGCGATGCGGTCTGCGGGGCTCGACGCTTTCGCTCGGGCTGGTCCTCTGCGCTTCTTCTCTCTTAGTCGCACGCGCGGACGAGAATGGGGCAGCCATGCGCTTCGTACCCCAGCCCGAGCTGGTGAGATCGCTCGATCCGGCACGGGCGGCGCTTTCTGTGGGGACGAAGGCGCCGCAGGCCACTGTTGAGCCGGTGTTGGCGCAGAAGAGATTCGGCGCGGACGTGCCATCGAGCTGGCCAATCACGCTCAGCGATGCACGAGAGCGCGAAAAAGCGCTGGCCTCCGGCACACCCGAGGCTTGGTCGGACGGTGCGGTCAAAGAGGCGCGCCTGCGTTGTGCCGCGATCCTCAAACGCATCGCGGCAGTTGCCGTGGAGGAAGAGCCCATCAGGGAAGGCTCGTGCGGCGATCCGGCACCGATCCGGCTGTTCAGCATCGGACGCAAGCCCGAAGTCATCATCTCGCCGCCGGCGCTTGTCAATTGCGAGATGGCCGAGGCCATGCATACGTGGGTCCAAACAGGGCTCCAGCCACTTGCGCGTCAGCATCTGGGCGGTCCGATAATCAAGATCGTCAAGATGAGCGATTATTCGTGCCGCAACGCCTACGGGCGGGCGCGCGGCCGGCTTTCCGAGCACGGCCGGGTCAATGCGATCGACGTCGCCGGCTTCATGACGGCAAAGGGCGATACGACGATGCTACTGGCCGACTGGGGCACAACCCAGCGGGAGATTCGCCGGCAAATCGCGGAGGAAAAAGCGAAGGCTGAGGCCGCTCAAAAGCAGCGTTTGGCCGTTGAGCAACGCGGCCAAACGAATGAACGAGCATCTCTTCGCCAGAGCGCATTTCCAGTACAGGACACCAACACCGGCGCGGACGGGCCTGCGGGCATTCCACCAGCCGCGCTCGGACTGGCCGGCGGCGCGCCGGCAGGTGGGATCGCGCGAAGTACCATCAGCGACGGCCTTCCGCGCATGACCGTGACCATTCCGGGTGGCGGCGCGGGCGGTGCGACAGGCGCGTCGTTCGATATCCCTCCTTCGAGACTGGGGGGACCGAGGGCAGCAGGGACGACTGAGGGCATCGTCGTCACGACTGACGCGCGTCCAGGAACCGCCGTCAACGAAATCCGAAAGCAGCGGTTCTTGCGCGGGGCGCACGACTCGGCTTGCAAGATCTTCGGCACAGTGCTCGGACCCGAGGCCAACAACGCGCACCGCAACCATCTGCATCTCGACATGGCGCATCGCCAGAGCGGCGTGTTCTGCCAATAGCTTTGCGCCTCCATGCAAAACGTGCAGGGATCGGTTGAGGCTATTCGTGCTCAAGTCTTGCAATTGGTCCGCGGGAAGGGAATGTTGGCCGCCAAACCCTGGCATCGGCATAGTCCCATATGAGCAAACCTCGTCCACCGACACGCGACCCGGCACCCTCACAAGCTTCATCCGCGGGCGGCTTTCCGTCGATACGGATGCGGCGCAACCGCAAAGCGGATTGGTCGCGCCGGCTTGTTGCGGAGAACGCCCTGACGCCGAGCGATCTCATCTGGCCGGTGTTCGTACTGGAAGGCAAAGGCGAGCGGCAGGCGGTCGCGTCGATGCCCGGCGTGGAGCGGCTGTCGGTGGATCTGGTGGTCGGCGCCGCGAAGGAAGCGGCAACTCTCGGCATCCCAGCGCTCGCGCTGTTTCCCTACACCAATCCGAAGTTGCGCACGGACGATGCGCACGAAGCATTCAATGCCGAGAATCTCGTTTGCCGGGCGACGCGCGCGGTGAAGGAGGCCGGCATCGACATCGGCGTCATTCTCGACGTGGCGCTCGACCCCTACACCAGTCACGGGCATGACGGGCTGCTGATCGACGGCGAGATCCACAACGACGCAACGCTGGAAGCCCTGGTGAAGCAGTCGCTCAATCAGGCGGCGGCAGGCTGCGACATCCTCGCTCCCTCAGACATGATGGACGGGCGCATTGGCGTCATTCGTGCCGCGCTCGAAAGCCACGGTCACACCAATACGCAGATCATGTCGTATGCGGCAAAGTACGCGAGCGCATTCTATGGGCCGTTCCGCGATGCGGTCGGCTCCTCGTCGACGCTCAAGGGCGACAAGCGCACCTACCAGATGGACCCGGCGAACTCCGACGAGGCCATGCGCGAAGTAGCCTTCGATATCGCGGAAGGCGCCGACATGGTCATGGTGAAGCCCGGCATGCCCTATCTCGACATCGTCCGTCGCATCGCCGAAGCGTTCGATGTGCCAACGTTCGCCTATCAAGTGTCGGGCGAATACGCGATGCTCATGGCAGCAGCCGAGCGAGGCTGGCTCGACGGTGACAAGGTGATGATGGAATCGCTGCTTGCCTTCAAGCGCGCAGGCGCGGCCGGGATCCTCACCTACTTTGCACCGAGGGCGGCGCGATTGCTGGCGACGTGACGTCGATCGCAATGCTCATACGTTCACAGCCTTTCGAACGACACGAACCAATTGCCGCATTGGCGGGGATCAGCGCCGTATTCGGCGGCGGGTGATGATCGGCTCTGCGGGATCGCCAGACTGCTCGCCTTCGGCTGCGGGCTGGTCGGGAGCGGTCTTGGCGGCTGCCTGCGCTCCGCCCCTGGGCTTATTGCAGTTGGTGAGCCAGATATCGAAGACGGGATGCTCGACTGCGTTGAGGCCAGGGCTTTCGGCGAACATCCAGCCGGTAAATATCCGCTTCGTCTCGCCTTCAAGCTCCTTCTCGTCGACCTCGACGAAAGATGTGGTCTGCGGCTGCTCGGTAGCGGGACGCGTGTAGCAGATGCGCGGCGTTACCTTGAGAGAGCCGAACTCAACGGTCTGCCCCAAAGGCACCTCGAGCTTGGAGATGCGCGCCGTCACCTTGTCGAGCGCGGCGAACACGGCGACGTCGTTCTCGATGCGGTCGGCAAGCGCCGAGCCCAGCGGCGTCAACGCCGCGAGCGAGACGATGAGCACGGCAAGCGGGCTTTTGCAGTAGGGCGCGGATCTTTCGGCGTGCAATCTCAAAGGGCTTTCCCGGTGACGTTTCGAAATGACGCGTTTCCCGGTGGCGACGCACCAGACGCGATGTCGATACCTGATTTGCGCCGAACTTGGGCGCGAGCGTGACTTGGCGCGGTTCGGGTTCAGATTGAATCAATTCTGGCCGTCGCTGCAAGCTCCATGTCGTTGTTTGAGAGCCTCAATCACGCCGTCGACGGAAGCTCCTCTGCTTCCTTCTTAGCCGATCAGGCTCACAAGCGGCCTACACCGCAACAGCCTCAACGCGCAAGCGCACATAATCAGCAGTCCAATTTCCCGACGTGTCGCACAACGCAGGCCGCAGCAGCTCCTCCACCTCGGCCTTCACCGCGTTGGCGCGATTACCGAACTGGGAGAAAAACGGGGCGCGGAACGTGGCAAGCCAGCCAGACATTCCGGTCGGAAGTGGGGTCTGGCGGGGGAACAGGCCGATACCTAGGACTTCGAACCCTCCGGCGTGCAAGAGCGCAGCGTATTCAGCGGCGGTCGGATAGAACCAGGGGGCGGCGAGTTCGGCATCGCCGCCATGTGCGCGGGCTGCGGCGCGCATGGCGGTGACGATGGCGGCGATGTTACCGTGCCCGCCGCACTCGGCAACGAGGCGACCGCCCGGCTTCAGCGCCGCCCTCATGCGTTCGATGGCACGCTCCGGTTCCAACACCCAATGCAGGACGGCGTTAGAAAAAACGGCGTCGAACTCGGCGGCAAAACTGAGCGCCGTGACGCTCATCTCGCGCACGTCGAGGCCGCGGCTGCGTGCCGCCTCGAGCAGCGAGCGCGAGATATCGACACCAACCACATCCGCCCCAGCCCCGGCGATGCGCTCGGTCAGCGCGCCGTCACCGCAGCCGACGTCGAGCACGCGCATACCCGGGCGAGGATCGAGCCAAGACAGGATTTCGGCACCGAGATCGGACACGAAGCGCGCGTTCTCGGCGTAACTCTCAGCCGACCATGTCTGCTTCGTTCCGAGGCTCGTCATGGCGCAGCGCCGCTCCTACTCGGGGCGCCACGCCTGATAATCGCCGGTACCGTGCGGCCGCTTGGCGGGCGTCAGAATCGAACCCTCGGGCCGATATGCGTCGGCCGTGCCAGTCATGTTTGGCCGATGCGGCTTCTGCCAGGGCTTGGCTTGATAGGCCTGCTCGGTCGGCGGCGTATCGACCGTGTAATGCATCCAGCCATGCCACTCGGGCGGGACCTTCGATGCCTCTGCGCCGTCGACGTAGGTAACGAAGCGGCGCGGCTTACCCACAGGGCCGGTTCCCTTCTTCTGTTCGTAATAGCGATTGCCCAGGGAATCCTCGCCAACGAAGCGCATCTTGCGCCAGATGTAGAGCCGGGTGCCCCACGTGTTGCCACCCCACCAGCTAAAGATTTCCTTGAACATGCCCATGGGTATTCATCTCCTGGTTTCGTTCGGGAGCCGGAGCACACGTCTGGACCCCTGCGAAAAGAGCCCTGCCGCAGCGGGCCGTCAATGCCACTCGATTAACCGCTCAGGAGGCGTCCTGTCCATACGGTCATAAGGCGCGGCCCGGATGCAACAGAAGCCGGGCACGGAATCGGTCTAGTGTGACGTCGCGCCTTAATTGACCTGTCCGCGCGGCAAGCTTCTCGTCAATTAAGGCGCGATGAACGTCACACTAACTACATGATTTCTCTAGTGGCCCTTATGTCGTGCCTAAATCGTCAAAGGGTCCGGCTGGCACAGCGATTTAGGCGCGACGGGCCACTAGTGTGTCCAAGTTTGCGTGCCTGGCTATCCATTCGCGCTTTTCCACAGCGTCCGAAATGCCGCACCAGCGCGACCGGCTCGAAATTCCGGGCCTTTTGAGCGCCCCATCCACAAGTTGCCCACACCACAACATCTAGTGTTCGGTGGTATGCGCCACCTACAAGGGGTGGTGACGAAGGCGGGCGAATCGTCCTAACTTGTACTTCGTGGCACGGGCATGACAGTCGCTTTTCTGCAGTCTGCCTGGGCGTGTCTTGTAACCCGCCGATTTTTGAGCGCGGGGATGGCGCGTTTCAGTACCGGCCCGCGTTCCGGCCGATGACCTAAGTTCCCAACACAGAGCATCCAAGGCGGCAGAATGCCGGTTTGCGCGGCGATAGAGGGATAGGCGCGCATTCCGAATTTCAAGTGCCTGCTGATTGATCGACCGGGCCACGTGCGGTGCGCCCCGGACGGGGAGTTTGTGTCGAAAATCTAGTGCCCAGCGTCATGTCCAAAGTCACAACGCGGGACCAGGAGCGGCTCGATCCGCTCCGGTCGATGAAAAGACTTAAAGATCGCCAGAGGCGGGGACCACACATGAAAATCACGCGGCGCTTCACCGAAGCCGGAAAATCACCTTACGAGAAGATCCAATTCCGGCGCGCCACCAGCGAAATCAAGAATCCTGACGGCTCGATCGTATTCCGCCTGGATGGCTTCGAGGTGCCCGAGCACTGGAGCCAGGTCGCGGCCGATATCCTCGCACAGAAATATTTCCGCAAGGCCGGAGTCGCCCGCCGCATGAAGCGCGTGGAAGAGAACGGCGTCCCTTCTTGGCTGTGGCGCTCGGTGCCCGACACGAAGGCACTTGCGGAACTGGCAGAAGCAGATCGCATGGGCGGCGAAACGGATGCGCGCCAAGTGTTCGACCGACTCGCCGGCACGTGGACATACTGGGGCTGGAAGGGCGGCTATTTCTCGACCGAGGAGGATGCGCGCGCCTTCTATGACGAGCATCGCTACATGTTCGCCATGCAGATGGCGGCTCCAAACTCGCCGCAGTGGTTCAACACGGGCCTGCACTGGGCCTATGGCATCGACGGTCCCGGACAGGGACACTACTACGTCGACTTCCAGACCGGGCAGCTGACGCTCTCGGCCTCGGCCTACGAGCATCCCCAGCCGCATGCCTGCTTCATACAGTCGGTCGAGGACGATCTCGTCAACGAGAACGGCATCATGGACCTGTGGGTGCGGGAAGCGCGCCTGTTCAAGTACGGCTCGGGCACAGGCACCAACTTTTCGTCGCTGCGCTCAGCCAACGAGCGTCTCTCGGGCGGCGGCAAATCGTCGGGACTGATGAGCTTCCTCAAGATCGGCGACCGCGCGGCAGGCGCCATCAAGTCGGGTGGCACGACGCGGCGCGCGGCCAAGATGGTCGTCGTCGACATCGACCATCCCGACATCGAGGAGTACATCAACTGGAAGGTCAAGGAAGAGCAGAAGGTCGCAGCACTCGTCACCGGGTCCAAAATCGCGGGCAAGCGGCTCAAGGCCATCATGAAGGCCTGCGTCAACTGCGAGGCCGACGGCGAGGACTGCTACGATCCGGCCAAGAATCCGGCGCTGAAGCGGGCCATCAAGGAGGCGCGCCGCGACGAGGTTCCGCAGAACTACATCCTGCGCGTGATCCAGTTCGCGCGCCAGGGCTACAAGGACATCACGTTCGACACCTACGACACCGACTGGGATTCGGAGGCCTACCTGACGGTTGCCGGTCAGAACTCGAACAACTCGGTGCGCGTGACCGACGGCTTCCTCAATGCTGTGGAGAGTGACGGAACGTGGGACCTCACCGCGCGCATTGGCGGCAAGGTCGTCAAGACGCTGAAGGCACGCGATCTGTGGGAGCAGGTCGGATACGCGGCCTGGGCATCGGCCGATCCGGGCATCCAGTTCCACACGACGATCAACGACTGGCACACGTGCCCGAAGTCGGGTGAAATCCGCGCGTCGAACCCGTGCTCGGAGTACATGTTCCTCGACGATACCGCCTGCAACCTCGCCTCGCTCAACCTGATGGCGTTCCGCCGCGAGGACAACGCATTCGACATAGCCGCGTTCGAGCATGGCTGCCGGCTGTGGACGATCGTGCTGGAGATCTCGGTGCTGATGGCGCAGTTCCCTTCGCGCCAGATCGCTGAGCTTTCCTACCGGTTCCGCACGTTGGGGCTCGGCTTTGCCAACATCGGCGGCCTGTTGATGAGCGCGGGCATTCCCTACGACTCGGCCGAGGGTCGCGCCATCTGCGGCGCGATCTCGGCGATCATGACGGGCACCTCTTACGCCACCAGCGCGGAAATGGCGGGCGAGCTTGGCCCGTTCCCCGACTACGAGGACAATGCAGCCGACATGCTGCGCGTGATCCGCAACCACCGCCGCGCCGCCAAGAGCGAGCGTGTCGGCTACGAGAAGCTCTCGACGAGCCCGGTACCGCTCGACCATGCATCGCTCAGGGACCGCGAGATGATCGAAGCGGCGACCGCGGCCTGGGACCGGGCTCTGGCGCTCGGCGAGAAACATGGCTATCGCAACGCACAGGCGAGCGTGATCGCGCCGACGGGAACGATCGGCCTCGTCATGGACTGCGACACGACCGGCATCGAGCCCGACTTCGCGCTGGTCAAGTTCAAGAAGCTCGCGGGTGGCGGATACTTCAAGATCATCAACCGGTCGGTGCCTGAGGCGCTAGAGAACCTCGGCTACCGTCCCAGCGAGATCGCGGAAATCGAAGCCTATGCGGTGGGCCACGGTTCGCTGGCGCAGGCTCCGTGCATCAATCACACGACGCTAAAGGCACGCGGGTTCACCGACGAGGCAATCGCCAAAGTCGAGCTGGGCCTCAAGACGGCGTTCGACATCAAGTTCGTGTTCAACAAGTGGACGCTCGGCGAGGACTTCCTGACGCAGACGCTGAAGGTGCCGGCCGCGAGCCTCAACGATCCCGCGTTCGAGCTGCTCGCGTTCCTCGGCTTCGCGAAGAAGGATATCGAGGCGGCGAACGAGCACGTCTGCGGCGCCATGACTCTCGAAGGCGCGCCGCATCTCAAGGCCGAGCATCTGCCGGTGTTCGATTGCGCCAATCCGTGCGGGCGCAAGGGCAAGCGGTATTTGTCGGTGGAGAGCCACATCCGCATGATGGCGGCGGCGCAGCCGTTCATCTCAGGTGCGATCTCGAAGACGATCAACATGCCCAACGACGCGACGGTCAAAGATTGCAAGCAATCCTACATGCTGTCGTGGCGCCTGGCGTTGAAAGCCAATGCGCTCTATCGCGACGGCTCCAAGCTGTCGCAGCCGCTGAACTCGCAGATCCTGGGCGAGACCGAGGACGAGCAGGACGAGACGATTGAGAAGCTCTCCGCCGACAAGCCCGCGATCCAGCGCGCGATGGTGGCGGCCGAGCGTCTTGCGCAGCGTGTCGCGCAGCTGGAAGAGGAACTGAGGGTGGCGGCTGCCGCCGGTCACGGGCAGGAACGCGAGAAGCTGCCGTCGCGCCGCAAGGGCTACACGCAGAAGGCGTCCGTGGGCGGCCACAAGGTCTACCTGCGCACAGGAGAATACGACGACGGGCGCGTCGGCGAGATCTTCATCGACATGCACAAGGAGGGCGCCGCCTTCCGCTCATTGATGAACAACTTTGCTATCGCCATTTCGCTCGGCCTGCAGTACGGCGTGCCGCTGGAAGAGTACGTGGAAGCGTTCACGTTCACGCGCTTCGAGCCAGCGGGCATCGTGCAGGGCAACGAGGCGATCAAGAACGCGACGTCGATCCTCGACTACATCTTCCGCGAGCTTGCCGTATCCTATCTCGGGCGGCATGACCTTGCCCACGTCGATCCGCGCGAAATCGTCGGCGAAACGGGGCTTGGCTCTTCGGACCAGGAGACGGACGAGGATCTGGCGCTCGACCAGCCCGCGCAAAAGCTCGTCAGCCACGGTCTTGTGCGCGGCATCGTGCGCATCGGCAACGGCTACAGGGGTAACGGTGGCGGCAATGGCGGCGGATCGCTCGCCAACGCGGTTGCCGAAATGCAGTCCAACGCGGCGACCGCGTTCACCACTGATGGTGCGAATGCGCTGAAGACCTCGACGGAGGTGATGTACCAGAAGGCTACGGTGACGAAGACCGAGGTGAAAGCCTCCGTGCGCTCGGTGGACGACCAGCGGCTCGAAGCGCGGCTGCGCGGCTATGAAGGCGAAGCCTGCCACGAGTGCCAGAACTTCACGCTCGTTCGCAACGGCACGTGTCTCAAATGCGACACGTGCGGCAGCACGAGCGGGTGCAGTTAGTTCTCTCTCAATCCTGCGCGTAAGTGAGTACCTGATGCGAACTGCCCCCGGACGCTCACGGTCCGGGGGCCTTTTCTTTTCGTGCTTTTGGTTGCCGACACCCGGGGCACGTGGTGTTGACCAGCATGTGAAGCACTTGCAGCAATCCGGCGCACTCGCGCCGAACCGCTCCGTTCCGTGAATTGTGGGAGCAATGATCTACGGGTGCCTTTTTCCTGACGTGCGAATCGCTGCAAGTTGTGGCGGCACCCGTGCGACGGCGTCCCGGCCCTACCGCCGCTGGTGCGGGGTGCGGCATGCCCGGGTTGGCGGACAGCGCGCAGCGTCGTGAGTTTTTGTTGCGAGCGTTTCTTGTCATTTGCGTCGCGCGCCCTGTAAGGCGCGGAGAAGCGTTGTGCGATCGAAAAACAGGACCGACCAGGAATGCGTTTTTACCACTCCGGACCCGAAGACGGCGACATCCCGCCGGAGGCCTATCAACTTGCCGACCACCTCGACGCAGCACTCGCTGCGGCGGAGGACCTTGCCGATGCCGGGAGGCAATGGGCCCCTGCCAGCGCCGTCGCGAGCTACGAGGTTGCCGCACAGATGGCAGCCGAGCGGCAGGTTATCGAGCGCGTGCGCATGTTCGAGACGGTGCTTATCGGGCGTGTGTTGAAGGCCCGCAAGCGGGCGCGGGTGCTGGCTCGCACGGCAGGCGACTTGGCGGGGATGACGCGGTTGTTCGTCGGCGGCACGACGCCACTGCTCGATGCGGTCGAAGAACTGGGCGATTCAACGCGCGCAGATTTCGAAACCGGCGACTGCCACATCGCCTATCTGCGCCAGCGCGGCGTAATTGCGGAAGAAGACGCCGACCTGCCGGATGATCGCGCAATCACGCTCGGCGGCGACCAATTCCTGGTGGCCGGTCGCATAGCGCTGGCACCGCTCACCGCGATGATCATCGCGTTCCTCGATGCGCTCGACATGCATTACGACCTCTATCCCGACGAACCCGACGGTGCGGAGCCACTTGGATGGGAGGATGCCGTTGGCGCAGCGCGCTGCGGGGATGTCCCGCTGAAAAGCTGCGCACACAACAGCTATTCGGCCGAACCCTTGGTGCATGAGGAGTGCGCCAGCGACGTTGTCGCAGCAGCAACGGTGCAGGGCGAACACGACAGCGCATGCACAAAATCAGATGCGGCCGAGGCCACGCACGCAGTTGAAGGCGCGCCATCCATGGCTCGCCCGCGAGCGACCAAAGGGGAAGCAAGGTCGCTGGTAGAACGCCTCGACGCCGTTGCCAGGGCGCTCGAATAGACACGTCGCCATTCGCTGTCGGGCAGACATCCCATGTTGCCTGCGGTTCGGTGTGTGGTCGATCGCGTGCTTGTTTCGAGCATGCTCTTCACGCTGAAGCGCTGCACACTTCAGCTGAACATGCTCACTTGTTTTGAGCATGCTCTTCACGCTGAAGCGCTACACACTTCAGCTGAACATGCTCACTTGTTTTGAGCATGCTCTTCACGCTGAAGCGCTACACACTTCAGCTGAACATGCTCACTTGTTTTGAGCATGCTCTTCACGCTGAAGCGCTACACACTTCAGCTGAACATGCTCTGGCCAGCAAGCAAAGTCCTGCCCGCCTCACGCAGCAATGCCGTAGAATTCGTCGGAACGGGCGCGGGCCGGCGGGCGCGTGATGCGGCGCAGGCGATCATCGTCAGGCTGGAGTGTCGCCTCGTCCTGCTCGCTCCGATTCGCAGTGTCGCGTACCCGGTCGCCCTCCGGGGACAAGGATGCGATCCGCAGCGCCGCCCAATGCGCTATGCGTGTCTGCCGCGTGGTGAGGCTGGCGGGAGCAAACGGGACGACATGCGTGACGGCGGCCGTCGCGCGGCGGTACCATCCGCGCTCACCTCGCGTTGCAAGCGGCGGCAACCGTTCGAGAGCCAGCGCATCGGCGCCGCCCAAGGCCGCATCGTCGGCACTGACCGCTGCGAGGCTTGCGGGCTCTTGCGTTGCGGCGGGATCATCCGCGCCACTCCCGGCCGCGACCACTCCCAGCAGCGATCTGCCTCGGCGATCGAAATCGCCCACACGCAACGCGCCGACGATGCTCGCGCGTTCGCTGATGACGCGCGTCGTTTCCCCGGCCGGCGGTATCAGCAGCGACGCGCCGCGAATCTCGGTCGCCCGGACGACCAGCGAGGGGGCAGACCACGCCGACGCCACCGTTTGCGCTGCGACCCGCTTCGCCTGTCCCGCTGTCGCGGCCGCGGGCTGAAGCTCAGAGACGCGTATCACCTCCGCCGGCAGGCGACGCTCAGGCGGCGACCCTGTGATCGGTTCGTAACCGACCGGCGAGACCGGCGTAACTTGCGTATCGGCATGTGCGACCGCGATCATGCCCTCGCTGATTGCATCGGGCAGATCGAGCTTCAAAGCAGCAAACACCTGCGCCTCGCCGATACTCGCGAAGGGGCCGACGTGTCCAGGCAGCCGTGGGTAGATGCGGCCCTTGCGATAGCGCGACTCATGGGCCGTCGGCGCGCGCAACACGATCAACTCAACCTTCGCGACGCCGACGCCGGCGAGGCCGAGCTTCACGCCTGCTGCTCGCGACAAGTCGAGCGTACGATTGCCCCAGTAAGGACCGGCGTTGTTGATGCGAACGATGGCCGACTCGCCGTTTTGTGGATTGCGCACGAGCACGACGGTGCCGTCCGGATAGATCGGGCTTGCGGCGGAGTTCGACTCGCCAGGGCGATAGGCCTCGCCCGACGACGTCAAGCCGCACGGATTGTAGCGATCCCGGCGGCAGTCGTCATAGAAGGACGTGATCGCGGTGGTCGACTTGCCAACCGCGGCGCGCGTTTCGGCCAACGTCATCACGCGATGACAGGCGCGAGCGAAACAGTAACGTGCACCCGGCGTCTTCGCATCGGCCTGCGAACTGGTGAAGACTGCTCCAGTGCCGAGCGTGATCGTGGCAACAGCCATGGCGGCAGTTGGAGTTATTGCGCGCAGCCCAAGCCGCGCACCGAAATGCGTTATGATGCTCATGATTTCAGGGCTCCCTCAAGTGCAACCCGTGGGCCTCGGCCATCTTCGTGGCCCTGCCCGCTATCGAGGCTACGGCGCTTCCGTCATGCGCCGTGACGATGAAGGGCGAAATCCCCCGCCCCTCGTACCTGCAACAGTCGAGGTGCACCTACACTCTGGGCCAGAGTGTGACCAGTCCAAGAAGGAGCAATTTTTCGCTACAGGATGTCGCATCCCCTGAGCGCCGCCTCGAGATGGCAGGCCGCAGTGGCAAGGCGCACGGGATCGCGCGAACGCAACACCAATTCAACGGTCGCAATGCCGTTCGCGTAGCTCGGATAGCTGCCCATCGCGACATCTGCGTGCGCGGCCTGCGCAGCGGTGAGTATTTCTGCAACGTCGCCTTCGGGACGAGCAAGCACGATGGAGAAGGAATGCATGCGAGGTCCTGTACGAAGGTATTGGGTCGCATCCTCGAGCATCGCCTCCATGACGGAGGGAACGCCCGCCATGACGATCACGTTGTCCAGCATGAAACCCGGCGCCGCGGAGATTGCATTCTTGATAAGCGTGGCGCCGGTGGGAACGCGCGCCATGCGGCGGCGTGGAGGCGTCAGCGGCACGCCACGGCGCTCGCAATGGGCTGCAATCAGCGCCAGCGCGGTGGGGTCTTCTTCGATCGCCAACGAGAAAGCCTCGGCAACCGCGTCTGCGGTGATGTCGTCGTGCGTCGGACCAATGCCGCCGGTTGTAAATACGTAATCGTAACGCGAGCGCAGCGCATTGAGCGCTTCCACAATGGCGCCGGTGCTGTCGCCGACGATGCGCACCTCGACCAGTTCGATGCCGATCGCGTTGAGATGATCGGCGATGAAGCCGATGTTCTTATCCTTGGTGCGGCCTGAGAGGATCTCGTCGCCTATTACGAGTACGGCTGCGGTAACCGTCTTGGCGCCTGACGCGCCGGCATCTTCCGCACCACTGGACACGCCGATTCCTCCGGGCACGTGAGGACTCCTTCTCTTTCTTTGCATGAGGAAAACACTAGCACCTGCCTCTCAGGTCTGCATACCGCCTGTTGCCGCGGCGCGCGGTTTGCGCTTAACCTCCGCACCCATGAAATTCGCATCTCCCCTCGTTCGCGGGCGCCTCATCAAGCGCTACAAGCGGTTCCTGGCCGATGTATCGCTCGACGACGGCACGCCGATCACATGTACGTGCCCCAACACCGGTTCGATGCTGGGACTGACTGGGCCGGGCAGCATCGTGTGGCTTTCGGAAAGCGACAGCCCGACACGCAAATATCGCCACACCTGGGAGATGATAGAGAACGATCCGGGTTCTGGCACGACACTTGTCGGCATCAACACGGGCCATCCCAACAAGCTTGTGACGGAAGCCATCGAAGCGGGCAAGATTGCGCCGCTCAGGGGCTATCAAAGCCTGAAGTGCGAGCAGAAGTACGGCGCCAACAGCCGCATCGACATCCTGCTCGATGACGATGCCAAGGGGCGCGCCTATGTGGAGATCAAGAACGTTCACCTGATGCGCGGGGCAGGCCTTGCGGAGTTTCCCGACAGCGTGACGGAGCGCGGCGCCAAGCATCTCGCCGAACTGGCAGAAATGGTGCGCGCGGGACACCGGGCGGTAATGCTGTTCCTGGTGCAGCGGGCGGACGCCAAATCAATCAGCCTCGCGGCCGACATCGATCCGGGTTACGCGGCAGCCTTCGCGATGGCCACGGCCGCGGGTGTCGAGGCGCTTGCCTACCGCTGCCGGCTGAGCCCCGAGGAAATCGTCATCGACCGGAAAATTCCGATCCGCGCCGCGACGTGATGTCGAGGTCATATTCCGGGCGAGGCAGGGGTCGGAGGCAACCCGGCAGCGCCATTCCCGATGCAGCCTGAAGGGACGTCAAAGCGGCCACTGCGGGAATTGACGGCGCCGATGGTGACAAACGGCCGGCTGGGCCGCACATTGCATGTTCGGGAGAAGGTCATGCGCCTGTTGCCTGCACGGGTCGGGGCGTCCGGCGGGTTCCTGCCGGCGCCTCTCATCATCGACAGCACGCCAACGAACTGACGCAGTGGCAACCTCACCCGTTCGTGATTGCAGGCGATGTAATGAACGACCCCGGTCATGCGAATATACGGCCAGACCGCAAACGAGGATAAAACGCCGATGATCACACGCCGTACATTTGCCGTCTCGACGCTCGGTACGCTACTCGGCGCGGCGGCGTTGCGTTCTGGCCAAGCCGCCGACGATAGTGCAGCCAAGGAGACCTTTCCCGTGACGAAAACGCCCGAGGAGTGGAAAAAGATCCTCACGCCTGAGCAGTATCGCGTGCTTCGCAACCATGGCACGGAGCGCGCTCATTCGAGCCCGCTCGACAAGACCTATTCGCCCGGCGTCTACAAGTGCGCGGGCTGTGGGCAACCGGTCTATTCGTCTGAGCACAAGTTCAACAGTGGCACAGGCTGGCCAAGTTTCTATCAGGCGATAGGGGACAGCGCTGTCGGGACGTCGGTGGACAAGAGCTTCTTCATGGTCCGTACAGAGGTCCATTGCTCCAACTGCGGCGGACACCTGGGTCACATCTTCGATGACGGACCCAAGCCTACGGGGCTTCGCCACTGCATCAACGGCGTCGCTTTGAAGTTCGAGCCCAAGGAAGGGGCCTGAGGCAGTACTCAACCTAAGCAGGGAGGCAACGAAATGCGATCCAGCCACCGCTATAGTTTCCTTGCCGTTGCGGTTGGGCTCGTTGCTGCTGCGGCCTTCGCCTATGCGAGCATCAGCGGATCGGCCGTTGCACAGCGACCGATGCCGCAGCCCGACGAACTCGCGAAGAAGGAGGAGCCGATCCCGCCCGGCACCAAGACGGAAATCGCCACCTTTGCAGCGGGCTGTTTCTGGTGCGTCGAGGCCGATTTCGACAAGGTTCCAGGCGTGCTCAAGACAACGCCCGGCTATACGGGAGGTCATACCAGCAACCCGACCTACGAACTCGTGTCGACTGGAACGACGGGACATGCCGAAGCGCTGGAGGTGGTCTACGATCCGACCAAGGTGAGCTATCAGAAGCTTCTCACCTGGTATTGGCGCCACGTCGATCCGACCGACGCGAGCGGGCAGTTCTGCGACCGGGGCAGCGAGTACCGGCCAATCATATTCGTGCACTCGGCCGAGCAGCGCCGCCTGGCGGAGGCGAGCAAGGCGGAGTTAGAAAAGAGTGGCATCATCGACAAACCGATCGCGGTCAAGATTGTGGATGCCGCGACATTCACGCCAGCCGAACGCGAGCACCACGACTACTATCTGAAGAACCCTTGGCGCTACTCGCTTTACCGGCACGGCTGCGGCCGCGACCAGCGCTTGAAGCAGATCTGGGGGAAGGCAGGCCTGTAGAAGGCTAGCTACCTTGGAGACGAAACCTCTACGGCCACGAAGGGCATCGCACACCCTGCGATGCCCTTCTTGCACTTCGCGCCGCTAGATTGTGTTCATGTTTGAAAGCAACACGCACACGACCCAGGCCTCTATTTCGAGCATGTTTTTCACGCTGAACCGCTCCACACTTCAGCTAAACATGCTCGCCTGTCCTTGAGCATGTTTTTCACGCTGAACCGCTCCACACTTCAGCTAAACATGCTTTGGTCCGGAGCGATCCACCAAGCATCTACGCCGCCTCAGCCTTGTGCTGGGCGAGTACATGGTCGGCGAGTTTGCCGGTCAGCTCGGCCAAGTGGTCGAAGGACGCGGTGAACGTGCCGACGCCCGCCGTCGCGGATCGCAGTTCGACGATAAGGTCCTCCATCTCGGACTCGGGGATGTGCGCCTGGACGACATCCCAGCCGGGCCAGCCCGCGCGGGAGTCGAAGCCCAGGATCTGGCCGCGCCTTTGCGGTATCATGCCGTTGATGCGCGCAGTCGCCTCGGAGGGGACCTGGATCTCCACCGCCATGATCGGCTCGAGCAGGACCGGCGAGCACTTCGGCATGCCTTCGCTCATGGCGAGGCGTGCAGCCTGGCGGAAGGCCATGTCAGAGCTGTCGACCGTGTGGAAGGAACCGTCCTTCAGCGTCACGCCGATATCGACGACAGGGAAGCCCATTGGACCGTGCTGCATATAGTCTCTTACGCCAATCTCCACGGAGGGGATGAACTGTTTGGGGATGGCGCCGCCGGTGATGGTCTCGGAGAACTGGAAGCCCTCGCCGCGCGGCAGCGGTGCAATGTCAATCAGAACGTCGCCGAACTGACCGTGACCGCCGGACTGCTTCTTGTGACGCCCGCGTATCTCAACGCTCTTGCGGATCGTTTCCTTGTAGGGCACCTGCCGGCGTTCGCGCACAACCGGCATTGCGAATTTGCGCTCCAGGCGTTCGAGCGCCACGCGCATGTGCATTTCGCCCTGCCCCATCAGCAACATCTGGTGGGTGTCCTTGCCGTGCTCGACCTTCAGCGAGGGGTCCTCCTCGACGAGCTTGGCAACCGCGCCTGTGAGCTTGACCTCGTCCTTGCGGTCCTGCAGTCCGAGGCCGACGCCGAATACCGGATAAGGCGGCTCGGGCGTGGGCACCTGGACGATCGCGTTGCGCGCGGTGGTGATGGTCTCGCCGGAATGGATCGCCTCAAGGCGTCCCAGCGCGACCGTATCACCCGCCCGGGCGGTGCCCCGCTTCCTCGGCTCATCTCCCATCATGGAGAAGATGCCGGACGCGCGCTCCTCATGGCCGGCGGCACCCGTCAGTACAGCGCCATCGGGTATCTCGCCGGTCAGTACGCGCACGAACGAGAGCTTACCGCCATGGCTGGTATGCAGCGTCTTGAAAACGAAGCCAGACTGAGCCGTCGTTTCGAGCTTGAGGCGCTGCGCCGTCCTGTCCACAAACGGAACCTCGTGGCGCAGGGCCTTCATGAGGCGTGAGACACCGTGACCGTGTGACGCCGAGCCGAGAAGAACAGGACAAATCAAGCCTTCGGACAGTTCACGCGTCAAGTCGTCGAAGATGCGATCGCGCGGGGGCTCGATGTCCGAGAGCAGCTGTTCCATCAAATCGTCGTCATAGTCGGCAAGCTGTTCGAGCATGTGGAATCTCGCTTCGCGCTCGCGGTCGCCGTCCTTGTCAGGCATGGAGATGATTTCGGAGACTGCGTGCTCGCGGTAGACATAGGCGCGCTCGGAGGCGAGGTCGATGAAGCCCGTCGCAACGCCATTCTCCCAGATCGGAATCTGACGCAGCACGAGCGGCTTGCTGCTGGCGGGCTGAAGCATCGGTATGATCTCGCGCACCGGCGTATCCGAGATTTCGATCTTGTTCAGGAACAGGAAGTGGGGGATGCCGCGGTCCTCGAGCTGCTTCAGGATCAGTTGCAGTGAGGGAACCCGTTTGGGGTCGGGTTCGCATACGACAACTGCGGCATCGCAGGCGGTCAGAGCCAGGGCACCTTCATGCTGGAATTCGATGGAGCCTGGGCAATCGATGAACGTGAACGTATCGCCGAGGAATTCGACGTCTGCCACGTTGAGCGATACGCTCATGCCATGGTCGCGTGCTTCGGGGCTCGAATCGCCGATGGTATTGCCATTCTGGACGGTGCCGGCACGGGTTACGGCACCACAACGCTCCAGGATGGCTTCCAGTAGAGTCGTCTTGCCAGAGAGGTAGGGTCCGATCAATGCAATGGCGCGGGCTGGACGACCCGCGCCGGATTGGGCGCTTTGCGCACCCTTGGTTGTTCCGCCGTTCTTGGACATGGTGCAACACTCCCTAGTGCCAGCCGCGCAGGGACCGGCCGAGCCCTCTCACGGCTGCGGAAGGCTGGCACCGTCCAACAACAGCCGTCGGTCTTTCGCGCAATCGCCTGTCACAATGCGACCTTGAGGTTGCGGGAGGGCCCGCCCCTTCGGCTGCGCGGGTGAGGAAATGCCCGGTTTGGCTGATCCGCCGGCTCCGGTCCCAAGACAACACCCGCCGATGTGCGAGCTTGCGCGACCGCACTCCACGCTCGGGAGAAAGCGCGGCAAGCGCCATGTTCGCGCTGTCACCGACACGAGGCAAGGGAATTGCGTTGTGCATGATGCGTCGTTCATGAGAGGGCTGCTCTGACGCGTTCGGACCCCGCTTGGCGACGCGTTGCCCGAGCCCTGGGCCGAGCCCAACAATTCGCTTGTCAAGAAAATAGTTGGATGCACCACGAATTCTTGTGCAATGCAAAAGCTTGATCTTACTTTTCTTTTGCAACGCAGAAATGACAGTAACGTGCAAAGAAAAACGGAAAAATAACTTGACCTGCGGCATGCTTGCATCATCATGAGACTGGCGTTTCATCGGGGACAGCGGCCCCGGCGTGCATCGTGCAGAAGGCTCAATTGCCGGGCCGAACGGTGCATTCGAGGGTGAAACGCCATGTTTGAAAGGGCGTTGACAATGAAGATGAAATCCCTCCTATCGGCAGCCCAGGCGGCGGGATACGCCATGGCACCTTCGGAAGAGCAGTTCCATGCTCCCGATGGCGGAGCGGAGCCATTCTTCATTGCGCCCGAAGCCGCGCTGCGCGAAGTCGTAGCGCATCGCTCCAGCATTCCCGCCCTGCCTTCTCCGCATCGCGTGGACATCGCACAATCCTGGCTCAAGGGCATCATCGGCAGCGTCCTAACGCGACGTGCCACTGCTTGACGCTACACACCGGCCTTGGCTCGCGGGGCGGCTTCGTACCGTCCCGAGTGCTGAGCGGTCGCTGATTACCAATCCAAACGCCCAGCAGATCCGATCTTTGCTCTAGTGTCGCGATCGCGAAATTCGTCTCATTCTGCAGCCAGTGCAGAACTATTTTCGCGTTTCTGACGACAGTGGTGTCGTGGATCTGACTTTTGTTGTCCGGGCGAAGGTCGTCAAACGTCAGTTGATCCAGAGCACCCGGGTCCGGCCCTAAGCTGTCACCGCAGCAAGCGGCCCACTCCGAGTACTTGTTCAAGTCTGTCTTTCGCGGCCCCTCAAGGGCTGCCGAGCGATCGCGGCCGGCGTAGTGGGTCGCAATTTCCGCACGCCGGATCGGATCTGCCACTCGCGGCCGTTGACTCCGCACCGACAGAAGAGCAACTTTGCCCGGTTCGGAGTTTTTGAGGCGCCGGTCGGCGAACTTTTCAAAACGGGCGGCGGCCCGTGCGATTTACCTTTCATCAGGCACCGCTATTTTGGCGCCGTAATGCACATCTAATTGGATCTTCGGCGCCGCTCGTCCTGATCGGCGCCATTTGTTTTCGGCTCCACGTCGACGCAATCAGTCCAACCTATGCAGTCCAGTGCCGGAATTCGCCGTGGGACTTTGAGTGCCGGGGCGTTCCACCAGCCGTCACTTGGCCAAATCCAACGGACTTTCTGGAGTTCTAATGGCTGGCACGTGCGCGCAGCTCCACCGAGGTTTGGCTTGCATAGCACTGCGATGTCACAATGATTATATGAGTGCTTCGACAGACTATCTGCACTGCGCATATCCCTGGCACACGCCTGCCATAAGATGACAAGGAGCCTTTCATGAACAGACTGGTGCTCGCTGCCTTTATTGCGGCCGCCGCCGCCTTTTCTGCATCTTCCGTTTCCGCCCAGAATCTAGAGGCGATCAAGGCGCGCCAGGACTTGCTGAAGGAGATGGGCAAGGCGACCAAGGGTCCAGGGGACATGCTGAAGCAGGCAATCCCGTTCGATTTGGCCGCCGTCAAGGCAGCGCTTGCCAAGTATCAGGAGAATGCGCCGAAAATCGCCAAGCTTTTCCCTGATGACGCCAAGACAGGGGGCAAGACGGAAGCCCTGCCTGTCATCTGGGAGAACAAACCTGACTTCGAGAAGCGCTTCGAGAAGCTTGCCGCGGATGCCAAGGCTGCCGAAAGCAAGATCACGGACGAGTTCTCGTTCATGGACGAGTTCCCGAAAGTGGTCGGCAACTGCGGCGGCTGCCATAAAAAATACCGTGAGGACGATAAATAGACGGCTTGTTGGAGAGCCTCAAACACGCCATCGCGTGAAGCCGGCGGCATTTATGCCAGCCAATCAAGCTCCATCCCGGGTCCGGATCCTCGGCCCGGACCCTGACGCATGGTTGCCTAGTGTCGTGATCGCGAAATTCGTCACCTTCTGCGGCAACCCCGGAACGAATTTCGCGTTTCTGACGACACTAGCAATTTCAGAGTTCTAGTGTGATCGAGATCGAGAAGTCCGCCTCGCAACCCGGCCGAAACGTATGAAGCGGACTTCTCGATCATCACACTAGCGGGAACCTGCGCGTCAGCCCGGAACCCTGGACATTTTTGGTTTGTGGTCTGGATTCACTGACGTTTGGCGACCTTCGCCCCAACATCAAGCGTCAGTGTGGCAGAGCCTTCTTCGTTGCCGGTGGCTGGTCTGCATCGGGTGGACGGGCCGCGGTGCATGACCGGCCAGGGTTGACCTCGTGCAACACAAGCCGACCGCTCAATAAAGCAGGCCATGAAGAATCGAATGTTCTTCGAAGAGGTCGATGCCGGCCATCGACTTCACGACATAGAGCAACACGATGATGGCCAGCATTGCACCAGTCGCGATCACGCTCAGCAGGATCGCGTAGGCCAGCGAAAGCCGCCAAGCCGTGTTCTGGCGATCTTTGCTGATACGGGCGTTCGTACGCCGTTCCTTGCCTGCTAGGAACACGAAATAGTAGCGGCGGCCGAGCACTGGCAGGCTCACGCGATAGTCGATCTTGTGCTTGGTGGGGCGCGGGCGCGTGCGTGCCACCGCAACATCGAGAGCGGCGAGTTGGCCGGGCGTGAATCTCGCGCCAGCGCCGAGCGGAATGGCGGCCAGCAACCAAGCGAGATCCCGGGACGGCTGGTACGCAGGTGCAGTGCCGTGGCAATCGACGAAGTGGGGCCGGGGCGTATTCATGACACCCGCCGGTGGCGCTCCTTCCGGCGCACCGGCATGTCCCACACCTGAAACGGGAGTCATCAAACGCGCTCCGCCATGCGAGCTACAATGAATGGATCACAATCATTGTGTCACCCGCCATATCGGAGGCTTGCCGTCGCCCGTTTCCCCGTAGGCCGGGGTGCGGTTCATGCGACGTCCGATGATGCTGCCAGAATGGACTTAGCCAATCATGAACGAAGCATTCGAAATCCGATGCAACGCCGCGGCAGGGCCCACCCGGCGCCCCTTGGGTCACCGCTAAAGTGTGTCGTGAATTGCCAGATTCGCTCGTCACGCTTCAAGTTTTTGCTCTTTCACATGTCGGGACCGCAAAGCGGCTGCCCATTTGAGTTGGACATGCATTAAGCCAGACCATGACCGCGAGATCCGAACAAACCGAAGCAGCAGCGGCGGACCCTAGTGTCGTGATCGCGAAATTCGTCACATTCTGCGGCAACCTCGGAACGAATTTCGCGATCTGAACGACACTAGCAATTTCAGAGTTCTAGTGTGATTGGGATCGAGAAGTCCGCCTCGCAAC
>JBFWVC010000007.1:0-17500 GCA_050246945.1 Hyphomicrobiaceae bacterium
GGGTTGCGAGGCGGACTTCTCGATCCCAATCACACTAGAACTCTGAAATTGCTAGTGTCGTCAGAAACGCGAAATTCGTTCCGAGGTTGCCGCAGAATGTGACGAATTTCGCGATCACGACACTAGCGGCCCAGACCCTAAGAACGTGCCCGGACGGCTTCCAGTTTCCGCGCCCCGATCAGATAGTTGACGTCCATGTCGTCAGACAGCGACCAGCGTCCTGAAAGCGGCTCGTATGCCAGTCCCGAAGTCCGGAACGGCGTCAGGCCGGCCGCTTCGAGGTGGCCCGAAAGTTCGTCGGGCGTGAGAAACCGGTCCCATTGGTGCGTGCCGCGCGGTACCCATCGAAGAACGTATTCGGCACCGAGAATTGCGAGCGCATAGGACTTCAGCGTCCGGCTCAATGTCGAAGCGATCAGAACCCCGCCGGGTTCGAGCACGCGCGCCGCAGTCTTGAGGAATGCGCTGGCGTCGGGCACGTGCTCGACCACCTCCAGACAGACCGCGGCATCGAAGCGCTCCCCGCTGTCCGCAACATCTTCGATGCTTTGCACCCGGTAGTCGATCGCCAGCCCTCCCGCAGCCGCGTGTGCTCGGGCGGCAGCCACACTGTCTTCGGCAAGATCGATGCCCATCACCTGTGCTCCAAGCCGTGCCAGCGGCTCGCTGACCAGCCCTCCCCCCGAACCGATGTCGAGAAGCCGTATGCCCTTGAGCGGCTTGAGACCGGTGTCGTCCAGTCCGAGCGCCGCGGCCACCGTGCTGCGGATAAACCGAAGCCGCGCCGGGCCCAGCTGATGCAGGGGGCGGAACTCGCCGTCCGCATCCCACCAGCGCGCCGCAAGCGCCCCGAAGCGGGCGATCTCCGCGGGGTCGGCATTGATGGATGCGCTGGCTGGCGCGGCCCTTGGTGCGGGCTTGGCGGACATGTCTTCAGGCTCGGGCTTGCTCATGAAATGCAGATGGCTCCTGCCTCTCTGCACTGTCAAGCTCCACACGTTCTCACCGTTTCACCTGTTGCGGTCGCGCGGCGATGCCGCTAAGAGTGCCGCAAATTTGAGGGTTATCCCTGAAATCGGTTCGGTTTGCGGTACCGTCCCTGCCGGCAGCTCGTGCTGCCTGGCGGTGCGCTCCCCCGCGCGAAGCGGCGCCGTTCCGAGGAAAAGCACGCGCCCGCAGCGCGTTAGATGGACGAGAGACGATGGCTGTTGTCGTGATGAAGTTTGGCGGCACTTCGGTGGCCGATGTCGACCGCATCCGCAACGTCGCCCGCCATGTAAAGCGCGAAGTCGCTGCGGGCAACAAGGTCGCAGTCGTGGTTTCGGCGATGGCGGGCACGACCAACCAGCTCGTCGCCTGGGTCAAGGAAGCTTCGCCGAACTACGACCGCCGCGAGTACGATGCCGTCGTCGCAACCGGAGAGCAGATCACGGCCGGTCTGTTGGCCATCGTGCTGCAATCGATGGGCATCAAGGCGCGCTCCTGGCAGGGGTGGCAGATCCCGATCGAGACGTCTACGGCGCATGGCTCCGCGCGTATAGCGAATATCGACGGCAAGTCCTTGCGCGAGCAGATCGAAGCTGGCGAGGTGGCCGTCATCACCGGCTTCCAGGGTATCGAACCCAACGCCGACCGGGTGGCGACACTGGGTCGGGGCGGCTCCGATACCTCTGCGGTCGCGATCGCCGTCGCGGTCGACGCCGACGTCTGCGACATCTATACCGACGTCGATGGCGTCTACACGACGGATCCGCGCATAGTCCAGAAGGCGCGGCGCCTGCCCAAGATCTCCTATGAGGAGATGCTGGAAATGGCGTCATTGGGCTCCAAGGTGCTGCAGACGCGCTCGGTCGAACTGGCCATGGTGCACCGCGTGCGCTTGCGCGTGCTTTCCAGCTTCGTGGCCCCGGATCAGATGAGCCCCGTGCGGCTCGACAGACTTGAAGACATCGGCACAATCGTTACCGACGAGGATGAGATCGTGGAACAGCAGGTCGTCAGCGGCATCGCCTACGCGAAGGACGAGGCGAAGGTCACTATCCTCAGCGTCGCCGACAAGCCGGGTGTCGCTGCGCGCATTTTCGGTCCGCTATCGGACGCCAACATCAACGTCGACATGATCGTTCAGAACGTCGCTTCCGATGGCAAGAGCACGGACATGACGTTTACTGTGCAAGCTGCCGAACTATCGCGCACTCTGGATGTTTTGAAGGCAGCGGAGGCGGATATCGGCAAGTTCGAGGTGAGGAGTTCCGCGGACGTCGCCAAGATCTCTGTCATCGGCATTGGCATGCGCTCGCACGCTGGCGTCGCCGCTCAGATGTTCAAGGCGCTGGCGGAAAAGGGCATCAACATTCTGGCCATTTCGACTTCCGAAATAAAAATCAGTGTGTTGATCGATGCTGCGTATGCCGAGCTGGCGGTCCGCACTCTGCATTCGATGTACGGGCTCGATGCAGCCTGATTTCTGCCCATCGTGGTACCGCGGCTAGGAAGGCAGGTCCGTAGGTCATCCCGCTCCCGATTGGGTATGAGTTTTGCAACATTATTTACAGCAAATTGTGAGAAATTGACCGCCCTGGCGTGTGGCAGTCTCCGATATTTCCTTCTCAGGCAGTTGTGCGGCCTGTCCGGCCGTGACCGCGGCGATTGTGGTGGTAGATGCAAAGCAGGCGTAGTGACGAGCCCGAAATTGCGGCCTCCGAACCAGCATTGCGCATCATCATGCGCCGGCTTCGCCAGATCATGGGCGAGCCGGGCGATGGCCAGTCGCGCCTCGACAAGATCGTGCGCCACGTTGCCGGCGTCATGGTCGCCGAGGTTTGCTCTATCTATCTGAAGCGCCGTGACGGCTCGCTCGAGCTGTTCGCCACCGAGGGCCTCAACCCGGAGGCCGTACACAACACGCGCCTGAAACGTGGCGAGGGTCTGGTCGGTCGCTGTGCCGAGCTGGGCGTGCCGGTCAACGAGCCCGACGCCCAGAAACACCCTGCCTTCTCATACAGGCCGGAGACGGGCGAAGAGAGTTATCATTCGCTGCTTGCCGTGCCAATCCTGAGGAGCGGCCAGGTGCTCGGCGTGCTGGTCATCCAGAACCACGCTTTCCGCGAATACTCCGACGACGACGTCGAGACGCTGCAGGCAACCGCGATGGTCGTGGCCGAGCATCTCGTGTCCGGTGCGGTCGCCAATGCCGAGGCCGACGCCGAGATCTCGCGCTCGCTCGCCGCCGTCATTCGTGGCGAGGTCCTTTCGGAAGGCATTGCGCTGGGCCATGTGGTGCTGCACGAGCCGCGTATCGTCGTCACGAAGCTGACTGCGGAAGATCCCGTTGCCGAGCTGAAGCGGCTCGAAGCGGCCATAACTGAACTGCGCTCCGCGCTGGACGAGATGCTGGATCAGGAGCAGCTTGCTACTGACGGCGACCACCGTGACGTGCTCGAGGCCTATCGCATGTTCGCGCACGATAGGGGCTGGGAGCGGCGACTGCGCGAGGCCGTGCAGAGCGGCCTGACGGCGGATGCGGCCGTCGAGCGCGTGCAGAATAGCTCGCGCGCCCGCATGCTGCGCACGGCCGACCCCTATTGGCAGGAGCGCCAGCGCGACTTCGATGATCTGTCCGATCGCATGTTGCGGATTCTGGCAGGCCGCGCGAGCGGCGCGCAGCTGCCCGTCGACATGCCTGCCGACACCATTCTCATCGCGCGGACGATGGGTCCGGCCGAGCTGCTCGACTACGATCCCAAAAAACTACGCGGGCTTGTCGTCGAGGATGGAAGTGCGCAAAGCCACGTGGCCGTCGTCGCCAAGGCGCTCGGCATCCCGGCCATAGGTCAGGCCGAGGGCGTCGTGGAGCATGTGAGCCTCGGCGACGCCGCGGTTATCGATGCCGAAACCGGCGAGGTCTATCTGCGCCCGCTGCCCGATGTCATTTCCGCGTTCACCGACAAGGTCCGCTTCCGTGCCCGCCGGCAGAAGAAGTACGACGCTCTGCGAGCCGTTCCGGCCATCACCAAGGATGGCCAGCGCGTAGAACTCAACATCAACGCCGGCCTTGTCTACGATATGCAGCACCTTGAGGAATCGGGTGCGGATGGCGTCGGTCTGTTCCGCACCGAGCTGCAGTTTTTGGTCTCGCACACGCTGCCGCGCCTTGAGCGTCAGGCTCAGAGCTATCGTCAGGTCATCGAGGCCGCTGGCGGCAAGCCGATCGTGTTCCGCGCGCTCGATATCGGCGGCGACAAGATGCTCCCGTATCTCCGGCAGGTGAAGGAGGAGAATCCGGCGCTCGGCTGGCGCGCCATTCGCATGTCGCTCGACCGAAAGGCGTTGTTCCGCACGCAGGTGCGTGCGCTGTTCAAGGCCACCGCTGGCGGCGAGCTGCGCTTGATGATCCCGATGATTACGACCGCCGCAGAGATGGTCAAGGTCAAGGAGCTGTTCGACGCAGAGTTGGGTCTCGTGCGCCGCAAGGGTATGCCCTGCCCGGAGCGCGTCGAACTCGGCGCGATGTTCGAGGTGCCGAGCCTGCTCTTCGAGCTCGATGATCTCTTCCGGCTGGTCGATTTCGTTTCTATCGGCTCCAACGACCTGATGCAGTTCCTGTTCGCTGCGGACCGGACCAACGCCAAAGTGGCAAGTCGCTATGATGTACTGTCGCCCGCGCCCGTCAGGGCGCTGCGGTTGATCAGTCAGGCCGGCCACCGCCACAACGTGCCGGTCACGGTCTGTGGCGAAATGGCTGGGCGCCCCTTGGAGGCCATGGCGCTCATCGGTCTCGGCTTCCGCTCGGTGTCGATGGCTCCTGCCTCCATCGGCGCCGTCAAGTCTATGATTTTGTCTCTTGACGCCTCCGAGATCGAACGTGAAATCGACCGGCTGCTCTCCCAGGGCGAAAAAGACATGCGCCAAGCCCTGCTCCGTTTCGCCCGTCGTGCCGGCGTGGAAATGTGAGGCCGCAGCAGCGCCGGCCCACCTTATCCACAGTCGCAATCGGGTTGTTGGTCGACTTGTGAATTTCGGCCACACCTTGCTTCGATTCGTTCCGCGGGGCTTTGACTCGATCCAACCATAATATTTCAATGCCGAACGTGGCGCGATCCGAGCGCGCGCGAAGCGCATCTGCCACCACGGCGACCGCTGACTGGCGTGCCGCCTGCGTCTATGAGCGCTAGCCTCGTCGCGGGGCCGAGTAGGGCTGGTGCGCCATCATGACCAATTTTACCGGGATTACGAACCCGATGCAGCGAAGGACCAATGAGACAGGACAGCCGCGAGCCCCCTCCGATTGGGGCATGTCCGGCGCACGTCTCAGACCATCGGTGGGCGGCTCGCTTCCCTCATTCACGCCCCCGATTTCGGGTGCGCCGGCAGTTGCGCAAGTCGAAGTTGACGCCAGGCCTCCAGCAACCGTCGTCGCCCGCCATGCCGAGGCCAGGATCGAGGTAATGCGCCTTTTGCGCGGCATCCGTGTCGCGCAAGGTCTGCCGGAAGCGGTCATGGCGGCACGACTGGGCACGGCCCCGCGCATCGTAGCCGCACTCGAGAAGGGTGACTTCGCCGGGCTGCCAGAATGGCCCGAGACGCGTGGCATCGTCGATCGGTGGGTGGCTGGCGCGGGGCTTGATCCGCGCCCCGCCCTCGGAAGTCTCGCTCTTGCGCTCCAAGGCCATCGTCTCGTCGGCGCGTCGCCAGCATCGTTCGACCGAAAGCCAGGCAAAGGGATTGGAAGATCGACCGACCTCGCAACCGGTGAAGTAGAATCCGCCCCACCTGACGCGGCCATGCCCGTCCGGCAGGCGTTCCGGTTCGCTTTTGGCCTTCCACCGTCGCGGGCCGCGCGGTGGACCACCATCGCGCTGATTGCGGCCGCCATCGGCACGACAGCTACGCAGACCACCGTCGTCGCCGGCGCGTTATCGAAACTACCCGCCCCGGCAGAGCGCGCCGTGCGTTCGATTTCGGACTATTTTGCCGTGCGCTTCGCACCCCTCTACGAGGGGCACCGCTGGATCGACGTCGAGGATCCGCGTTCCCGCCGCGGCGACAAATTGCGGATCGGCCGACATTCGGATTAGATGCGCGCCCAAGACGCCCTGCCGACGAATCGGGCGAGGCTGAGGGCCGCAACAGCATGAGCAGAATTCCGACCGAGAAATTGGACCGTTTGGTCGAACGCTGGGAGTCGATCCAGCTGGAGCTCAACCAGGGCCCCAGCCAAGCGACCTATGCGCGCCTCACCAAAGAATTTGCGCATCTCGATCCAATCGTCGCCACCTACCGTGAATTGGCCCGCGTGAGCGCCGAAATTGCGGACTTGGAGGCGCTTTGCGATGATCCCGCCACCGACAAGGAAATGGCGGCGATGGCGCAGGAGGAGCGTGCGCGCCTCCAAGAGCGGCACGAAGAGTTCGCCGAACGCCTGCGTATCCAGCTCTTACCCAAGGATGCCGCCGACGATGGCAATGCCATCCTGGAAATTCGAGCTGGCACGGGGGGCGACGAGGCCGCCCTGTTTGCCGCCGACCTGTTTCGCATGTACGCGCGCTATGCTGAGCTGCACGGTTGGCGGACCGAGATGATCTCGCTTTCCGAGAATGACCTGGGCGGCTACAAGGAGGTCATTGCGTCGATCAGTGGAGAAGGGGTCTTCGCCCGCTTGAAGTTCGAGTCGGGCGTCCATCGCGTCCAGCGCGTTCCCGAGACCGAGGCGAGCGGGCGCATCCACACGTCGGCGGCAACAGTCGCGGTACTGCCCGAGGCAGAGGATGTCGACATCGACATAAAGCCGGAGGACATCCGTATTGACACGATGCGCGCCTCGGGCGCCGGCGGCCAGCACGTCAACCGCACCGATTCTGCCGTGCGCATTACGCATCTGCCGACGGGGATTGTCGTCGTATCAGCCGAGAAATCGCAGCATCAGAATCGCAAGCTGGCAATGCAGGTCCTGAAGTCGCGACTATATGATTTGGAGCGCGAGCGAGCCGACACCGAACGTTCGCAGGAGCGGCGATCGCAGGTCGGCTCCGGTGACCGGTCGCAGCGCATCCGCACCTACAACTTCCCGCAGGGCCGTGTCACCGATCACCGCATCAACGTCACCCTGCACAA
The DNA here is from genome assembly GCA_050246945.1 of Hyphomicrobiaceae bacterium. GTDB lineage: Bacteria > Pseudomonadota > Alphaproteobacteria > Rhizobiales > Hyphomicrobiaceae > JAEUMD01. The sequence goes on from JBFWVC010000007.1 coordinate 7,114, forward strand.
GCTCGACGCTGTAATGGAGGGAACCGCTCTCGACGAGCTGATTGATGCCCTCATTACCGACCACCAGGCCCAACAACTCGCCGACATGGAACGTCATGCCGCCGTCTGACTCAGCGCCGCCGTCGACCCTGACCCAAGCGGTGCGGCAGGTGGGCGAAGCGTTGCGCGCGGCCGGCGTCGACGATCCGGCGGCTGAGGCGAGATGGCTGGTCGCCGCTGCAGCCGGAATGGATCCGTTGGACCTTGTAGTTTCCGCGAGTAATCCGCTCGATGCCGAAGCGGCGGCCCGCGTGGTTGCCTACACCAGGCGCCGCGCCGCCCGGGAGCCGCTATCGCGCATCGTGGGAAGCCGCGCCTTTTATGGCCGCGACTTCATGCTTTCTGCGGGAACGCTCGACCCGCGCCCCGAAACCGAAGTGCTGGTCGACATGGTACTCGGCATTTGCGCCGACCCGTGCTGGTCGGGCCGCGCAATTGAAATGCTGGATGTCGGAACCGGGACGGGCGCAATCCTGATCACACTTCTGGCCGAAGTGCCGCTGGCGCGCGGGAAAGGCCTCGACATCAACGCGGAAGCGCTGGAGACCGCCAGCAGAAATGCCGCTCGTCACCATGTTGCGGAACGCGCCGAGTTCGTGCTGCACGACGTGGGCGGTGGCCTTTGCAACGAGCGGTCAGGAGCTGCGCGCGGGTACGATTTCATTGTTTCAAACCCGCCCTATATCTCGTCCGCCGAGCTTGCAGGGCTGCAGCCCGAGGTTCGCCTGCACGACCCCGCGGCGGCCTTGGACGGTGGACCGGATGGCCTGCACTTCTACAGGCTGCTTGCCGCGTCGACGGCAGCGCTCGCGCCCGGCGGCTGGATGGTGGTCGAGGTTGGTGCGGGACAGTCCGGCGCGGTGGCTCAGCTATTCCAGGCGGCGGCTCCCAGTGGGATCGTCCGTACAGCGGTGGATCTAGGGGGACACACGCGCATTGTGGCCGTACAGCCACGTCCACAAATCTCTGGTGAATAATGCTTGGAATCACGGGCGCGACCGGATACAGTTCTAAAAGGCGAATGAGCATCTGCGCGGTAAGCAGACGGTTGCAGCACTTGCTGGCCTACACTCCCGCGCATGCTTGAGACTGCTGATCATCGCGCTGAAGTCGCTTGCGGACAATCCTGTCCGAGGATGACGTCGCCGATGTGGCGCCTTTTCATTCAAGCGCTGCCCACGGTCCCACGCCCCTCTCCGTTTGGACTTAGAACGCCGGATCGAGCGTGACAATAGACGGATGAATACACTTGCTTGGCATTTTTGCTGGGCCGCAAGTGGCGGGCCGCAAGATGCTGTCAGGTGGATATTTGGCAGTACTTGAGCCGGCACGCCTGTCCGGCAGGGAAGAGTCAGGCTTGGCGAAGAATTCAGATCGCAAGGAGCGCTTTGGTCAGCCGGGGCACGCTCCCGGCCGCGATGCTAGCGACGCGGACTGAGAGGAGAATGGCTTTTGTCTGTATTGAGGGCGTTGCTCTTCGGGCCGATGCCCGCGCAGAAGCCGGTTTTGGATTTGCTGTATTCCGCCTCGGATCGGAGCGACACGTTCCGGACCGTCGCCGGGGACGGCAAAGTGAAAGAGTGAACGAGAACGTTATTACGACGATGATCGAGAACGGGAGCCCATGAGGCAGGGACAACAGAACCGCCGTGGCCGCGGACGCAATCGCAAGAGCCAGAATCCGCTAACGCGCAGCTTCGAAAGCAACGGTCCGGATGTGAAGATCCGGGGCACGCCGTCGCACATTGCCGAGAAGTACATCTCGCTTGCGCGCGATGCCCAATCCTCTGGCGATCCTGTGCTGGCGGAGAGTTATCTGCAGCACGCCGAGCACTACAATCGCATCATAATGGCCTTCCGCGAGCAGCAGATTCAGCAGGGCGGAGGCGACCCCGCCTCGATGCGTCGTCAGCCGGGTCTGGGCGAGTTCGGTGATGCCGACGATTTGGCCGACGACGGTGACGACGAGATGGGCGTCGCGGACATGGGCGGCGTCATGGGCATGAACGAGCCGCAGCCGAATGTCCGCGGCTTCGAGACGCAGCAGCGGCATGAGCGCCAGGAACGTCACGAGCGCCAGGATCGTCATGATCGTCATGATGGGAACCGCCATCGCGGCGATTTCCAGGGCCGCCAGGGTGGCCGCGACCGCCAGTTCAATGGCCGCAACGGAGGCGACCGTCGTCAGGGCGGCGATCAGGACAGCGATCAGTCGCGCCGCGAGGCACGCGATAATCGCGACCCGAACCGTTCCGACCAAGGCCGGTCCGACCCGAACCGTTCCGACCCGAGCCGTTCCGACCCGAGCCGTTCCGACCAAGGCCGGTCCGACCAAGGCCGGTCCGACCAAGGCCGCCGAGGCGGTGGGGAGGCTCGCCGCCGCGAATTCGCCGGCCCCGGAGCAGATCAGCCGGAGTTCCTCCGCCGGTCGGTCCGGCGCCCGCGCCGCCCGCGTGAGGACGCAGGCGAGAGTGCGCCCGAGGCCGCGCCGGCTGAGGACAACGCGGAGTGACGCCGCGCTCGTACCGCCGCATGATTTGACAAGAGCCCGCCTGTAAACCGGCGGGCTTTTTGTTGCGTCAGGCCGTCATTCCTGGGCCAGTGCTGTCTGGCTCGCTGCATCGACTTGCCGAGAAGCGCACTCAGGCGTCAGAATCCGATTGGGAACGACTTCCATTCGCGTTCAACACCCGACTTGCACATTGGCATGCTCACTGGGCGACGCTATCGCCCGGCCGTATCGCTCCTGGCGAGGCAACAGTCGCATAGACCCCGAAATCGGAGTGGCCGAACGTGCGCAAAAGCAGAGCTGGTATCGCCATATCGCGCGCGCCCGTTGCCGGGTCGACATTGGTGGCGTCGCACCGTTGGGTGCGCGTGAAGACGTCGAGGCCGACGTGGCCGATCGTGATCGACTGGTCGACGAGTTCGAGTTCGCGCCAGGCGGGCAGCCCGTCGATGATGATGTTGGGCCGGAAGCGCAGCGGATTGATTGTCCTGCCCGAGATGCGCTCCAATTCGCGCACGCTTGCCAGATTGACAATGTGTACGCACTTCTTTGCCACGTCCGAAAAGCTGTGCCCTGGGGCCACCACGATATGCGGCGCGCCGCGCAGGTCCGCCTTCATGTAGGCGGCGAGGAACTGCTCGATCATCGAGCGCCCAAGCTTGGTTGAAATCTGGCCCCGCGCCACCTGGCGGCCGTCCCGCAGCACGCAGAGCGTATGCGTGTCGTCGTCGAACCGGGTTTCGAGCGTGGCGAGCCGCTCGTTGCGCATCAGCATGAGGAAGTTGATTTTGGGCAAGTGCTTTGGTTCGTCCGGGTTGAAGCGGCCCGGGCCGTTCTCGATCGCATAGGCGCGGTCTCCCGGCACGGTTTCGCCCGGCGACAGATGCACCTCGTCCAGTCGCTCCGGCGTCAGTCCCTTCACGGGGTAGCGGAACAGCGCGGTGACGTGGGGTGTGGCGGCGTCGGTCATTAGCGAGCGTCCTGCGGCGGCTACGCAGGCAGGCTTAACAGAACAGATGCCGGGCACAAAGCTTGCCATGGCATGCCACGGCGGCGGCGTGTCCACTGCCACTATCCGCCCCAAGGAAAATTCCACACTGGCCATGAGGCAATCGTTGTCGCGCCCCCTTCCAAGCGCCGAAAACGCACCCATATGAAACGCTGAAGTTCCGGTTGGGGAGCGCCGACAGGGCACGCGGCCGGGGCGTGAGACATACAACCATTCGGATGGTCGCAGGCGCCAGCAAGGGCCTCGCGGTCATGCCATACAAAGGGGTTGCCATGAATTTCGACAACTATACCGACCGCTCCAAGGGCTTCATCCAGTCGGCCCAGGGTCTCGCGCTGCGCGAGGGCCATCAGCAGTTCCAGCCACTGCATCTATTGAAGGTTCTGCTCGACGACAGCGAGGGCCTCGCTGCGGGGCTCATCGGCAAAGCCGGCGGCCAGCATCGTCAGGCTTTGCAGGCGGTAGAAGCGGCGTTGAAGAAGATCCCGAGCGTGTCGGGTGGTGGCGCTGGGCAGGTGTACCTGTCGCCCGAGTTGGCGCGCGTATTCGCCAAGGCCGAGGAAGTGGCCGACAAGGCCGGTGACAAGTACGTCACCGCCGAGCGGCTGTTGCTGGCTATTGCTCTCGAAAAGGGTACCGAAGCGGCAGGCATTCTCGAGAAGGCTGGCGTCACGCCACAAAACCTCAACAGCGCCATAAACGAGATTCGCAAGGGCCGCACCGCCGACAGCGCGTCGGCCGAGCAGGCGTATGACGCCTTGAAGCGCTACGCGCGCGACCTCACTGAGGCAGCCGCATCTGGCAAGCTCGACCCCGTCATCGGCCGCGACGAGGAGATCCGCCGCACCATCCAGGTGCTCTCGCGCCGTACCAAGAACAATCCCGTCCTCATCGGCGAGCCTGGCGTCGGCAAGACCGCGATTGCCGAGGGCTTGGCGCTCCGCATCGTCAAAGGCGACGTGCCTGACAGCCTCAAGGACAAGAAGCTGCTTGCGCTCGACATGGGCTCCCTCATCGCCGGCGCGAAATACCGTGGCGAGTTCGAGGAACGCCTGAAAAGCGTTCTGCAGGAGGTGACGACCGAGGAAGGCCGCATCATCCTCTTCATCGACGAGCTGCACACCATCGTCGGTGCCGGCAAGGCCGACGGCGCGATGGACGCTTCGAACCTGTTGAAGCCGGCGCTCGCCCGCGGCGAACTGCACTGCGTGGGCGCGACGACTCTCGACGAGTACCGCAAGCACATCGAAAAGGATGCAGCGCTGGCACGCCGTTTCCAGCCCGTCTTCATCACCGAGCCGACGGTCGAGGACACTATCTCGATCCTGCGCGGCTTGAAAGAGAAGTACGAGATGCACCATGGCGTGCGCATCACCGATAGCGCGCTGGTGTCCGCAGCCACGCTGTCAAATCGTTACATCACTGACCGCTTCCTCCCCGACAAGGCCATCGACCTCGTCGACGAGGCCGCCTCGCGCCTCAAGATGGAGATCGACAGCAAGCCCGAGGAGCTGGATGCGATCGATCGCGATCTGATGCAGATGAAGATCGAGCGCGAAGCCCTGAAAAAGGAGACCGACGAGGCATCGAAGGATCGCCTGTCCCGCCTCGACAAGGAGATCGCCGGTCTCGAGGAGAAGAGCAATGAACTTACCGCGCGCTGGGAAGCCGAGAAGAACAAGCTTGGCTCGGTCCAGAAGCTGAAGGAGGAGCTCGACCAGCGCCGCAATGAGCTCGAACGCGCGCAGCGCAAGGGCGATTTGGCGCGCGCCGGCGAGTTGGCCTACGGGGTTATCCCTGATCTGGAGAAGCGCATCTCCGCTACCGAGGGCGAGGGCAGCAAGGCCGCGGTGATGGTCGAGGAAGCGGTGACACCCGATCACATCGCTGGTGTCGTCTCGCGCTGGACCGGCGTCCCGGTCGACAAGATGCTCGAGGGCGAGCGCGATAAGCTCCTGAAGATGGAGGATGTGCTCAGCAGGCGCGTTATTGGCCAGAAGGAAGCGGTCATAGCCGTCTCGACGGCCGTGAGGCGTGCGCGGGCAGGTCTCCAGGATCCCAGTCGGCCGATCGGCTCGTTCATGTTCCTGGGCCCCACGGGCGTCGGCAAGACCGAGCTGACCAAGGCGCTTGCTGCGTTTCTGTTCGATGACGAAAGCGCGATGGTGCGCATCGACATGTCGGAATTCATGGAGAAGCACTCGGTGGCTCGCCTGATCGGTGCGCCTCCGGGCTACGTGGGCTACGAAGAGGGTGGCGCATTGACCGAAGCAGTCCGCCGCCGTCCCTACCAGGTCGTGCTCTTCGACGAGATCGAGAAGGCGCATCCAGACGTGTTCAACGTCCTCCTCCAGGTGCTCGATGACGGACGTCTAACCGACGGTCAGGGACGGACCGTGGATTTCAAGAACACGCTCATCATCATGACGTCGAACATGGGCGCAGAATACTTGGTCAGCCAGAAGGAGGGCGAGGAGACGGAGGCCGTCCGCGACTTGGTGATGGGCGAGGTTCGGGCGCGCTTCCGGCCGGAGTTCCTGAACCGACTCGACGAGATCATCCTGTTTCATCGCTTGCGGCGCGAGGACATGGGCGCCATCGTCAATATCCAGATGGGCCGGCTCGGCAAGCTGCTCGCTGATCGCAAGATCACGATCAAGCTCGACGACGCGGCACGCACTTGGCTCGCGAACCGCGGTTACGATCCCTCGTATGGTGCGCGTCCCCTGAAACGTGTCATCCAGAAGAACGTGCAGGATCCGCTTGCCGAGCAGATACTCGCCGGCGGGGTCAAGGACGGCGACGCGGTGCGCGTGTCGGTCCGCGACGGCGGTTTGACGATCAACGATTGGCCTGTGAAGGCAGCGGCTTGATCGTTGCGACCGCGGCATGGATGCTATTGCAACACGAGGGACCCCGGCTGATTGCTTCAGCCGGGGTTCATTTTTTTGAGCAAAGGAATTAATTGTTCCGATACCTGTAATACCTATGGTTGTGCTGTCAGAGGTCGAAATGGGTTGCTAGGCAAGTCGGACTCTCTGCAATGAGCGCCGGGCGCAGCAGACGACACATGCCAAAGGTTGTATTGTTGTGGCCCGTCGAGGTTCGCGGATGCAAGGTATGCGGAGCGTTTGGGCAGAGCGGCTGGAATCGAGCGTCGGTTCATCTCGAACGGTACCGACAGGTTGGAGCGATAATGCGTTCTCCACCCCCTCCTCGCACGAACTATCCGAATTGGCGCTGGGGCGACTGATACATGATGGCGCGTTCTCGCCCCGGCCCATTGCGGCGCAGTCGCGCGCACTGTCACTTCTCCTGACATTGCGCACCGAAGTGACGCGTGCCGCTGTGCTGACCGCGATATGCGCTACCGCCGCCAACGCTCTTCGCGACGAACCCGACCTGCGGGCCGCCCGTGCTTTGACCCGCTTCTATCCGGTCGGCTCGTCCGACTTTATTCTCGCGTCGACGCGCTATTGCCGGCTCGATCCGGCCACCGCCGCCGCAGAGGCTTTGAATGCCTTCAACGATGCGCTGGGCTGTGCGATGAGCGCCACTGTGCAGTTCACCGCGGACCGTCAGGCCATCCCGAATCTCGCCGCAGTGCCCACCGTTGATCTTTGTGCAGCCTGGCAGACCGCATGCACCAAGGCGCATCGTGTTCTCGCTGAGATCGAAAATGCGATCCGCATATTTAACCCCGTCCGACGCGTCGATGACGATGATGTTCTTGTCGCCGCGCTCAAGGAGGCCGCTGCAGGACGCGCACCGCTTCGCGAACCTGATGGCGAGTTCGTCATGCCGCACTGGGTGGAGCAGCGTCAGTCGCCTCGCATCACCGTTTCCTGCGCCGCACTCCTGGTGATTGGCACGATCGAGTCCGCGATCCGCATTACCGACGTGTCGACGGGCGGCCTCGGCATCGAGACGTCCGAGCAGCTGAGCGACGGCGACATCGTCGCAATCGATCTGGGCGGGATTTTGCTGCCGGGCAGGGTGATCTGGCGCAGGCGCGGCCGCGCCGGTATCGTGTTCGAGCAGAATCTCCTCGACGATTCACCCGAATACCGCTTCCTTGCAAGCCACGAAGAGGCCCGCTGACCAGTCCCCGCCATCTCGCGGGTTCCTCCGTCTATTTGCTTGCTGTCTTGACGGGCGCGCGCCGCATCAGGTCGTCGATGCGCGCGCGTTCCTTCTGGAATTGCGCCAATTGTCGTCCGTCGAGTTGACGCTCGCGTGGTACCTGGATCGACATCGGGTTCACGAACTGTGAGTTGACGAGCACTTCGAAATGCAAATGCGGGCCCGACGACAGACCGGTTGAACCGACGTAGCCGATCACCTGGCCCTGCCGCACTTTCGCGCCTTCGCGTGCGCCGGGCGCGATCGCCGACATGTGCCCATAGGCCGTTTGGTAGCCGTTTGCGTGGCGGATGCGAACGTAGTTTCCGTACTGGCCTTTCCGCCCCGCCTGCTCGATCACGCCATTGCCCGCGGCAAGGATCGGCGTGCCGGGCGGTGCAGCCCAGTCCACGCCTGTATGCATTTTCCGGCGGTTGAGAAGCGGATGGAAACGATAGCCGAAACCCGAAGTCAGCCGCACGTTGGAACTGCGCACCGGGCGTCGCATAAGGAACCGTTTCGAGTTGTTGCCTTGATCGTCGTAATAGTCGATGGCCCCATCGGGCGTTCGGTACCTGTAGAAGCGAGAGGTGTCGCCGCCGGCCGTGATTGATGTGTAAAGCAGTTCGCCAAGTTCGTTCTTGCTGTTGTCTTGGTCCTTCACGTCGAAGAACAGTTCGATCTGGTCGCCGGCTCTCAGTCGTCGCCTGTAGTCGGTTTCGTAGACGTGTACACGAAGGATCTGCAAGATCGTCTCGGAGTCGATACCTTGCTCGAGCAGGGCATTATAGATGCCCGAATAGAGATTGGCATTTCTGAGTTCGTCGTCGTCGTCGTTGAGCAGTGCGCGCACCGCGGCCTCGGCGCCGATAGGTGTCGCTGACGCTTCGAACTCACCAGCAGGTCCGCGTGTCACCGTTACTTTGTGCACGTGTCCGTCGGCGAATACAGAAAAGCGCGCCGGCTCCTTGCGATCCGCTTCGGTGAGCGATTCCACAAGCGTGACGTGAACCTCGTTGCCGGGCTCCAGATCGCGTTCCTTGAAGGTGCCGCGCGCAGCTTCGATCATGGCCGCGGCTTGCCACTGATCGGCGCCAGCCTTCATCAGGATCTTCTTCAGCGTATCGCCCTTGCCCACTTTCACGACCGTCAATTCGCCGTCCTCGATGTCGTCGTTGGCATCGGTTCTTTCGCTCACGGTTTTGGCCAGGATCGTCGTGTTTGGCTGCTGAGCCACTACCTTCGGTGCGGCCAGATCTTCCACACCAAGCCCTCCGGCAGCATCGGCGACCGGAGCACGCATCGCATCGGCATCGCGCACGACGATCTCGCGCACTTCTGCCTCGTCCATGCGCTGCCCATCCTCCACCGGCAGAATGCCGCCCAGAAGCTCGACGACGCGCACGACGACGTCAGCATTTGCAATAGTTTCGCCCTGGTCGCTGTCGACGTCCTGTATCGGGGTCGAGTTCGCGTAGAGCTTGAAAGGATTGAATGCCGGTATGAGCTGCTTCGTCGTGTCGGAGGGCGCACCGAGCCGCGCGGCGATCCTCACATAGGGCTTCGCATGGATGTAGTCCCGGCCATTGCGCCGCTGGTGCAGCTTTTCCTGGATAACGAAGCGCATCGAGCCGGCGCCGCTCGTGACCTCCAATCTGTCGGACTTGGGCGTGAACCAGTTGAGGCCGGCCAGTCGTCTCACGTTCGGCAGCGAAGGCGAAGGAATCTCACCGGTGCCGATGCGCGCCAGCGTAGGCAGGAATCCGCTCACGCTTTCTTTGGAATCGACCGAGCCATAAATGACTGTGAAGATCGCGACTGAGCCGATCGCCGCTGCCAGCACGGTGCTCATGAGCCAGCGGAAGCGGCCGCCGGGCGGTGCCGCTCCATGATCCATTTCGTAGAGATCGCGCAAGCTGCGTCGGCCGCGGCCGCCGTACACGTTCGGCAGGCCGACCGGACGTGATCCGCCGGCGAGCGGATGGTGTTTCGCGCTGCCTTTGAAGTGACCTCGGCTCACCACGGCGCGCTCAGCCTCTTCCAACGGAACACATTGAAGCGCTCCCCCGTTGTCCCTAGTTCGTGCACTCGCTTCCCCGTATGGACCGCTGGCAGCTGCATCATGCGAGCGCACCAATAGCCCTCTCCACAGAGAGGGCACACATCGCAGCGGCGCGCCACAAACCGCAGCGCCAGCGTTGAAGGCGGACCAGAGACTCGTGACGTTCGCTCTGCGCGTCAAAGTTTGCCAGCAAAATCCCCCGCAGAGTACCCGTAGGAAAGCTTTGCCGTCACAAAGCGGCGCTGAGATGGCGGTTGCCCAGTCAGTCGTACGTTGGCTGCACGACGCAAAGTTCCCAAGTTCCCGCGCCCATACGAGAACAACCGCTGCGCGCACTCTTCGTCGGCCTTAGGCTTGATCTCTGCCGCGCGGTCTCGGTGCTGCATCCGATCCTCGTGTCGTTTTCACGAAGTTCGTCACATTCTGCGGCAACCTCGGCACGAATTTCGCGGTTCTAGTTTGATTGGGATCGAGAAGTTCGCCTCGCAACGGGGCCGAAACGTATGAAGCGGACTTCTTGATCATCGCACTTGGTACTTTCCGCGCAATTGAGCCAGGTTTAGAGCCCTGCCGATGTTGCGCCGCACGTGCTGCGCTGCACGCATCGGTGTCGATACAATCGCCAACGGCAGCATGGTAACCATTT
>JBFWVC010000007.1:25000-257995 GCA_050246945.1 Hyphomicrobiaceae bacterium
GAAAGCAAGGTTCTGGACGTTGAAAAGGTGATTACTGCTGGCGGCACCGCGACAATCCGCTTGAAGCCGCTTGCCGCAGGCCGTTATCCCTTCGTTGGTGAATTCCATGAGGATACCGCCAAAGGCACGATTGTAGCGGAGTAGATCCTATGATCGCAGCCTTGCTCATTGTCTTTCGCGAGGTCCTCGAGGCGGGCCTCATAGTCGGCATAGTGCTTGCTGCTTCGCGCGGCATTGGAGGCCGCAACAGAGCGGTTGCTCTGGGTGTGCTGGCCGGCATCTCCGGCTCGATCATCGTTGCCATGTTCGCCGCGCGGATCACTGACGCATTTGACGGACGCGGCCAGGAACTGTTTGCATCGGGCGTACTTATGATCGCTGTGGTAATGCTGACTTGGCATGTCGTGTGGATGGCGGATCATGCCCGCGAGATGACAGCCAGACTGCGCAAGCTTGGAAACGATGTCGTTGACGGCCACCAGACGTTGTTCGCATTGGGCATCGCCGTAGCCATCGCGGTTATGCGCGAAGGCAGCGAGCTGGTCCTTTTCATGGCAGGCATTCTGATGCAGGGCAGCGAAGGCGCGACCAGCGTGGCACTCGGCGCCGCCGGCGGCTTGGCGCTCGGTGCGCTGGTTTCTGCTGTGCTCTATTTCGGCCTGGCGGCATTGCCGATCCGCCGCATGTTCTCGATCACCGGCGTGATGGTGACGCTGCTCGCCGGCGGCTTGGCGGCTGAAGCCGTGCATCAGCTCTCCAATGCCGGCGTTATGAATCTTCTCGACGGCACGCTTTGGAACAGCTCGGCACTGCTGTCCGAGTCGAGCTGGCTGGGCCGCGTGCTGCATGTGCTGATCGGTTATCGCGATCATCCGAGCATCATGCAGGCGATTGCCTACGTGACGACCGTGGCTGCAATCCTGGCGCTGGCCTCCATAAATCGCGCCCATTCAGAAAGCCGAAAAGCAACCATGGCCGTCGGCTCCTGATGGCCACCACGGTCTTAAGGCCGCATATGATACTGACTAGCTGCATGCACGATGTGGCTAAGACAATCAGGCTGCCCTGGCGCACGTCCGGGCGGCGTTTGCGCATGCGCTGAGGGAACAGCGCGCCGCTTGAGTGTTGAACGTCTGGTTGCGAAAAAGTGTGTAGCGGCTTTGCGATGACGACATGCACGAGAACAAGGACTTGAAGCGTCAGGAGCGAAACTGAAAATTCGCGACACGCTTTGGAGGCTGATCCGCAAGGATGGAAGCGATCGTGCTTCTATCGAAAGCGTTATTGCGGCTGTCAAACAATGAGACGCAGTTGCGGAAGCTGGGCAATCTATCGCACCACCATTACTGAATTATGCGCGCGCTTGAGAACATTGATCGTCGTCGTGCGCGAGAAAAGTCGCCGCCAGCGGCTCTGCGAGCTTATGGGCGACAGAACAATCACCGAATATTTGCGCCCTTCCGCCACGATACGCTCGGCCGGATCGCCCACCACGATAATCTCGCCCGACGGCCGCACGCCCGCAGCTTCGATCTCGCGACGTGCTGCTGCAATCGCTTGCTCTGCTGCGGCCCGTTCATCCTCGTTGCTGGCGACCGACAGCAGATAGACAGGGCATAGGCAGCGCGAGGCGATTTCCGCATCGCGACGCGCGGCCCGGAGCGATGCTTCGTCATCGGTCACGCACAACAGATGTCCGTGGCTTTCTTCGATAGCGCGCGTGACCAGCACCGTGCCCGAGTGCTCGAGGGCGACTTTTTCGGCGACGGCAGAATCGATATGGCCGAGCCCGATTGCGTCGTCGTCGGTCGTCTCCGCAACAATCGTGATGTCGTAGGAATTGGCCGCGCACTCATCCAAAATCCCTTGCGCCACAGATGAACCGACCTTGAGCTTGAGTGTGATGCTTCGGCCTTCTTCGTTGGTGTAGGTCGTCATGTTGTCGCCGAGCGGATCGCCCGCAACGGTTTTGTTGGTGAATCGCGTCTCCCAATCCTCGCTCAGCCATTCCAAAGCGACAAGCTGGTCACGCGCCTTTTTCAGCGCTCGGGTGCCCGGCAGCTCAAGACCCCAGTTGAGGATGTTCTCGCGCGCCACCGAGCCTTGAAGGCCAGCCATCTGCAACCCGAGGTCCGCCGGTCGGACATAGAGCAGCGTAAGATCCGCGTCCGTTCCCGATCCAATGCGCACGGCATACTTCAACGCGGCAGAACTCTCAGCCGATCCATCGACGCAAACTAGAATTGAGAAGCGCTTTGACGTATCGCCGCTGTCGCCAGGATCGTCGTACAGTTCGCGTCGCGTCATGTCACAGTCCAACCAGAGGCCAGTAAAGCGAGGCAGCCAGCATCAAGGAAACCATCGACATGATGACCATGCGATAGCCGACCTTGAGGAAGTCCGTCGTCTTCAGGAAGCCAGAGGAATAGACGATTGTACAGGCTGGAGTGCCGATCACGGTGAGATAGGCGAAGGCCGAGGAAATCGCCGTGACATAGCCGATTAACAACGGGCTTTCCCCGGCCGCGGCCGCGAGCTTGAGCGTGATGGGGCCCAGAACCGCGACGGCCGCACCATTCGACATCGTGTTGGTGACAGCCGTCGTCAGCGCCGAAACGGCTGCCCAGAGTGCCGGTCCGCTATCCATCCCCAGCGGCGCAACCATGCCGAGAAACGAGTTTGCCACCCAGAGCGCCGCGCCGGTATCCTTCATCTGGATGCCGAGCGAAATTGCCGCCGCATAAAGCAGAACGACGCCCCAGTTCACACCGGAATTGATGTCTTCCCAACGCACCAGCCCGATCACAAGGAACGCGACTGCGCCCATGACGGCGACGGTGCCGAGTCCAAGCGTGTCGGAAAAACCAATCCAGCCGAGAAGTACGCACACGAACACGCTGATCGCAACGTAGTCGGACGATTTCATCGGCCCTGCCGAGCGGATCTGTTGGCGCAGCTTGGCCACTGCACGCGCCATATTCTTCTGCTCCGGTCGGAAAGTCCACAGTAGGATGAGGACGACGAACGGCAGCTGCATCAGGAAGATCGGATAGCAGTGAATGATCCAGGAGACGTAGTCGACCAGAAATTTGCGCGTTTCCGGGTTGGCCGGATCGTAGAAGAACTCCTTCCAGTAGCCGATCATGATTGCGTTGCGCGCGCCGCCCGAAGGGGTGCCTATGCCTGCAATCGAGCAACCGTAGGAGATCGAGAACAGGAGCACGGCCGCTAGTTTGCGCACCTGACGCGGATCGTCTGAAGTGAGGCTGATGAGTGTGATCGCCACGGGCAACATCATCGCCGCCACCGTGTGCTCGCCGATCACAGACGCGAGCAAGCCCGAGACGAATGCAATACCGGCAGCGATGTAGGCGGTCTGCGTGCCAGTCATGCGAACGATGAAAAAGGCGATGCGCTTGTCGAGCTTCTGCTTGACTACCGCGACGGCCAGCATCAGCGAGCCGAGGATGAACAGCACCGAGTCGCTCATCAGACTTCTCGCCACGACATCGGAATCGATGCCGAGCAGCATCACCTGCCCCAGCACGATGAGAAGCGCGACGGCAGGTAGCGGTATCGGCTCGGTGATGAACAGGACGATCGCGACCAGAGACATGGTCAGAACGATGAGGCCTTCGCGGCTCAGTCCTTCGGGCGGAGGCAGTTGCAGGACGAGAAAGCCTGCCAGAAGCGCAATGAAGAACCATCGCTTTTCGGACAGGAAAGCGCCGAACCCCCGCATCGCGGGAGCGCGCTGCGCCACGGCAATATGCTTGGATGCCGCTTCCAGGCCTGAATTGATAAATGGGCGGACGCGGCGCGGCAGCCGTCCACCGTAGAGTTTCCGGTCCGCCAAGGTGTCCTCCCCCAGGCTTTGGGCGCGGTTGATCCGCATTCTTGACTTGCTTTTGGCACTTGCATTCGTGCCTTAGAAATTGATGATATGAATTGATCGTTTGACTGCGCAACTTTTCGGCTGAAGCCGTCGGAGTGTCATGACGCCGCATGCGAGCTCGTAATGATCGCATGCGCAACAGGCTCTCGTGACGGCCAGCCAAGCCCAATCTGGCGGTCCCGGAAATTAGGCTGACTGAGAGCACATTGATCGGCACGCCGCAGTGGCTTCTAACTGCGGTAACTTAGTTTGCGCGTTCGCCATGGTCTTGCCTGCGCGGGGCGGTAATGTCCGTGCCGTGGTCGGCTGATGATTTCTATACGTTTGGGCGAGGGTTCATGTTGGCGGGTCACTGAACAGTTGTTATTCTACCTGCGGTTTCAGTTCTGGGGTGTCGCAAAGATTTGCGGTAGGGGTGATGCGACTTTGGCGAGTGGAGCGCCGACGTCGGTATTGCGTATCGTGGCAATGCCACGGTTCTCGATCACATCAGGTTCCTGAAGGGGACCTGGGTGAGCGTCGTGTTGATTGTGCGTGTGTACGAGTAACTCCGAATGTCGAACGCCGAGCTCCGCGCGGTGAGGACGAGCACTGTTTCGGACACGAGGATTGCGGGTGCAAATCCCCTCGTCGCCGCAGTTTCGCGCCTCGTTCCCTTTTCTGGCATCCAATTCATTGATCTTGTTATAAGAACAGCGTCGCTTTCGGCGACCGCTGGCAAGTTTGTCGAGGAGCCCGACCCTGAGGCTGGCCCGCTTCTCATCCCGTTCAGCGAGCGAACGGATTGCGACGGGGTCGAATGGCACCCGCTGACCGGCGAGCGACTTGCACCCTCCCAAACCTTATGGATCTCAGGCTTTCAGGCACTCGAACCCTTTCTGGGAGCTTGGATCCCGCTTCCTTATCTCCGCTTCCTTGGTCGCGGCGAGGACGGCGAGCCGCGCTACGACAAGGGTCCTTCGAATTGGGTCCGCCTCTATCTGGAACGGCCCGCCGAAGGTCTGCGCAATGTCGATGCCTTGAAAGCCGTCGTGGCGATCGACACGCAGGTTGATCCGTTGAGCCGCATCGACCAGCGGGAATATCTGCTTCCAAACAGCGACGATGTGGTCTTCGCGCCCATCTTCAAACTCGTGAGTGACGCCGCCCACGTCGGCGATTTTGTCGAGAGCGACTGGTTCGATGCGTGGCTGACACGTCTTTACGCGAAATTCGAGGAGCTTGGTTCACGACAGGCTGCGGCATCACCGAATTCCGCAAAGGTGGAGACGGCTTTCGCTCTGGAGCGTATTGCGCGCTATCTGTCGATGCTCAATGTGCTCGATACAGCACTCGAGATGCCCCAGCTTCAGTTCGTGGACATCCGTTCAGCGCATTGGCGCACACGATCAGGCAGCGTCGATCTTCTTCTCGATATCGATACGGCCCAAACGTCTGCCGCGATCGTCCCGTCGCGGGATGAACCGCCCTCTGAGGCCAAGCCGGTGGCCGAGGCACTAAGGTTTCGCGACCTGTCCTGTCCGACGAGGGTGCACGAAGGCCCGTTTGCGACCGTTGCGGAGTTCTCCGCAACCAATTTCGGCGACGAGCACGCTTCACTGCGAAGTGGACGCCTCGACGCATTCTTTTGGCCGAGCCTCGTCCGCGTAGGCGCTGAAGGTCTGCGACTTTCTCATGCGCCCGGTGCCGCTCCAGGACAGACGGGCCTCGGCGCACTCATCAATGCCGCAGGAGATACCGAAGCCCATGCTGAAATCTGGCGATTCTCCAGAGCCGGCGCCACCGGACAATCGGAAGATCCGGGCACAATGGTCGCCGGCCGGCTGCTGTCGCACGTCACGGAGGATGGCCGGATAATCGCCGATGAAACAGAAGGCCTGGAACCCGCGCTGCGTCCGCGCTTCTCGTCGGCGGCAGTGCTCTCGATGTTCGTTGCCGAATGCGTTCTGCACGCGATGGCGCAGATCGGCGATCCCGACCGAGTGAGCAGCAGTGGCCACCTGCGAATGTTGAAGCGCGTGCTCGTGACCTGCCCGCTTTCGGCCCCGCCGGATGAACGCGAGCAGCTGAAGATCCGCGTCGAGCAGGCACTCGATCAGATATGGTCGGCACTCGGTTGGAACAAGGATGGCGCTCTGACGCCACCGCGTCCTTCGGTGGCGCTCGGCCTCGATACTGGCTTATCCTCACAGATTGTCTATCTCCATGACGAAATCCAGCAACGCTTTTCCGGCGGCGTTCGCCAGTTCGTTTCGCTCGTCGGGCGCCTGGGCAGCGAGAGGCGGAACGGCAGGCCGGCAGGCTTGCGGGTCGCGACACTGGATTTGGCTGGCCGGGCCACCACGCTGTGCATCGTCAACTATTCCATCGGTGCAGAGGGAAGTCTGAAGCCGAGCATCGAAGTGGCGGATCGCACGACGATTGCCGGCGATAGTCTCACTGATGCGGTGATCAATGCGCATATTCTGCCTACCATTGCATCCGCTCTAGATGTTGCCGGCCATCCGGATGGCGCCGCTTTGCTGGTGCGGGTAATCGATGCGCCGGCGAACGACCGGGAAAATCTCGGTCGCCACTTTTCGGCTGGCTTTTTGCGCAAAGTGCTGATCCCAGCGGCAACCGCGCTGATCGAACTGCATCAGGCGGTGTCCGGCAGAAGACCGTCGGCCATCGTCCGCCGCGTATCGCTCAGCCATCTCGTACGTCTGGGGGACGGACGCATGGCACCACTCGACGCGAAATTCGAGGCGCTGGCCACCCGCGAGGGCGCGCGCGAGTTCCGCCTTGCGGGCGTCGCCATCGCTCTCGATGCGCACGATTTGTCCCATACCATTTCGCAGCATTTCGCAGCGCCCGTGACGCGCGCCGGCGAAGCGTGTCATGCAATGCGTGCTGATCTCATGTTGTTGAGTGGCCGCTACGCCGAACTGGCGGAAGTGTCTGGCCTCGTCGAAATGTCGCTGCCGCTCAGTCCGCATCGCATCGTCAACATGAATGCGCGCACGGACGAGATGGCAAGCGGCGCACCTGGTTCGCCCGCGCTTCAGGTCGCCGATCCGCGCCTCGCCATGCTGATAGGAGCCGCTACGTGCGGCCACGGCTCGGACGCGCAATTCGACCGTTTTGCTGGGCTCGCCGACGATCTGAGATTGGCAAGTCCGCCTCGGCAGGCGCCAGCGTGGCTCTCAGGTGAACGTTCCGAAAGCTCCGCATCGGGGCGCGTTGCGCAGGGAACGCCGACGACGAACCGCGCCATCGCCCACGAAGAAAGCGCCGCATCCTCTACGGGGCCTCGGGCGGAGGGCGCTGCATGACCCCCGCGCAAAAGACAAGTCTCGAAGCGCGCCAGTCGATCGAGCGAATCGAACATCTGGTAAATTGGCTGGAGCGTCACCGTCAGGTGGTCGCCGAAAGCCAGCCGGGCCTGTCGAGCGAACTGAAGATGCTGGGCGGGCGATATCGCAGTGTCCAGCAGGCTGTTGACCAGCCGCCCGCCATTGCGCTTGTCAGCGAGTGGGCGAACCTGCGCGCCCAGATGGTGGGAGCATTGACCTCGCCACAGACGCCTCCCGGCGAGGCAGATCTGCAGCATGACGAGTCCGAGATCCTGCGCCGCCTTCTGTTACGGTCCGGCAATGTTGACCGCGCCGTGGCCGTGCGCTACCGCGCATCCGAGATCTCGGCGCCTCCGCGCGATCATCCGTTCCGGATCGGACTGCTCGGAATCGCCGATCTTGCTGCCATCGTGACAGGTGTGCATCAGCTATGCTTCCCTGGCGGCACACCTGCGCATGAAACCCTCGCTCGCATGAGCGCCATTCATCGGGATGTTGCCGCCAAGGTACAGCCAGCCACGATGCCGGGTCTCTCCGAGGCGGACGTGATGTGGTTGCAGGAGACCGTCGAGCGCAACTATGTGGAATCTGCGGGACTGCGACTGCTTGCTGCCGCCAACTATTGGCGCGACCTCGCCGATGTGGCTGCGCACATCCCCGACTCTGAGCGCATCCGGGCGTTGTCATTGCTTTGGAACGATCAGCCCGACCTGACGAAGTTGTTCGCGGACATGGTGGCGGCGCTGTCGCAACTGGGTTTCACGGCTGAAGCCTTTGCAACGCGCGAGGCCTTGCTGGAACGCGATCCGTCGTCTGGCTGGTTTGTCGTTCATCCCGACAGTATCATCTCTGCCGTGACCCTCCAGCAGTTGATCCGGCGCAACGACAAGCCGGTGCGTATCGTCGGACGCTATGGGCATCCGACAACTGTATCCCGCTCGATGGTCGCCGCGCTCGCTGCCGAGGTGAGCCTGCACGCCCCCGCAGGTGCCATGGCAAGCCTTTCGTCAGCGGACGTCATCGACTTTCCCGCGGTCGATCTGCCCGCTGATCTCGATATCGTGCCATCGCGCAGGTTGCGGCGGATGCATGCCATCGCTGCCGCCCCCGACTTGCAGCAGATCATTCGCGTCTTCGCGCACGTGAAGTCCCGCTACCTTCTCGACCGATCGAGCAGGCGCCACGAGGTGACATGTATGGTGGCGTGTGTGGAGAGTGGCAGCCGCGCCAACGGTCTGCTACCCGGCGTCGTCAATGACTGGGTTGAGCTTGCGCACGGCGCCGAACCACATCAGCGCGAGCGTGTTCCCACGAGACTTTTTGTGGTGGCTGAGGCGATCGAACGGTCTGCGCTGGCGCAGGCCGCTGTTCAAGGCGATCCGGTCCCTGCGAGAGATGTGCTCACCTACCATATCCATCACGCCATCGCCGCCGGCCTGCCATGGCTCGCCGAGTGGACGCCCGGCGAACCGTTCGCGAATACGTTCACCGTGCGCCTCGACCGAACCGGCAGGAAAGACATACCTGCCGCACCTCGCAACGTCACGATGGTACCCGCAAACGGCGCAGCATTGGGCGCCGCCCGCTCGAACATGGCGGTTGCCTTGCCGTTGACGCCCATCGGCTCGCGAAGCGACGCGCAACGCCTTCTCGACGCCCTCGCCAGCGTGAGCCACCGCTCCTCCAAGGAACGCGAGCTGCGCCGTCAGCTTGCCGAACTCCATGCGCTTGTCCGCAGCCGCTTGCTGCGATATCGCGCCGACAGCGGTTCCACAGACCTCGACGACTGGCGTCGCAGGGTGGGCGCCGTCCTCGATCACCGCCTGCGGAGTTTGTCGCGCCAGAAGCACCTCGGAACGCTGCTGTCCGCTTTGCGCATCGAGGAGCCGCAACTTGTGGCGATCTATCGCCGCTCGGAATTCGCCTCGCTCGACGAGCGCACCAAAGGTGTCGCACGTCCTCTCGCAGTCCTTGAAGTTGAGCCGAACGATACGGCCCAGCCCCAACCTGCGCTCGTCCCTCGCGGCATGTCCATGGCGCTCGCACAGGCTGCGGTTGGCCATTGGTTCGAGTCCATGCGGCGATTGGTACGTGCCGAGCGTTTCTGCCGCCACATCGGCATGCCGGCCTGGGTGGCGGAACATATCGTTGACGAGCTTGCTACGGGTGCGGTCCGCTTGGGGCTCGTCCGGCGCGTTGCAGAGGTGATCGAGTCGTTCGTGGCACGCACCCACGCCGGCGAACGGGCATTCGCAAGCACTGTCGCCGCGGCTTTGCACGGCTTCCTGGAGCGGCTGAATGTGGACGACAGGCGTGCCCACCGCGCGGCAACGCCGCATTCCGAAGCCGGCGTCGTGCTGGAGCATGCCGACCCGGATGAGGCCGGCGGTGTTGCGACAGCAGCTGAATTGCGGCCGTTCGCGGAGCTGTGGTGTGAAGCTTTTTCGCGTTTGGTCGAGGCGAACATATCGAATGCACATTACTGGTCGGCAAGCGATTCGACGGCCGATCTGGCGCGCCTTCTCTCTGAGTTTCCCAACATTCGACTAGAGGTTTAGCCGTGAAAGGCATGAAGATTGAGATCGTGAAGGCCGCCGAAGACTCCGACGATGGCGAGGCCGTCATCCGATTGCTTGACGTTTTCGAGCTTCCGGAAAAACCGGTGTTCCGCATTGATCCGCTAGATGATGACGCGCGCGGCGATGATCGGTCGGGCTGGCCTTCTGGCGAACTCACCGCTTCCAGGATGCGCGTTGGTGAGAAGGGCGTCGAAATGTTGGTTGCCGCCGACGTCATCGATTGGCCGGCACTTCTGCCGGGGACGCCGGTAGCGGTCTCCATCCCATCGGCATCGTTACGTGAAGAGCTGCGCTGGCCTAGCCTCGCCGCTCTTCGCAGCGTTCGCCGCGGCATTGTCGTTGTAAGCGCCGAAAAGCGGCGCGCCGAAATTGCAGCGCGCGCCAAGGCTCGCCGCGCCGAACTGGAGAGCATGGCGGCGATCCGCCTGGCGGCAGAGGCTGAAGCGGCAGGCGAGATAGGCGATGCGGAAAGTGCCCCTGCGGTCGCAGTTGGCGAGGGGCTTTCGCGGCTGGACGTGAAACGGAAAGGCACGATGAAGCTCGTTGCGTCGAGCGAGGATGCCAAGGGCTCCGCTCCGTCGGAGCCCCCGGCTGCATCCGCCGCTACTGCCCCGCAGTTGAAGGCTGATGAGCCGCCGCCGCCGGAAGCGTCGGTCGAAGTCGACCAGGTCGCCCCGCCGCCGCCTGCCGCGGTGCGCCTGCCGCCACCTCCTCCGCTCGATCGCGCCGCAACGTCTCCAACGCCGGCAGCCGCTGATCCGCCCCTTCCCGATTTCTATCCTGGGAAGAAGACTGGAACCTCGGCTGTGCCGGCGCCGCGTTTAGCGGCGAATCCGCCACCGGCAACGCCCCCGCCGCTGCCAGTGCGTGCACAAGCCACAGCGTCTGCCAGGGCGGTAGCGCCCTCCGGCGCACCACATTCGCTTCCCGCACACACCCCGAAGTTCCTGACACGACAGGAAGAGCAGGCGCGCAGTCCATACATGTTCCAGCGCGCATTTGGCTTGGGCTTCCTCGTCGCCGGACTTCTTGCAATTGCCTCCACATTTGCCCTTCGCGGTGGCGGCGACGTCGCTGGCCTGTTGACTTCGCCCGCTTCCCAGAGCACGGCAACGAAGGCAGCCGAACATCCATCTACTTTGACGACTTTGAGCTCAATCCTTGCCGTGCCGGATGTTTCCACGCGCGGAGAGCAGGCGACGTTGATCGATCTTGCCGGCGCTCTGAAGAAGGCAGACCAGAGCCTTGCGGGCACGAGCAGCGCCGACAAGGCAGAGGCCAAGTACTGGCTTCGGCGCTCGCTCGCACTGGGATTGGGCGAACAACGGCTCGTCTGGGCGATGACTCAGCTCGGAACGTTGTATGCGTCGCCTGCAACTGGTGCTCCCGACTACGCCTCGGCGCGCGCGCTGTGGGAGGTGGCGGCTGCCCAGGGCGATCCCATTGCAATGTGCTTCCTTGCATCGCTCCACGAACACGGCCTAGGCGTGGCCAGGGACGAGGTTCGCGCGCTCGTCCTGTACCGAAACGCGAAGACACATGGTGGCTGCCGCAACGTCGACCAATCGATCGCCAGATTGACGAAGGGGACACCATGATCCGGGCGATGCGATTGGGCACGGGTGTCGTGTATCTGACGATGACGGCAGCCGTGTTGGCGTTCGGGCCAGGCTCTCGCGCCGCATCGGCACAAGGGCAGTCGCAACTGCCGTCGTTCGTTGACGAACGTCGCTTGCCGGAGGACGCTGGATCCGCATCGAAGGAGCGGCAGTCAGAGGACACGGTCAAGCGCCTGAAGGATGAGTCGGATCGTTTGCGCGAGCGGTTGTCGGCCGAGACCGAAGCGCGCAGGAAGGCCGAGGAGGAGGCTGCACGCAAGGCAGCTGAGGAGGAAGCCGCACGCGACAAGGCGGAAAAGGAGGAACATGCGCGTCAGGCTGCGGAATCCGCGCGCCAGGCGGCAGAACGGGACGCCGCCCGCGAGAAGGCCGAGCAGGAGGAACGTGCCCGTCAGGCCGAGGCCGCACGCAGGGCGGCGGAGGAGAAAACAGCGCGCGAGAGGGCCGAACAGGAAGAGCGTGCGCGCCAGGCAGCCGAGGCCGCACGCAAGGCGTCGGAGGAGGAAGCAGCACGCAAACGGGCCGAGCAGGAGCAGCGAGCGCGCCAGGCAGCCGAGGCCGCACGCAAGGCGGCGGAGGAGGAAGCCGCGCGCAAACGGGCCGAGCAGGAGCAGCGAGCGCGTCAGGCAGCCGAGGCCGCACGCAAGGCGGCGGAACAGGCAGCCGCGCGTAAAAAGGACGAGCAGGAGGAGCGAGCGCGTCAGACTGCGGAAGGCCGGAGTCGGTCGGCCGCCGATGATCTCGCCCGGCGTATGTCGTCCAACGGTGCATGCAGGGACATGCAACTTGCAACCGAGCCGAAGCCGGCTGGACGACTGGAAATCAAGTTGCGCTCACCGTGCCTCGCCGGCCGACCCGTCACATTCGTCTACGCCGGACACGAGTTTGTGCGCACAGTGGGCGATGGCGGCGAGCTGACCTTCGTGCTCGATATGTTCGAAGGCGCCGCGCCCGTGGCGCTGAAGCTCGATGATGGATCCACCACTAACATCGATGCCTCTAGCGTGAACTTCGCACAGGTCTCCAAGGTCGCGGTGCTCTGGTCCGCGCCGGTCAATCTCGATCTTCATGCGCTCGAATATCTCGCACCACGTGATGGACCTGGCCACGTTTGGTCGAAGTCCCCTGGGAGCCTCGATGCGGCATTGACCGCAGCACGTGAAGGTTCGCGCGGTCGCGGCTTCCTTAGCACCGACGACACGGGCGCAGGAAGCGGAACGCACGCGGAAGTCTATACCTTCCTGCACAACAAGAACCAGCGACAGGGCGCCATCACGCTGCTGATCGATTACGAGACTCGAGGCGACATGCCAAGCGGTGACTATTGCGGTCAGGGCAGACTCGCAGTGATCGAGGCGCTGGTCGTGCGCCTTCGCCCGGGTGGCAAGGTCGAAAAGGAAACTGTCCGCCTGGGCTCCGCCCCATGCGGTCAGCAATTGCCCGAGTCGAAGCGCTTCAACTCCGATACGTTGAGCGACTTGCTGGCCCGGGGATGATGTTCTTGACGGTTGAGTAGACGGATTTTCGCACTGACAGGAGAATATCGATGTGGAGTTCGGGGCGCCGCCGCCTTCTTGCGTTCATGGTGGCGATGGGATGGGGAGCCGCCGTTTGCCAGATGGCTTTGGCAGAGGAAGCGACGCTGCGCTTCAAGGGAGGGGGCTTCGAGGTGACCGGCGACCTGCGGTCGTTCGATGGCCAGCGCTATGTGATCGAATCCAAGGTGCTCGGGGTCATGACCCTCGAGGTTGAACGCTTCGATTGCGTGTCAGGCGCCTGCCCCACGGCTCCCATGACGGCGGCACCTGCGCGCACTGGCCCGGTCGGCAATCTTGGCGTAACGAACTGGCAGGGCGGCAGCGGCATCGGCACCGACTACATGCCGCAGTTGGTCAAGGCATATGCCAAAAGCCGTGGCTTGACAGTCGAGCGTGCCATTGGCGTCGACGAACGCGACATCGAGTTCAAACTGCTCACACCCGACGGTCGAACCGCTGGACAGTTCAACGTGCGCCGCCGGGGCGTCGCGTCCGGCTATGCCGAATTGCCGAAGGGCAGCGTCGATCTCGTATGGACGAGCGCCCGCATGACCGACGCGCAGGCTCAGTCGTTGGCGGCGGCAGGCGTGACGGATCTCCGCGTGAGCGGTTCGGAGCACGTCTTTGCCCTCGATTCGATGGTGGTGCTCGTCTCCAATGACAACCCTGCCGTCTCCATCTCGGAGGAGAATGTCGCGAAGATCTACTCCGGCCAGATCAGCGACTGGTCTCAGCTCGGTCTGCCTGCCGGCAAGATCAACGTCTATGCACCGGTAGACGGCATGGGCCTGCTCATGCACTTCAAGAACACGGTCCTCACGCCGCGCAATCTCAACCTGCGCGATGACGCAACGCGGCTTGGCACGGTCGTCGAGTGGTCCGACAAGGTTGCCACTGATCCCATGGGCATCAGCTTCAACTTCATCGGCTACATCCGCAACGCCCGCGCGTTGAATATCGAGACGCCCTGTGGATTGGTTTCCGTGCCGACGACATTCTCCACCAAGACCGAGGAATTCCCGATGGCGCGCCGCTTGTATTTCTACACGCGCGGTCGCCCCAAGACTCCTCTTGCTCAAGAACTGCTGGACTTTGCGCTCTCGGCCGAAGGTCAGGAGGTGCTGAAGCTGGCGAACTTCGTGGATCAGTCTCCCGAGCTTCTCGAATTCCGCGAACAGGGCACGCGCATCGCGTACGCGCTGAACGTTCCCTCCGAAGATTTCGATTTTACGATGATGCGACAGTTGATAACCGATATAACCGACGCGCGCCGGTTGACGACGACCTTCCGCTTCGAATCGGCTTCGTTCCGGCTCGACACCAAGGCCAATCAGGACATCTCGCGTCTCGCCGCATACCTGAACCTGGAGGCCAATCGCGACAAGCGCGTGCTGCTTCTGGGATTTGCTGATTCTCGCGGCGACTTCGTCAAGAACCAGGCGCTCGCCAAAGCCCGCGCAGATACGGTGCGCCGCGGACTTGTGGCCATCGGCAAGCAGTTTGCCAACCGGGTGGAGGCCAAGGGATACAGCGAGCTCGCGCCTGTTGCCTGCAACGACAGCGACGTCGGCCGCGAGTTCAATCGCCGCGTTGAGGTCTGGCTCTATTGATTTGAGCCGATGAGCGAGCGCGATCGGCGCGGGAAGGCGGTGCCTGAGGCTGGTCGCGCTCATGAGAAGATCGAAGATGATTCTCCAATTTTCCAGCGTCGCATTGCGGGAGGTGCAGGCGCGATCTGAGGAACAGGACCCATGAAACTGACAGCCTTCGTGCGCCGCGCTCTGGTTGCACTCGCTGCCGCGATGATTTATCCCACGGTAGGACCGGCCCAAGCACAATGGGCACCCACCAAGCCGATCGAGTTCGTAGTGATGGCCGGTCAGGGTGGCGGTGCGGACAAGGCCGTGCGCTTCATCGCTCAGGCAATGGCGGATGAGAAACTCATTCCGGTACCGATCAACGTCGTCAACAAGCCGGGCAAGTCGGGCGGTGAGGCGATGGCCTACCTCAAGTCGAAGTCGGGCGATAACCACACCATAATGTTCACCTTGAACAGCTACTACACGACGCCGCTGGAGCAGCCCGAGCTTGGGCTCGACATCGCCACGTACGCGCCGATCGGCCGATTGGCCGAGGATGTGTTCCTGCTGTGGGTTCACTCGGACCGCAAGGACATCAACAGTATCGACGATTTCGTAAAGGCAGCTAAGGAGAAGGGCGCCGACTGGGTTATGGCGGGTACCGGAACGGGAGCGGAAGACAGTTTACTCACCGACTTTCTCAATGCGACCTACGGCCTCAAGATGACCTACAAGGCATTCAAGGGCGGCGGTGCAGTCGCCAAGGAACTCGCCGAAAAGCGCGCCGATTCCACAGTCAACAACCCTTCCGAGCAGACCGAGTTCTACGGGAAGGGTTTGACGAAGCCACTGGTGGCTTTCACGCCGCAGCGCCTGCCGGCCTATCAGAAGGTACCGGCCTTGCGTGAGACGGGAATGGATTTTCATTACTACATGCAGCGCTCTGTGGTCGGCGCGCCCGGTATGTCAAAGGCTGCTGAGGCCTACTACCAGAATCTGTTCAAGCGCTTCTTTGCGGGCCCGGCCTGGCAGGATTACCGCAAGCAGAACAGCCTTGGCGGCGACTTCATCTCAGGCGATGCGTTGCGCCAGTATTGGTTGAAGGAGCGCGAGAAGCACGCGCGGTGGAAAATGGCGCTCGAGGTCATGCTGATGAAGACGGCGGGCGGCAAGAAGCCGTGATCGGGCACGCCCGTCAATGTCATGCAGAAACAGGACCGTCGGCAGAAGTGCGCGGCGGTCCGGTGTGGGGCACTGGACCAAGGCACGGTGCCGAACCAGATGCGTGGCTCAACGAAACTTGTTGGCCACTGATCCCGCCTTTTACCGCGGCGCCCAGTGTTGGGCGATCTTGGCGAGCATGAACTCGCGCCAATGTGAATCCGAGCCACGCTCCTGATTGCACGCATGACATGCGGCGACGATGTACTTGCGCGTTCGCGGGTCATCCGTTGCCGCAAACAGATGCTCGATCGTAACGCGGTCGGGCGGCAGGGGAGCTCTCAGATTGGAATTGTCGGGGAGTTGCATCGGTTGGCGGCAGTAGAAGCACAACCCCTCCTGCTCGAGAAATAGCCGCATGTAACGGTTGGGTCGAGGACGTGGCGGATTCTGAGGCTGTGGCAGGCTCCGAGGCGCGGATCGACGTGACCGTCGCGGGACACCTGCCTTTGGTGGATAGCGGGTTTTCGGCATCGCTTACCTCGCTCCGAGACCTGATTTGCCGGTCAAGATCCGGCAAGTGGCTGGCGCGGGGTGCTCCTCATCCGGCGCGCTCCGCGGCTCGTTCGAATTGCCGATGATGGGCCTGGGCTGCCGCGGACTCAAGTGACGCAACGGCAAATGCGGTTGCAGTCGTCGGAGCATCGTGACTTATTGGCCGCACGAAATCTCGCCACGCCCGTCCCTTATGCGCGAATGCTCTCCCGGCACGGGTTCGTCACGGGCGACCGGCGGTTTTTCTTGCGTAACGGGGAAGGGACAAGCAAATGGATGCGACGACGCGCCAACGCGATGCAGCCGCACCGGCAAGAGCGCCTGTTACGGCGTGGGACTTGCCCACGCGTCTCTTTCACTGGTCGCTCGTAATTCTGGTACTGACTGCGTGGCTGAGCTTTCGCTATGCAGAGAACATTTCCGACTACCTTCTGAAAATGCATCGCTGGAACGGCCTCGCGATATTGGTATTGCTCGTCTGGCGATTGTTGTGGGGCATTGCCGGCGCGTCCACGTCGCGCTTCTCGAACTTCATAGCGGCTCCCGCAGCCGCCCTAACCTACGGGCGGGATCTCTTCGTCGGTCGTTCGCGCCGCTTTCTCGGTCACAATCCGCTCGGTGGCTGGATGGTGATCGCACTACTCGCGACGCTGTTCATACAGGCCGCGCTCGGTCTCTTCACTGTCGAGCACAATAATCTGGCGGCCGGACCGCTCTACCGTCTCGTCAGCGAGGCTGCGACCAAGACCGCCTCGCACTGGCATCATCTGATTTTCGACTGGGCACTGTTACCGCTGATCGCGCTTCACGTCGTTGCCAACCTGCTGTACGGGCTCTTCAAGAGCGAACCGCTGATACCGGCGATGATAACGGGACGCAAACCTGCCGCCCGATATGAGGACGAGAGCGAAGCCCGCCTCGTGCCCCGCCCGCTGCTCCGTGCGACGGCTCTTCTGGTGCTCGCTGCCGTGATCGTTCTGGGCGGCATCCGTTTGCTTGCAGGACGTCTCGTGTAGAACCTGATCGGTTGGGATGGACGCAGTCACGCTTTCATCGAAGCAGTGAGCAGGTCGCCGAAACAATGAGATTGAGTGGGCCGCAATGGCCAGATCTGACTCGATCTGCTGCCGACCTGCCCTATGGCCCCTTGAACCTTGAATATGGTTGAAGCCGATTTCGTCCAGCATCGGCGCACGCGCGCCGCCGCGCGCGATTGCCAAATCTTCGCTCCTGTGCCGGCCGTAACAGCGTGAGCAAGACACCGCATCTACCGTTCAAGCATCAACCTTGAACCGGAGCTGCGGCACATGACCACCTCTAAAGATACTACCTATCGCATCAAGGGCGGCCGCGTTGGCGTGCTTTTGATCCATGGTCTTTGCGGCACTCCGGTCGAAATGCGTTACGTGGCCCACGGCTTGGCCCGTGCGGGCTACACGGTGCACTGCCCGTTGATCGCCGGACACGGCGGAACCGAGGCCGACATCAAGGCGACAACCTGGCAGGATTGGCTCGCAAGCGCCGAGGTGGCTCTCGATGAGCTGCGTCGGGAATGCGACGTGGTGATCTGCTCGGGGCTCTCCACCGGTGCGCTTCTCAGTCTCATGCTGGCGGCAAAGCACCCGGACAAGGTGCAAGGTACCGCGCCGCTCGCCCCGACGCTGTGGCTGAACGGTTGGCTCATCCCCTGGTATGCACGCCTTTTCCAACTGGTGCGCCAGACATGGGTGGCCGACCTCATCAGCTTCCCCGATATCGAGCCGCACGGCATCAAGGACGACCGCATCCGTGATTTCATCCGCAAGGCGCTGACGAGCGGCGATAGCTCCGTGGCCGGCCTGCCGGTAACCCCTGGCCGCGCCGTTCTCGAGCATCACCGCCTCGTGCGTGCCCTGAAGAAGATGCTGTCAGGCATCGAGCAGCCGGCGATGATCATTCACCCGCGTGATGACGACTACGCGGACCTTAATAACGCATGGTATTTGCAGAAGAATTTGAAGGGTCGTGTCGACATGGTGGTGCTCGATGACAGCTATCACATCGTTACCGTCGATCGGCAGCGCCATGTTGTTGTGGACCGTATGGTTGGCTTTGTCGCCCGCCTTGCTGAGCAGATCGCCGGTCGGCGTGGGGAAGCCTCGACGGCGAGCATCAACCCCGCCGTTGCCTGATCCGGCGAATGAGGCGGTACCGGACTGAATGTCCCGCAAGTTCCGCCTCTCCCCATGCCGCAACGAGCGCAGCGCCCGGATCATTTGGGCGCTGTTGCCCGAAATAAGTCATCCAGAACAGAAGGTTGAAACTTTTTTCGGTTTGTTCCGGCCGGAACAGCGGGTCGCGCTCGGAGCAGGCAATCTGAATTCAAGTCAAACGCGAGACGCCCTCGCGGAACGACACACCAACATCGCGCCAAGGCGCTCAGGACACCTCAGGAGACCCGCCATGAACAAGACTTTCGCTCTCGCAGCCGCTGCCGCAACCCTCGTGTTCGCCAATGCATCTATGGCGTCCCAGGCTGAGGCCGGCGGTGTCCGCCTTCAGTTCGGCTTTCCACTAGGTTCGTTCGTTGCCCGCCCGTGTGGCAGTTGCGGGAGTTCCTCGTCTTACGGGCACGGCGGCCACAGCTCTTATGCCGCCGAGCGCCGAGCTGCCGCCCGCCGGGCCGCGATCGCAGAGGCACGCCGCGAGAAGGCGGAAGAAATGCGCCGCGAGGCTATCGCGGAAGCCAAGGCCGAAGCCCGACGCGAGAATCTTGCGGCAGCCCGCCGTCTGGCTCGCCTGAAGAAGCAGCGCGACGCGGACGATGAGGAGGAGATTGCCAAGGCTGAGATCGAGACGCTCGCTCCCGACGCGGCACCGCTGCCCGTCCGCGCCAAGGCCGAGGAAGCCGAAGTCGCAGTCGGCGAACCCAAGGTGATCATCTCCAACACCAAGTCCAAGCCGGCTGCGAAGCAGGAAAAAGTGGCCACGGCAGCGGTTCCCGCCCCGGCGCGTCCAGAGGCGCCCGCCAAGCCGCTTGACTGCAAGAAGTTCGTGCCGAGCGCAGGTCTGACGATCACAGTGCCCTGCCAGTAATCGACCCCAGTCCGGCCGGAAGCTCGAGGCGCTCCGGCCGGATCAGCTTTACGGGGCGGGATGCCGGGCTTTGACCATCCCGGACCATCAGCAATTGATCTTGTTGAGTGAAACTTTCATGCTGGAGGCCTGCACCCGCAGGCGGGAGACAAACGACATGAGCGAGACGGAAAAGACTGCGGAAGAAACCCTGATGGCGGATCTCGCTGCAGCAGCCGGCGCCGGCGGCGACTTCAAGCGCGCGATCCGGATGGCACCCAAGCTCGCTTATCGCAACCTCTTTCATGATCGCCTGAGCCTGATCGTCACGCTCACCGGTATCGTCTTCTCGGTCGTACTTGTCGCCGTGCAATGCGGTCTCTACCTCGGATCAGAGCGCACGATTGCCCGCGTCATCGATCAGACCGACGGCCAGATTTGGGTCGTCCCTCTCGGCACCAAAAGCTTCGACGATCCCTCGCTGATGAGTGGCGAGGAGAAATACGCAGCACTCGCAGTGCCCGGCGTCGAGAGCGTGGAGAACCTGCTCGTCGGTTTTTCCAAGTGGCGTAAGCCAGGCGGCGGAACCACCACGATCCTGCTCGTCGGCTCCGACTGGGAAGACGGCGGTCTCGCCCCCTGGAACATCATCGAGGGCAGCCTTCACGATCTCTCCGCACCCTTCACCGTGTCGGTCGACAAAAGCTATTTCAAGGACTTAGGTATTAAGAAGCTTGATGACGTCGCCGAAATCAACGGCACCAAGGTTCGCGTCGCTGCCGTAAACAAGCGAATTCGCTCGTTCACGACGCTCCCTTACGTCTTCACCAAGCGCGAGACGGCTCTGGCCTTGCTCGGTGCATCATCGCGCGAAGCGTCCTACACGCTGGTGCGCACCGAGCCCGGTGCGGAAATCGATGCAGTCCGCCAGGAACTTTCAAGGCGCCTGCCCGACGCAGAAGTGTTGCTGCGTGGCGAATTCCGTAAGCGCAGTCTGAATTACTGGCTGTTCCAGACCGGTGCCGGCGCAGCCCTTATCGCTGGCGCCGTCCTGGGGCTTATTGTCGGTGTCGTGATCGTCGCTCAAACGCTCTACTCCAGCACAAAGGATCACCTCAATGAATTCGCTACCCTTCGTGCCTTGGGCGCGTCCGGCAGCTACATTCATCAGGTCATCCTGCTGCAGGCCATGATCAGCGCGCTGATTGGCTACACCATTGGCCTGATCCTGTCGCTGCTCGTCATATGGGCATCCCAGGATACGACGTTGAACATCGTCATGACGCCTGGCTTGGCGGCGGCGTTGTTCGGCGTAACCATCGGAATGTGCGCAATTGCAGCGGTATCCGCGATCTTCAAGGTGACGAGAATCGATCCAGCTGGTGTCTTCAGCCGCTGAGCTGCACCCAAAAAATGACCAGCGCGGCGGCCGGCCTGCTGAACCGGCCGCTGTGCTATTCCGCTACGACATTGCCTGTACCCGCTTGTTCAATTCACTGATTGTATTGCTGAAATTACAAAATATTTTAGAGCGGCGCGCTCTTTCATCAAGCTTGTTTCCCTCGGAACAGCGTATCCCCTGCGTGGCCGGCACACTCCTGGACATATGCAAACCCAAGGACGGAACATTCAGGAGCGTGAGATGAACATCCAGTCCAAAATCACCGACAAGGCCGAACTTCCCCCGATCCTCGAGGCCAAGGGTATCACCAAGGTTTTCGGCTCGGGCGATACCGAAATCCAGGTCTTGAAGGGCGTCGACATGCAGCTGCGACCGGGCGAGTTGACGCTGCTCATGGGGCCGTCGGGCTCCGGCAAGACGACGCTGCTCTCGATCCTCGGCTGCATCCTGTCGCCGACTGAGGGCGAACTGGTCATCAACGGTCAGTCCACCAGGGGCCGCAACGCCGAGGGTCTCGCAGACCTGCGCCGCACAGAAGTTGGATTCGTCTTCCAGTCCTACAATCTCTTCCCGACACTGACGGCACTGGAGAATGTCATGCTGGCGCTCGACGTGCGCGGCAGCCGCGGCAACGCTGTAAAGCAGGCGGAAGGCGCCCTGCGCGCCGTCGGTCTCGGTCACCGCCTCAACGCCTACCCGAAGAAGCTTTCGGGCGGCGAGAAGCAGCGCGTTGCCATCGCTCGTGCGCTGGCCGGTGCGCCGGCCGTGATCCTCGCCGACGAACCGACCGCCGCACTCGATAGCGAGAACGGTGCCGCAGTGATGGCGCTGCTCTCCGAGGTCGCCAAGGATCCCTCGCGCGCCGTTCTGGCGGTGACGCATGATCATCGCACACTTGCTTATGCGGACCGGATCATCAGAATTGAAGATGGCCGCATCGTCGATCAACGCCGCAACGAGGACGGCTCGATGGAGGAAAGGGAGATCCATGTCGCTGCAGCAGCCTAAGGGGCCGAATGTATCGCCGAGGGGCGATGGTGGTCCCGGCAAATTCACGATCGGCATCCTTGCCGGCATTGCCCTCACTGTCGCAGCCTTGGGCGGCTATCTGCTCAGCGGATCGAAGCTGTTCGACGGCGACAAGGGCTCCACATTCAGTAATGCGGGCGCGGCAAACACCGTGATCTCCGGCGCTGAATCGCCCGCTGCCTCGCGCTGGGTCGCCGCCGCTCCGGGCCGCGTCGAGCCGAACGGTGGCGTGATCCGCATCGGAGCGCCGCAGGTTGGACGAATCTCCGAGGTTCTGGTCTCCACCAACGACACGATCGAGGAAGGCGAGCTGCTCGTCCGCCTCGACGACGCCGAGTACCGCGCCAAGCTCGCCGCCGCGGAGACCGAAACCGGGTCGCGCATGCGCGAGCGCGACAGTGCAAGCCTTGCCTCGTCCCGTGCCGACGTGCGTGACGCGGAGGACAAGGTGTATGACGCCGAACGCGCTGTTACCGGGGCCCGGATCGAGCTCGATTCGATGCTGAAAGCCAAGCGCAAGGGCGAGGTAAACAAACGCGATGTGGACGACGCTCGCCGCCGCCTCAAGGACGCCGAGGCGCGCTTGAAAAGGGAACGTGCGGCGGTAGCAAAGGCGCAGGCCAAGTCGAATGTCGGGGAGCCCAGTCGGATCGAATCGGCGTTGAGCGCCGCCCGTTCGGAGGTCGCGATCGCAGACGCGCTCCTGGACAAGACGCGCATTCGCGCACCGCGTGCCGGCACGGTGCTCGAGGTGAACGCCAAGGACGGCGAGATCGTCGCGCCGACGCCTGATTTGCCGCTGATCGTGGTTGGTGACCTGACGTCCTTACGCGTCAAGACGGAGGTCAGCGAGGGTGACGTTTCGAAGATCAAGATCGGGCAGAAAGCCTACGTGAAGACGATTGCCTTCCCCGGCCGGGAATTCAATGGCACCGTCACTGACATCGCACCGTTGCTGTCCGGACCGAAACTCGGAGGACGCGGTCCGCGCCGCCCGACCGATGTGGACGTGCTGGAGGTGACGATCGAACTCGACAGTCAGACGCAGTTGCGGCCAGGCATGCGCGTGGATGCGTTCTTCCTGCCATGATGGTGATGCAACGCGCCGCCGCAAAGCGAGCTGAACGCGAAAATGACCGGTCGCAGGACCGGTCATTTTCTTGCGGGGGGCAGGATCAGCCGAAGAGTGACCTTAGAGCAGAGCATGGTCAGCTGAAGTGTGCATCGGTTCAGCGTGAAGAACACGCTCAACACAAAGCTATAAAGAGTCTGAAGCGAAGTTGAACCTTCGCCACGTGCTTCAATGCCGCGTCGACGCGGTCGGGGCCACCGGCTCCGATTGGGTTACGTGAGCGAGGTGCGGGTCTACCGCAGCTGCCTCGGCAGGACTGATTTCATCCGCTTCAATGACGATCGCATGGCCCTTGTCCCACAAGCGATTGAAGGCCGCCTCCACGGAGTTGGCTGTTGCCTCGCATCCGTAGGCGTAACATTCGTAGGCATCGCGCTTGGAAGGCTCGCGGCGCATGCAGTCGCCGATCCAAACCGTTTCTGCATCGAGCCAAAGTTGCTCGTGGGCGTCGAGCAGCCTGATGTCACCCGAGGTTCGGACATCCGTCATCTCGGCAAGGTTGGCAGGCCAGGTATTTCCGGGGTGGCTTCCTGGGACGAGGACGAGTGCTTTCAAAGCGATGTCGGTGGCTCCAGATTCGGCGATCGCACCGGCGATTGCGCGCACGACCGGGCTTTCATGCGAACGCGCAACAAGCAGATAAACGCGATCCGAAGCATGACCGCTGGCTGCTCCATCGCGACGCGCAAAGTGATCCGCAATGAACGCTTTGAGTTTGGCTTCCTTCTCCTCCTTCTTGATGACGGTAACAGTAGGGAGGGCCTTAAATTGCATGTCAATTTCCTCTACAGCGCTTCATGCGCGGAATATGCCGCTACGCGCCACTTCTAGTGCCCGGTCATTGTGCGGCCAGGACGGTTAAGCAAGCGTTTCCAGCTGCCTCGATTTACGTCAGTGTTCGAAATGCTCGGTCATTGAAAAACCCAGATATTATTCCGCAGCAGACGGACGGAATCTCCGCGAGATGTCATCGACGCGGATTTCGATGTCGGGTTCGGTAAACAAAGTCGGCTCGTCCTCCGCTGTCGCGTTGGTCGTGTCGGCCGGTGCCGTCTCGCTCACGGGCACAGCGGTTTGGATGGCCTCCGGGTGCGGCAGCAGTGGCTGCTGATCGACCTCCGACGGGCTGCCGCCGATGAGGTCGAACTGGCCACGCAGCAGGGCGCCCGGCAACGTCGCTTCGGTGACTGGCAACGTGAATTCCGCTGTTTCCCGCCGCAGTACGACGCCAATGCGCCGCTCCGGCACCTGTGCTGGTGACCCAGCCATCGCCCCAGCGGCGACCATGACCTCGCCATCAGGCGCAGTCGGAGAGGCAGGAGAGGCGGCGATGCCGTGAGGACCCGCCTCGTCGAGCTTCGCTATCGGAACGGCACGCGTCTCACGCGCGCCATCCACACTTCCCGCTCGCGTCTCGGCGGTGGCACGAGACTCGCCTCCGTCACCCGGAATAGCGAAGAGTACGACTTCTCCCGCCGGCGTGTCTTCATCGCCAGCATCGTCGCGAATGTTGCGCTCTGTCCTGCGCCGGCTCCGCGGCCTATCGAGCGCGCCATCCGCGCCGCGGAGCGTCGGCAAAGTCGCACGATAGCGCTCTTTGGCGATCTCGCGGCTCGCGCGCGCGGCATAGGGGCCGAATTCCGCAATCGTACCGGGGTCGGCTGCATCGGCGGGACCTGTGTCGTCACGTGATGTGGCAAGCTTTCTCGAATCGGCCTGTGTTTCGGCGGTGCCATCCGCCTCGCGCGCGGCGGCCCGACGCGCGAAGAATCCGTCGCTCCCCCCAGCGGGCGATGCTGATGCAACATTCGCCACCGTGTGAAGGGCCGGCGTCTCTACGGATGGCACGTTCGTTTGCTGGTCTGTCGACGCAATACTGCCCAGCATCTGCCCTGGCTGCGTGGTGTCGTTGGCTGGCGCCAGAGTAGGCTCGTGTGAGCTGAACAGCTGCTGCTCGAGTCGACGCTTCTTTTTTTCGGCCTCCACGCGTCGCGCCGCGCCCATTACCGCGCCCAGGATAATTTCCGACCATGCGCCATCGCGGAAGCGATAGACGCGGAATGCCTCAGCGTTGGCAAACTTGCTGCCCTGGCGATGCAGCTTCTTCTTGATTGCACGCGTCGTCAGTAGCGGCGAGTAGACGCGCGAAAAGATACTCTCCTTCTCGAAGCTCGTGAACAGATTGGCGAGCAGGTGAGCCTCGTGCTTGAGATCCTCGATATCGTCTGTGGATGTGCTGTGGGTGTAGGGACCATTCGGCTTGTAAGGCGCATCGAGCGGCACGGCGACGTAATAGGCGCCGTGGAAATCGAACACGACATGGCGGAACACCTCGAAGTTCTTGCGGATCTCGTCGTCACGATGAATCTCGTTGAAGCGCGACAGGATCTGGATGACTGGGCCGCGTTCCGCCGCCCGCATCTTCGGCACCAGGCCATGCAGACGGTTTATCGGTCGCCCCATGGACACAAGCAACAGGCACAGGTCGACGAACACCGCGATCGCAAGCGGAATGTAGTCGCGCTTCGACAACCCGACGACAGGCTCGCTCGCAAGAGCTTTGACGACCGCGGGCGACGCCTCGACAGATTGCACCGCCTTCTTCTGCAGCTCGCGCAATTCATCCGCAGAAGGCGGAAGTTTGAAGGAAAGTGCGCCGTAGAACGTCGCCGTGAGCCTGCGGAACGCCTCGATCGTGGCCTCAGAACCCTCCACGGCGGCGATCTTCGGCTTCTCCAGGTTCGGTAGCTGATCGATCGCCCGCACGACGCCCTTGAGTGCCTGTTGCAACTGCGGGTCGGGACACGAGAAAGTGCGTCCGCGACTGTCGGGGAAGATGGTCTTTTCCGCACGCTCGCCGAGATCGGCGCGCAGCTGCTTCAACTGCGGATCGGTGCGGAATGCATTGAACCCAGTCACCGTGATGTCGAGCTTGCGGCTGAGCGCACGCATGAAATCGTTGCGCGTTCCGGTCGCCTGATCGAACGTCGACTTGTCGCCGGCCACCACCTTCGCAAGATCTCCGTCGAGGGCCGCAAGATCGCTCTTCACCCCATCCACGCGCGCGCGCACGAAGTCCGCGGCGAACGCGAAGCGCTGGGCATCGTCGTCCCGCAGCTTGCGGCGCGGGCCGTCGCCTGGCCGGCTGTCGGGGCACGAGCTGCCTTTGGTACGCTCCAGCTCTGCCTTCTGGCGCGAGATCTCGTTGAGCTGATCGAGCGTTGCGGAAAGTTGGACCATGCGCGTCGAGGCCGCGTGCAACGACGACTGCACCTGCGTTACTGCCGATTCCGCCGAGCGCGAGGATTCCGATCGGCTCTCCAGCACCTTCCAGTAGAAGCCGAAGCCAAATCCCACCGATATCAATGTGAGAAAAATGTAGCCGCCGACATAGGCGAGCTTCGTCGCCGTGGGTATGGGCGCGAACATCTGGTCCAGCAGCCAGATGATCATCGTCATAAGCATCGCAACCGAGAAGCCGATCACGGCCTTATGGGCAAGCGGAAGATCGCCCATGTTGGATTCGATGAGTTCGAGCATGCCGATGTAGGTCGCAACCCACGACAACGTACCAAGGCCGATGACGAGCACCAGCTTCTTCCAGTCGCGCGAGCGATGCGGTTCTTCCGGCCAGTCGCCGTCGCCGCTGGAAAGATCGAAATCGGAAGAACGCGCGGCTTTTGAATGCGTGCGGGCTGCGCCGTGTGAGAACGCCATGACGGGACGACCTGTGTTCGACACCGCAGCCGCATGGTTCTGTTTTAACGCTCGGGAACGTATCCCTCTGCGTTGTTGTTGCGTGCCGCGATGCTTGATGTGTTGAACCGACCGATCTGCCCCCGGCCTTGTGTGATCCAATTTAAGGGGTAATGCGGGTTCATGACGCGAGTGGGGCGCGCATGTGGCCCAACCTTGGCTCTGCTGTCTCGTTGTGGACGAGTGAATTGCGTGAGCGGATTTCCGCGAGCCGGCGACGCCACCAACCGGAACGCCAGCACCGCCACGAAAGCGTGCTGGCGCAATGTAATGATCCGAATGTCAGTACGATAGGGATCGCCGCACGATGTCGGCGGGCGTGCGTATACGCGCGCTGTTGCGCAAAGCGCCGGTGGCGATGCCAACCGGGCTGGCGGGCGCGCCCGATACCGGCGTCTCGGGCCGTGCCGGCGCCGGCAGGAGACTTGGCGCGGGATGCCCAACCGCATGCTGCTCGAGATCCTTCAGAAGAGCTTCGGCAAGAGGCGCGATGTCGGCACCGTGCAACTTGCGCGCAAAGGGCTGTCGCGCTGAGCCGGTGCCGACAAGAATGACGTAGGAGTAGGCGGCGCCGTTCGTGAACTGCACACCGCCCGTTATCCACGCGTCAATGCTCGCGTCGGGGTCTTCGTTGACCTGTGTGCCTGTCTTTGCGAAGTGCAGCCGAACATTCCCCTTCCGGGCTGCGCACCATTGCGACAGCGCCTTCAACGTTCCATGCGATGTCTTATAGGCCGAGTAGCACAGCGGCGCCGAAAGCAGCGATTCGATGAGTCCGTTGGCTCCGCGCGCGATGACCTCGCGCGGCCGCAACCTCAATGGCGACGGCGGCGCGGCGTCGGCCGGCATTTCCTGGTCCGTGTGATCGTAGCTCTTTATCAGGGTCGGCTCGGACAACTGCTGCGCGCGCTGCCCCAACAGCGACGCCAAGATGACGCTGGACATCATGTGAACGCGCCGTGGCGAGCCCGAGATCTGACCCATCACGACGGCGGTCGAAGGCGGCGTACCCTCGCCTCCTGGACCCGCAGGCGGCATGGTGAAGCCGAATTGGTCGATCAGCGCCTTCACACGTGCCTGACCGATGCGCGCCGTGCGGTGCCCCACCGGATTGTTGAGCGAGCATGCGAACGCCACGATCGCCTTCCGCCCATGCCGGTTGCCGCCCCCGTGCCGACAGGTTTCCAGCCCCATGGCAGGCGCATCCGTGTCGAGCCATAGAGAGTTTGCCGTATCGCTGTGCTGGTTGGCGATGCCGATTGCCGCCAGGATCTTTCCGGTCGACGCGATCATGCGCGGCTCTCGTCTGGCATCGTAGTATCCGGTGGCATCGTCCCGCGCACTGATCGAGCCGAAATAGGCGGCAGTCTCGCCGGTTTCAAAATAGCGGAGGATCTCGCCCTTGGCGTTTGCCGCCACGATCGTCACGTTGGGCAGTTCGCCTGAGATTCCAGCCTTCGCGGGATCGAGCGTGTAGCCGGGCGAAAGCTTCGCGGACACTTTCGCATTGAGGCTGGCAAGCGCCGTCTCGACTTGCGAATGGAAGGCGAGGTTTTCCGCGGCATCGAATGTCGTCGTCACGCCGCGCACATAGTCACGCCAGCCGAAGCCGTAGCGCTGCTTCATCTCCTCGCGCAATCCGAAGCGCGCCGCCGGCATCAGAACATTGGCGCGTATAACTGGGTTGGCCTGCGCCCGCCTGGCATGATCGGGTGCGAATCTGTCGAGCGCCTGCTGCAAGCGCGGCTTTACGTGCGGATCCGGCGGACCACCGGCGAGTTTCACGAGATCGAATACGACCTCCTTCTGAGTTTCCGCGTCGGCGAGCAGCTTCTCTGCGCACGTCCGCGCTCTCACCTCGGTGATATAGCGCCATCGGTCGAGCCTTACGGTGTTGAGCCTGTCCGAGCCGTCGAGCAGGATGATCGGCTTGTTGACGGCCGAGGCGAGTACGAACTGCTCTGCAATCGTGAGGTCCTTTGCCTCCTTTCCGAACACGATACGGCTCGTCACCTCCACGCCATGCAGCGGCGATCCGCCTGTCCGCTGAGCAAGCCAAAGATGGTTCGCCGCCCACGCCTTGAGGGGGCGATCGTCGCCGCCACTCGTCAGTGTTTGGTAGATGACGGGCGCAAGCCACCATTCGGACAGCTTTCGGCCGAGCTTTTCAAGCGTTCCTTCGTCGCTGCTGGGTGGTGTCTTGTAGATGACGCGTGCGAGCTGCATCGGCAGTGTCGAGCCGCCGACGCCGAGACTTGGCCGCTTCAGCGCTATGGAACGCTTCACCGACGAGAACGGTATCTTGAGCACGCCCAGCAGGTCGATGCCGAACGGATTGAGAATGCCGCCGATGTAGCGGTCTTCGTGGTAGACGAGGCATTTCCAGTAATGTTCGGGAACCTCGCGCACGGGGATGGATTTGTGATCGGGATTGGCCGTGTAGCTGCCGACTTCGATAGCCGTGTCGGTGTAGTTGACGTCGCGCCGGCTGTCGAGGCGCGGGTCGAACGTGCCGACGAAGCTGCCGCGGCTATCGTAGATCGCTGTCGCAAGCCACCGTTCTGCGTCGTAGCGCAGCTTGTCCGCCATGTACGTGCTGCCCGCGAGCCCTCGGATCGGCGCAACAACATAAACAAGCACAACCGCGAAGATGACATAGAGTATGGCCGCCGTCGCCACATGCCGCAGCGGCCCGAGACGCGGATTGAATGCGACCCAGTCCGTGACGAAGCGCACCGCACGCACCGGCATCGTCACGATGATCTCGAGAATGCGCGTAATCAGTCGGAGGAACGCGAGCATGGCAACGCTGACGGAATGCAGGGAGAGGACAATGCAACCCGAGGCGACGCACAACCGCCGCCCTTGGTCGCTTCATCGTCCTGGCTAGCGGTATTTTGTGTCCTCTGAGCGACTCGAAGGTGGCAATCCCGCGATCATCCCCGCGCTGTTGTCACTCCAGTATCCCGAATTCGCTGAAGGGAATGAAGGCGACGTAATCGCCGGGCATCACGCTCGACACGTCTTCGCCGATGTCGATCAGGCCCTGTGCCGCACGCAGACCGGAGATCAAACCCGATCCGTCGCGCGCATACTTGTCGACACAAAGACCGCCGTCCGTCTCGTTGAGAATGCCGCGGAAAAATTCGCGCCGTCCGGTCTTGCGCTGCGGCAGTTCGAAAGCGGCGGGCAGCATGAAGCGGCGCGGCTCGGGCCAGTGCCCCCCACCCATCCGCCGCAGCATCGGGAAGACGTACATCAGGAAACACACGAACACTGCGACCGGATTTCCCGGCAGACCAACCATGACGGCGTCGCCGATCTGCCCGAACATCAAAGGCCGACCCGGTTTCACCGCGAGTTGCCACATATGCCGTTTGCCGAGCGTATCGAGCGCAGTCAGAATATGGTCCTCTTCCCCGCGGCTCGCACCGCCCGACGTAAGGATGATGTCGAACCGCTCCGCCGCATCGCCGAGTCGGCGCTGGATCTCGTTCGCATCGTCGGGCCACACGCCAAGGTCGGTGACGTCCGCGCCCGCTGCTCGCG
Source organism: Hyphomicrobiaceae bacterium (assembly GCA_050246945.1). Classification (GTDB taxonomy): domain Bacteria; phylum Pseudomonadota; class Alphaproteobacteria; order Rhizobiales; family Hyphomicrobiaceae; genus JAEUMD01. Next base: position 55,185 of record JBFWVC010000007.1, read on the forward strand.
CCAGCGCTGTCAGCATCGGTGCGTTTGCGTCGAACACCTCGCCGGGCTTCAACGCGCGGCTGCCGGCCCGGATCACCTCGTCGCCTGTCGACACGATTGCTGTTTGTACGCGCTGGTGGCACGAAACTTCTGCAAGACCGATCGAGGCGAGTGCCGCAGCATCCTGCGGACGCAGCAACGTTCCAGCTTCGAAGAGCGTTGCCCCGGCGGCAACGTCCTCGCCCGCGCGACGCACGTTGGCGCCTGCTTTGAGACCTGGCGGAACAACAACGTGGGTGGCCTGCCCGGTGCCTTCCGAGCCGGCCGTTCCAACCGTGCAGTCCTCCTGCATCGCGACCGTATCGAAGCCCTCCGGCATTATCGCGCCGGTGAAGATCCGCAGTGCAGTGTCAGTTGCCGGAGGGATCGAGAGCGGCCGCCCCGCCGCGGCGCGTGCAGAAATGGCGAAGCGACTTCCAGCCTCACGATTGTAATGTGCAAAGGAGATCGCATACCCGTCGACGGCGGAGTTGGTGTGCGCGGGAACCGGGCGTTCCGCTACCGCGGCTTGCGCCAGGATGCGACCTGCCGCATCAGAAATGCCGACGCGCTCCAAGCCGGTGACTGTCGAAATTCGCGACTTCAGAAGCGCAACCGCGTCGCCATGGCGGAGGCGATCCTTGTCGTGTAGAAAGCAGTCGTCGAGAAGCTTTTTCGGCATAGGCTGGCGCAGGTGGCCCCGCTCCTGATGTGATGGTCGCTTTCGTCTTCCCGGGCATCGCCTGTCCGGTCGAGCCGGCGCGGTCCAGAGCGACGCCGAGGTGCTGGCCTTCTTTAGAGCATGTTTGGCTGAATTGCGCAGCGCTTCAGCGTGAAAAACTTCTCAAAACAAAGGGCTGCATCGTGTGCGGGGTTCCACGAAACATGAGCACGATCTGGCGATTGCGCCAGACGAAGGGAACGGTTTGCCGGGCCAAGAGCGGCCATTATGCATGTCGCCCAATAGCGTGCAGCGATTTTGCGACTTCGCGACTCTCTTCAATTGGTGCTGCGGCAGGGGATCGTTCAAGAGCCGCAAGAGCTTATCAACGCGCGCATGCGGAACGATTTGAAGAGTGAGGTCGGGAAATCGGGCAAATGTGCCAGTAGGTATGAAATCGCGCCCGGCTCCACATACGACTTCGGCGCCCGCGGTCTAACCGAGGCGCCGGACTTACACCGTGACGCTCCACAAGAGCCAATTGCCGCGCGAAGCTCAAGGCTCACATCGCATGCATAATAACAAACAAACCTATCCCCACTGCTGGACCCAGCAGCGTGGCGAGCACCATCATGAAAAATGACTTCGCGACCATAACACAACCCCGCTCAACGCAACTATCAGCAAACGCCGGTAACGCCCCCCCGGACACCTGCTCCGCTTGCCAAGCCCTCTACTTCCCGGCCAACGTAGCGATGAGTTTAGTACAAACCGGCATAACGCACACGCAATAAACGCAAATTCTGGCTGAGCCGCTTCGCGCATGCAAAATGTAGCGGGCGGAAAGACGACCAACCGTCGCGCCTTGCAGCTTTTTGTTAGTGTTTACTTGATCATAAGTTCAGGACCGGAACTCATTGGCGGCGCAGAAAAGCGTTGTTCCCAAATGCGACGGGTGAATATAACGCATCAGATTTCCTGGTGTGTTGCGGATTTAGCACGCCAAACTAGGCTGCGCCGTCCTCCTGCCGGGTCGGCGCGCCGCTTGAGAAACAGAATTGATCCATCGGATTTGCACCGATCTCATCTCGTCCCGTTCCGTATTGGCTATAGCGCCGCTACGCCTTGCGCCGTTTCGCTCGATCTCGATCCAGATCCGCCACTGCGGAATGGTTCCACTGAGCCTCAATGGCTCTAGCCGCCGGAGTTGGGGAACCGGTTGGCCAATGACCATCGAGAGACCTGGCCTTGCCGCCAAACCCTTCCCCAGTCACTCAGCCCTTGTCGAAGAGGCCGAGCTGCTTTTGATCCTGCCCGCGCGTTTCGGCGGCCAGCTGCTCGATCCGGTCGAACGGCACTTGATCGGCAAGCACCAGCGAGCGCTGCGCCTTCATCGCCCGAACCAGGCCCTCCTGAACGAGATGGAACTCGCCCACGGTCTGGTGTGGCAGCACGGCTGCGGGATCGAGGCCGCTCTCGCTCTGGAATGCCGCCTTCAATTTACGCAAGGCGGTGTCCTCGCGCACGCGGCCGATAAACCAGCTCGTGATCTGGTCGCGGCTCTTGTAGTCGAGATCACCGGGCGATTGCGTGGCGAGCATCAACCCGAGACCGGCCGATCGCGCGCGCTTCAGCAGACTCTGTAGCGGCTCGGCAGTCGCCGGCTTCGCATTGGCTGGAATGTAGAGGTCCGCCTCGTCGAACATGACCACGGCCTGCAGTTCGTCGTTGGGATTGCGCTGACAGAACCGCAGAGCTTCCGAAAGAAACTGAGACACCCAGAAAAGGATGTTCTCGTTGTCGCCCAGGAAGCCGGTGTAGATGATCGACAGCCGTGTGCGACCCTCTCGGGCATGTGGGCCAAGTCCCAGGAAACGCTCCATGGACATTGTCTCGCCGCCGCCCTCGAACAGCGCGGCATTGCGGTGCCGAAGCGAGTCGAGCTGCGCGACGAGATCGCGACGAAGTTTGCCGGAGGGGTCCATGCGCTGGGTAAGATCGGAAAGTTCCGGGTCCTCGTCCTCGAGCAGGTTGATGAGGTCAGCGAGCGTCACCTCGCGACTGTAGCGCGAGCCCAGAATGCGAAGCGCCACCGACAGCGTGCCCGACTGCTTCTGGTGGGTGGCAGAATTCTTGAGATGCAGCATGTCGCCAAGTGCCGCCGCCGACAGGTTGGCGAGCAACTGCTGCTCATGCTCGGGCAGCTCGTTGATGCCGTTGGGCAGAAGCGTGATCGAGATAGGCCGGCCCGAGGCGCGTCCGGGTGTGTAGACGGCAACATCGATGGCATCCGCGAGCTTTTCGCGTTGCGCGCGGCGCTCCGCATGCTCGTCGTCGTCTGCGCGCCATACTTCCGGGTTGGCATAGCTGCACAGATCGCCCTTGCGGTCGATGAGGATTGCAGGAATACCCCGCTGCAGAAGCTGCTCGATGAGCGACAGCGCCAGTGTCGTCTTGCCCGAGCCCGAACCGCCAAGGACGGCGGCGTGCCGCTTCATTACGCTGGGATTGAGCGTCACCGGCCGCCGCCGGCCGATCAGTTCCCTTCCCGCAAAGATCGAACCGCTGGCAATGCCGTTCTCATCTAGTATCACTGATAGCGGCAGCTCGTCGTCGCCGCCGGGGTTTGCAGCGCTCGCTTGCGACCACATGCTCGAATAGAAGTCGCTGACGTTCGCGTCGAGCGCGCCGCCGCCATCGAACGCCGACGCGTAGCCGGAGGCAGTCGCTTCCCGCGATGTCCACGCACCGGCTGCAGCACCGATCGCCGAGGGAGCTGAGTCCTGGATATTCTGTTGATGCGCCCCCTGAGGACGCGCCTCCGCGCCGCCGTTGATGACGCGCGGTGGCAGCATCCGCCCGAGCAGATCCAGTCTCAAAAGCTGGATGATGACGATCAAATTCGAAAGAAGCTTCGCATCCCCGAACCAGTCGGAGAAGCCTGGATCATTCCTGTGATGCGCGTGGAACTCGCGCACCGTCATCATCCGTTCCCACTCCGCCATCGGCACCAGAAGCGCCCGACCGCCACCCTCGCGGAACTTGCGCAGTGATTGCGCTGCCTGGCTTTTGGCGTTGAGTGGATAATCGGAGGCGCGCAGAATAAAGCAAGTCTTCCCTCCCATCGAAGCGAGCGCAGTATCGAGCTGGCGTTTGAAGACGCCGCCCGGAATCTTGCGGTTGCAGAGGAATACGCGCGCTTCCGCGTCAAGACCGTTGCGCTGTCGGATGGCGATATCCATCGTCGGCAGGTCGTCGGCGATTTCGAGTCGCTTGGTTGTAACGTCGACCATGCCGTCCCACTCTGTCGCGGCAATGTTGAGCGCCGCCCCGAGAACGTCCATCAGCTCATTGTCGTCTGACGGGATCTCTGCTTCCGACGAGTTGTGGAACCGCTCCCACATCTCCCTGTAGTCGACCTCGATCAGTGGAATCGGCGCCGGCTTGCGAGGCTCCTGCTTGCCGAAGCCGAGTGCAGCAGCAAGCGTGGAGACGAATGCAGGACGCTCGGGAATGCATTCCCCGCCGTCCAGATCCGCGTCGTCCTCGCCAGGCGTAGTCTGCACGCGCAGACGGTTCTGAGCGTGTTCCAGAAGACGCCGTGTGGAAAGACCGCTGAACTCCTCGAAGAATTCAGGCCCGAAATAGGCCGAAGGATCCGCGTAGACGACGGCGTCAGTGGTCTGTTCGGCTTCGTGGGCGAGCCGGCGGGCGATGATTTGGCGAGCTTCCTCCGCCGTGCGGCTTTCGTAGAGCGCGACCGGGCCGGATTTTTCGATGCGGTCGCGATAGGACTGCGCCAGCGGCTCGCGCACCTGCGCATAGAAGTCGTCGAGGCACGAGATGACGATAATCGCCGTCGGCACGCGGTTGGCGATCTGGATGAGATCGCGAACAGCCTTCTGGAACCGCTCCTCGGAATCGTCGAAGAAGCGCAGATCCTCCACCTGGTCGATCGAGAACACGAGCGCGGCGCCGTCCACCGCCCACATCAGCCGGCCGAGACCCTCGATGATGTCGAACGCCCTGCCTTCCCCGACGTTGGGATCGAGCGCGGCCACCGACTGCAGCGACAGTTCGTTCAATGGTCGGCACTGGAGATACTGGCGCACGCGCTGCTCGATCCGGGGGTCGTTGCGCTCCAGGTAGAGCAAAGCGCGGATGATGTTGATGTCGATATTCTCGTCGGCGAACTGCGGCGCTGCCACGATCGAGTCGGCAAGCTCATGCACGAGCAGCGCCAGCGAGCGATCGTCGAGCGTCGCCTCGCGCAGCTTTTCGATATACTCCGGCGAAACTTCGCCTGCCCCGTCGATCAGCTTGGCTGTCAACCGCGCGAGCGCGCTTTCACCGCCGTTGTCGGGATCGTATGGCCGCTCGAGCGAGGCGATCAGGCGGCGAAGATAATAGTCGGCATAGTTGGCGATGTCGGGAGACATCTGTGCGTAGCCCAGATACGCCTTCCCCGTCCGGTGCGCTCCCGTGCGCAGGGCGCGGATGAGGTGCGTCTTCCCGGCGCCCGACTGGCCGTGGAACAGCAGGATGCGGGCTTGTGTATCGGCGGACGAGCGGCGGCGGGCCGCGCTGGTATCGGTAATCGCATTTAGCAGGTCGAAGAACTTGATGCGCGCTTTCTTGTGCACCTCCTCGACGTCGACCGGATCGGCGCGCCAGATGTCGTCTTCCCAGGTGATGGAGTGCTCGAAGGCCTTCGACAGCTTGTCGGGGGCGACAGCAGCCTTGAGAGCTTCCTGATGCATCACGTGTTCAGTCTCCGAAACGCCCGGTCGTCACTTCTGCGCAGCAGCCGACGGCTTTCCGCCGCCCCGTTCCGCGCCACCGCTCCCTGCGACCTGGAGAGTGGTGTCCAACGTAGTGGTCTCAAACAGAAATCAATGGTCGGAACGTGCCGCGTCCCTCCCGTCTGCTGTTAGTCCTCGACGCGCACGAAATGCCAAACGGTATTCATGTAACTTATGGCCGAGTCCTGAATATCTTTGATGTTGTTCTTGTTTTTCAGGTCGGCAGTGGCCAACGCCAGCCGGCCGGCGCGGTGCGCCTCCACCAGCATGCACTTGAACTCGATGTCGCTCAGCCCCCACTCCGGCCGCCCATCGCGAATCGACGGCCATACTAGAGAAATAAACGCCTTGCGGTTCCCTGGCCAGCCCTCGGCCACGGGAGCGGCGCGGCGTTGCACCTCTGCCGCAAACTCGTCAAGGTCGGGCCGCACCGTCGGCATTGACCCGGAGGCTGGGGCCGAGTCATTGGCGGCTGGCGGCGGGTTGACGCCCTGGCGAACTACGGCCGGGCGTGGTGCGCCTGTCGATTGCGCGTGCAACTCAGGTGCCGCCGGCACGGATCCGCCATCCAGGATCTCCGAGACGAACCTCTTCATGATCGCCGCCCGTAGCACGTCGAGCGTGGGTTGCGCGGCGTCCACCTGTTCGGCGGCCAGCGCCGCGATCAGCCGGCTGTCAGAGCCGAACTCGCGCGGCCGGCGGGAAAGCTGCGCGGCAAGCGCCCGCCCGGCCTTCGCGGAAAGTCCGGTACCGGCGCCAAGCCCACTCTTGATCTTGTTGCCGAACGCTCGCTCCAGCGCCACCAGAGCCAGCTCGCCCCTCAGCCGCGCCGGCGTCGTCTTCAGGCGGCGCGGCAGCCCGAAAGCCTGTTGCACGACCAGTGCCCGCAATCCCTCGGGTGTGCCGAGCGCTTTCAGCTTCGGCGTGGTCTCGCCTTCCAGGCCGAGAGCCCGTGCGATCAGCTGCGTGTCGCGCACCTCGGGCCAGGGTCCGAGCGATACGGATTTGCGCAGCACGAGGTGGTCGCCGGCACGCGCGTGCCCCCGCTCCGTGGCGGTGAAGCGGCCGCGCTTCTCGTCGGCAAGCCCCCGCGCGACAAGCGCGCCGAGCGCGGCTTCCGCCGTCTGCCGCCATTCGCCCGGCGAAAGCCGGTGCTGGACGAAGAACGAAAGATCTCGGATTGTTTCCGCCCGCGTCGCACCGCCCTGCGCGGCAAGGCGCACCAGGACCAGATCCTGCAATGCTGCATAGGATGCCGGTGTGGTTAGCTGCTTGGAAGGTGGACGTGTCACGTCGCTGATCAAGGCTGACATGGCGTTAGGTCTCCCCGACGCGGGCTGGATGCGCCGTTGGCCTCTACCGCGAGATGGCGGAGGGGCAAGGACTGACAGGGTCCGGACGCGCGAATCACCGGGAAAAGCTGAAGCAGTCTGAAAGATCATCATCAGCGATGGAAGTGGCATGCAGGGGCAACTCGCGGCTTATCCCCGGAGCCTGAATGGCTCCAGAGACAGATCGGCCGCGCTTGCGTTTCCAGTACGGGTGTGAATCAGACTCTCGCTCAAAGACTTGCAGCGGGCCCAACCGCAGACGCTAGATTCGACATCACTCGCCCCCTTCGGGTCCTTTGGCGGGTCGGTGGTCGATGTTTGGCCGTCTGCTCGTCAAATTGACGACACCTTGTTGAGGCCGAATCGGTTTCAGCGACCGAGGGAAGAGTTCAAGCGTATGAGTCCAGGAAACCCGTCAGGGTGCGCGTCACGGCGTAGCCCGGCGGATCGAAGGCCGTGGCCCGGGTGCCGGATCGCGGCGGGCTTGCGTGGCGCCCTTGGCGGGGCGGGGTGAGAAAAACAGTTTTCTCCTGACGCCACGTTAGCATTAACGGCAAGTTAATGGGTTGGAGCGATGCTGCAGCAAAGAACCGCGCGTGTTCCTGCGGGAGTAGAACATATGTATCGCATCGCACTTCTTGGCTTCGCCTGTGTGTCCCTGGCGGGCTGCGCGCTCAACACGAGCGCCATAACGTCCGGCTTTGCCGACAATCCTTCCTCGACGGCTTCGATCTCCGGTTCCAGTTCGCTTGGCGGCAACTCCAGCGTTTCCGGCAAGTCGGGAAGCGTGAAGATGGCGAGCCTCGACGACAAGGCGCCGTCCGGCACCTTCGAGAAAGCGCCATCGGGGGCACTCTCCGATCGCGACTACAGCCACACCGAGCTCAACGTCGAAAAGGCGCGCGACATCATCAATCAGTATCGTCGCGACAATGGCCTGAAGCCGCTGACCATCAACGCCGAACTGACGGCCGCCGCCAAGTCCCATTCGCGCGACCTCGCCAAGTGGGATCGCATCTCTCACTACGGCTCCGACGGCTCCAATCCGTGGGACCGCGTCAAGCGCGCCGGATACAAGCCGCGTTTGGCTGCTGAGAATGTCGGCACCGGGCAGGTGAGCTTCGATGAAGTCATGAAGGGCTGGAAGAACAGTCCCGGCCACAATAAGAACCTGCTCCTGTCGGATGCCCAGAACATGGGGCTGGCCCTCGTCTACGAGCCCAAGACCGAGTTCAAGAGCTTTTGGACCCTTGTTGTCGGCTCGCCGATGTGATTGGCCGCCGACAGCATGTTTAGCTGAAGTGCTGAGCGGTTCAGCGTGAAAAACATGCTCAAGGATAAGAGACTATGTTTAGCTGAAGTGCTGAGCGGTTCAGCGTGAAAAACATGCTCAAGGATAAGAGACCATGTTTAGCTGAAGTGCTGGGCGGTTCAGCGTGAAAAGCATGCTCCAAACGAGGGGCTGGATCGTGTGCGTGCTTCCACGAAACATGAACACGATCTAACCCTGAATGGCACTAGGCTCGTTTCCTCGGAACTGGGCAAATGACATAAGCCGGCCGCCGATGAAAGCTGCCGGCCATGTCTTGCGCTGACGCGAGACCAGTCAGGTGTGAATGCTCATGTGCGTCTGCCGGCCAGCGCGCGCATTAGCCGGTGCCGGGTCCTGACGAAACGACGACGTCACCGCCGCCCCACGTTCCGCCAGATGCCGATCTCGATGTCGAGGCGGCGGCGCACGACGACATAGTTCATCAGCGACGCCGTCACCAGGGAGATTGCGGTGGCCGAAGCCGCGCCCGTCAAACCGAAATGCGGAACCAGGGCGAAGTTGAGGCCAATGTTGAGTAGCGCCGAGAAGCCCAGAACGGTCGCGCACAGGATCTGCTCTCCCAGCATATTGAGCAGGAACTCCGCGGGCCCCATCGCCGAGCGGAAGAGGAAACCTATCACCAGCACGAACATCACGGGATAGCCCGCTGTGAACTGCGGCCCGAACAGCCAAAGCAGCGGCTTGCCGAGGATAAGGATGATCGCCGCGCACAGCAGCGATGGCCAGAACGTCCAATTGACGGCATCGCGCACGAACGCCTTGAGTGCCTCGCGCTCGCCGCGCGCGTTGAGTGCTGCGAACCGGTTCGCCACCGCGCTGCCCACCGCGTAATGCACGAACATGATGAGCGCCATCGTCTTGGCCGCTGCGAAATAGACGCCCACGTCGGTTGGCGACAAGAATCGCGAGATGACGAGTATATCGGTATTCTGCAGCACGAGATCCGATGCGGCGATCATCAGCAGCGGTGCCGACGTCCTCAGCCAGAAGGCAAAGTCATAGGAACGCGGACCCGTCTCGATCGTCCGCGACAGTCGTCGGTTGATGAGGAGCGTTTGCACCAGCGCCGTCAGCCACGTCGCGAAGATCGCGGCACCGGCCGCCGTCGCTGCCTGCATCGGCAATCCGGCAAGGTAGGCCATTGCCATTGCCATGAGCAATAGCAGCGGCCTCAGCACGTAGGGCGGAATGAGCGCGATTCCTATCCACGCCTGCCCGCGTCCGATGCCGTCCTGGATGTCGGTAAGCGCGAACATGGGAACGCATACGAAGGAGAGATAGAGTGGCAGTACGTAGTGGTTCTCGACGAATGGCGCGATGAGCCACAAGCCGGCCGCGCCGGCAAGTGCGAACGCCGTGCCGAGCCCGAACGCGGTGATCCGCGCGCCGCGCAGAAGCCCGCGCAGCAGCATCGCTTTTCCCGTTTCGCGGTATTCCGGGATCAGCCGGATAACGACGAGATTGAGCCCCAGATGCGAAAGCCCGCCCAGCACTAGCACCCAGGTCCACACGAACACGTAGATGCCGTATTCGAAGCCGCCCATCCAGCGCGCAAGAACGATCTGAGAGATGTAAAGCAGGCCGGCACTGGCGACGCGAACGGCGAACGCTGTCAACGCATCCCGCTGGGTGCGCGTCGCATCACATTCACCCTTCAGGATCGCAACCAATGCAGCAGCCGCGCCGGCGATCTGCGAGCGCACCCAAACCACCTGCGGGTACGCCGGTGACGCTGCCTTTGCTTGCCCCATCTCTTGACTCGTCGTCGTCTTCCCTCTCCCGGCCCGGGAGAATTTCGATCAGCCCGATCGGGTACGCTGTCGTTCACGCTGCCTGACCAACTCCGCCACGCCAGCCCACGCCCAGCTGCGCCCGGCGTCTCCGCGATCGGTATGCAGGCTGGAAAAGAAGTCCGCGATTTCCGCCGCGTATTGTCCGTGGCGGCTTTCGAGGGTCTGCGCCATGAACTCAACGTCGCGCGGAGTCGGGGTCACGTCCTCGTCCGGATGCCATCCGCATTCCATCATATTTGCCTCAAGGCGATGTTAATTCCTCCTGCGAGAAGCAAGTTTGACGCCACGGGCTGGCGCCTCAAGATGATACGCACCGCCGGTTGGCTCCTGTTTGCCCGGGAAATCACGGCAAAGATCGGCATTTTTTGCGGGCTCGGACGATCATTTCCGGAACTGCCCGTGACGCGCTGCTGTCGGCGAGCCCTTCGCGGTGCTATCCTTTAACTATTGCCCTGTGGGTCGACAGCAACGCGAGGACCAGACATGCGACAGCGCTACGGTGGTCGTACGGCGGTTACGCCCAATCAGGCTTTGTCGTTTCGTAGCCGCGCCTTTGTGGCGGCCGCTCTCATGACGGCACTGCTCTGGACATCGGCTTCGGCACGGGCGGCGGATACTGATGCGCCTTATGCCCCGCCACCTCCCACTGCCGGGATGGAACCACGCGGCTCGAATGGTCCGGGCGGCCCAGGCGCGCGTGAGGATGAGCCCGCGCTCGGTGAGGAGAGGTCGCCCGGATCGGGCGAAGTGGGTCCCCCACCGTTCCAGGGAGGTTGTCCCTACCGCGGCAGAACGCTTGAGTTGATTGTATGACGTCGTGGGCAACGACATGCACACGCATCAGAACCTAAAGCGTCAGCAGCAAATCTGAAAATTCGCGACACGCTTTAGTTGTCGGCTTTTTTGGCTGATGTCTTTTGAGTGGCGGTTGCACTCGCCGCCTTGGGCGGGCTTTTCTGTGGCGTGCCGGTCTGCGCGGCATCGGTGGTCGGCGAGCCAGCAGCGACGTTTTTCTGCTTGCGCAGCTTTGATCGCGCGGCGCGCGCTTTCAGCCTGCGGGCCTGGACCGCCGCGCTGGCCTTCGGACGGTGGCCACATCCCCACGACACGACGTGATCGCGAATGCTGATGACAGGCTTGGCGTCCTTGTCCATCGGCATGTTGTCGATGTTGGTCGGATTGAAGTAGGACTTCCAGCCGTAGTGCTGGAAGCCATGCTCCAGCAGGCTCGCTGCGCGCACGGCGCGATCGCTGCTCGATGGTTCACCCAGAACGACGGCCATGAGGCGTGTTCCGTCACGTGTCGCGCTGGCGACCACATTGAAGCCGCTATCGCAGATGAAGCCTGTTTTCAGTCCATCTGCGCCCTCGAACGAGCGCAGTAGCGAGTTGTGCGAGGCCAGCCGCCGCTTGCCGATATGGAAATCGGGCATTGCCCACAGATCGGCGTACTGCGGGAAATCCCTCAGTACCGCGCGTGACAGCCGGGCGAGATCGCGCGCCGTCGTCACCTGCTCATCGGCAGGAAGTCCGTTTGGATTGACGAAGTGCGTGCGCGTCATGCCCAGGCGCCGCGCAGTTGCATTCATGCGCTCGACGAAACCATCGACGCTTCCAGCCACCGCTTCCGCAAGCATCACCGCAACGTCGTTGGCTGATTTCACGATCAGCGCCTTGAGCGCCAATTCGACCGAAATTTCCGCGCCGACCGGGAGTCCGATCTTGCTCGGCGGCTCCTTGGTCGCGGCCTCCGAGCAGGCAACTTTGTCGTCCGGCTTCAGTTTGCCGTCGCGCAGCGCTTCGAACGTGATGTAGGCGGTCATGATTTTCGTAAGCGATGCAGGATGCCAGAGATTGTCGACATCCTCCGCGTACAACACCTTGCCCGTCGAGGCCTCGAACAGTAGCGCAGGACCCGCGCCGGCCGCTGCTGGGTGCAGCAGGGCCAAGGCGAAAAGGCCACCGGAAATAAGACCAGCGCGCATCACGCATCCTCGTACCAACGTCTTTGGGGGCTTAACACATTCGCTTGCAGCCGAGCAATGTCGGCGACTTGAACTTTTGCAAGTGTTGAGCTTCGGCCTCAGTTTAGCCGATCGAGCAAAGTGCCGAGGCCCCACGCGAGCGGCATTTCCGCAACCCGGCCAACACTGTCGGGAGTTCGCGTCAGGGTTGAGGTCAATGGTCACCTATTCGGAATCCGGCAATGCCAAGGAGCGTTTGCCCCTGTGCTGCCCGCGAGCGTGTTTCCACGGCACCGCCGCTGGATTAGGAACTGCGCAGGTTCGCGGATGCGGAATGCCGTGGTTCAACCCTTGATCGCCGGAATGTCTCAGGCTACAAGCCTGCCTTCCTCAGCACAGAAGCTGTTCCGGAGAGGTGGCTGAGTGGTTGAAAGCACCGCACTCGAAATGCGGCATACTCGCAAGGGTATCGAGGGTTCGAATCCCTCCCTCTCCGCCATAACATATCAAAAATAAATCAACAAGAACAAGGCGTTGCGCTTTCGAGGAATCGAGGGTTGCCACAACGCGCGTGAAAGGTTGCCACAAAACGTCCGTGAACACCGGATGGTTAGAGAAGGCTGCGGCTTGTTCTGGCTTCTCGGTCGAAAACGCGCCGGGGGAAACACCATGAACAAGCTCATCCCGGCGCTGACAGTCCTGGCCGCTACCGCATCAGGTGACGTGCTGGCAGAGACGCCAATTCCTCACAGCGACCCCGGTGACAAGGGCAGCTACTTCCTCATCGAAGCGAAGAAGGAGGGCAACATCATCAAGACGCTGCACAAGCGCGTCGGTGTTGGATGCACCGGCTGGACCCGCTGCGAGATCAACTGCAAGACGGGGAAGATGCGCGACATCGATTTCGACCTCCTCCATTGCATTGCCCAGGAGAATGAGGCTGCTGCCGAGTTCCTCGGCCCAAGGTCGCACAAACGGCTGCGCCTTCGCGCTGACATAGGCAGTTGCGAGGTCGGCGCCGGATTCCGGGAAGTGGCGCGCACTTCCGAGGACCAAGCTATTCTCGTTCGCAACGCCGACAATGACGCCCTTCTTGCCGCTGAGCGTTGTCATGCGTGTCAAACGCGAAAGCAATTTTTGGAGCCTCCGCCTGCTTTGGAAGCGCGAGATCATCGCACTTTAGCAATGCCTTAAGCCGATGAGACGAAGTGCCGCCCCGCAATAGCCGACCTGCACTGATTGGTCGCAGCGGACTTGCCTTCATTTGGAACGTGGTGTCGGCAAAGCCGGTGTCCGCGATGCAAAAGAAAGCGGACTATTCTGGTTCGACTGACGTTTGACGACCTTCGCCCGGTCAACAAACGTCAGATTCAGAGCACCGAACGCAATGCCAATCAATGTCGTCGCGGGACATCGCGCGCGGAGCGAATCATGAAGAACTCGGCAAGATTTTCCAGGGTCACATAGCCCACAACCTGCCGGTCGGACGAAACCACGGCCACAGCCGGGGCTGCTCCTCCTTCCAGCCGTTCGATTGCCTGCTCGAGCGGTGCATTCTCTTGGCATAGGGGAATATTCCGTTCCGCGATCTCGGTGACAGGCGTAGATCTTGGCTGTCCCGTGAGACCATCGATCAGCGCCCGCGCGCCGACAAACCCGATGAGCTGGCGCTTACCATCGAGCACGGGAAACTCGCGTTGTGTCGTCGACAAGAGCAGCGCCGACGCATCGTCGAGCGTCGACGCCGGCGAGAGTGCCTCGAAGTGCACGATCATTGCATCGGTCACGGATCGACCGCGCGCAAAGTCATGCAAGCTCGCGGAATAAGCTTCTGTCCCCGCGGCGAGATAGACAAAGATCGCGATCAACACCAGCACCGGGTTGCCCAGCAGGCCCACGAATCCCAATACAATGGCAAACAGTTGCCCGATGCGCGCGGCGATTTGTGTGGCCCTCGCACGCGGCATGCCGAACCCGAGAAGGGCGCGAAGTACCCTCCCACCATCCATAGGGAATGCCGGGATCATGTTGAAGACCGCTAGCAGCAGGTTGACCGTCGCAAGCCGGGAGAGGAAGTCGGCTTCCGGTGTGCCGAATTCCTGCAGTGCGCGCATATCGATGCGAGCGCCGAACAGCCCGACAAGCAGAAATGCGATCACCACGTTGACTGCCGGACCCGCCAACGCGACGACCACTTCCTGCCGAGGCGCCTCCGGAATGCGATCGAGCGCCGCAAGACCGCCTATCGGATATAGCGTGATGCTGTGCGTGCGAATGCCATATCGGCGTGCTGCTGTCGCGTGCCCCAGCTCGTGGAGCACAACGCAAGCAAAAAGTGCCAGTATGAAGACGACGCCATCCACAGCGGCGGCTGGCCCCTTGGCGATCCACAGCATCGCGCCGATCCAGGCGACAAGCAGCAAGAACGTGAAGTGCAAGGCGATGGTCGTTCCGTGGAACGAGCCGATCGGTATCGTCCATTTCGACATCATTCGCGCATTTCCCGACATACGCTACCTTCCAAGACTCAAGAATGACACGATAAGAACTCCAGATGGCGCGCGCCCTCAATACGTCCCTCGACGCGCATAAGCCGGAATTACGACGCTACCGTTTCTGCGTAATATGCAGCGCACTCACCCTCGCGACCGCGCACAACCCGCTGCCGTGACAAGGCCCCTCGTGTTTCCGTCACGACGGTACACTGAAATTCCGCGTCAGTGTCGTGGTGATAGTAGATGACCACCCAATCGCGCGACCGCCCCAACTCGTGCGCTTTGCGCGTGTTGGAGTAGAGCGCTGTAAAATGCCAACCATCGCGATGCGTGTGCAGGACCGGAAGCCAAGCCTCACCCGATGGATTGAAGCGCTTTGGCGCGATCTTGCGCAACACGCCTTTTTCATCCTTGTCACGATATTCCTTGTCCACCTCGAGCAGCATGGCGACGGGCGGCGGTGTGGTCTCTACCGTTGCAAGCTTTACACGCTTGTGTCCAAGACGCTCGTCGAGGATTGCTCGGATTGCTTGCGACCGCCGGCGTCCGACGCCATGAACCCCTTCGAGTCGGCCGTCGTGAGCCGCTGCCTCGAGCTCTTCCATGGTATCAATGTGCAGGTCGTCGTGGATGCGCTCGGCAAGCCGGGGACCGATCCCGGGCACCGTCTGGAACAGCGCCTCGGGTTCTGCTGTCCCGGTCAGGCGCTCAAGCTGCGTCCACCGCCCCGTCGAAAGCATTTCCGATATGGCGGCGCCGATTCCGCGACCGATACCGGGTAATGCAATGAGGCCTTGCAGCCCTTTCTTGCGCCAAGTGTCCTCGATGGGATGCTTGAGCGCGAACAGGGTCTGCGCGGCCTTGCGGTAGGCGCCGACGCGGAATCCGTCTTCCTGCTGCTGCTCAAGCAGATCCGCCATCTCGACCAGTTTTGCGGCGATCGTTTCGTTGGTCGACGGGATTGTCATATCAACACCATCTGCTGGACAATGGCACAGCTGGCCCCACAGCGTGCGACTTGCCAGCGGTCGAAGATAACGAAGCTGCGGATGACTCAAGGGAGCGCGCCAATGAAGGATGAATCGGACATCGGGCAAGTCAAGCCTGAACCGGCCAATCCGATATCGCGCCGAACGGCGCTTCCATGGCAGACGCCGAAATCGGATCGCGAGGATATCGAGGCAACGGCGCGTATCGCGCAGATAATGCGGCATCCAAGCTACCGACCGGCCGATGAGGAGCTGGACTTCCTCGAGCAAGACAATGCGCGGGGCGTGCGCCTCATGCTCGATTACCTCAAGCCCGAAACCCTTCTTGACAAGCAGGGCATCCGCCACACGATCGTCGTCTTCGGAGGCACTCGCATATGCGAGCCGGCCGTGGCCAGGTCTCGCGTGGAAGAGGCCGCCAGACTGTGCAGTCTTGCACCTGATGATGACGCGCTACAACGCAAACTGAGGATAGCGCAGCGCGTCCTGGAGAACAGCCGGTATTATGAAATGGCGCGAGCCTTCGGCCGGATCGTGGGCGCGCAGGAAGGGCCGCATGGACGCCGTCTGGTGATCGTCACGGGCGGAGGCCCTGGCATCATGGAGGCGGCAAATCGCGGCGCGTTCGACGCCGGCGCCCGAACGGTCGGATTGAATATCACGCTTCCCCATGAGCAATTCCCGAACCCGTACGTCACTCCCGGACTTTGCAGCCGCTTTCGCTATTTCGGCATACGCAAGCTGCATTTCCTCTTGAGAGCACGCGCGCTGGTCGTTTTTCCGGGCGGCTACGGCACACTCGATGAATTTTTTGAAACGGTGACGTTGATCCAGACACGAAAGATCACGCCCATGCCCGTCATCCTGGTGGGCGAAAGCTACTGGCGGCGTGTTTTCGACCCGGAGTTCCTCATCGACGAAGGCGTCATCGATCCAGAGGACCGCGAACTATTCTGGTTCGCAGAAACCGCCGAAGAGATCTGGGAGGACATCTTGCGGTGGTACCAGTGTTCAGGGCGACCACTTGCGCCGTGAACGAGCGCCACAACACACTCTTCCAATCTGCCACCGGCGCACGAGAAGTTGGGATTGATCATGCGTTGAATTACGTCAGTCGCGGCCTGCTCCATTCGTGCTGGGTTCGTGACTGCATGCATCGCAGTCGTGGCGACAGTGGCTGCAATACTTGCATCGTTGTCTGCTTCCCGTGCCGAGCCCGTGGTGGATCGTGCCGCGAGCGACGTTGCAGTGCTCATCTTTTCATGGTCTGAACAGTGCGAATGACGCGCCCAATTTCGGACCAACAAGGCAATCGACTTCATGTTGCGACAGGTCGGGCTTCACCCGAAGGCAATCGTGCAATGCCGACAAGGCCGCCTCGGTGTCATTTCGTGCGAGCCGAAGCGCAGTAAGCACGACGCGTGGGAGATAAGACCTGTCATCATTCTGACAGCCTTCCAGTGCCACGGTTTCCGCCCGTTCCGTATCACCCGTCCGCAAATAGACGAGCGCCAGCACAGCCCGCCAGACGGCAAGGCGGCTGTCCATAGGACTGACCTTGATTCCGCGTCGAAGCGGTTCGATTGCGTCTTCGGCCCGGCCCTGGATGGCATACGCCGAGCCAAGCGCGGCCCACGCCTGCCCGTTGTTCGGATTGAGATTTGTAGCCATCATGAGGAGTGGGATCGCACGCTCGACCTGGCCGACATCAGCCAGCGCACATCCGGCCAGACCCACGACGTTTGAATTCATGTAATCGAGATCGAGCGCTATCTCTGCTTCCTCAATGACTTTCTCGACGACTGCCTTGGATCGCTCCATTAGACCGAAGCGATGACCCAGACCAAGAACGAGCGCCAAATAGGCATGCGCCATCGCATTGGCAGCCTCCTGATCGATCGACCGTCGCAGCAGATTTGCTGCCTCCTTGAATGTGTTCTGATGCCATCCCTTGATCGCGAGAAGACTTATTGCCTGAAGTAGAAGCTGTCCACTGCTCAGTTCTCCGGTCGTGCTGCGCAGATCATGGTGAATTGCGCGCACGATGTGCATTTCCAGAAGCGGTAGTATGTCGTGCAACATGGCTTCTTGCACATCCGCATCGTTCGGGCGATCGAACTGCTGCGCCCACAAATGGAAACCGTTCCGCGTTTCGATGAGCTGAATATTGGCACGCAACCGGTCTTGAATTATCTGCAAGCTGCCTTCCAGCAGGTAGCTCACGTTGAACCGGCGCCCGATATCCTGCACGTCGAGGGCGGCGCCCTTCAACGCAAACATCGAAAGCCGAGAGGCAATAGACAGTAAGGGAACGCGGGTCAGGATCGTGGTCAAATTCTCAACGAGACCATCGGCGATCGGCGTGAGCGCCACATTATCTCCGAAGACCTGTATCGGAACGATTGCAAGTGAAGGGCGAAGCGGAGATTCGGCACCGCGCGGCATGCTCGATGATCGATCTCGCGCCTGGCCAAGTTGCACCGATCCAAGGAACTGAATTCCCCGCCCCCGGACGGTCTGGATATATTTCTGCTCCGTCCCGCTGTCACCCAAAGTCTTGCGCGCCGATTTGATGCAACTCGCAACCGTTGCGTCCGACACGATACGCCCATTCCAGACCTGATCGATGACTTCATCGCGGCTGAGGACGCGGCCCGGGTGCCGCGCCAGGTAAGCAATCAGATCGAACACCAGCGGTTCGATCGAGCACCGTACACCGCGCCGGAGCAGAGCAAAATTTTCTGTATCAATTTCGAATTCATCGAACTGGTAGCGCATGAACACTCATCCGAACCGTGCGACGCTGGCAGACCGTCCGTGAACGATGAAAAGCGGCAAGGGCCAGCATACACCGAGAATGCCGCCAATTCCCATGCAATCTCCAAGTTTCCTTCAAGCGGCCAGGAGCGCTCTGGAGCAACTCTATGGGCGTGATGAAGCTGCCTGTAGGGCCATTGGCGCCCAGGTCAATACCAACAACCGCCCCTATCCATCCGGAGGAAATCAAATGAACGCACCATTGAATATTGCTCCAACCCCTGACTTCACGGCCATCAAGGCTAGACAGAACGCTGCATGGAGATCAGGTGACTACGCCAGGATCGGCAGCACCTTGCAGATCACCGGTGAGGAACTCGCCGAAACCATGAACGTCCGCCCCGGCGCGCGCGTTCTCGATGTCGCCGCCGGGAATGGCAACGCAACCTTGGCCTTCGCGCGGCGATGGTGCGAAGTCACCTCGACTGATTATGTCGACACACTGCTTGCACGCGGCAAGGCCCGCGCCGACGCTGAAGGCCACGACATAAGGTTCCAGATCGCAGACGCAGAAGATCTGCCCTTCATCGACGGTACATTCGATGCTGTGGTCTCGACCTTCGGCGTGATGTTCGCGCCCAACCAGAAGCGGGCAGCAAGTGAACTCACCCGTGTATGCCGCAGCGGTGGCCGGATTGGCCTGGCCAACTGGACGCCTGAGAGCTTCATCGGTGCACTCTTCAAGGTACTCGGCCGGCACGTCCCCCCGCCCGCTGGCGTCTCATCTCCGGCTCTATGGGGGGCGAGGCCCTGGATCGATGACACGTTTGGCGGAGTTGCCAGCGCGATCGACTTCAATACGAAGCAGTTCCGGTTCCGATACGCCTCGCCCGATCATTTCGTGGAGATTTTCCAAGCCTACTATGGACCGGTGCATAAGGCCTTCGCAGCGCTCGAACACGATGCGCAACACGCACTCCGGCAAGACATCCTCGATCTCATCGCGCACCACAATACTGCAATGGATGGCACCATGAATGTTCCGGCTGAGTATGCGCAGATCGTCATTACAAGAAGCTGAACCCAAACCGCGGGGAAACGGGTCATAGGCTCCACCTCGATTAAGGACCTTGATAATGCTGGCCAGGCATATGCCAAATGAGGTTGAACCTGCCGCGCCTGTCAGCATGAAGGCGCGGCAGGAGCCGCTCATCAAAGCTTATGTGGTGGATCCGGACAATGCCCGGAATTCTCGTGGTCCGTCATGCGACGGGTTCGAGCCGGGCAGCCGTCCGCTTATAGGCTGGCGTGTGCGATGCCGGATCGAACTTGGCGCCGACAAGCCGGTTGGCCGGCGCCTCGCCGAAGTGGAACGGATAGAAGATGGCTCCTTCGAGCGTCTTGTCGGTCACCTTGACCTTGACTTCCACCGATCCGCGTTTGGTCACTATCCGCGCGCGGGATCCATCACCGACATTGTAGCGGCGGGCGTCCTCCGGGTGCACCTCGACGAGTCCCTCCGGACGCATGTGATCGAGCCCGCGCGAACGGCGCGTCATGGTTCCGGTGTGGTAGTGCTCCAGCAGTCGCCCCGTATTGAGATTCAAGGGATAGGCATCATCGACGATGTCCTCACCGGCGTCTCCTTGCCGGACCACCGAAAACGTCGCCTTGCCCGTCGGCGTCGGGAATGTCTCGGCATAGAGGAAGCGTGTGCCGGGATGAGTGGTGTCGAGGCATGGCCACTGCAGCCCGCCGTTGTCGAGCCTCTCGTGCAGCATGCCAGCATAGGACGGCACCAGCGACGCTATCTCCTCCATGATGGCGGCGGTGGAAGTGTACGACATCGGATAGCCCATGGCAGTCGCTAGCTCGCACACCACCTGCCAGTCGGGGCGCGCTTCACCGGGCGGTGGAACGGCGGGACGCAGCAGCTGTACGCGCCGCTCGGTGTTGGTGAAGGTGCCGTCCTTCTCCGCAAAGCTCGCCACAGGGAAGACCACGTCGGCCAGTGCTGCCGTCTCCGACAGGAACAGGTCCTGCACGACGAGCAGTTCCAGACGACGCAAGCCCGCTTCGACCTCGGCGATATCGGGGCTGGATCCCATCGGGTTCTCGCCCATGATATACATGGCCTTGATATCGCCGTGTACGGCCCCTTCCTCGAGCTGCACCACCGTCTTGAACTGGTTGTCAGGCAGTGTCACTCCCCACGCCTTCTCGAACTTGGCGCGGTCCTTGGGATCCTTGATCGAATGGTAGCCGGGCAGCGCGTTGTGCTGGCCCTGCATGTCGGAGGCGCCTTGCACGTTGGACTGTCCGCGCAGCGGTATGAAGCCGGTTCCGGGCTTGCCGACGTGTCCGGTCAGCAAAGACAGGTTGGCCATCGCGAGCGCACCGTCGACACCCGTCAGATGCTGGGTTATGCCCATGCCCCACAGCAGCATGCCGCGCTCGGCAGTGCCGTACAAAAGCGCAGCCTGCCGGATACGGTCGGCCGGCACGCCCGTCATCGCCTCGGTCGCCTCCGGTGTGTAGTCCCTGACGGTGTCGCGGAATGCCAACCAGTTCTCGGTGCGCGCGTCGATGAAAGCCTCGTTCGCCAGTCCCTCCGCGATGATCACGTGTGCGATGGAATTGAGGACCGCCACGTTGGTCCCAGGCCGGGGCCGCAGCCAGATGTCCGCATGATCCACCATTTCGATGCGCCTGGGATCGACGACAACGATCTTGGCGCCGCTTTCGTATTTCGCCTTCATCACCTGGCTGGATATGACGGGATGCGTCTCGGTGGTATTCGATCCGACGATGATGAACGCGCTCGCCATCCTCACGTCAGGCGACGACGCCGACGGTGCGCTCGATCCCACAGCGTTCTTGAGCGCGACGGCGGACGCCATGTGGCACAGGCGCGCGCAATGATCGATGTTGTTGGTCGCGAACGCGCAGCGGATGAGTTTCTGGAAGACGTAGTTGTCCTCGTTCGTCGCGCGAGAGGAGGTGATGCCAGCGAGCGAATGCGGCCCATGCTTGGCCTTGATCTCGTTGAAGCGGCGCGCGGCGAACGCAATCGCCTCCTCCCAGCTCGTCTCCTCCAGTGGGCTGTCCTTCCCGCCTCTTCGGATCAGCGGCTTCGTCAAGCGGTCGGGATGGTGGATGAAATCCATTCCGAAGCGCCCTTTGACGCACAGATTCCCGATGTTGGCTTCCGAGGTGTGCGAGGGATTGACGGCGACGACACGGTCGTTCTCCGTCTCCAGTTCGATCGCGCAGCCGACGCCGCAGTAGCCGCAGATCGTCGTCGTCGTCTTGCGCAGGTGCTTGGGGAGCCGTCCTGCGTCGGTCAGATCCTTGAGCGCGCCGGTTGGGCAAACGCCGACACACTGGCCGCAGTTGTTGCATTGGGTGTCGCGGAAGTCGTCGGTTCCGCTGACGAGCGCGGGGTAACCCTGCTCATCGATGGTGTAGACGTTGCGGTGCTGCACCTCGTTGCAGATGCGCACGCACTGCTCGCACTTGATGCATTTCGCATGATCGAGCTGGAAGAACGGCCAGGAGACCAGCGGCCGCAGCGCGCCGTCGGCGCGAATGTCCCTTGCGATCTCGTTCATGGCTTCCACGCCTCCTTGCCGCGATAGACCTTGGTGCCTGCGCCGAATTCTAGAGAAAGCTTTTGCAGCGTGCAGGCGCCGCGCGCCTGGCACACGCACAGCAGGCAGCGCCCGGCCTCCGCCAATGCCACTTCCTCGGTAAAGCCCAATTCGACTTCGGCGAATGCGCCGTCGTTGTCGACGTGGCCGATATGGCCGGAGTCGCGGAACGCGCCTACCCGTGTGTGGCCGTCGATTACCGGCATCTGGGCGAGGCGCGCGCGAGACTGGGCCTCCGCGCCGATGTCGAAGAACTTCGGCTTCTCCTGCCGGACAACAGCTGCAATGTCCTTGCTGTCGGCACCATTCAGGAATGCGTTGATGGCGAAGGCGCCTTTGCGGCCGGCGCCGACACCTTCAACCACCGTTGCCGCCCCCGTCGCGCAGTCGCCACCCGCGAATACGCCCGGCACGTTGGTCATCATCGTCTCCTCGTCGATGACGATGTGGCTCCATTTGTTGACCTGGAGATGGCTCTCGTTCAGAGACCCCGCGTCAACGTCCTGTCCGATTGCCATCAGGATCGTATCGGCGGGCGTGAAGTAGTCGGACCCTTCGATCGGCACGGGTCGGCGGCGGCCGCTGGCATCGGGCTCGCCGAGCTGCATGCGCTGCGCCAGTATGCCGATCGCCTTGCCGTTCTCCACCACTACGGAATGCGGCGCGGCCAGGAAGTCGAACTTGATGCCCTCCACCTCGCACTCGTGAACCTCGTGCGCTGCCGCGGTCATCTCCTTCCTGGTGCGCCGGTACATCATGGTGACGTCGCTGGCGCCCTCGCGCCGCGCCGTACGCACAGCGTCTGCCGCCGTGAAGCCCCCGCCGACGACGATGACCCGCTCACCCAGATCGACGCGCTCGCCCCAGTTGACGCGGGCGAGGAACTTCACCGCCGACAGCACGCCGGGTGCGTCTTCGCCTGGAATACTCGCAGTCTTGCCGACCATTGCACCGAACGACAGGAATATGGCGTCATAGCCTTCCGCCTTGAGGTCGTCGATCTGATAGTCGCGTCCCATCCGCTGGTTGCACTTGAGGTCCACGCCGAGTGACAGGATGTCGTTGATCTCCTGGTCGAGCACATGGTTGGGGAGGCGATAGGACGGGATGCCGAAACGCAGCGTCCCGCCGGGCTGGCGCTCGGCTTCCAGGATCGTCACCTTGTGGCCCTCCAGTGCGAGGTAGTAGGCAGCTGAGAGCCCTGCCGGGCCGGCGCCAATGACGGCGACACGCTTGCCGGTCGCGGGCTTCGGATCTGGCTGCGTGGGCAGCCCCGCCTCGACGGCCTTGTCTGCAGCGAAGCGCTTCAATGCGCAGATTGCTACTGCTTCACCGTCGATCTGTTTGCGGCGGCACGGATCCTCGCACGGCCGTGGACAAACGCGCCCGAGAATGCCTGGAAGCGGCAGCATCTCCTTAATGAGCGCCGTGGCCTCGACATATTTCTTCTTGGTGATGAGGTCGATATAGCCGGCAATGTCGATACCGGCAGGGCAGGCCGCCTGGCATGGCGGCTGGCAATAGGCGTTGTGGTCCGACAGATAGGTGTTGAGGCGGCCTTTGCGATAGACGGTCAAGGCATCGGACGCGGTCGTCACGTCGAGCCCTGCTTTGGCGGGTTCAGTGCATGCCTTGACGAACCCCTCGCGCCCGGCAACTTCGACGACGCAGATATCGCATTGACCGGTTGGCTTGATCCGCGGGTCTGCGCACATCGCAGGGATGCGGATGCCGGCCCGCCGTGCGGCGAGAAAGATCGTCTCTCCGTCTCGCACGTCGACGAGTTTGCCATTGATCGAGAGTGTTCCCGCGCCGTCGATGACGCTGCTGTCGTTGTGCAGTTGGCTGCTCCGCCCGCTCATCGTTCCACCGCCTGACCTGGATTAGCCTGGTACGATCCTGCACTCGCGATCGAGCAGGAGACTCAAGGTTCGATGATAGGGTTGCACAATAATTCGGGTCGGCCGGCGTTGATTTTCTTTGCGTCTACGAAAGAAACTCTTTGCATTTTTCAATTCCTAGTGCGCAAATCGGAATTTGCGCGATTGCGCGGCAATTGTCGAAAGTCGGCGTTTTCGCAAAGACTTCGCAAGGCGAGTAGAGAGAATTTTTCCAGGGCTCCCGGGATGTTCCCGAAAGCCCATCGGTTCTTTTCGCCCAATGGAGGCTCGATTTGTCTCTATTGCGCGACGAGCTGTCGCAGAGCGAACGCCAAAGGCTGGATTAAGCAGGCCAGACGCGCGGTCCGGTGCCGCTGGCGTGCGCCGCCGCTGGCGCCCTGCCGCCGCGCACGCCATTCCGGGGCGGATGATCTGGCGTCTGCGGGAGTGCGCGTGACGGCTGGCGCCGTTGGCTGTCTTCGTTGCGTCTTGTGCCGAAAGTTCCTGGGCGAACAACGGAGCCGCCCCGATCGATCTGCGCGACGTCGCCGAATGGATCGGCGATAGCTCTACTCCCGATGGAATTGCGACCGAACGCGCCTCGGTCGGGCATACGTATGCAGGGCCGACGATCAATTACTGCTTCAAGGGGGCGCGCGCGTCGAATACATTTGTTGCGCCGAAGCAATCGGGGGTCTCGGGTCTGAAGATGCGCCGTGGATCGTGGACCCGGTGCGCGAGCGATCTGAGCCTGACGACGGATGCCCGTTTTTTCTGGGCGGCTCGGGTGGGCCGAACACGACCGGACAGGAGTGACGCGGGATGCCCCCGCCAATTGACTACTATTATGCGCTCGTGTCGGGATTCGCCTATCTTGGCGAGCCCGAGCTGCGCCGCATCGCAGCGGCGGCCGGCACGCCCATTCGCTACAAGCCCGTCGACATCGGCCGCGTGTTCGCCGCAGTCGATACGATCTCTCCGGCGCGCCAGTCACCAGCGCGCCGCGCCTGGAGAGATAGTGAGTTGGTACGGTGGGCCAGGGTTCGGGGGCTTGACCTCAATGTTGTGCCGAAATTCTGGCCGGTGCCCGCGGGGCTTGCCTCACGCGCTGTTGTCGCCGCACAGGAAATGCAACACGATCCAGGCAAGCTCTCCTCCCGGTTCTTGCGCGCGGTTTGGCTCGACGACCTCGACATCTCAGATATGGGAACGGTCCAGCGCCTCATCGCCGAAGCCGCGCCAGATGCGGCAGAACAAATACTGGAGGCTATGGCGTCCGACGAAACGGGCGCCATCTTCGAGGCGAACACCTTGGCGGCAATAGACAACGGCGTGATCGGTTCCCCAACCTTTTTCATCGAGGGTGAAATGCTGTTCGGGCAGGATCGGCTGAGCTTTCTCGCCGAGAAACTTGGAGTCGCCTAGAGCATGTTGAGCTGAAGTGCGGAGTGGTTCAGCGTGAAAGACATGCTCAAGGACGAGCCGGCATGTTGAGCTGAAGTACGGCGCGGTTCAGCGGCATGGCCCACGCTCAGCTCTCCGTAGATCTGAACTTGATCTTCTATTCACACTGGCTGGAGCATCGCTGGCAACGTGCGGACATGCACCCGCAGCCATTGCAGTGCATGAGGCAGGTCAGACTTGGACGGCTTCGCCCGACATGACCGTTGCGCTTACCGGGAGAAGGAACAGTGCAATACTGCAACCGCAGACGATGAGACTGGGCGTCGCAATCTCGTAGCCAAGTGCAGCGCCCACGGAATCGACAGCCAATGGCCAGAAGGTGGCAGGAAACCCGGATGCCGTGGCAAGACCGACGAAGCGGCCAATTGACCCTGAGTGCTTCATGTCATCCTCGCTTGGCTTGCTTCCGTCGCTCTAGCGGCCTCACCTTGAGCTCATATTTATTGTTAATGCAGCCGGATGAATTTCGTTCCCTTGGAGGCATTGTGCTAGCACGCCAATGGCCACATGTGGCTTCAAAAATGCTGGTTTCGAAAGCCAATGACACAAGACGTGATCATGTTGCGGTGCAGCGCAGCCGTTGTTGTCATCGCGCGCGATGGCCGCGCGTAGCGATTGATGCCCTTGCGGGGTCGGGCACCTTGTTTCGCTACTCGGAAGCGAAAACTCTTCCGGAAACGCTTTGCCACTCTGATGCGACATCAGCGGGCAGACAAATGACTCTGGTTAGCAGAGCCCGGGCTCGGTGGCCTCAAGTGAAGATGGTACGTTGGTCACAACCGCTAGTACCCCGAGCTGTGATATGTTGGGCTGGAGCCGAGGAATGCGCTGCATGTGCCTGAGCTCGGAACCGGCATAGCCTCACTTCGTAATGCGCGCTTAACCAGTTCCGTCGTTCTGGTTGCCTTTCGCTGAGACGAATGCTTGGCGCCTCGCCGGGATATTGTCACACTGCGGCAACCCGGAGCCATCCCGCCGTTGCAGATGCATGCGGGCGATTGGAGCAAACCCAATGTCGTCGCAGACCCGAAGTGAAGCACGGCCGTTCAATTGGCAACTCGCGCTGCTCTTCCTGACGGCGATCGCACTGTCCGTCGCGTCTGGCTGGACGACCTGGGACGGGATGTCGAACTTTACCGATACGCCGTGGCTGAGTTTTCTCATAACCTTCGGCATCCAGGGCGTTATGCTCGTCACCGCCTGGCTCATTGGCCAGTCCTTTGTTGACGCGCACGTGGATGACGTCCCAAAGCCGACACACAGCAACGCAGCTCGTTTCTCAGCCGTCCTGTTCGGCATCGCGCTCGTGCTGGGCGCCATTGTCGCGCTTGCCTTGTTCGATGCGCTCCCGGCGTTTTTCAAGACCCATGTGAGCGATGACGTGCCGATCATGAAATTGTGTCTCTTGGCCGGCGCACTCGTGATTGGCTCGGCAGTTATTCAGTTCCAGGAAATTCGTGCGGCCTATGTCAGGAACGTGAGCGCCATCGCGCGAAACGTGCCGCTGTGGAGCATGTTTCTTCTCTGCATGATGGCCTCGGTCTTCTTTTCGTTCGATTCACTGTTCGCGAAAATCTATCCACCCACGGAAAGAGCGCGTGCCAGCGACATTCGGGCCCAGCGGGATCTCTCTGTCGTACTTACGAAGGCTGCGCACGCGGTGGCAGAGCAGGAAGCGAAGGCGGTAAAAACACTATTCACGAGCCAAGCTTGGGATGGCTACAACTCTGGGCTCCGGGAAATCCTGACAGCGGCCTCGCAGGCACCCGCCCTCCTGCGAACACAACATGCGGAAGAGGCAGCTGCAGCATCGGCAGCAATTTCCGAAATGCGATCGGATTTGGCGCGTCTTGATGCGCAGAAGGCAGCGCTTGAAGCACGAAGCAGCACGCTTGCAAAACAGGTCGACAGCTTGCGCGACACGCTGGCAAGCCACCGGGCAAAGAGGGAAGTCCTCACTACCGAACGCGAAGAAACCATCAGTGCTGCCACCGATCTTGAAGCACAGATGGAAGCTGAACAGCGTGGCGTTGGTCGCAGCGGCAAAGCAGGTATCGGACCGGCCTATCGGGCATTGAACCAGCAACATGTACAACTCGAGATCAAACTCAAGGAATTAGGCCAACGCATTGATGAACATGCTGAGCGGCGCGAGCAACTCATGTCTCAACTTGCCGCGCAAGAGACCAAAAGCGCCAATCTGGCCGGTGAAATTTCCCGGCTTGCGAGCCAGATCGACCTGCGCAAAACGCAACTCGAAAGCGGCTTGAAAGGAGGGCAAGCAGGTGTTTCTCAGGCCGTCCAGGCCATCGAGGAGTCCGCGGCAGAGATTGCGAGGGCGCGAAAGTCGTTTCAGAAGACCGCTTCGGCCGACGATCTCGTCACTTTGCAGCAGGCGTGCACGAAGACCCTGGTCAATCTGTCGACAGCCGGCAAGGCGGTGTACGCGGGGAAGCCAGGGATTGAATGCAGCATCGGTGACCTGCAGGGCTTCGTCGCCTTGATCGCCGAACGCCGCCGTGCAGCGAAGACGTTCGAATCGAACTGCGGAAAGTCAGCCGTCACGTCCCAGACCTCCACGTCCACGTTGCTTGATGTGGGACGAACATGTGTGCGCATGGCGGCTCTCGACGCGGCCGAGACGGCGGCTCTCGGAAGTTTCATAAATCGCATCGCACTGCGCCGCGATGACACCGCGCACCGGTTCGTTGTGACGACGAACGCCTTTCTTGACGGCAATCAACTGGCGTACCTCGCCCTCCTCATCGCATTCGCGATCGATGCGTTGGTGTTCATGTCGGGATTGTTTGGTGCTGCTGCCGAGGCATCGGCCCGCAACCGTGGGTCCGGGCATCGATTCCAGAATGCCATTTCCATGATCGAGCGCCTGTCAGGTCCAGCCAGGTTCCAGCTCGTGCTGTCCACGGCAACGGACGTGGCGAGCCCAGCGGCGGTAAAGATGCTCTTGGAAAAAGCAAAACCCATCGAGCATGATTATGGATACGCATTCGAGCTGCACCAGGATGAGAACCAGTCTCATGAGATCACGTCTCTACTCAACGCAGGTATTGCGGCAGGAACCGTAGCCTGGCAGTACGGCGCCAAGCCGCGCTACCCTCGATATCTGATCATGCCAGGATTTTTTGCGTCTCTGGCACGCGCGGTAAGCCTGCCAGAGCGGGTGCCGGGTGAAGATCTGCGACGCGAAGAAGCCAGGATCGATCGGCTGGCTGGATGACGGTTGGGCACCCCTCTTGCGAGCGGGGATCCAATGCAGCTGAGGGTCACCTCAAATCGGAAACGGAAGAACGACAGGGAAGATACTTCGACATGTTCCCCGTGGAACAGTTCGCTTCTTTCGTTCTGTCAAAATTCAATGAGGCTTGCTCGTGGTGAGCAAGTTCCAGATCCGAGAAGGAGATCCAAAATGAGCATGCACGTTACCGGGTCATTCGACAGCGGTACCGAAATCCGAGTCTTGAATGATGCTGAACTGAAGGAGGTGAATGGTGGCCTCCTGTTCGGTTTGCTGGTCCTGGCCGACCTGTTTATGGCCGGCGTGTTAGCAGGCGAAATCGCAGCCAACTACAAATATACTGGAAATGCTTTGGGCCGAATTCCTACCCATCTCAAGTAATTGAAGCCGCAGCAGCGATGCTGCGGCCGGCCTTTCTCCATTGCCGTTGCGATTGCCGGCATCGACGACCGCGCTCCGACATGTGAAGTCGCTTTGACGCTCTCGAAATCCCTGCCGCGTCTTGATGTCTCCGCAAGACGCAATGGCATACGGTACCCAGATCCGGTGCGTGCCCAATGCTCAGTCCACGCTCATGACTGTGACGGCTACTGCCAATATCCAAGGAATGCTGCGTTTGCGCGATAGGCCACTGGAAAGCGGCCAGGTTCGGCGGGGCGGGCTTGAAGCTGCCATCTCCATTTATGCATCTGCTGTGCTCTCGCGATAGAGCGGGCCGCGTATCCAAAATCCGAGGTCGCGTGTACAGCGGAACAGACGCGGGTATACAGGTGGACTTTGCCACCCATGATCGTTTACCTGCCTTGACCTGCGCCACCTACCCATCAGCCCCTCCCGTTGCACCCGCGCAAATCGTGCAGCGATTGTGCAACTCAATCTTGGGCGCTTCGGCCGATCGAACCATTTCTGACGAGGCGACGTGATTGGAGACAGCGCGTGGAAGCGTCGTTTCCGATTCAGTTGCGACATGTGCGATCAACTTATCAGATTTTGCGGCGCAATAGTACCTTTGAAGTTCGCATAGCATATTGAAATTCAATGTAAAAGAATGCCTGGCACGACCCTTGCTTACACTTGACCAATCTGCGTCTGAAAACGCGCGGGACAATTGGCAACCAGGGGAGGCAGCGCTTGGCGATGACCGAGACATTCTACGAGGTAATGCGGCGGCAGGGGATCACCCGCCGAAGCTTCCTGAAATACTGCAGCCTCACCGCAGCGTCGCTGGGGCTCGGCCCGAGCTTCGCTCCCAGGATCGCGCACGCGATGGAGACTAAACCGCGCATTCCGGTGCTGTGGCTTCATGGCCTGGAATGCACTTGCTGCTCGGAAAGCTTCATCCGCTCAGCGCACCCACTGGCCAAGGACGTCATCTTGTCGATGATCTCGCTCGATTATGACGACACCATCATGGCCGCGGCCGGTCAGCAGGCCGAGGCGATCATTGAGGAGACCATCCAGAAGTACGACGGCAATTTCATTCTCGCGTGCGAGGGCAATCCGCCGCTTAATCAGGAAGGCATGAGCTGCATAATTGCCGGCAAGCCCTACCTTGAGCAGCTCAAACATGCTGCCAACCACTGCAAGGCGATCATCTCGTGGGGCTCTTGCGCCTCTTGGGGCTGCGTGCAGGCCGCTCGGCCGAATCCGACGCAGGCAACACCGATCCACAAGGTCCCGGGTCTTGCCGCAAAGCCGATCATCAAGGTTCCGGGCTGTCCGCCGATCGCGGAAGTGATGACTGCGGTGATTACCTACATCTTGACATTCGATAAGTTCCCCGAGCTCGACCGGCAGGGCCGGCCGAAGATGTTCTATTCGCAGCGCATCCACGACAAGTGCTACCGGCGTCCGCATTTCGACGCTGGTCAGTTCGTCGAGGCTTTCGACGACGAGGGCGCACGCAAGGGCTACTGCCTCTACAAGGTCGGCTGCAAGGGTCCGACGACCTACAACGCCTGCTCGACCGTGCGCTGGAACGGTGGCCTCTCATTCCCGATTCAGGCTGGCCATCCTTGCATCGGCTGCTCGGAGGACGGCTTCTGGGACAAGGGCGCATTCTACGACCGCTTGACTGACATCCATGGCTTCGGCGTCGAGGCCAATGCCGACGAGATCGGTGGCAAGGCTGCACTCGTGGTTGGCGCGGTGGCGGCCGCTCACGCCGCCGCTAGCGCTGTCAAGCGCGCGCGCTCAAAGGGAGGGAATGAATAATGCCAGCGATCCAAACGCCGAACGGCTTCAACCTTGACGACAGCGGCAAGCGCGTCGTCGTCGATCCGGTGACCCGCATCGAGGGTCACATGCGCTGCGAAGTAAACGTCGATGCCAACAACATGATTCGTAATGCGGTCTCGACGGGCACCATGTGGCGCGGACTTGAGGTGATCCTGAAAGGGCGCGACCCGCGCGACGCCTGGGCCTTCGTGCAGCGCATCTGCGGCGTCTGCACCGGCACGCATGCCTTGACCTCGGTGCGCGCGGTCGAGGATGCGCTGAAGATCCAGATTCCAGAAAACGCCAATTCGATCCGCAACATCATGCAGCTCTCGCTGCAGATTCACGACCATCTCGTCCACTTCTATCATCTGCACGCGCTCGACTGGGTCAATCCAGTCAATGCTCTGAAGGCCGATCCCAAGGCGACCAGTGAATTGCAAATGACGACTGGGCCCAATCATCCCAAGTCTTCGCCAGGCTATTTCCGTGACGTGCAGAACCGCTTGAAGAAGTTCGTCGAGTCGGGGCAGCTCGGGCCGTTCAAGAACGGATACTGGACGAATCCCGCCTACCTGCTTCCACCCGAAGCCGACCTGATGGCTGTAACGCACTATTTGGAGGCGTTGGACTTCCAAAAGGAGATCATGACGACGCGCACGATCTTCGGCGGCAAGGATACGCATCCCAACTGGCTGGTCGGTGGCGTGCCGTGCGCCATCAATATGGACGGTGAGTTGGCAGCAGGTGCGCCGATCAACATGGAGCGCCTCAACTACGTTGCCGGTGTCATAGACCGCTCGATCGACTTCATCGAGAACGTCTATATCCCGGACATCATCGCGATCGGCTCGTTCTACAAGGGCTGGCTCTATGGCGGCGGATTGTCGGGCAAGAGTGTGCTGGCTTATGGCGATATTCCAGATCGCGCCAACGACTACTCGCCCAAGAATCTGATGATGCCGTCGGGCGCGATCATCAATGGCAACCTCAAGGAGGTGCTGCCTGTCGACCTGCGCGACCCCGCACAGGTGCAGGAGTTCGTTCCACATTCCTGGTACTCCTATCCCGACGAGAAGAAGGGTCTGCATCCCTGGGACGGGATCACCGAGCCGAACTACAAGCTCGGTGCGAAGACGAAGGGCACGAGCACCAACATCCAGCAGCTCGACGAAAGCGCGAAGTACTCCTGGATCAAGGCGCCGCGCTGGCGGGGGCATGCGATGGAGGTGGGGCCGCTCGCCCGCTACGTCGTCGGCTACGCGCAGGGCCATGCCGAAATCAAGGAACAGGTCGACAAGACCCTATCTGCTCTCGGTGTCCCACTCGAAGCGCTGTTTTCCACGCTCGGGCGCACGGCCGCGCGCGCGCTGGAAGCCCAGTGGGCGGTGCATAAACAGAAATACTTCTTCCAGAAGCTCATCGCCAACATCAAGGCGGGTGACAGCTCTACCGCCAACACCGAGAGGTTTGATCCCAAGACTTGGCCCAAGGAGGTCAAGGGTGTCGGCTTCACCGAGGCGCCGCGCGGTGCCCTGGCCCACTGGATCCGCATCAAAGACACCAAGATCGACAACTACCAGTGCGTTGTGCCGACCACATGGAATGGCAGTCCACGCGACAACGAGGGCAACATCGGTGCCTTCGAAGCCTCGCTCATGAACACGAAGGTGGAACGTGCCGAGGAACCCGTTGAAATATTGCGTACCATCCATAGCTTCGATCCTTGCCTCGCCTGCTCCACCCATGTGATGGGCCCGGGTGGCGAGGAGCTTGCGGTCGTCAAAGTGCGCTGAGGGAGGAAGGCAAAATGAGAAAGACCAAACTCTTCGCCGCAGCGGCGGCATCGCTCACGCTGGTTTCGGATGCCGCATTTGCACATACCGGCCATGGCACATCCGGCCTTGCTGCTGGACTGGCGCACCCAATGGGCGGTCTCGATCACCTCCTGGCAATGCTGGCAGTGGGTGTCTGGGCGGCGCTGCAACCGCCGTCACAAGCCTGGCGGGGGCCGGTGGTTTTCGTGGCGATGCTCGCAGCGGGGGCCGTGCTCGGACTCGCCGGTGTCAGCTTGCCACTGGTCGAGCCGGGAATTGTGGCCTCGGTCATTTTGTTCGGCGCGATGATCGTCGCGGGCCGCTCGTTCGCGCCGGTTGCAGGGCTCGCTTTGATCGGCGGCTTCGCCCTGCTGCACGGGCATGCGCACGGAACCGAAGCCGTGGGTGTGGTTGCCGGCTACATGGCCGGGTTCATTGTGGCGAGCGCGCTGCTGCATCTTGCGGGCTATGTGTTCGGGCGAACCGCAGGTTTGGTGCGTTACGGAATCCCGGCGACCGGGTTGGTACTCGTTGCGGCGGGCGTTGCCCTCGCTGGAGCATAGGGGGCGACCATGAGCACTGACACCGCGCACACGCCGCATCGCGAGGAAGCGGTCTATGTGTATGAGGCGCCCGTGCGCCTCTGGCACTGGGTCAACGCCTTCGCCATCCTCACGCTCGCCGTCACCGGTTACCTGATCGGCTCGCCTCTACCGTCGGTTCCTGGGGAGGCCAGCAACAGCTTCCTGTTCGGATGGATCCGCTACCTGCACTTTGCGGCCGGCTACATCCTGGTGATCGGGTTCCTGTTCCGGGCCTATTGGGCCATCGTCGGCAATACGCACGCCAAGCAGATCTTTCTGCCGCCGGTCTGGAAGCGGAGCTTCTGGGACGAGCTGCTTCACGAGGTGAAGTGGTACGCAATGATCGTGAAGGAACCCCTCAAATATTCCGGACACAATCCGCTGGCGACGCTGGTCATGCACGTGATGTTCGTCTGGGGGATCATCTTCATGATCGTCACGGGACTTGCGCTCTATGGCGAAGGCGCCGGCATGGGAAGCTGGCAGAACACCCTGTTCACGAGCTGGGTCGTTCCACTGTTCGGCCAAAGCCAGGACGTGCACACCTGGCACCACCTGGGTATGTGGGTGATCATTTGCTTTGCCATCATTCACATCTACGCCGCCGTCCGGGAAGACATCATGTCCCGGCAGTCGATCATCTCCTCGATGTTCTCGGGCTGGCGAACCTTCCGCGACGGTCCTCCACCGGACGAAAGTGGTCACTGAGAGCTATCGCTTCCCCAGACTCTTGACCGCACACCTGCGGGGCCCCTCGGCCCCGCATTTTTTTCGCCCATAGCACGAGTGCAGTCCCTGCGGACGGCGGCTGACCGGCCAACGGACGGGCGCGAGTCCGCAACGGCTCCTGCGGCAAACAACCTTGCAAATTTTGCAAAAAGTGGAAGGTTCTTTACCATTTTTGGGTTGTGGGATTGGAAATTCTTGAGCAATTTCGGAGAGTTTTCGGTTTCCAGCACGTGGCATATGGCTTGCTATTCAGCACTCAACAGCCGCGGGGCCAACGCGCGGACACCGAGGAAACACTATCTGGGAGGCTGCCAATGACCGCGGCGCCGCCGACCGTGCTCATCCTGGGCATCGGCAATCTGTTATGGGCCGACGAGGGCTTTGGTGTCCGCGCCGCCGAGGAGCTGCATCGCCATTTCACATTCCCCGATTGCGTGCGCGTTCTCGATGGCGGCACGCAGGGCATCTATCTCGTCCAGTACATCCGCGAGGCCGACATTCTCGTCGTGTTCGACGCGGTGGATTATGGTTTGGAGCCAGGGACGCTGAAACTGGTCGAAGGCGACGAGGTCCCCAAGTTCCTTGGCGTGAAGAAGGTTTCGTTGCACCAGACCGGCTTTCAGGAGGTTCTGGCGATGGCGGAAATGCTCGGCGATCACCCCCGCCATTTGTTGCTCATCGGCGTGCAACCTGTCGAGCTCGACGACTACGGGGGCAGCCTGCGGCCGCTGGTGAAGGCGCAGATCGTGCCGGCCATGGCGGCCGCGCTGCGGTTCCTGGAGCGCCACGGTGTTCGCGCGCGGCCCCGCGCCGTGCCGCTACCCGAGGACTCCACCATTTCGACACCCGAGACGATCATGCGCCATTACGAGGACGGGCGCCCCGACGAGGAGCAGGCGCTGCGGCACGGCGATGTGCGGTTGCTGGCCGATGGGCGTTGGCGGGGGCCGGACGATTTCGAGGCGGAGGTCGGCCGCATCCTGGCGGCGACGGGAGGAACGGGCTGATGTGCGTCGGCATACCAATGCAGGTCATCGCGATTGACGGGCTTACGGCGCGGTGCGCAGGTCGAAAGGGCCAAACCGCAGTCGATGTCAGCCTTGTCAGCGATGCAGCGCCCGGTGACTGGGTGTTGGTGTTCCTCGGAGCGGCGCGCGAAATCATCAGCGAGGATGCTGCGCGGGTGACGTCGGATGCGCTTACCGCTCTGGAGCTGGTCATGCGAGGCGAAACCGACATCGACCACCTCTTTGCCGATCTCATCGACCGCGAGCCGCAGCTGCCACATCACCTGCGGCCGAAACAGAAAACAGCTTGAACCGGAGGCAACGGAATGTTTTCGCCCCTACTCGCATCCATCATCGAGCGGAACGGCTATCCGGTCTGCGATGACGCGGCAGTCGCTGCGCACGCGGCCAGACAGGATTTCACCGTTCTCTTCTTTTGCGGCGATGCGGATCGGCTGATGGAGAGCAACGACGTCGCGGTCATCTTTCCAGAACTCGTCAAGGCGTTCGGCGGCAGGCTGTTGCCCGTCGTCGTCGCGCGGGAGAGCGAACGTATTCTGCAGCGCAAGTATCGCTTTTCCGCGTTTCCGTCGCTCGTGTTTCTGAAGCGCGGTGAATACCTGGGCGCCATTTCGCGCGTTCGCGACTGGGCTGACTACATCCACGAGATTTCGGAGATACTTGCCCGCGAACCGAGCGAGCCGCCACCCTTCAAACTGCCCGGACAGGCTTCGTCCGACGCGCACGAAGATCATGCGCATTGAGGCGAGTTCCCCAATCGGGATTTGATCCAAGAGGACGTGAAAATGACGGCAGGAATTCCAGGACTTGGATTTGGCATCGGCCCGGGCAGCCAGCCCGAGGAGCAGGATGGCACCTTGAGCTACATGCAGATGCCCTCCGGCATGACGGTTTTCTCGACCGCAAATCTGCCTGAGCCTGAAGAGGCGGAAGGGCGCGATGCGGGTAAGTCGGCGCTCCATGAAGTGTTGCGTCTGCTCGAGCGCACCTGCGATGCCGGATTGCCGGAGGCGATCGACATCACCCACCTCGATTGGATCAACCGATCCTTCATCGACCAGGTGCTCGGCGAAGGGGAAGTCTCCATTGTCGCCGGTTCCATGTACCAGGCGCAGGAATCGGTGCTAGCCGGCGTGTGGCGCGTTCGGATCTGTGATGCGGAAGGGCACCTGTCGCGCGATCTGATCGAGATTGGAAGCTTTCCGCAGTCGATCCTCGATATCGCATTTGATCAAGCGCGTTATAGTATAATTATACCGGAACGCTTCGGTGAAAATGTGTTCAACGCCCCGGCGCTGCTGCCGGAGATCAACGAACGCGTCGCCAAGGTGGACGCATCGAGCCCGCCCCACGTCATCAACCTGTCGCTGCTCCCGCACACGCTTGAGGATCTGGCGATGCTCGGGCAGGTGCTCGGCAAGGGCGAGTTGGTCATCCTTTCGCGTGGCTACGGCAATTGCCGCGTTACCAATACCGGCACGCGTCACGTCTGGTGGGTGCAATACTACAATTCCCAGGATGCGCTGATCCTCAATTCGATCGAAATCACCCGTCTGCCAGAGGTCGTGTGCGCGGCCAAAGAAGATCTGTCGGATTCCGCCGAACGTCTGCGCGAAATCCTGGAGGTCTATGCATGAGTGAAAAGTTCTTCGAAGGATCCTACGGCAACGACGCGGCGCAGATCAGTGAGCACGCCAAGCTCGAGTGCAAGATCTGCTGGCACATCTACGATCCGGCCGAAGGGGATGCCTATTGGCAGGTGCCGCCGGGCACGCCGTTTAGCGAACTGCCCGAGCACTGGAGTTGCCCCAATTGCGACGGTAGGAAGAGCGGCTTCATGGTGGTCGAAGAACATTAGTGCGGAGCGTTTCGGCAATGGACCGGCGGGAGAGCCACGCAGCGGACGTTCTCATTCTCAAGGCGCGCATCGAGCGCTGCTTCCGCACGATCGAGACCGAGCGCATGGTGGGAATTCCCATCATCAACAAGGCTCTGCGTGTCGAAGTGGTGGGGCTTCACCGATGCCAAGATGCTTGGGTGTGCATTCTCATCACGCCCTGGTTCATGAACGTGATGATGCTGCCCTCGACAGAAGAACGCGATCCCAGTGCGCAGGCAGCCATGGTCGGTGCCGTCGGGAGCAAAACGGTAGTAGCATTTCCCGCCGGTCAATTCGAGATGATCAAAGCGTTCGAAGAGGGAATAGGGCGCTACAGCATGTGCTCGCTGTTCTCCCCCATGCACGAGTTTGCCGATCATGAAAGTGCAGTGCTGGCCGCGCAAGCAGCTCTTGCCTCGCTGCTCGAAGCCGATTGTGAGGACGACGCAGATGCCGACATGGTGATGATCTGGCGCGGGGAGCGTCCGATGGATCGTATGCAGGAGCCCTCGCAGGGGACGAGCGGGAATGGCGCGGTTGCCGATGAGCAGCCGGGCGGCAAGCCTTCAGGCGAGCACGACGCGGCTCTCGACCGTCGCAGTCTTCTGCTTGGGCGCGCGCGTGTGGAGCGTCGGCCATGAGCATCGAAGGAAGCGTGTCAATTGATGTGGCGCTTGGCGATCCGCCGCGTGTGAATGTCTCGTTCACGCAGCCTGGTGACGTCACGCGATTGCTGAGGGGCAAGAGGCCGGAAGAGGCGTTGAACATCATACCGGCCGTGTTTGCCCTGTGTGGCAGGGCGCAGTTCCATGCCGCGCGCCTGGCGCTCGACGCTGCGGAGGGGCGAGCGCGCGAACGTGGAGCGCTTGCGGTGCTGCAGTGCATCACTGAAATGGAAAGCCTGCGCGAGAACAATCTGAGAATAGCTCGCGACTGGACAAACGCGCTGGAGGAGCGCCTCGAACCTGCAAGCCTGAAGTCGCTGATGCGCTTCGTTCCCGACCTTGAGGCGGCATTGAGCATCAATCGCGGTGAGTTGGAGTGGGATGGCGCAACCCGGCTCGACCGTGCCGGTGCATTCCATGTCATCGATCGCGCAGAGGCGTGGCTTGGCACTGCGGTGTTCGGCGAGCCGGTGTCGGATTGGCGCGCGCGGCAAGATTTCGATGACATGGTGGCCTGGGCCTCGCTGGCGCGCACCGGCGCGGCGCGGCTCCTGCATCGCATCCATTGCGATGGTCTGGCTGAGGTGGGGGCCGTCGATGTACGGGGGCTTGAGGCGCTCGATTCGAAGACCGTGTTTGCGTGGCTTGCGGGCGATGGCTCCGATACGCAGCGTCTGCCGACGGCCCGCAACGGGATAGTGCCGGAAACCACCGCACTATCGCGTCATGCTGGAGATCCGCGCCTTGGTGGGGCTGCGGGTCGGAAGGAGCGCGCGACCGGGCTCTTCGCTCGCTTGACCGCGCGACTGATCGAGCTTTCGGAATTGCCTGAGCGTATGCGTCAACTGCTCGACGAGCGTCGGGAGCCAACATGGGGCCGCGTGTTGGACGAAGGATGCGGAATGAGCGAGGTCTCGGCCGCTCGCGGTACGCTGATCCACGCCGCGTCGGTGGTCGAAGGCAGGATTGCCGGTTATCGTGTGCTTGCGCCGACGCACTGGAATTTCGTGCCGCAAGGTGTGGCAGCGCGAGCGGTTAACCGGATTGCCGCCAAGCATGGATCGCAGGCGCAGAAACTTTGCGAGTTGATGGTTACAGCGATCGATCCCTGCGTCGCCTACAGCGTGAGGATCCAGTGATGCACGAGATGGCGCTTTGCGAAAGCATCCGCAGTACGCTCGAAGAGCAGTCGCGGCTGCATCAATTTTCCAAGGTAGCGCGCATCAGCCTGGAAGTGGGGCCGCTGTCGGGTGTGGAGATCGAGGCCCTTCGGTTCGGCTTCGATGTTGTCATGCGCGGCTCCGTGGCGGAAGGCGCGCGCCTGGAAATCATCGAGTGCCCCGCGCAAGCCTGGTGCTTGTCGTGTTCGCAGACAGTCGCGATCAAGGAGAGGTATGAGCCTTGCGGGAAGTGCGGATCGCATCAGCTGCAGGTGACGGCGGGCGAGGAACTGAGGATCAAGGAACTGGAGGTCGGCTGATGTGTACGGTATGCGGATGCGGCGATGGTAACGTCAAGATCGACGGCAGGCCTGGTGAGGCGTCGGCTGCGCCGGGCTCAGGCCCAGGTGAGCGGTATGGAGCGCAACCCCACACTTACGGCCGTCACCCCGATGGTGGACATCACCACGAGCACGGCCGTCATTACGACCACGGACACCATGACCATCACCGCGGCCATGATCACGATCACGACCATCACCATCACGACCATCATGACTATGGAGCAGGCGCAGCGGGCGTCAGCGTGCCCGGCATGAGCCAGACCCGGCTCATCCAGATCGAGCAGGACATCCTCGCGAAGAACAACGCCTATGCTGCGGCTAACCGCGCACTCTTCGCAAAACTCGGAATTCTGGCACTCAATCTGCTGTCGAGCCCCGGATCGGGAAAGACGACGCTTCTGGTGGAAACGATCAAGAAGCTCAAAGCTCGGTGCGAGATCGCGGTGATCGAAGGCGATCAGCAGACCAGTGCGGATGCCGCGCGCATTCGCGAGACCGGCGTGCCCGCGATCCAGATCAATACCGGCAAGGGCTGTCACCTCGACGGGCACATGGTCGGTCACGCGCTGGAGGAACTGGCGCCCAAGTCCGGGTCGCTGCTGTTCATCGAAAACGTCGGCAACCTCGTCTGTCCGGCGGCCTTCGATCTGGGTGAAGCTTACAAGGTCGTGATCCTGTCGGTGACGGAAGGCGAGGACAAGCCGCTCAAGTATCCCGACATGTTCGCGGCCGCCGATCTCATACTCGTCAACAAGGTCGATCTGACGCCGCATCTCGATTTCGACATCGCTCAGGCAGTCAACCACATGCGCATGGTCAACCCGGGCGTGAAGGTTCTCGAAGTATCGGCCAGAAGCGGTGCCGGGCTCGATCGCTGGATCGCCTGGATCGAGGCGGCGCACACGCTGCAGCGGATCGGCCTTGACAGCAGTGCTGGCGCCGCTGCCAGCGCGGCGGAATAGCGGAGGGGTCCCATGTGTCTCGCATTGCCTGCCCGTGTCGTGTCCGTCAATGGTGACGAGATGGCGACCGTCGCAATGGAAGGCGTCAAGAAGAAGATCTCGATCGCGCTCGTCGAGGACGTTGCGGTCGGCGACTACGTCCTGGTTCATGTCGGCTACGCGCTGCACAAGGTCAGCGAGGAAGAGGCGCAGCGTACGTTGGCGATGATGGCCGAGGCTGGAGTTATTGCCGAGGAGCTGCACGAAATCACGGAGGCGGAGGCATGAAATACATCGACGAATTCCGCCAGCGCGATCTGGCCGAGAAGGTCGCCGGCGCGATTGCGCGCGAGGCGCAGACCGGCCGCGACTATCACTTGATGGAATTTTGCGGCGGGCACACGCACGCAATCTTCCGTTACGGCGTCCAGGACCTGATGCCTGACAATGTCCGCTTCGTGCATGGGCCTGGCTGCCCGGTGTGTGTCCTCCCGGTGCGCCGCCTCGACGATGCCGTGGAGCTTGCCGAGCGGCATGGCGTGATACTGACCACCTATGGCGACATGATGCGCGTACCCGGCACCAAGCAGCGCAGCCTGATCAGGGCCAAGGCGGACGGCGCAGACATCCGCATGGTCTATTCGACGCAGGACGCCCTCAAGATCGCGCGCGAAAATCCCGATCGGCAGGTGGTCTTCTTTGCGATCGGCTTCGAGACGACGACACCGCCGACCGCTGTGGCGCTGGTGCAGGCCCGCCGCGAGGGGCTGGCCAACTTTTCCGTGTTCTGCAACCACGTCCTGACGCCCGCAGCGATCCAGCACATCCTGCAATCTCCGGAGGTGCGAGACCTGGGAACCGTTACGATCGACGGGTTCCTCGGACCCTCGCACGTCTCCTCGGTGATCGGGTCTGAACCCTATGAGTTCTTCGCCGAAGAATTCCAGAAGCCGGTTGTGATTGCCGGCTTCGAGCCGCTCGACGTCATGCAATCGACGTTGATGCTCATCCGACAGATCAACGAGGGCCGGCACGAAGTGGAGAACGAGTATACGCGCGTCGTCAAGCGCGAGGGTAACGTCAAGGCGCAGTCCCTGGTCGCGGACGTGTTCGAGCTCAGGGAAAGCTTCGAATGGCGCGGTCTTGGCCGCGTGCCCTATAGCGCATTGAAGATCCGCGCCGATTTC
The DNA here is from genome assembly GCA_050246945.1 of Hyphomicrobiaceae bacterium. GTDB lineage: Bacteria > Pseudomonadota > Alphaproteobacteria > Rhizobiales > Hyphomicrobiaceae > JAEUMD01. Next base: position 96,129 of record JBFWVC010000007.1, read on the forward strand.
GCCGAGTTCGATGCCGAACAGCGATTTGAGATCAGCGATAAGGCCTCGCGCGAGGTCAAGTCGTGTGAGTGCCCGGCAATCCTGCGCGGCGTCAAGAAGCCAACCGACTGCAAACTTTTCGGCACGGTCTGCACGCCTGATACCCCGATGGGTTCGTGCATGGTCTCCTCCGAAGGGGCGTGCGCCGCCTACTGGAGCTACGGGCGCTTCCGCAACAAGGCGGCCGGCGCAGAAGCCAGAGAGGATGCAGTGGCATGAACGCGATCGATCCCAATCTGACAGCACCGCAAACTGCCGTCGACATGACACACGGTGGCGGTGGGCGTGCGATGGCCGAATTGATTCGCGAAGTCTTCCACCGGCATCTCGGCAATTCGCATCTGGCGCGCGGCAACGACGGTGCGGTGCTCGAGCTTCCGCCAGGACGCGTCGTGGTCTCGACCGACGGGCACGTCATCTCGCCGCTGTTCTTTCCGGGTGGCGACATCGGCTGCCTCGCCGTTCACGGCACGGTCAATGACGTCGCGATGATGGGGGCAAGGCCGCTCTACTTGACCGCGGGTTTCATCCTGGAAGAAGGGTTTTCGCTTGCCGATCTGGAAAAGATTGTCATGTCGATGGCCGAGGCAGCGCGGGCGGCCGGCGTCGAGATCGTGACCGGCGACACGAAGGTGGTCGAGCATGGCAAGGGCGACGGTATCTTCATCACCACCACGGGTCTCGGCGTGATCCCCGAAGGTATCAGTATTTCCGGCGACCAGGCGAGGCCTGGGCACGCCATCATTGTGTCGGGGACGATCGGCGATCATGGACTGGCCATTCTCTCCAGACGTGAGAATCTGGAGTTTGAGACCGAAATCCAGTCGGACACCGCCGCGCTCAATGGTCTTGTGGCTGAAATGCTCGCCGCCTTTCCCGGTATCAAGGTCCTGCGCGACCCGACCCGCGGCGGTCTAGCTGCAACGCTCAACGAGATCGCCTTGCAGTCCAAGGTGGGCATGATGCTCGATGAGCGAGCCATTCCGATCAAGCGTGACGTTGCGGCAGGCTGCGAGCTGCTCGGTCTCGACCCGCTTTACGTGGCCAACGAGGGCAAGCTCATTGCCATCTGCGAGATGGATGATGCCGACCGACTGCTCCAGGTCATGCGTGCGCATGCCCTCGGGCGCGACGCCGCCAATATCGGTACGGTGGTCGACGACCGCCATGCCATGGTGCAAATGCGAACGGCATTCGGCGGCGCGCGCGTCGTCGACTATCTGGCCGGGGAACAGTTGCCGCGGATCTGTTGAGAAAGTGAATAGCCCGATGCGTATCCTGTTGTTGACCCATAGCTTCAATTCGCTGACCCAGCGTTTTTACTTGGAACTCGTGGAGCGCGGGCACGATGTGACTGTTGAATTCGACATCAACGACGCGGTCACAATCGAGGCGGTCAATATTTTCGGGCCCGATCTCGTCATCGCACCATTCTTGAAGCGGGCTATTCCCGATGCGGTATGGCGCCATGTGCTGTGTCTGGTGGTCCATCCCGGGCCACCGGGAGATCGCGGTCCTACATCGCTGGACTGGGCGATCCTCGATGGCGCGCGCGACTGGGGTGTCACGGTGCTGCAAGCGACCGGTGAGTTGGACGGTGGCCCGGTGTGGGCCTGGCGGCCGTTCAAGATGCGCGAGGCGACCAAGTCCAGTGTTTATCGCAATGAAGTGACAGATGCGGCGCTCGCGGCAGTGGAAGAAGCGCTGGTGCGTTTCGAGGCGGGGCTGCGGGTGGCGCCAGACCAGCGCGCCTTTGCCGGAATTGCGCCACGATGGCGCAACGCGATGAAGCAGGCAGACCGGAAGATTGATTGGGATCGCGACGATACCGAAACGGTGTTGCGAAAGATCGCTGCGGGCGACGGAACGCCTGGCGTCAGGGATCGGATCGGCGATTGTGACGTCTTTCTCTACAACGCGAAAAAGGCCAGCGTGGCCCCCAGCGGCGCAAGGCCAGGTGAAATCATTGCGCGATCCCATTGCGCGGTTATGCGCGCGACTTTGGATGGGGCGGTATGGATTGGTCATACGAAGCTCGCCCAGCGAAAGGCAATCAAGCTGCCTGCAACGGAGGGGCTGCGCCGCCAGATTGAAGACCTGCCGGTGACCGAGGAGCCGAAGGACATCCTGTATGAGGAGGGCGGGGGCGTCGGCTATCTGCACTTTACGTTCCTCAACGGCGCGATGGGTGTCGATGCGTGTCAGCGTCTTCTCGCGGCGTTCCGAGATGCTGCGGCGCGTCAGGTGCGCGTTCTGGTGTTGATGGGTGGGCCCGACTTCTGGTCCAATGGCCTCGACCTCAATGAGATCGAGGCCGCCGACAGCGCTGCCGACCAGTCTTGGGCCAACATCAACGCCATCGACGATCTGGCCGAAGCAATCGTGCGCAATACCGATCAGGTTGTCATCTCGGCGCTGGGCGGAAATGCGGGCGCGGGCGGTGTGTTCCTGGCACGCTGTGCCGACGAAGTCTGGCTGCGCCACGGCGTCATTCTCAACCCGCACTACAAGGATATGGGCAACCTCTTCGGTTCGGAGCTTTGGACGTACCTGCTGCCCAAGCACGTCGGTGAGGCGCATGCGCGCCAGATCACGCAGCAAAGGCTGCCGATGGGTGCGGGAGAAGCGCTGCGCCTTGGGCTTGCAGACCGCGTCATCGCGGCGCCGCGCGATCGGTTCGGGGAAAGTGTCGCCGAAGCGGCACGCACCATCGCCCTGGACCCGGGACTGACCGAACGACTGGCAGACAAGGCCCGCCAGCGTCACGCCGATGAGGCGGCCAAACCCCTTGCCGCCTACAGGGCGGACGAGTTGCGGCGCATGTACCGCAATTTCTACGGTTTCGACCCGAGCTATCACGTCGCTCGCTACAACTTCGTTCACAAGGTGCCCAAATCGCGGACACCGGTTACGATTGCCCATCACCGCAATCGTGCACGCGGTCCGGCAAGTGTAGCGGAGGAGGCCGCACAATGACGCAGCTCCCGGCAGTCCTGGTTGTGGATGACGAGGTGCGATCGCTGGAGTCGCTTGCACGCATTCTCGGAGACGATTTCGAGGTGCATACGGCGAGCAATGTCACAGCGGCGAATGCAATTCTCGAGAAGGAGTGGATCCAGGCAATTCTGTGCGATCAGCGGATGCCGGATCAGTCGGGCGTGGAGTTCCTGAAGAGCGTGCGTGAACGCTGGCCGGAAATTATCCGCATGATCGTGTCGGGCTACACGGATTCGCACGACATCATCGATGGCATCAACGAGGCCGGCATCTATCAGTACTTCACCAAGCCGTGGCATCCCGACACGCTACTCTTGACCTTGAAGAATGCCTGCCGCCTTTATGGGTTGCAGCGGGAGAACGAACTGCTCGCCGTCGAATTGAAGATGGCACCTGAAGCGGCGAGCAAGTTGATCGGAGAACGTCGCTCGGCGCTCAAGCGTGCCTACGATTGCGATGATGGCATCGTGCGCACGCCAGAGAGCCCGATGAGCGCTGTTTGCGAGATTCTTCATCAGGTGGCGCCGTACGATATCCCAATCGTTCTCAGTGGTGCTTCGGGAACCGGCAAGGAACTGGCGGCGCGAGCGCTTCACTACCGCAGTCTGAGGTGGAATAAGCCGTTCGTCGTCGAGAACTGCGGGGCGCTGCCGGATCAGCTTCTGGAAAGCGAGTTGTTCGGCCACAAGCGCGGAGCGTTCACAGGTGCGGTGGAGGATCACGTCGGCCTGTTCGAACGCGCCAACGGCGGCACGGTGTTCCTGGACGAAATCGGCGAGGTGACGCCAGCATTCCAGGTCAAGCTTTTGCGCGTGTTGCAGGAAAGCGAGATCCGCCCAGTCGGCAGCGGCAAGTCGCGCAAGGTGGACGTGCGGGTGGTAGCAGCCACCAACCGGGATCTGGAGGAGGAGGTGCGGGCGGGCCGGTTCCGTGCCGATCTGTTCTACCGGCTTGCCGGGCTGGTAGTGGAGCTGCCACCGTTGCGCAGCCGTACCTGCGACATCCCGGTACTGGCACAGACACTGGTTGAAAGGGCGTGCGCGCGGCTCGGCAAGCGCGTGAAGGGAATCACTGCCGAAGCGATCGAATGTATGCAGCGGTATTCCTGGCCGGGCAACATTCGCGAGTTGCAGAACGAGATCCAGCACATGGTGGTCGTGGCTCCAGCCAACGGCGAGCTTGGCGCAGAACTATTGTCGCGCAACATCCTGATGGCCATTCCCGTCGAAGATGAAAGCAACGACACTGAGCTCGCGGGCATGGACGGTACGCTGAAGGACAGGTTGTCGGCGCTCGAGCTGCGAATCATTCGCGAAACCATGATTAGGCATCGCTGGAACAAATCGAAGGCGGCCAAGGAGCTGGGCTTGTCAAGAGTCGGCCTGCGAGGCAAGCTCGAACGCCATAGTCTCGAGAACGTGCGTGCGATGCCCAAGCGGCGGGCTTCGCGTTAGAGTGGGTGGAGTAACCACTGATGCTACGCGACGTAACCCAAAAGCATGCGCTTGGTTCGCTATCGGCGGCTCTGACGGAGCCCGCGGCCAATACCGAAGATGCCTGGATTGATGTGATCCAGAAGATGGATCAGGTCTATGCGGACCTGGTGCAGTCGCAAACCCAGCTCGAGACTAAGAATACGATGCTGGAGGAGGCGCAGGCCTTCATCGACTCGGTGCTGTCCGCAATGACGGACGTGCTGATCGTGAGCGATGTCGAGGGACGCATCCAGCGCGTCAACAAGGCTCTGGAAACGATGACCGGCCAGTCGAAGGAGGTGGTCGTCGGAAGGAAGCTCGTCGACCTGTTCGAGCAGATGACGTTCGATCCGATCGAGAAGTTCCGCAAGACGATCAAATTGAAGCAGCATTTGGACGATTGCGAGGTCGTGCTGAAATGTGTCTCGGGCCCTGGGGCACCACTTGCGATGAACTGCACGCCGCGTCACGATCATAAGGGTCGGTTGGTCGGTATAGTGCTTGTGGGACGGCCGGTCGGGGAGCTGCGGCGCGCCTATCATGAGCTCGACGAGGCACACAGGCGGCTGACGCAGACCCAGCAGAAACTCGTGGTTTCCGAAAAGATGGCGGCGCTCGGTCGGCTTGTAGCCGGCGTCGCGCACGAGCTCAACAACCCCATCAGTTTCGTTTTCGGCAACATGCACGCGCTTAAGCGCTACGGTTCTGCGATCACGCGCTACCTCGAAGCGTGCGACGCCTATGTCAAGGTTCCTGAACTCGACGAATTGCGCGTGAAGCTGCGCATCGACCATGTTCTGCGCGATATCGCGCCTCTGGTGGAAGGCACGCTTGAGGGCGCCGAGCGCGTCAGCGACATCGTCCAGGACCTCCGGCGGTTCTCCTCCAACCAGGAGGAGCCGTCCGAATCCTTCGATGTCGGTCGGCTGGTGAGGACGGCGGCCGACTGGGTGGTGAAGGCGGAGCGGATCAAGCCGGCGGTCGAACTCGATGTGCCAGAGGGGCTGGAGACCGTCGGGCGGCGTGGCATCATCCACCAGATCATCGTCAATCTGGTTCAGAACGCCGTAGACGTCCTGGCCGGCAAGTCCGGTGGCAGGATCAAGATCAGCGCGCGCGCCGATCAAGCGCTACTGCGGATCGAGGTCGCCGACAACGGCACCGGCATACGCCAGGAACATTTTGACAAGATCTTCGAGCCCTTCTTCACGACCAAGCCCATCGGCCAGGGGACAGGCCTGGGGCTCTACGTCAGCTATGGTCTGGCGCTGAAGCAGGGCGGCAATCTCACTGCAGCCAACAATGCCGAAGGCGGTGCGACTTTCATTCTAACGGTACCGGTCAATGAGCACTCAACCAGTTGATGCGATCCCGCATGGACGCGCTTTGCGCATGGTATGGCTGCAGTCCGGCGGCTGCGGCGGATGCACGTTGTCATTGCTGGGGGCAGAGGGACCCGACCTGGTGACGAGTCTCGAGGCCGCCGGGATCGAGGTCCTGTGGCATCCCTCGCTCAGCGAACTTTCCGGCGGGGCCGTGGTCGCAATGCTGGAGCGTCTTGCCAATGGCGAGGACGAATTTGACATCCTGTGCCTGGAAGGCGCGGTGATGCGGGGGCCGGGCGGGAGTGGGCGTTTCCATATGATGTCGGGTTCAGGCCGGCCAGTGATGGACTGGATCGCGGATCTCGCACAGCGCGCTAAGTTCGTGATCGCTGTGGGCAGTTGCGCGGCATTCGGCGGTATTACCGCTGCGGGTGACAATCACGTCGAAGCTTGCGGTCTTGCATACGATGCGAAGTCGCCGGGTGGCTTGTTGGGTGCAAATTTCCGGTCGGGTGCGGGACTTCCGGTGATCAACGTCGCGGGATGCCCCATTCATCCGGGTTGGCTCGTGGAGGTGCTGCATCTGATCGGCGCGGACCGGTTCTCTGCGGCCGATCTAGACGAATGGGAGCGCCCGCTCGCCTATACGACGCATTTGGTCCATCACGGCTGCGCCCGCAACGAGTTCTACGAATTCAAGGCCAGCGCGGAGAAGCTGAGCGAGCGGGGTTGCATGATGGAGAATCTCGGCTGTGTCGGCACGCAAGCCCGCGCCGACTGCAATATCCGCGCCTGGAACGGGTCTGGATCGTGTATAGACGGTGGCTATCCGTGCATCAACTGCACCGCGCCGGGTTTCGAGGAACCGGGGCATCCCTTCGCCACCACGCCCAAGATTTCCGGCATCCCGGTCGGCCTGCCCACCGATATGCCAAAAGCATGGTTTGTGGCGCTTGCCGCGCTCTCCAAGGCTGCGACGCCTGCGCGGCTGCGTGACAATGCAACGACCGAGCAGCTCAAGGTGTCGCCGTCGAACAGACACAAGAAGCGGCCATGACACGCCTCATTGTCGGTCCGTTCAATCGTGTCGAAGGTGATCTTGAGGTCAAGCTCGAGGTCAATGAGGGCCAAGTCAGCTCAGCCAAGGTTGTTTCCACTCTCTATCGGGGCTTCGAGCGGATGTTGATCGGCAAGAGCCCGGACGATGCGCTGGTCTACGCGCCACGCATCTGCGGCATATGCTCTGTGTCTCAGTCGGTGGCCGCTGCCAAGGCGCTGGCGGCAGCATCCGGTCTGGCACCGACCAGAAACGGTGCTCTCGCGACAAATCTCATTCATGCCACCGAGAACGTGGCCGATCATCTCACGCACTTCTACCTGTTCTTCATGCCGGATTTTGCGCGCGACGTTTATGCCGGCTTGCCATGGCAGGCGGCGGTGAGCGAGCGGTTCAAAGCCGTGACAGGCGCGGCCACGCGCGAAATGCTGCCGGCGCGGGCGCAGTTCATGCACATCCTTGGACTGTTGGCCGGAAAGTGGCCGCATACGCTGTCGATCCAGCCGGGCGGCACAACGCGCTCTGTCTCGCCCCATGAGATTGCGCGGCTTTCGTCGATCCTTGCGGGTTTCCGCAGGTTCCTCCAGACCCGGCTATTCGGCGACAGTCTGGAGCGCATCGCTTCGTTGGCGAATGCCGGCGAACTCGATGCCTGGGCGGCGGAGAAGACGGCTGAGTCATCCGATTTCCGGCTGTTCCTTCATGTATCGCACGCACTCGATCTGGAAAAGCTCGGCCGCGGCTATGATCGTTTCATGAGCTATGGCGCCTACCACACCGGGGACGCAACCTTGTTTCCGGCTGGCACGTTCGCACAAGGGGAAACGACCCAGCTCGACATTGGGCTTATTCGCGAGGACCTCACGCATGCGTGGTACGATTCACTCAACATGGTGGAGGCTCCGCATGCCGGAACGACGGTTGCCGATGTCACAAGATCGGGCGCCTATTCGTGGTGCAAGGCGCCGCGCCTTGATGGACATGCGATGGAAGTCGGTGCGCTCGCCCGGCAGGTGATAGCCGGCCATCCGCTCATCCGGGATCTCGTCGCGCGCTCGGGCGGCAATGTTTACAGCCGCGTGGTTGCAAGACTCGTGGAAATCAGTCTGGTGGTGATCGCCATGCAGCAGTGGTTACGCGAAATGCATCCCGGCGAGGCATTTTGCACGCATGGGTCGATGCCTGATGTCAGCGAGGGTGTGGGACTGACAGAAGCCGCGCGTGGATCGCTCGGACATTGGCTGCGCGTACGCGGTGGCAGGATAGACAACTATCAGATCATTGCACCAACGACGTGGAACTTCTCGCCGTGTGATCGATCAGGGACGCCCGGTGCTTTGGAACACGCGCTTGTTGGTGCGCCGGTCCGGGATGGTGAGTCCGAACCGGTCTCCGTGCAACATATCGTGCGGTCCTTCGATCCGTGTCTCGTATGCACCGTCCACTAGGAAGTGCTATGCCGGTGAGCACCAGCGATGTTGAAAGACGCAGGATTCGCGTCAGCGGGCTGGTGCAGGGCGTTGGCTTCCGTCCCAATGTCTGGCGGCTGGCGAATGAGGAGGGATTGTCGGGTTTCGTCTTGAACGACGGGCGCGGTGTGGCGATCGAGGCGACGGGGCCGCGTGCAGCGATCGATCGCTTCTGCGATCGGCTGAGTGCGGAGGCGCCTCCGCTTGCGAAGATCACGCAAATCGAGATTTCGTCGCTTGACCTTCCGGCGGTTGGTGACAAGTCGTTCGTCATTCTCGCGAGCCGCGAGGGCGACATTGCGACGGGTATCGTGCCGGACTGGGCGACGTGCCCGGCGTGTCTGGCCGAATGTTTCGATAGCGACGACCGCAGGCATGGCTATGCCTTTACGAATTGCACGCATTGCGGCCCAAGGCTGTCGATCGTCGAGGGGATACCCTATGACCGCCAGACGACGACCATGGCGCAATTCACCATGTGCCCGAACTGCCAGCGCGAATACGACGATCCCTCCGACCGCCGCTTTCACGCTCAGCCCAATGCCTGCGCCACATGCGGGCCCCGGCTTTGGCTGGAGGATCGTGATGGCCGGCACGAAGTCGAGCGGCCGGTACAGGCGGCGGCGAGCCTTCTGTGCAGCGGTCAGATCGTTGCCGTAAAGGGGCTGGGGGGCTTTCATCTCGCGTGTGACGCGACGTGCGAACAGGCGGTTCGCAAACTACGGGAGCGCAAGGTCCGCGGCTTCAAACCGCTCGCTGTCATGGTGCGCGACGTCGCGATGGCGCGTGCGGTGGCGGAACTGACGCCCGATGAGGCAGACATGTTGCGATTGGGTTCGGCACCAATCGTGCTCGTCGCTCGCAACTCAAGCTCGGTTCTGGCCGGTGGCATCGCGCCAGGTCAGGTCCGTATCGGCGTCATGCTGCCGTACACGCCGCTACATCATCTGCTGTTGGCCGCCACCGGCCGGCCTCTCGTGATGACATCGGGCAACCTTTCCAGTGAGCCGCAATGCGTATCCAACGACGACGCAAAGACGCGATTGGCACCGATCGCCGATGCTTGGCTGATGCACGACCGCGACATCGCAAATCGTCTCGATGATTCGGTGGTGCGCATCGATGGGCAAGGGCCGAGCATCATGCGCCGGGCGCGGGGCTTTGCGCCGGCTCCCGTGCAACTTGCGGAAGACTTTTCCGCTACGCCCGATGTGCTGGCATTTGGCGGCGAATTGAAGTCGACGTTCTGCTTCACGCGCGCTGGCGCGGCGACTGTGTCGCAACATCTGGGCGACCTGGAGGAGCCGCAGACGTGCATTGACTATCGCAAGACGCTCGATCTCTATCGCCGCCTTTACGCATTCAATCCTGAGATTGTGGCGATCGACAAACACGGCGACTACGCCACGAGCACGTGGGGGGCGGCTCTTGCCGACGAACTGCTCGTTCCGCTCGTGCGCGTGCAGCATCACCATGCGCATTTGGCGGCGGTCCTGGCCGAGAACCGGTTCGAGATTGGAGCACGGAGTGTTCTGGGGATCATTCTCGATGGTACCGGTCTTGGAGACGATGGCACAATCTGGGGCGGTGAGTTTCTTTTGGGTGGCTATCGGGACTTTCAGCGGGTGGGGCATTTCGAGGCTGTAGGACTGGCCGGCGGGGCGGCCGCGATACGCGAGCCCTGGCGCAATACCTACACTCATCTCAAGGCTGCGGGGCTTGCGCAGCAGGCAGGTTCTATAAATTCCAACACTCCCGCGCTTGGCTGGCTGTGCAACAAGCCGCTTGCCTTGATCGACCAGATGCTGGCAAAGGGCGTCAACGCGCCTTTGGCATCATCGACGGGCCGGCTCTTTGATGCGGCTGCTGGCCTGCTTGATATCTGCCGTGACCGTCAGAGCTATGAGGGTGAAGCGGCGATGCTCCTGGAAGCTCGGGCGACGCCACATATGGCCAGCGCCGCGCCCTATCCCTTCATGATCGGTGACGGCACGATCGCAATCGTGAGCTTTGCGCCAATGTGGCCAGCGCTCATCGACGATCTCACCCGCGGCGTTGAGCCAGGCGCGATCGCGGCGCGCTTTCACAGCACGCTGATTGACGCACTATCAGTAGCAACGCAAAGCCTCGCGCGGCGCTTCCCGATCACGACAATTGCATTGTCGGGCGGCGTCTTTCAGAACCGCATCTTGCTCGATGGGGTCAGCGCCGATTTGCAGCGACTTGGGTTTCACGTCCTGCGGCATCGCCATGTTCCCGCCAACGACGGCGGATTATCGCTCGGTCAGGCCGCCATCGCGGCCGCGTCACTGGACGCAACGCGGTAACGGTTGCCGCAGTGACAGGCCATGTGGGACCTGCGGAACGTAAGGCACAAGCTAAAGACAACGACACAATGCCATGAGTTACACTTTGGATACAAATTCTAACAGTTCCCAATGCCTGGATTGCGGCCGGTCGGATCTACTGCCTGGCGTATGGTCGCTCGTCGTAGCTGCGCCTTTGGTGCAGGGGGATAGTCGGGGACGCGTAGAAAGCCGTCGCGCCATCCTGCACTCGATGACTCTTTTTTGCACGTGAACTCGGCCTGTTGCTCGCATCCTGATTGCATCCCTGCAAATCCCCGAGCCGGGCCGCCCGCTGAACGGACTATGGCGCCGCGCTAGTAAAGTTTGAGAGATGCGTGCTAATGGTCAATGACATGCAGGTCATTTTGCGGAGACAGCCCACATCGCGGCTCGCGGCCAGCAATCCTTGCAGGTGCAGGAGGCCCACCAGAGCACTGAAGCGCGAAGCGGACGTTGGAAGTCTGACGCGATGGGCCACAACCGGCCGCGCGCAGACACCGAAGATCTGTTGAGGTGTGCTTTCTGCGAACGTCAATTCGTTGGGCATCGTGGCAAATATCTCTGCGTCGCATCATGCGCATGGCGATTTTCGCTCAATTTGACTGCTTTCCATCCTATCGCGTCAGTCGACCGGAGATCGGCCGATCGGGGATTTGACCCGATGCAGAACCGGTGACCGTGGAGCCGGCTCCACCGCTGCGGGGTCCAGCGGCGATGGGTGCCCGGCGGAACTGAAGCGGCACAGGACGCTCGGTTGCATCGCGATCCAGTCCGCAGAATGCTCGGATGCGAGCGGCAGATACTCCGTCAACGTGAGATGTCTTGTTGGGGCATTGCCTCTCTGCCGCGCTGGTGGCTCGACAGGTCGCTCCTTCGGCGAGATGATGCCCTGAAACGGAATTCGGCGAACTCGCACAGGAGCCTCGGTTGTGCACATACTTGCAGTCGCAATCGCAAGCGCTGTGGCGATGCTGCTCAGCGCTTGCTCACCCGCTGAGCCAACAGCATATGAGCCCACCTATGCCGCAACGCCAGCAACGCCCAAGGCCGCTACCGAGATCCTCTTCGCGGTGCATCCGCTGCATAACCCGCGCCGGCTGTTCGAGGTATATCAGCCGCTCGTCGACCTAATCAACGATCGCGTGGGGCCTGCGTATCACTTCAGGTTCGAAACCTCGCGCGACTATGCAACGTTTGAGGGAAAACTAGCGGCCGGCAAGTTCCAGTTCGCAGTGCCCAACCCCTACCAGACGCTGAGGAGCGAAGCTCACGGCTACCGCATCGTCGGCAAGATGGGAAACGACCGACGCTTTCGCGGGATTATTGTCATGCGCCGCGACAGCAAGCGTTCCTCAATCGCGGAGCTCAAGGGTGCTCCGATCAGCTTCCCCGCGCCGACGGCTCTGGCGGCGACAATGATGCCGCGCATGTTCTTGTACCAACACGGTCTGGGCGCAGCCGACATAGATGCGCGCTATGTCGGCTCACAGGAATCTGCAATCATGAACGTCTTCCTGGGCAAGACTGTTGCCGGTGGCACTTGGCCACCTCCATGGGAGGCGTTCCAGCGGCGGCGGCCAGCTCTGGCCAAACAGCTCGTTGTCAAATGGGAGACTGAACCGCTCATCAACAATGGGCTCGTCGTCCAGGACGGCGTACCGCAAGAGGTCGTCCGGTTGGTCGTGGACATCGTCTTCCACCTCCATGAGACGCCGCGCGGCAAGGTCATACTGGAAGCCATGGAAATCGATCGCTTCGAGCCGGCGGATACCAACACATTCGAGCCTGTGCGCCGTTTCGTGGCCGCGTACGAGTCGACGTTTGGGCGACAGCCATGATTACAGACCGCTTGGCGACTCTGCTTCCAGGCTCCAGCATTCGCCGCAAGCTTGTCGCGGGCGTGGCCCTGGTCCACCTGCTTTTGATGACGATTTTCATTCTAGACCTTGTGAATCGTCAGCGGGATTTCCTTTGGGACGAGCTGACACAGCGCACCCTGCATCATGCAGAAGTCCTGGCCATCAGCTCGTCGCCGTGGGTGCTGTCCGATGATCTTGCGGGCATGGAGGAAGTCGTCGAGGGCAACTCGCGCGGCAGCGGCGTACGATATGCCATGCTCGTGGACCTGGACGGTCGCATCCTGGCCCATACCGACCGCAACAAGATTGGTCTCTACGTCAGCGACGAGAAGAGTCTTCAGGCACTTGCAGGTGAGAGAACGGCGCGTGTCTACCACCAGGACAAAAGTACGATCCAAGCCATAGCGCCCATCATCGTTGCGGAGCATATCGTCGGGTGGTCGATCCTGGCCGTCGACAAGATGGCGACTGCAGCGCATCTGGCTTACGTCACGCGCACTGGCATCCTTTACACGCTCGCCGCGATCGCGATCGGTACGATATTCGCATTGCTGCTGTCACGGTCCATACTTGGTCAGTTGAGACATCTGCTCACAGGCGTCGACCATCTGCAGAAGAACATCCTCAGCGAGCCGATTGCCGTGGTCTCCAGCGATGAGGTCGGGCAGGTCGCAAAGGCGTTCAACCGAGCCGTGGCATCTTTGGCCGAGAGCCGCGCTCAACTGACTTCCGAAATCGCAGAGCGGCGGCGTATCGAGGACTCACTGCGCGCTCTTTCGCATCGCCAGGTCGGTCTGATCGAGGATGAGCGCAAGCGCATCGCACGTGATCTGCACGATGAGCTTGGGCAGGTACTTGCGGGAATGCAATTTTGCCTCAAGTCGCTTCAGGCGCCGGGTAGCGATGAACGCGTTGGCGGGGCGTGCGCCAAGCTCACCGGGGAGGTCGAGCGGCTCGGCGTTTCGATCCATCGCATCGCCAACGATTTGCGGCCAGCGACACTCGACCATCTCGGCCTAATTCCCGCAATCCAGGCATTCGTGGCCGACCAGCAGCCGCTCGTAGGCGACCGCGTGCGCATCAATCTGGATACCGCCGGCTTCAAGCGCCGCCTTCCACCCGATGTCGAAATGACAGCTTACCGTATTGTGCAGGAGGGGCTTAGCAACGCCATAAAGCACGCTGCTGCCACGCAGGTGGATATCCTGTTGACCGTCAACCATCCAACCCTCATCGTCACGATCCGCGACAACGGTATAGGCTTTGAAACTTCTGACCTTGGGCCTGCGCGCAATGCCAGCCCCGGCCTGGCGGGTATCGGACTTCTAGGCATGCAAGAGCGCGCAGGCGCGATCGGCGGCAAGGTAGAGATCAAGCTGCGAAAGGAACGCGGTACGGTTCTAAGGGCCGAGCTTCCATACGCTGGGGAACAGAAAGATGGCCAGGACACGCGTGCTGATAGCTGACGATCATTCCTTTGTTCGAGAAGGCGTTGGCCAGCTGATTGCCGCCCAGGCAGATTTGGAGGTTGTCAGCAGCGTCGACAATGGCACCAATCTGATCCAACAGGCACGCAATCTGCGCCCCGACGTTATCGTGTTGGATATTTCAATGCCTGACCTCAACGGACTAGATCTGCTCGCGTTGCTGCCGCGCGTTTCGCCGGCAAGCCGGGTCGTTGTCCTCTCTTTTCATCGGGAGCCGATGATGATCCAGCAGGCGATGTCCAGCGGTGCGCTCGGATACGTCGCCAAGACTGCGCCCGTCGGTGAGCTGTTGGACGCCATCCGGGCGGTGAGCAATGGACGAACGTTCCTGAGTTCCCACATCGATCCGGTTTTGCAGGGCACGGTGGACCCTGCGGCGATGTCAGCTCCCCAGCCCTACGATCTCCTAAGCGAACGAGAGCAGCAGGTATTCCGGCTCGTGGTGCACGGCAAGACCAACCAGCAGATCGGTGAACTGCTGTGCATCAGCCCGCGCACTGTTGAAAAGCACCGTGCCGCGCTGATGCAAAAGCTGGGGATCAAGGACACCGTCGGCTTGATGCGTTGTGCAGTGAAGCTCGGCGTCTTGCTCGCCGACGAATGATGCACGCCATGCCCGCGATGCTTTTGCTGCAGCGCATTAGGTAGAGCTACCCATTGTACGCCTCCGAGCGCTTGCATAGCCTTTCATCAAAATAAGCATGAGCGGCTACGCACAGACAACCCTATCTGCCGGGCCTCATAATTCATGACACTTTAAGGGGAGGAAAAAATGAAACCCTTCATGCGCGCCCTCGCGGGCGCAACGATGGCGCTTGCTCTCGCGACTGCCCAAGGCCAGGCGGCCGAACCTGTTCACCTCGTGGTGGGCTATCAGCCCTATGACACCATTTCCTATTCGGCGGCAGTGATCCGCGCCAAGGAACTCTGGAAGAAGCACCTGCCACCCGGCAGTACAGTCGAGTTCGAGGCTGCTCTGCAAGGTTCGATCATCGTAAACGCGATGATCGCCGACAAGCAGCAAATTGGCTATCTCGGTGACATGCCCGCCGTCGTCTCAACGACGAAGACCAAACAGGCGCCAATCAAGCTTGTGGCTAACACCGGCTTCTCCGCAGGACAGCGCTGCAATGTCGTCATGGTGCGCGCTGACGCGCCCAACTTCAAAGACGCAAAGGAAGCGGTGAAATGGCTCGACGGCAAGGTCATAGCCACACCCAAAGGGAGCTGCGCCGACCGCTTCCTGCGGCAGGTGGTCGAGAAGTCCGGGATAAAGCCAGCTGAGATTCTGAACCAATCGATTGAGGTGATCACGACCAATTTCCGCGTCAAGAAAATCGACGGCGCGGTATTGTGGGAGCCCTCGGTGTCTCGCATCGGCGACTTCGTCGGCGAGGGCGTCGCCCGCGAAGTTGCCACCGGCAACAGCTTCGGAATCCCAGATGCTGGCTTCATCGCCATGCGTGCTGACTTCACGAGCAAGAACCCTGAGGTTGCGAAGGCTTGGCTGGCGACGGAACTCGAGGCGCAGAAGTTCATCCTCGACCCAAAAAACTGGGCAGAAGTCGGCCGCATCGTCCAGGGCCAGACAGAAGGCATCACGCCGAGGATGGCTTGGTTCTCCCTCTTCGGCCGGATTCCCGACGACCGTGGCGGCAGCGCAATCCGCGACACCAAGCCCTTCACATTCTCAGATGAGATCAGGAAGCACGTCGACAGCACCTACACGTTCCTTCACGAAGTCAAGGTGATTGACGTCGATAAGGCTCCCGAAGGTGCAATCGACGATTCGCTGGCGCAGGCGGTACTGAAGGAGGCCGGAGCTACGTCACCTTTGGGCGAGATCAAGGCGCTGGACGTATCGCAGGCGCCAGCCGACTGAAGGCAGAATACGAGAAGGATTTGGGCGAGCCAGCGTTCCAGTGCGTGTGTGGCGGGCCTAGCGCCTGCCGCGCACCAGCGGCCGAACGAAGACTAGCCCCCACTCCATCAGTTCCATTGCTTGCAACCCCCTCTGAACAAGGGTGTGATCGAGCGATAGATTAGAAGGATAGCCGGCATGTCAGGCGCCTTATTGATGGCACGGCAGCGCTCAGCTGCGGCAGCCGATACGCGCTCTTACGGCAGCCTCGCTTACAGGGTGACGCAAGCGCTGAAGAGCCCCACACCCTATCTCGGCGTGGCCGGTATCGTGGCCTTTGTGCTGTTCTGGTATTTGACCACCGAATATTTCAAGCTGCCTCGCTTCAACAAGCTGCCGGGCCCCGTCGAAGTCTGGACCGAATTTACTTCGCACGATCCGATCTACGGCACCTCGATGTACACGCCGCAGTACTACTGGCACATCGTGACCAGCTCGGTGCGCGTTCTGGTCGCCTTCGCCCTGGCCACGGTACTCGGTGTGCCGCTCGGCCTCTTCATGGGCTGGAAGCGCACCTTCAAGGACTACACGTTTCCAATAATCGAGGTTCTGCGTCCGATCCCGGTGCTGGCCTGGGTGCCGCTTGCCATTCTCATGATGCCGGGCCGCGAGGCACCAATCATCTTCTTGGCATTCCTCGCCGCCTTCTTCGCCACCACGCTGAATGCCATGCTAGGCGTGCAATCTATCGACGAGAGCTATTTCCGCGCTGCGCGTTGTCTGGGCTCCAACCCCTGGCAGATCTTCAAGCGAGTGGTCGTTCCTGGCGCCCTGCCAGACATTTTCACGGGGTTGCAAATAGGCATGGGCGTGGCTTGGTTCTCTCTGGTAGCAGCAGAGATGGTGTCGGGCGAGCACGGGCTGGGCTTCCTCATCTGGGACAGTTACGTGCTCTCACAGTATCCGGTTATCGTAATCGCCATGATCACGCTCGGGCTCGTAGGCTACGTCTATAGCGCCGCGATCCGCCTCGTTGGACGCTTCCTCATGAGCTGGACGACGAGGGCGCAATCATGAGCGCGACAAACAGCGGCGGCCGCATTTCCATCCAACATGTGACCAAGATCTACGATCCCGACGGTGCCAAAGTCCTGGCCGTCGACGACTGTTCGCTGAACATCGCCGAGGGCGAGTTCTGCGTCATTGTCGGTCCCTCTGGCTGTGGCAAAACCACGCTTCTCAACGCGATTGCCGGCTTCCACTCGATCACTTCGGGTGAAATCACACTCGACGGCCGAGCCATCTGCACCCCGGAATTCACGGCAGAACCTTCAGCTGAGAGAATTGTCGTGTTTCAGAACGGTGCGTTGTTCCCCTGGTACACAGTGCTCGAGAACATAACCTACGGTCCGGAGGTACAGGGCCGGATGAACCGGCGGGAGGCTGTCGAACAGGCGCGCGAACTGCTCGCCGAGCTGGGACTGGCCTCGATCGCGGAACGCTACCCGGGCGAAATATCCTCAGGCATGAAGCGCCGCGTCGAGATCGCACGGGCACTCATCAACGACCCGAAGGTGCTGTTGCTCGATGAGCCGTTCCGAGCCATGGACGCTTTGACTAAGGGTGTTGTCCAGGAGTTCCTGCTGCGGGCGCTCGACAAGATGCGTAAGACGGTTCTCTTCATCACCCACGACCTTGAGGAAGCGCTGTTCCTCGGCGATAAGGTCGTCGTTATGTCAACGCGGCCAGCCCGGGTGAAGCAGACCATCGACGTCGACTTCCCACGCCCACGCACCTACCGCGTGCGTTCGTCGGATCGCTATCTGGAACTCAAGCAGCAGGTGTTCGACGCAGTGCACGAGGAGGCACGAAAGGCCTTCGATGCAGGCGAGCGCGAAATGGCCTGATTGCCTTGAAAAACTGCGATAAGGGTTGAGAGCCATGAATATCACCAAGCTACGCAAGGCGCTCTTCAGCAAAACGCTACTGCGCGGGCTCATATCGGTCGGCGGGCTGATCCTGCTTTGGCAGATCGGCAGCAGCTTTAAGCTTCCCGGCTTTTCCGCCGTGCCTGCGCCGACCGAGGTATGGGGCGTACTCGCCGAAAGCATCTCGCAGGCAAAGTTCTGGGATCATTGGCAAGCGAGCTTCGGTCGCGTGCTATCGGGCTTCGTCGCCGCGCAGATCGTCGGTGTCCCTCTGGGACTGCTCATGGCGATGAGCCGCGTGTTCTTTGCTACGACGTTCCCGCTGCTGGAGATCATGCGCCCCATTCCTCCGCTGGCCTGGGTACCGGCCTCGATCATCTTCTGGCCGACGACGGAATCGTCCATCGCATTCGTGATTTTCCTGGGCGCATTCTTCACCGTTGTCATCAACGTCATCGGCAGCGCCCGCAATATCGACGTACGCTATCTGCGTGCCGCGCAGTCGCTCGGCTCGCGCCGCTCAGACATATTCCTTCGCATCATTTTGCCAGCCGTCCTGCCGGGAGTGTTCATCGGCATGGCCGTTGGCATGGGCATCACCTGGGAGGTGGTCGTTGCGGCAGAAATGATCGCCGGCAAGTCTGGCCTCGGCTACCTGACCTGGTCGTCCTACGTCGGAGGCAATTACCCTCAGATCATCATTGGCATGATCTCGATCGGCATCGCTGGGTACTTGTCGAGCAGCCTCATTCGCATGCTCGGAAGCTATTTCACGCCCTGGCAGAGGACATCCTGATGGCGGCTACGAACCAGAGCGCAAAGTCACCAACGCCGTCGGCGGCTGCCGCGCCGTCGCGAGGCGAGGTCGTTCTCTCCGGTCTTTCGAAGTCCTATATGATAGGACCGTTGCGCGAGCAAATCCTTGAAGACTGTACTCTGACACTTGCTGCCGGAAAGCTGACGGTTCTCATCGGACCGTCTGGCTGCGGCAAAAGCACCTTGATCAATATTCTGGCCGGCTACGAGACAGCAGATGCAGGCAGCATCACAATCGACGGTGAGCCGATCAAAGGGCCATCGTCCGACCGCCTTGTCGTTTTCCAGGAAACGGCCCTCTTCCCGTGGATGACGACGTGGCAGAACATCGTCTACGGACCGCAGGTGCAACGCCGTCGCGACCGCTCCGACATCGACGCCGAGGCCGCCTACCTTCTCGATCGTGTCGGGCTGCGTGAATTCAGAAACAAATACCCCTCGCAGCTTTCCGGAGGCATGCAGCGTCGCGCAGAACTAGCGCGCGCCATGATCAACGATCCACGCCTGATGCTGCTAGACGAGCCGTTCCGCGGCCTTGACGCGATGACCCGCGAACTGATGCAGGAGTATTTCGTGAGACTGTACGAGGAGAAGCGACAGACAGTTCTATTCGTGACTTCGGAAATCGATGAGGCCATCTTCCTCGCCGATACACTCCTGCTCATGAGCAATAAGCCTGGACACATCATCAAGGCTATCGATATCGATCTTCCCCGCCCGCGCGACCCGCATATGCTAACCTCGAACGCTTATCTGCGATATAAGGACGAGGCGCTTGAGATCCTGCACGAGGAGGCATTGAAGGCCTTCGCCGGCGGCAGTAAGTCGGCGGCTGACTTCGTCGAGGCCTACGACAAGCGCGAGGAAGAAAGCCACTAATGGAGGCCACATCGGCATAAACTCGATGCGTATTGGCCTGCTGGCGGTTTCAAGGACACCCATTCTAGGTGCAATAGCGAAGCCGGAGGTGGCGGATGTAGCGCTGGAGTCCTTCATGGGAGTTCGAGGTCGAGGCGGTTCGGCTCGTGCGCATCCTCGTATAGGTGAGGCGAGCGTTGAACGGCAGCAGAATACCGCAATTGGACCGAATGGAAGTGGTGAATCAATGAGCCGCCGTTACGTGGTCGGTCTTTCGGTCCCCAGTCCTGTCTGCGCGACGAGTAGCTCATCGATTTCGTCGATTGTAGGCAGCCCGGCACGTGCGCCAAGCCGCCGGCACTTTAGCGCTGCTGCTGCGGCTGCGATTCTTGCACACTCGCCGCTCTCGAACCCCTTTGATGCCGACCAGGCAAACGCGCCATGAAACGCATCGCCCGCTCCAGTCGTGTCAACGACATCTATCTCGTAAGCCGGTTGGCATTGCATGCCGTACGGTTCTTCGCGCCACCAATATCCTTTCGAGCCAGCGGTGACACCAACGTGTTTGACGCCTAGGGTCGCAACCCAATCGAGGCGCTCTTCGATCGTTCTGCCATTGCTGAAGTGGCTCAGCGCTGCAGACGAGAATATGGCGAAGTCCGTAAGAGACAATATTTCATTTGGTAAGACTCCCGCGCCGATATCGATGTCGAGTAGGGTCTTGATCCGATGTGATCTCCCAGCCCTGAATGCGGCTAGCGTTGCCTCCTTCCAGGTCAAATCGCTCAACACAGCTCTCGCACATTGAATATTCTCGAGTGGCAGCCAGCCCGCATCCATCGGCATCGCGTGATCGCGTTCGCTCACCACGAGTCGTTCGCCGCGCCCGTCAACAATGACAGCTGCAGTGGATGAGCGCGCTGTCTCAAATATTCTTACATTTGACGTGTCGACGCCGAATTCATCCAAGGCATTCCGGATAATCTGGCCAGCAGCATCGCCGCCAACGCGACTCCACAGTTCGACGCGCCCGCCAAGGCGGGCTATCGCAGCAGCGGCATTCGCGGCCATGCCGCCGCCTGAATCGATGTGTTCCAGGGCGCGTACTTTTGTTGGCAGACCAGGTAGCGTCTCGACGCGGTAGACATGGTCGAGAGCGGCATGCCCGATCACGATAACATCCAGGCTATGTCGCGCCCCGCCAGCCAAGCATCCGCCTCCCTGATTTGGTTTAACCCAACGCAAACTCTATCTCCACAACCGCTTTGTATGAGCCGGGCGGTTTGTCGAATTTTGCGTAACCAATCGCGACACCAATCGCCTCGCTGTGAACCTCAATGTGGCGAAGCCGACAGTGCAACGCTCGGCTCGCGAGAATGTGGTCTGCCAATTTGGAAGGATCGGGACCCGGCGGGCACTGAGGGCATTAGGACCGGCAGCGCAGCGACATAGATACAGACGTGTCGGCCATCGTTTAGGCTTGCCGCAGTCAGGACCGACAACTATTCGGCTCCCATTGGCACACGCAGCGCCTGGCACCCTCTCCAAGGGCGGGAGCCACATCGAGATCATCGTGCTGAAGCCGAATCGTGCGCCTCTTCCCATCACCGAGACCGGCTACCGATCGCACTTCCTCGGCCACGACGAGTTGTGACGCGCCGGAGCAGCAGTGCGCTTTTTCCTCGGCTGGATCGAGCGCGAAGAGGCATCGAAGCAGTGGTCGAAGGTCGAGTTTAAGTGGCGTCAGGGCGACCTGTTCGCGTGACGCAATGCAGAGGTGCCTGCACGGCGGGTGCCTCTCGAATGCGCATCTCTCTCCAGCTCAGGTACGCTCATGCGAACTCGCGCCCCATGTACTCGCCGAGGTCAAGAACGCAAAAAGCTCCGGCGATGCGGAGCTTCAAGAATCTGATTTTATTTAAAAACTTGGTTGCGGGGGCGTGCAACCGCGTTCGTTATAGTTCGGGGCACGGAAGTTCCTGGCGTGTTCCGTGCGGCGGCGAATTCGAGGATCGACATCAGCTCGCCGCGTAGAGTCGCGTGCACCTCGGCACGCTTGGCGCCCGGAGTCAGCACGATATCGCCGATCAATGATCGGAGTGCCATGGCGGCTTCCTGGTTGGTCTGTGGATCGGCCAGCGCGTCGGTCAATCGCTCGACCTTGCGGCGGTAGACCTCCGCGACGTGGGGATTGACGTCCAGCAACTGGGGTTGGTCGACTGCCAAGCGGGCGACAATCTCGGCTTTCTGCTGCTCGAGCTCCGTCATCCGCGCCTTCATGGTTCGCTGGTACATGCCGTCCTCGATCGCAGCGATCATGCTCGCGATCGCGCGCTCGACCTTGGCGAGCGCCGGCCGGTCGGCGCTAGTCTGCGCGCGGCGCTCCCGGTTCTGGCGGTTCAGCTCCTGGTGGTAGGCGCGCACCGCCTCGGCAACGGCGCCGCCCGAGACCAGCTTCTCGGTGAGCCCCGTCAGTGCGCGCTGCTCGATTGCCGGACGCCGGATCGTTCTATTGTTATTGCAGGTGCCGCGGCGATGGTGGTTCAGGCAGCCATATCGATCCTGCAGAATGATGCCGTAGCGGCCCTGGCACGTGCCGCAGGTGAGCAGGCCGGACAGGAGAAAGGCCGGCCGGCGCGCCTCATTGAAGCGCTTGGCGCGCGCCTCTCTGACGCCAATTGTCGTCGCCGCGAATATCGTGGCCAGCTCCGCTTGTCGCGCGCGGACGGCCTGCCAGAGGTCGTCATCGACAATGCGCAGCTCCGGCACCTCAGTCGTGATCCGTTCGTCCTGAGGATTGGACCGGGACACGCGCTTGCCGGTGCTCGGGTCTTTCACGTACCGGAGTCGGTTCCAGATCAGCCGGCCGATATAGAGTTCGTTGTTGAGAATGCCGGTGCCACGGCTGATATGCCCGCGGATCGTGGTGTCGCCCCATGTGCGACCGAACGGGCCGGGAATACCCTCGTCGTTCAAGGTGACGGCGATCCGGCGTGGTGAGGCTCCGGCGGCAAACTCGCTGTAGATCCGCCGCACGATCCGAGCCTCGTCGTCATTGATACGGCGCTCGCCAAAGATCGGCTCGCCCTCACCGTCCACACGCTTGACGACCGCGTAGCCGTAGCACAGGCCGCCGCCCGACTTGCCCGCCTCGACCCGACCGCGAAGACCGCGTCGTGTCTTGTCGGCGAGGTCTTTCAGGAACAGCGCATTCATCGTCCCTTTCAGCCCGACATGCAGGTGGCCGATCTCGCCTTCGGACAGCGTGATGATTTTCACGCCGGCGAACGCCATCCGCTTGAACACGCCGGCGACGTCCTCTTGGTCGCGGCTGATCCGGTCGAGCGCCTCGGCGAGCACGACCTCGAACCGGCCGCGCAGGGCATCACCGAGCAGTGCCTGGATGCCGGACCGGATCAGCGAGGCGCCGGAGACCGCACGGTCCTGGTAGCTGTCCACGATGGTCCAGCTCTGTCGCTCGGCGTGCACGCGGCATAATCGCAGCTGATCCTCGATCGAGGCCTCGCGCTGGTTGTCGGAGGAGTAGCGGGCATAGAGTGCAACGCGGGTCATGGCGTTCTCCTCTGGCGTGTCCGATCTATTGGTTGCCACATGATAGCGCAGCTTGGGCGATTTCGTGACCGTAGAAGCAATTCAACTCTCTTGAGTTTCGTTGTCATTGTCAGCCTGCAATTGGTGAAGTTGCTCGCGCGCGATCTGCCGGCCGATGGCTCGGGCGATCACGAGGATTCGCGGATCGATGGCAGGTCTCGCATTGGCGCCATTGTCATTGGCCGCTGCCAGCGGAGCGGAAGCCGTATAGACGGCGTCGGTCTCGTCCTCGGTCATGTTCGCGTCCCGGGTGTTGCGGACGCTGATCAGCCAACGCGAGAAGCCGTTGGCAAAAAACTCGGATCATTTCGCGAAAGCCACTAAGACTTTTCTGGAAAGCCAATCGATGGCACTCGTTGAGACGGATGAGATGGATTGCGTCAAAATTCCCCGGATCTCAGTGAGCACACCGACAGGCAACTTCAAATGCAAACTGAGTTCAAGAACGTTCTGGGACGGTCCCTCGCCGAAGGGGCGAGGGCCGCGCTCTATCACGCGGCAAGTACGGGCCGCGTGACCGAGCCCCGCCTGGCCGGTGGCCGCGGGTCTCGGCCCTCCCGGGTGACGATCGCTCCGCCGGACTACGCGGTTGACGTGAACATCGGGTCAGTGACGCATCGCGTTACTCAGTAATGTAGTCTCCGTGCGCTGGTCGGCCGCGGACGGTGCAGATACTGAGCCTCTGGTATCGCGCCCGAGGTCGAGTGCCTCAACAGCGCGTCACGAGTCCGCTCGTCCCCCGCGACCCTCTTTGTACTCATCGGCTGCAAAGGGGCACAAAAGGAGGCGACAACGGATTACAGTCAGCGCCACGTGTTGCTCTCAGCCATGTTCGGATTGGCAGACGTGCGGTCGGAGATTGCCGCTACTTCAGGTGATCTTCTTTCTTTCTTTCCCCACGACTGGATGAAAAGCTATCAGAAGGGTGTTGGGGTTGGTAAGGTGATCCGCCAGAGTGTTCTCGTGAGCCTCGAACTCGACTTCACTCAGGCGACCCAGGGCGAGGATCTTGGGCTTGATGGTGTCTTTCGAAAACGCACGGAGCGCGCGCCACGTGAACGGTAACGCCGTAGTGCTCGCCGCTGGTCCGTCGGACCCGGCTCAGGCGTCCGCGGTATTGGGTGGCATAAACGTTGGTGTCAGAAAATAGATCGCTCGCGGAGCAATACATAAACACGGACCTATCTTCCAAAGAAATTTTTTACGCGAGTCATGGCGTCTTCAAATAGCCGAATGGCTCGCAGCACGGCGGGCGGCTCGCCCGTGTCGTAATTCAAGAACCGAAGAGCGGATTTCTTCGGCAAGACATCGTGCTGCAAAGGGGCGAGCAACCGAGTCCGCCGCACATTTGTGAAGCAAGCGTGCGCAAGTGGCAACACGATTGGCCCCATAGTTCGCCGCCACACCTGCCAAGGCGTGACAGGCCGCGACGAGCGCGGCCTCGGAGGTCGCCTTGTCGAGCGCGCGCAGCCCGTTCTCAAGCTCTATCACAAAGAGGTCGAGAAGTGCCTCACGGTTGCGCGCCGGTAATCGAGCGAGAGTGGTTACGTCAATAACCGGTCTTTTGGAATCACGTCGAATGCGTCCACACGCGACCGCCAGATCCAATCTGGCAACAAGCGCTGAGGCATCGGTTCCCTTTTCGAGCAGCAGATCGAATGCATCGACGACGTTGGCTTGGAGTTCGTCGCGACGAAAAGCAGTTAGTCCGAGAATCGGAGTTGCAAGCGAGCCGACTTCGTGTTGACGAATTTCAGCTGACACCTCATCACCCCGCATATCTCCCAGGAGGATGTCGAGAATAATGGCATCGAATCGAACAGCCCGCACAGCCGTGATGGCCTCCTTGCCTGTAGTCGCAAACGTGATCGAGTAGCCGCGCGGCCCCAATTGAGCTTTCAAAAGCAGGCGATTGACGGCATTGTCTTCCGCAATAAGAATGTGTGAGTGCGCCGGTGAAACGGTCGGCAATGCAGTCATGGCGAGCTGCGCTTTCGGCGGCGCTTCCACGTCGGGCAGCACGACATCGACCCAAAACGTGCTGCCTTTCCCAACCTCACTCGACACACCAGCGCGCCCCTGCATTTGTTCGGCGAGACGGCGCGTTATCGCAAGGCCAAGGCCTGTCCCTTTAAGCCGGGTGGACAGGTCGCCGCTGCATTGCTCGAAGGGCTTGAACAACTTTTCTCGTTCGCTCTCCGGAATTCCACCCCCTGTGTCGCTTACGGCAAAGCAACGTGTCCCGGCGTCGCGATCGGTCACGGTCAGGCGGATTTCTCCGCGCTCGGTGTGCTTGAGGCCGTTCGAGATGAAGTTATGCAAAATTTGACACAGCCTGAGGTCGTCTCCATGAACGAGTTCAGCGCGAGTGGCCGTTTTGTCGATCGTGAAGCGCAGGCCCTTTGCCTCGATCTGCGGGCGCCAGAAAGCGTCGATGGTCGTCAGAAGTTCAGACACGTCAAACTGGCGAGGCTCGATGGTGAACTTCCCGGCCTCCAACTTCGACAGATCAAGGATATCGCCGACGATGCTGATGAGCGATCCGGCACACTGCTGAGCCGATTTGAGGTAGGAGAGGCGCCTCACGCGATCTGGTTCTTGCTCGATCAACCTCAACAAGCCATCGACGCCATTGGCCGCAGTCCGTATCTCATGGGCGACCATAGCCACAAGGTCAGACTTGGCAACATTTGCGCGCTCGGCGTTGGTACGAGCCTCAATCATCGCCGCCTCGAAGGACGTGCGTTTGCTGATATCTCGAATCGAGACGACGAAGCACCGGATTTTGCCATCGTCGATCGCGTTTGCAGATACCTCGACGGGTAGAATCGGCTGAGCGTTTCGCGAGATGATCATTTCGCGGCGTTCGATCAGTTGGGTTAGCGACTTGTCGTCACCAGTTCGCAGCACGGCTGCGTCTATCGTTGTCCAGATTTCGGCAAGGCCGTCGAGATCGACGAGCCGTTTTCCATTCAGTTGAGCTGTGGGGTGTCGGATGAGCGCACAAAAGGCCGGATTGGCAACCCGGATGGTACCCGCCCGATCGAGGATCGCCACCGCATCCGGCAAAGCGTTACCGAAAATTGCAAGTGTAGAGAGCCGCAGTGTCGGCTGAACGCCATCTGCGTCGCTACTCAGCGTTGGGTTGTGCCTACTCATCTACTAGAATCTCCGGATGACGGACTAGGGGAAGATTAGGCCGTCGGTATTACCGATTGATCTATGCGGTGGCGCGTTCAGGCGTGCGCACAATGGAAACTGTTATGCCCGACGCGATAATGCATCGCGCACTTGAGGAAGAATATTGGTAACTACCGTCGCCTGCGGAACATCTGTTAGTCCCCTGGAAAGGGGGCAAGCAATCGTGCTGTTAAGACGCGATTAACCCTGCGCGTCACACGGTGCCGCTCATACTGCGTTGGAGAATCGCCTATGAGTTATCGTCTGTGTCTCGCATCCCTGTCAGCCGGCGTCGCGCTCATCGCCTCAGGCTGCAGCTCCTCCCGTCAGCGCACTGATCTCGGTGGCTCACCGACGGTTCCCTCTCCCGCCTACCAGCAGCCGGTGGAGCGGAGCGATCAGCGTCCGCCCCAACCTATGGCACGCTCCGGTCATCCCTCAGTTGCGACGAGTAGTCGTCATACTGTGCAAGCCGGCGAGTCGCTCTATGGCATTTCCCGGCGCTACAACGTCCCGGTTGCTGCACTGATACAGGCCAATCGCCTACCCTCGATTGGGGTACACCAAGGACAAAGCCTGATCATTCCCCGCTGAAGTACACCGTTGGAGGTGTGCGATGACCGTCGTGCGCGTCGTATCAATCCTGGTTGTGAGCGCGCTGCTGTCGGTCGTGCCGCCGGCACCGGCCAAGAGCGACGAGATGCGCCGTCTGCTGTCGGCAGAGCAGCATCATCGCTACGAGCAGGTCATAGCGCGCAGGCAAGTGCAGGCAAGCGTTCGCGTGCGCTACTGGTCCGAGGCGGAGCGGCTTCGCGCGGTACGTCAAGCGAAGCGTCGTTCTGGCCAGCCGGTCGGCGACGCCGATTTCATACGACAGCATCCTCCGCAATTGCCACCCATCGCGATGCCGGCCGATATCGCTGTGTCACTGCGTCGACCGGCTGTCGGGCCGCAGAGCGCCGTCCCGTCGATAGCGGAAATTATGACCGCGGCGCGCGAGCATCACGGGTTTCAGCCGCGGCTTGTTTCCGAGGCCGATTTCAAGCGTCGCTATGCCGAGGCGGCCCTTGCAGCAGGCCTCGAGCCGTTGCATGTAATTCGGGTTTTTGCCCTGGAGACCGGCGGCATGGGCACGTTCGACATGCAGTCCGGAATCAATCATCAAACCGGACAGGGGCGCCCTGCATCGACGGCGATCGGCTATTCGCAGCTCCTGGCGGCTAACACCATCGGCGAGCTGGCCAAGCACGGCGAGACGTTCATCCGGACCCTGGAGCGCAGTGCCAGCCAAACTCCAAGCCTAAAACGCGAGTTGGCACACCGCATCCAGGCGCTGCGCTCGATGAGCGATACTGCACGCAGTGTCCCCAACAGCTGGAAGAATCACGTAGCACTTGCCGGAACGGCGCCTGGTCTCGGCATTCATGCCCTCAATCTCGATGGTGAGATTGGCCCGATGCTGCAGATCGGCAAGTTGCGCGAACTTCTCTTCACCGCGCGTCGCGAGCTTGGCCGCGACCAGATCACCGGAGCCGAACTCGAAATCATGAATCTCGCCGGTCCTCGCAACGGACTCGACATGATCCAGGAGCCTGGACGCCGTATGCCGACAGCGAACTTCTTCACATCAGGTGGTTATGCGCGTAATCCGATCGTGCATGCCAAGAGCGGTAGCGAGCTTCTGATGACGCTCGGCCAGCGCATGGATGTTTACATGTCGAAGAGCGGCACGCAGGAATTCATCGCGGCGTTCGAATCGCTTACGCGCATTGGCACCACGCGGCCGAATCCCGCGCGCGCTTCACTTGGCATGTCACGGTGAGCGAGAGGGCTAGTGCACGCGAAGGGATCGGTAGAGAGCATGATGGCGTGCGCTTGGTCCCGTGTCCTGCGTGTTCTCGTGCAGGGGGGGCTGAGCGCCCCCGCCGCCGATGTGGTGGATCTGCGAAGCTGGACAAAGGAAACGAACGCGCCCAACCAGACGGGGAGCTGGCTGGGCGCGACATTCGGGGTGCGGCCGGGGAAGCGCGCAGGTTCCCGAACGAGACCGGCGATCGTTACCCGTTCAGGAACACGACCAGCTCGGCATTGCGGTCGGCCTGGGCGACCTTGCTGGTCACTGCACCATCAAGGATGACGGGCTCGTTCAGCGTGTAGACCGAGCTGACGACCTTCTGCAGGAAAGCTGCCCTCAAGACACCAGAAGCTGGCGCGCGTTGGGCTGGGCACCGATGCGAGCTTGGCGTGGCAAGAGGCGAAGCACCGCTCACCTCGATATTTCTCATGCACTGAGCCTGGTGAGGATCTCAGCGGTGACACTCCTGATCGCTGCGCCAGCTTCACCCGGATACTTGTTCTGGAAGCTTCTGCCCTCAGCGACAAACAGTGCGGCTTTCTGGATATGCGGAATGCTCGGCACCGCGGACTTGAAGCATCGCAGCTCGGAATTGCCGTTCAGCAATTCATGCATCAACTCGTCGGTCTGAGACCGGACCTGTTTCATATTGATGACAACTCCCAGATGAGCTGCAAACCCGAGTCTCTCGTCGCGCTGCCTGAACCGCTTGAGATACTCCATCCCACTGACGGCGAGAATATCGGGCTTGATGGGGACGAGATGCCATTGGCACTCGCGCAACCAACATTCCGTAACGACCGAAATCCCTGGCGCGCAATCGACAAGTACAACATCGACGCATTGCTTCGCTTCTTCGAGAAAAAGTCGGACCTGTAGTCGCAGCTGCGCTGCCCTGTGCGCTTCCGAAACTGCTCGTTCCGTCAACGTCAGGTCCATATCGCCAGGCATGAGAAACAGGCTGGAGGCGTCGTCCACATCACTGACTTTATCTACAATGTAAGAGCGCCAATCGACAGTGTGATCCCCGAGGACAGACTGCTTGAGCCATGCCGTAATCGAGCGGTTCTCGTCCCTCAGCGCGTTCAGTCGTTTGACGCTCATCAGCATGAGGCTGAGACTCATCTGACCATCCGCATCAATCAGCAGCACGGTCTTGCCGTGATATGCCGAGAGCGTCTCCGCAATCGCCATGGTCAAAGTCGATTTGCCGACCCCACCTTTGGCATTCATGATGGCAATGGAGACCATGTTTTCCGTCCTTGGCTCGTTCCAGCGCTCGACAGCCGCGTCGGTTAGCTATTCACGTCTCTCGTCATGAGTCCTGGGCTCGGGTAATGCGGCACTGTCCTGCAACCGCCGCGATCGGCCCTCAAAACGTGCCCCTTCGTTGAGAGTGAGTTGACCGTAGTGCATCTCGGCATCGATCTGAGCTGTCCGGCCGACTATCAGATCTCTTGCATGAAGCGCACCGGCTACGCGCCCATGGACTTCTATGCGCTTGGCGACCACCACCCCTTCGACGTGAGCGGACTCACCGATCACAATTTCAGTACCGAACAGATCACCCCGTACTCGACCCTCGAGCAGCAACTTGTCGCTAGCGATGATCTGGATTTGATCCCCCTCGATCCTCAGCGTCGATCCGATAACGGATATTTTCGATGTTGCATGTTGCGCTGGCGGCGCAACACCCCGGCGATCAGCCGTAGCCGTGAGCGGGGGTAGATTCGGTGGATTGGACATGGGGCTGCCTGTGGTTCTAGGCGTTGCGCATTCAAGTTAGCCGATAGCTTCAGAAGCCGAGCCAGCCGCGTGCGTTCGGATGGACGAGCAGCCAGTAGAGCGTCGTGAGAAGACCAGCTGCTCCGATTATCACCAGTGGCTCAGTCAGCAGGCGGCGTGGCGCAAACGAGGTCACGGTATTCGATTTGGCGATGATCTCGACTCGTATGCCTTCGAGGCGCTCCTGAAAGCCCTGCAGGGTGACGTGCTCGAATATCGGAAGCAACAAGCTCCAGGAGCGCCGTGCGAACACGGCTGCCGATCTGCTTAGTCGGGGCGTGGCTGTCCAGAAGACGACGCGGGCGCTGTCACCGCGATCGAGGAGATCGACCCGAACGAAGATCGTGTACTCTGCCGGAAAGTATGCCGCAGCCCGTTGACGGATCGTTTCGCCGATCGACCATTCGATCGCCGCTGCGTCGCTCTGAAACACGGCTTGCAGCAGTTCCGACGCGGATGCGATTTGCGAATTTAGTGGCCGGACATGTGCAATCAAGACGATCTGCAATACCCGCGAGGAGCCGCTCAGATGCCAGCGCGAGTTAGCCCCCAGCTGCTTTAACGTTTGTGCCATCTCACGTGTCGATGGTTCATCTGCCTGCTGCGACATCAGTAGCCCACACCTTTACGCCCACAGCCGAGGAACATCGCCGAGTCTGCCCAAGCCGCCGCCGCGGCACCGATACCCGCTAGCTCGATCGACCTCGGTCGAGACGCCTACGCCCTATCCCGTCGCAGTGAACGAGACTGGGCGAGAAATGAAGGGTCGGCGCTGACTGCGGACAACTCTCTCCCAGCAACCACCCAAGTGAGAGGCGGCCGCGTAGTTGTCAATTGCGAGCGCACCCCTCGACTGGAATAACAGTTATTGTGTGGAGTCGATTGTGCGTGATCATCCTTCAGCTACTCAAGCGGTGGGTCTTGCCTGTGAGTTACAGTTGTAGGAGTAGGAGTACAGCGATATGATTGGCCACGATACACAGTCAATCGGCTCTGTTACCAATTCGGCGCAAGGTCTGGACGCAGAAGCGCCTAATTCACGAAGTCATCTGGTGCTTTGTGCAGTTTTCCAGGATCTCGCGCGCGATTGGTTGCAACTGTGGTGCGTCGAGCGCGGCGAAGGTCTCAATGACGAGGAAAGCAAGCGCTTCGCTCGACTTCAGTTGCGACTCTCAGTCATCGCGCAAATCGTTTTCGAGACGCCGCCCAGTGATCGCCGCGTGTTAGAAGCGGTGCTCGACTCGGTCGCATTCTTCGACGCAAGCCAGCCTTGGATTGTCGAGGGACGTTTTGACATGCCATTTGAACAGTCAAAATACACGACTGCATTGACAATGCTGGCCTCCTTGCTCGTTCATGAGATCAAGTCCGATCCCTGGTCGGCGTTTGCTTCGCGGCATCCTTCGACGCTGGTCAATTGAACGGTTCACCAGTCAACTTTACTGAACTGAAGCTGTTGGCCGGTTTCCGGCGGCGTGGGACCGAGAACATACTCGCGAAGCGACTCTCTCAGACTTCCTCGAACTGCCGGCCAATTCGCAGTGGATCGGCATGGCGGCGATACTGGCCTTCGAACAGGGCGCCTTCCTCGACGATTAGCTCACGGCACATGATGGTGCCCGCCACATCGCAACCTGGTCGCAATACCAACAGGTCGGCGAACAAGTCGCCGTCGGCGACACACCCCTCAACGACAATGTGCTCGGCTTCGAACCTGCCGGTGACTTCCGCCGTCTTAGCGATGAAAATTACCGGCCCCTGCACCCGGCCGTGGAACGCGGCGAGCACGTGTACGGGAACCTTTGAGACGATGTTGCCTGTTATCTCAGTCCCGGCCCCCAGCACTAGCGGCGCATCGTTTGCTGGTACGGGCAAAGCCACCTCGGAAACCATCGAGCGGCGGCCAGTGTTTGCTCGGTACGCCTGCAACAACGTCTTCATGACTCGACCTCGACAACGCCAGCTTTGGACAATCTGTGGATAACTGCTGTCGGCTCGACGATGCGCCAAATTAGCGCAGCTGCGCAACGGATACATTTCTAACTACGCGCTCAGAGCGCGATGGCACGCCGTTCCGCTGCGCCGAATGCGGCCACCAGAGGTGCTTCCCGTCGAACGTCCCAGACCCACCGGATCATCGGTGGGCGCTCAGGCCCCGCTTTCCTGGACGAGGACCCGCAGCAGCAGCCATGTGTGCACTCGCTGGCTCGGCGAGCTCCAGCTAGACGAGGCACTGGGCCGACGCAGGCACCAGAAGCTGGTGCGCATTTGGCATGGCGGTTTGGTGTGCGGCGTTGAAGCCGGCCGCCGCATACTGGGCGTCACCAGCTATGGGTGTGCGGAGCATTTCTGGGCAAAAGAGTTTTGCTCGACCGCGTGAAATCCATCGGGTGGGGATCTGATATCGATCTCGACCGGGACGCGGTGTACGAGAGTGTGAGTGATGCGTAAGATGGTGCGAGTGATGCGTGCCTTGGGGGTAGCCAGTCTACTCTTGGCTTCTCCTACTTTCGGTCAGGGCTTGGTGAAGTCAGCAAATCATCCCGGCCCATGGTCGGTTTCCGTCCTTGGTGGGTTGGAGCACACCGACGGCCGGATGGATGCGGCATTCGAAGTCATGTCGAATCCGAGCGTTCGCGCGGACAAATTCGTCGGCGCTGCCCTGTCCTATCAGGTCGCCCGCTTTTGGCGCGACTTCACCGCCGATCTCGAGTTTGGTGCGGGCAGACGGTTCGCCGGGTCGGGCGTAAGCGAAGGCTGGGCTGCCGTCTATTTCCGCTATCGGGGTTTGGTGTTGTACGACACTCTAATCGTCTCGCCTGGGGTGAGCACCGGCATCAACTACGTCGATCAGTTCCCGGTTTCGGAAGTCTATGCGCCCAATGAGAAAGGGCGTCCTAAATCGAAGCTGCTCCACTACTTCTCGCCGGAAATCGGGTTCGCTCTGCAGCAAGCACCGGAGCACGAGTTGTTCGTAAGGCTGCATCACAGATCCGGGGTATTTGGCCTGATGGGTGGCGTACACGGCGGGGCAGATGTCGTGGCGATCGGCTACCGCCTTAGGTTCTAAATTGATGCCGGCAATGACAGCTGCGATGCGCGTGCCTTTCCGCTAGACATCATTGTCGAGCATGATCAGCAGCCCACGGCTGCGGCGCGGGTAAGCAAGGCCTGCTCGGTGCCGAAGCCTGACCAGACCAGCACACATACCTACACGTTTAGCACAGGGCACCGGGAGTTTAGCTGAGCCGAACCAGCAGCGGTTGCGCCGGAACTACCTAGCGGCGCAGACCAGCAGCCAGAGCGTTCCCGCTGATCGCCCAGACCTCGCTCAAGCCTAGCACGGTGCTCGGCCGGTCAAGGATGAACCCTGCGGGCGACCGCCGAAGGGGCGGTCGTCCTTGACTCGGCCTTGCGCGCCGTGCTGGCGGGAACCGCACGGCCGGGTCGGGAAAAGCAATCCCGGCCGATCAAGAAAATGGGGCTTCGCCAGACTCGCTGAACGGTCTCGGCTTGCCGGATACGGTCTGAGTTCGTGGAGAGGAACCAGGCGAAGGTTTACTTCACACCCTATGCACCTGCGGTGCGTACGCCCTTGACGGGCGCGAACGCTAACGTCATGAGTTGGAGCGAGAAACAAGCAGAGAATGGCGTGTACAGTGCCGTGTACGAGGGGGCGACCTTCAATCGGGATTGCTGAACTGGTTGAGAGGCTTAAGTGCTGCATCTGGCGTACACAGCCCACGTATTCACTTCCGACAGCTACAATGCCGATCGCTCATTCACGATCGCGCCCTCGCTGGCGCTGCTTGAGATCGACAGCGACGCCGGGCATTTCCGCGCGCTGGTCCATGACGCGCGCCGCGCTCGCCAATTTGGCGGCAGCGCGATCGACACGCGCGACAGGTTGCGATGCCGGTGCTGATCGGATCGCCGACCGAGATGGCTGGCGGTCAAGCCCTCGCTCGTCTGTCATCGCCGGTCGAGGTTCGGGGGACCGGGCGACAGCCTCGCGTCGGAACTCGAAGCCGCGCGCTTGCGCCTCAGCCCGCCATGCCTCGAACAGTGCATCGCGAGGAACGTCGCGCTTGGCACGGCGCGTCCGCAGTGCTGCCAGCTGCATGCCCTTGGCCGATGTGTAGCCGTGCGTCTCGGCTGCCGCCTCGATCGCCTGACGGCGCTTGGAAAACGCGCGCTCGATCTCGCGCGGAATAGCGCGCATGCGAAAGCTGTCACCGGATCGCTCGATGGTGTGGCCCTCGCGCTCCAGCTCGGCGGCCAGCGCCTGGCGATAGACGGCGCCGGCCTGCATCTGGGCCTTGTACAGCTCGCGGCTGACGATCGCGCCCCAGGTGCCGTCCTTGCGCGGCGCCAGGTTCAACACGAACACGTGGCTGTGCAGCTGCGGATCAAGATCGCGGCTGGTGTGATGATCGAAGCGCGCCATCAGCAGCCCGGCAGTCTGCTCGCGGATCGCGCCGCCCTTGCCGCGCCGAGCCCAGGCGGCCGTCTGCTCCAGATATGTTGTTGCCGCAACGACGGCGACGCGATGCGCCCGCTCGATGGCCGGCCGGTCGCCGGCCTCGGACAGCGCCCACTGCACCGACACCGATTTCGGCGCACTGAATGTCACGTCCCAACCCGCGGCATGATTTTGGTGCTTGCCGCCCAACGCGGCCAGGCGCTCACCGGTCTTCGGATCGATGCCGCGCAGCGCGGCCTCGAATTCCGATCGCGTCACCGGCCCCGACAGAGAGAGCCGAGCCGCCCCCTCCCCCGCCCACCCGCCCGGCGGCTCACCGTCGCGCATGTAATAGTCGTCCTGGCCGAGATGCTCGTAATAGCCAAGCGCGGACTCGACCCCACCGCGCGCCGAGATCGAGGCGACCATTACCGCTCACTCCCCGATCTCGCGAATGCGCTTCGCTGCGTGCTTCGATAGCGGCGTCACGACATGAAGCTTCGTTGGCTTGGACATGTCTGCTGCGGTCGCTGGTGATGCAACGGACCACTGCGCCGGAACATGGCCGGGACGGCGTTGCGGCAACGTCACGTAAGGCACGGTCAGCTCGAGCACGTCGTCGCCCAGGCCCAGCAGCAGAACCGCGATTCCGTCGCGGCGCGGGCCGAGCCGGGTCGCGATCTCGGAGGCGGTCACGACGCGCCGGATCTCGCGCCGACGCATCGTCGTCACGCTCGACTTGCCGCCGACCATGGTCTCGCTGCGCTCGACGCGCTCGATCTCCTGGTCGCCGATCAGGGCGCTCGCCTCCTCGGCGCCGCGCCCGGCATTGATGCGCGTGATGATCTTGGTTCCGATCATCCCGACCCAGGCGTCGGCGCGCTCATGCCCGTAGGTGGCGCGCAGCTGCGCGATGTCCTGCGCGCCGATCACCGTGATCACGCCCTTCGATCGCCCGAGATCGAGGAAGGTGGAGAAGTGAGATAGCCGCGGTAGCTGCGGGAACTCGTCCGCGAAGATCCAGATGCGCCGCTCGCGGCTCTCCGCCAGCGACGGACTGCCGACCGCCGACGCCAGCAACGCGAGCATGCCGCCGATCCAGGCATTCGACAGCTCGGGATAGCGCCCGTCATGCTGCAGGATCACCGGACGGAACGGCGTCGGCTTCTTGAGCCAGTCCGAGATCGAGAAGCCGCCGTTGGTGCTCGCGCGCCAGGCGTCGGCCAGCGTCGCGACCACATGCATATGCGCCTGGAATGTCGACAGCACACTTTGTGCAGTCCGGCTGTCCGGCGTTTCGAGCAGGCGCACGGCGTCGACATGATGCGCCTGGGCCATCCGAAGCAGCGTCTCGGCGTCGGATGTCGCAATCGTGTGAAGGTCGGACCAGGACCACCTCTCGCCCTGCGTCGCCTGCAGCGCCGCCACGCACACGACGAGAATGTCGCGCGCTGCGTCGGACCACATCGGATCAACGCTCTTGGGGATCAGCCGCGCCGCCAGCTCGCGCGCGTCCTGCTTGGTGCGGCAATCGCGCGCCACGTCCCACACCAATGAGCGGCGGTCCTGCGGCGCGATCAGCTGCGGCTCGCCGGGCAGGCCGGCGGTCATGTCGCCCTTGACGTCGAGCACCAGCACGCCGTCGCCGCGCGCGGTCGCCGCCAGGATCAGATGCAGCATGGTCTGTGTCTTGCCGGCGCCGACGCTGCCCCAGATCAGCCAGTGCCGGGATTCGCGCTCGCGGCTGACAGCGAGGCCGGGCAGCAGCTCGAGCCCCGCGCCGGATTGCCGGCACTCGGCGCGTGACGAACGGAGAAAGGCACGGCGCCCGTCGTCGCCGGTCTTGAGGCGTCGGCCGCGTATGACGCGCGCGCTGGCTCGATCGCTGTGCAATGCAAATGCGAAGCCGAGCAACGACACGAGCACCAGGGCGCATGACGCAACCAGCGTCCAATATCGCCAGGTGAAGCCGGCGAGCGAGCCTGTGCGCGCGAACGATGCGGCACACGCGTTCCACAGGCGCGTGCTGGTAGCATCGCCCAGGGTGGACAACGCGCGTGCGCCCATGCAGTCGCGGATGTCTCCCGGCGCGTAGGCCACCGCTCGCCCGGCCTGCGCAGTGCCGGCCAGCGGATACCAGTCGATGGCGACCTGGTCGATGAGCGCGATCGCACTCATGGCCGCCAGCAGCAGACCAAGCATCATCACCTTGAGGCGAAGCATCACGACGCGCTCTCCCCAGCGGACAGCGCCGTGAGCAGCGCGTCGAACTTGACGCAGAGCTCGGTGACGACAGCCTCGGTGCGATCGGCAGTGACAGCGATCTCGCGCGCAGAGCCTTCGAGCGCTGCGAGCCGGCGCTCGATCTGCATCAGCCGCTCGGCCATGGTTCGGCTGTCGCCACCGGCCAGCGCCGTCACGATCAACTCGCGCGCGACCGCCGTGACCGTGCCGGAGACGATGTGGGCGCGGGCCTGCAATTGCACGATGTCACGGGCAGCGAGCCGCAGTGTGAAGGGGCGCGTGGCTTCAGAAGCGGCGCCGTTGGTCGCCGGCTTGGGCATAGATGCTCTCCTGCTTGCGATGGCGGGCCATCAGCCAAGCAGGAGGGGCAAAGGGGAAACAGAGGGAAAGATTTCGCGAAAACGGCAATGTGGCAGGCGCTACCGCGTTGCGAAACGAAGCGCCTGCTCAGAGGGTTAGGTCGGCATGGTCTCGGCGGCGCACTCGACGACTTTTCGCACGACTTGTCACATGACGTGTCACATGATGTTGACCGATCTGACCAGATCAGTAAGCTTGCCACCGAACGCTTCCGCTCGTCGGGGACCAGGAGACGAACGGTGACTTCCTGCTCCTGGCCAGGACCGACCGTCCGGCGCTGGGAGTAGACCTACGGCAGCATTGCTTTCGCTCGCATTGCACGGCAACGAATGGAGGCTCCCATGTTGATGCGTGGTGCCACAGTTTCCGCTCTCGGCATGCTGCTCACGCTCTGTGCCGCTGCTGGAGGTTCAACGTTGGCGTCGGCTCAAGTGGCCCGTCCGGCCGTCGATAGCGCTGCCGCAGTCAAGGATTGCAGTGGTTTCGAGAAGTCCGAGGCCGCAGCCCGGAAGACCATAGCCGCGTGTACTAGAGTCATTGTCGAGAAAACCGTAGCCGGGAAGGAACTCGCCCAGGCGCATGTACTGCGTGGAGCCGGTCATATGTACATCGGCCGGCTTAAGGAGAGCCTCGCCGATTTCGAGGCGGCGGACAAGTTGAACCCCAGTGCGCCCCTCATCACCTCGACCATCGAGTACCTTAAGCACACAATCGATACGTACAAAAAACTGATTATTCAGCTGGATCCGACTATAGCAGTTGTGAAGGATCAGGACTTGAAATCGCAACTGCTGCTCCTTCGCGGGGTCGTCAAGAGGCTTCAACCCGATCTCCCTGGTGCCATCGCTGACTTCACGGCCGCAATCGAGTTGGCGCCGAATAGCGCCAAGAGAATCGCTTTTCGGGCACAGGCTTATTGGGAGAAGGGGGAGCTCGATCGGGCAATCCAGGATCTGGACCGAGCCGTCGCGCTGGCCCCCACCGAATGGGTGTATCAGACGATGCGCGGGACGATCTACCTCGAACGCAAGGCGAGCTTCGAGGACTGGGCAAAGGGCCTCCTCGACCTTGAAGCCTCCACGGAAAATATCCCCGCTAAGGACGCCGACAACAGATTCAGGGCTCTGGTGACATTGGCCGGAGTCTGGGAGCGGATGGGCCAGTGGGGCTACGACGGCGCCGCCCGGAACTATCGCAAAGCGTTATCCCTCGATCATGCCGGGAAAGCCTTCGCTCTGGGCATGTTGCGATACTACGGAGGTCTCGCCACCCTCGATCCCGCCAGTGCCGATTGCTTCGATGGAGTCAGCCGCAGCGGCAGCACCCGCCAGCGTGTCGAAGCCGCGGTCGCTGCGTGCACGACTGTGATCTCCAGGCCCAATCTCGATCGCGCGGACTTGGCGGCCGCCTATGCACTTCGCGCAGAGAACCATTGGAGGCTTGACGACTTTCTCGAAGGCCCCGCCGCGGAAGCCGCTTGGAAGCGGGGCGACGCGGACCTCGACGAGGCGATCAAGATCCGCCCCGATCAGTTCGTGTATCTCCAGCGCCGCGCTTTCAAGCGCACAACCCATTATGGCATTGCGCAAGACGATGCCGGTGCGCTCGACGATTACGGACGGGCGATCAAGCTGAAGCCCGAAAATGCCGAGCTCTGGTTCGATCGGGGAACGTTGCTGATCGAGTTGGGACGTTTTGCGGACGCCAAGGCGGACTTGCAGCGCGGCAGCGAGCTTGGTTACGCCCGCGCGAGCGCGCGTCTCGCCGATCTCCAGGCTTTCGCACTGACTTCGTTGACGTCGCATGCCTTCGATTGCTTGGGACAGAGATCACCCAAGGATGGTCCGGAGCGCTACTTCAGGCGAGTGATCTTCACGTGCAGCCGCAGCATCGGTCTGGAAAATGTGCTCGGCAAATCGGCAAATCTCGCGAGCTACCATCTCAATCGTGCAGCCGCCTATACCGGCATCAAGAACCTAGACGCAGCGCTCGCGGACTACGACGCCGTGATCAAGCTCGACCCCGGAAAGGTGGCGGCCTATTTGGGACGCGCCATTCTTCGCGAGCAGAAGAGCGATTTCGGCGGCGCCGTAGCGGATTGCACGGAGCACATCAAGCGGCAGCCCAAGTCGCTCGAGTGCCACCTGACCAGGGGATACGCCTACAACAAGCTAGGCCGTACGGCCGACGCGATCGCCGACTACAAGCTCGCAATGGCGATCGATCCGAGCAACAGCATCGCGCGAGACAATCTCGCGGTTCTGCAGCGCAATCAAGGCGCCGCGAAATCGGACACCGGTCAATGCAACGTCGAGGAGAAAGATCGGCAGGCCGCGCTGGCGGCATGCAAGCGCCTGATCGATGCCGGAGGGGCGAGGGAACGGCTTGGGCAAATTCACACCGTGCGAGGTTACATTCTGTTCGTGCAACGCGAGTTCGTCGCGGCGATCGCCGATCTTGACAACGCCATCAAGTATGCGCCGCAGTCGCCGCAAGCCTACGCGCTGCGCGGGGAAGCGTATTATCGGCTGAAGCGCTACAAGGAAGCGCTGCCGGATCTTTCGCGCGTGATCGATGGCGGGCGTGCCAACATGCCGGCTTATTTTGCGCGCGCCGAGTGCCTCTTCTTTACGAACGATCATCAAGGTGCGATTCGTGACTACACCAAGGTGATCGAGTTGGACCCGAAGATTGGAGCTGCGTTTGCCCATCGCTCGATGGCCTATACCAATCTCGACCGCTATGCCGAGGCTGAGGCGGATGCCAGCCGTGCCATCGAGATCGACCCAGCCGCCGGCGGTTACCGAGCCTGGGGTTTTGTGCGCGCACGCCGCGGGTTCACGCGAGACGCGATGGAAGCCTACCGAAAGGCTGTTGCGGCAAACCCCGACGACAGGTTCAGCGCCGAACGTCTGCGTGACTGGTCGAATGCTACGTCGGCTCGGCCGCCGCAGGGGAGCCCGCCATCGCCCCCAACGCCTGGTTTGGGTGGTTTGAAGGGTGTCTTTTGAAGCAGAGGATAGGGCAAGATGCGCGAGGAAGATAAGGCGCCGCTTGACGCTCTGATCCGCGCCCACATCTTCGCGCACTCCTTCCTGTTCTTGTCACTGATTCTGAAGTCGTCGTCCGCGTTTGCCGACGACTGCGCTTGGGTAGACCGCCTCGTTGGGCATCCGCCCGGCGTCGTCTGGCAGTTCGTGGTGTACCCGGACGTGGTCCGTGTGGAGGGAACGGGCACAAGGGGGAGTAACGCCCTTGCCAGCACGGAGTTCCAGCTCCAGCTCGAACGCCACGACGAGGCTGCCCGCAAAGGCAAGCTGTACAAGGCAGCGATTGCTCTGACTTACAAGCAACTTGCGCCCCGACCGCGTTCTATAAAGGCAGTCTTGACGGTAGAGACGACCAAATCTGAATTCCAGGTCCAGGAAAGGCCTTACTCAGGGGGCGGTTCGTCGCGCGGGAGGATCGACCTGTCGCCGCTTGCGCCGCCCCTTCTCGACGCCATCCGCCGGGGACGGGACGCGTCGCTGTCGCTCTTCGTTGGGGAGACTGAGTACCTGGGGCAAGCTTACGACCGTTGGCTTCAGCCAAAATTCCAGCTTATGGAAAGCCAAATGGAAAAGATATTCGGACTCACAGACGCAAAGAAGTGCAAACTTCCAGAGCAGACGCCATACCAACGCATGGGTCCGTTCCTGTAGGACATTCTAGGAGATGTCCATGTCGCTTACGTGCTGCGATCGCGCGCCGAATACTGGCTTGCCGCAGGCATGCTTTCTCGTCGTCAGGCTACGCCATCGAAGATATCCGGCTATCGAACCCTGATCTCGGAGCTGTGAATGACTTTCCTTCGAAGTTTATTCAGTTTTCGCGGTCGAGTGAGCCGGAAGTTCTACTGGCGATTCACGCTCGGCTACCTCCTCGTTATGGGGCTCGTAGCCGTCGGTACAGTCTCGATTTACGTCGCACTCAGACGCGGACCGCAGCCCCTCGAGGTCAGAAATGCAATGGGGGCAATCGCACTCGGCATTTTTCTCGTGGCCGGGATCTTCCCCCTGATGTCGGCAGCCTCCGTTTTAACGCGGCGCCTGCATGACCGCGGGAGAACGGGGGCTTGGCTTCTGATCGCAGTTGGGCTCGTTTGCGTCCAACTCGCCACGTTCAACGTGACCATGTTCCTATGGACGTGGCGGGTCGGCAGCCTCTACGAAATTTTGACGGTGAACTTGCTGCCCGTAGTCGGCACCGTTTCTATGGTGATGACAGGCTTGTTCCCGTTAGCCGCTCTCGTTCCGGAAGCAGCTGTGGTTCGCGCTCTAGGCTACGGGGCTGGCGCTGAGTGGTGGCGCCTGAGCATGAATATGTTGGGGAGCGCCCCACTCATTCTCTTCGGCGCATGGCTCTTGATGGAACTGGGATTTCGGCGCGGTACCGCAGGCGTCAACGCGTTTGGCCCCGATCCACTCGAAGGAGACGCTGTTGCTCCTGGAACAGTCCCGCCCAGTCCCGGCACGAGGTGGCAATGGGCAGCGGCGGCAGCGCTTTGCGGTATTGCCGGCGTCATCATCTTGCGGCCATGGGAGCAAGTGGCGCCCCTATGTACCGCCGATCAACCGGCCCCCAAGTATCCTGCAGACGCCGGCTTGCGCGAGTTCGAGGATTGCTTCCTGGTCCGCGGGAGCAGAGTGTGTGGACCGCGAATGGTAGTTATCCCGCCTGGAAAGTTTATGATGGGAACGGAAGGCCCGCCGCACCAACCGTTGCCGAAACATACGCCCAATGCGCAGGTCGCTCCGAACAAGGAGGAAGGCGAGCGGCCGCGACACGAGGTGACGATCGCCTATTCGTTTGCGGTATCGAAATTCGAGATCACGACAGCGCAGATGGAAGCGTGCTTTCTTGACGGGGGCTGTCTTGTGCCAGGATCTTACCAGAGCCGCTGGGATGAGCCCAATGAAGCGATCGATCGTTGCGACAAGCCTGCGCCAATGAATTGGGTGAAGGCCACAAGAGAGTATCTGCCTTGGCTGAGCCGCAAGACCGGAAAGACCTACCGGCTCCTCTCCGAATCCGAATGGGAGTACGTCGCACGCGCAGGAACGACCACGCCGTACTTCACTGGCGACCGTATCACGCGGGAGCAAGCGAACTTTGGCGAGCCCAATGGGTCACTGATGAAGGTCGGTTCATTTCCCCCGAATGCCTTCGGGCTCTACGACACAGCCGGCAACGTCGCAGAGTGGGTTCAGGATAACGCCCACCCGTTCTATGACGGCGCACCTGCTGACGGCTCTACCTGGGAGGATTGGAGAGAAAAAGCCAGAGGCCAGGATATCTACAATGTGCTCAATCTACTCTTCATCACGCGCGGCGGAAGCTTTTCGTCCAGCGAGCGCGAGGTCCGCGCTGCAGCACGTGATGCTCTAGAAGCCCGCACGGGCGCTGCCGGATTGAGGGTGGCGACGACCCCTCCGTAGTTGGAAAATTCAAAGAAATGTTGAGCGCGTGACTGGCCGGAACCGAGGGAGAGTTGCGCTCGCAGTCTGGTAGCCCGACGGTATGTGCTTCGGGCCGGTGTCTGCTTGTGCTTGACCAGGGTGCGCTCGGGGAGGACGCGTCAGCAGCACATGGCCGATTACGATTAAAGCCACGGCGATCCTCGTCCCGAGCTACCGCTTGGAGGAGCGACCGGAATTTCCTGCTTAGGGAGGGCCGGCGCGGGACGGTCGCCAAGCCGGACAAGTGCAGAATTGGATGCCAAATCCGATCCGAAAGCCTTCTCGTAGATTTTGTAGGCTTCGATGGCTTCCTTTTTGCGCCCCAGTCCCTCAAGCGCCCGAGCGCGCCCCAGCAAGTGCGTACTGTGCCGCACCGAGCCTTTGTAGCGATCGAACGCCTCCAGCGCCTTTACATAGTCCTTCTTGCCCAGGTAGGCCTCGCCGAGGCCGAGATGAACCTCCTCGGCGGTCGAATACTTCGCGATTGACTGTGCATCGGCGAGCGCTTCATCAGCCCGCCCTTGGCGACCGTATGCCTGACGTCGAGCGCTGTATGACCGCACAATATCGAGATGCGATCCCTTCTGCTCTAGCTGCCAGGCGATCAGGCGCGTGCATGCCTCGATGATATTGAGGTCGGCAGACCGCAACTGCTCCGGCGTGAGCATCGGGCGTGGCGAACTCCAGCAATTTCCGTCGTCGCCGGGCCGTAGCGCTCCCGCCGCGAACGAGGTACCTGCGGTCGCCACTGGCGCGGCCAAGCCGATCACCATCGCTGCAATAAGCTGCCACCATGTTCTGAAATCAGACGAATCCATTGGCTGCCTCCTGCGGCAACGTTTTGGGCTACCACCAGTAGTACTTAGTCCAGGTTTTGACCATTGCGATAACGCGCCTCCCTCTCACCAGTGCAATCCCCTTATCGATGCGGGATCTAGTTTCGCAGTCGGCAATGGTCTTGTAGGTCCACAATTCGTCGCCCGGACGCAATCCCTCCTTGACCACCGCCCAAGGTGCCGACAGGTGTGTCCGGGGCGGCGCCGCCAGCGTACAGACTTTCGTGTGAGCGCCGACCAGCAGTTGCTCCGCTTGCTCCATGGAGATGCGCTCAACCAGGCAGGATCGAGGCAACAACGATGCCGGGGTCCCGAGTGACGGATCCGGCAATTTTAGGACGGGCCTTATGGTCATAGGCGATGACTCAGCGGTTTTTGTCTGGAGTTTCGGTACTCCTATTGCCCGTCCAGACTATGCGAACGAAAGTGGACAGAGGTGCAAAACTGCCATCACCGCCGAGGCGTGTCAAAGGTGAGGCCGTTGTGTTGCACTGGTTGCTTCTCCTCGCCCTGCAAAATTGCAACGTCGGTGTTGAACCACGGCATGATGTCAGAGATGGGTCAGATTCGCTTTTCCCTCGTGTCGCCGGCACTCATCGTTCGGGAGGTATAGCTGACGTCCAGCACCCGGTCGAGAGGCGGGCGTGGCGCAGAATGGATTGGCGATCTCCAATCTGGGAGGCCCGGTGATCACGCCGCCGCGACAATGTCGGTGTGGACGAAGTCGTTGCCCTTGAACAGCAACGGCGCGCCGAGGCTCTTGGCCAGCGCATAGGAGCAGCAGTCCCCGAGGTTGAGCCGGGCTGCCGGGTTGAGCCCTTTGCCGTAGCGCTCGAACGCGTCGAGTGCCAGCGCCAGATGTCCCGAATCGAACGGGACAACCTCGATCTCGGCTTGCTCGATGATGGCCTGCATCGCGGCGAGGCTTGGCTAGCACCGCGCCTGCCGCGCGCCACCATCCCGGCTTCGAGAAGGGTGACCGTCGAGACGAGCCGCCGGTCGGCATTGGCAATGATCGAGTTGAATTGCTGACGCTCCGGCTCGTCCTCGAACACGGCTATCAGCGCCGATGCATCGACGACAATCACCTGGGCACTCCGAACTCGTCGTAGCCGATGATCTCGTCAGCCCTGCGGTTGTCCAGGACGGGCAAAGTGGAGACACGCGCGACGATCTCGTTGAGGCTGCGCTCGATCTCCGCGGGCGTGCGTCGGCCGGCCCCGACCGGCACACCAGCTGCCCGGGCGCGCTCCTCGATCGCTTCCTTGACGACGTCGTCGAGGTTCTTGCCGGTCTTGGTGGCGAGCAGGCGAGCCAAGCGCTCGACCTCGCCGGTCAGCTGTATGGTCATCATCAACTCCCGTTGTCGGGAGTTATTCTAGCACAAATGGCCATTTGCGCTGCAATCCCCGGTGGGCTCACCCCGGCGCGGTGCCCGAGCCGAGTGGTT
Source organism: Hyphomicrobiaceae bacterium (assembly GCA_050246945.1). Taxonomy (GTDB): domain Bacteria; phylum Pseudomonadota; class Alphaproteobacteria; order Rhizobiales; family Hyphomicrobiaceae; genus JAEUMD01. The sequence continues at coordinate 140,930 of JBFWVC010000007.1, forward strand.
ATCCGGACCCGCCGCCCAGGATCTCCACCATGCTCCGCTGGATCGTCGCGACCGACGGCAGCTCAGCCTCGGAGAACTCGCGGCGGGCGAGCTGCCATGCCTCGTAGGCCAGCCGCTTCTTCTGCCAGTCGGGATTGGCATCGCGGAGCTCGCGCACGAGCTGGACGATGCGCGGCCATGCCGGCTTGTGCGGACGGCCGGGTGGTCGAGTCGAGATATCCTCATCGATGACCGGCACGATGGCCCCCGATCCGCTCGTCTGAGGCTTGTCGATCAGGAACGCCGGCAGGTCCTCGCCCTGCGCCTCGAACCATCCCGCGAGCTTGACCTTCGGCACGACAAGCGCCTCGAACTCGAGCCGGCCGCGGTCGGGAAACTCGCGAAACGGGATGGCCGCCAGCACGCGGGGCGCCTCGTCGGGCGTGCAGATGCGCCCACGCGGGTCGATCAGCTCAGACCATTGCTCGGCTCTGCCCGGCAACGCGTCGCTCGTGTAGAGCACGCTCACGATCGTCTCGCGGCCGACACCATAGAAGCGCTTGGGCTGGGGCTCGAGTTCGGCCTGCGCCCGCGTCAGCTCGCACGGCGGGATCACGATCTCCATATGCAGCCAGTTGACCGGGTTGTCGCGATCCGGCGTGAAGATATGCGGCGGCTCGAACTCGCCGGCAAACACGGCGCGCTTGAAGCGGTCCATGATATCCTCGTACGCGCGATGCTCGTTCTCCTCGGCCATGCGCGTCGCGACATGGCCGAGGCGCATGAAGCCGTCGTCGAGGGGTGAGATGCTGTCGGTTATGGCCATGGCCAACTCGCCGAATCGTTGATCCTAATACGTTCCGTATGGCTCGACCGCTGCGCCCGCAGCGGCGTGTCGTGGCCAAGCGGCCAGACGAAATCCGAGGATTTTGAGCGAACAAAGGCCGATCGAGGGCGAAACATGGCGCCTCTCAGATCGGGATTATCAGCGAGTTATGACAAAAGTGGTTGCGGGGGCAGGATTTGAACCTGCGACCTTCAGGTTATGAGCCTGACGAGCTACCGGGCTGCTCCACCCCGCGTCACCAATGCCCGCCGGTCCGATAAGGCCGCCTGTTCGTCAGGCAGGTGCGATCCGGCGGAGCGTCGAGAGTCTGTTGGCTCCGACATCAACGGCCGCCCTGGAAGGCGGCCGCGACGAGGGGGCTTATAGCACAGTTCGCCCACCTGTGAAGTGGTTGTCATCCGCTTTTTCGCAAAACCGCGCATGTCGGGCGGTGGACGCACTAAGGCACGGAAACGTTAGGCTGTTTCCGCTGGTTGGCGGTGTGGACGCTCGCGCAATGTTACCACGGAAGAGCGCCGCCCGTGTCGTCGTGAGCGCACGGAGCACCACTGGCTGTGGCCGCGATGACCGTGCACTGTCCGCCGATCCATTGACGCTTGGCAGGTGCTCTCAGTCCGCTGGTGCGACGATATGACAGCGTGGCACCGAGCTCCCTCGCAGATCTCACTCTGCCGCGATTTTCGGAGGAGTTGCGGCCTGGTCTGACACGGTTTCCGTCTGTGAGCGCAGCAGGAAGTAGATGTTGCGGGCGTAGATGAATACGCCGAACTGCCCGATGATGATCACCGGGTCGGCGCGGTAGAAACCGTAGGCCAGCACCATGAGCCCGCCGACAAAGCTGAAATACCAGAACGCCGCCGGCACGATCGAGCGGCGCGCGCGTTCCGTCGCGATCCACTGCACGAACCATCGGCCCGTAAACATCAGCTGGCCGAACATGCCGATGCCGAGCCAGATGCGATCGAGCGATGACATGCCGCCCCACCACTGACCGAATTTGGCCCCGATCACCGCCAGTTGGCTCGCAATGAAATCCATGTGGTTTCGATCGCTCTGCTACGTTTATTGCCAGGGATCTAGCAGATCGGGAGGGCGCTGTCTGTGGCCGCCAAGGCGCGTCCCCCGCTGCACGTGTGCAGGTCACGCCACGCCCTGCATCGTATGCCAATCCCTCCCGACCAAGATCCGCTGGTTGAACCTTCCGTAAAACGCTGAATTCCGGCGGCTCTAGCGGGAGTGTGGCGCGGTTCAGCGTGAAAAACATTTTTGAAACAATGGACTGGATCGTGTGCGCGGTGCCGCGAAACTAGAACACGACGTCGAGCGGGCCCAAACTTCGCGATTCGATACTACCAAACTCGATCCCTCTCTAGTGTTCTGGATCTGACGTTTGTTGCCCGGGCGAAGGTCGTCAAATGTCGGTCGATCCAGAACACAAACCAAGAAATCTAGGGTTCCGGACTGACGCGCAGGTACCCGACAGGGAACCAAGAGGCAGGGTCGGAATACTAGCTCTTGTCAGCCGATCCGTGCTGCGCTTCCCCACCCTCCTCACCTCGTGTTTTGAGCCGGCTAGAGAGGTCGGCGATATGGTGCCCTTCCGGCAATCCTTCGACGATCCGGGGGACTTTCGTCCGCTTGCGTATCCAGCTCACTCCGACGAGATCGTAAATCCCGACAAGGGCACGGTTGAGGTTGTTGTACTTGGAGACGCCTGCCTGCCGTGGCCGGTCGTTCACCGGGACGTAGGCGACTTCGTGGCCGTACGTCTGGAACAGCGCAGGAAGATAACGGTGCATGGAAGTGAAGAATGGCAGCCTCAGGAACACCTCGCGCCAGTAGGCCTTGATGCCGCATCCCGTGTCAGGGCACTCGTCCTTGAGCACCGCATCGCGGATCCAGTTCGCCGCTTTCGAGGCCCAACGCTTCGAGCCGGAATCCTTGCGCGATGTCCGCCAGCCATTGACAAGTGCCGGCCCCTGCGTACCTGGAGCAGCCAGCTGCTCCACCAGCTTGGGGATGTCGCGCGGGTCATTCTGGCCGTCGCCGTCCATGGTTGCGATGACAGGGTTCGTGGCCGCCAGGATGCCGGAGCGGAGCGCGGCGCTTTGTCCGCTGCGGGTGTCGTGGCGCAGGTATCTAAGCCCGGGATGCGCTCCCTCGCTGATCAGCGACTTGATCTCTTCCCCGGTCGAATCGGTGCTTGCGTCGTCCACCACGATCACCTCCGCCAGAATGTCGCTGGGCACGTGTTCGTATGTCTCGGCAACGAGCCGGCCGATGTTCCCGGCCTCGTTGAGGGCCGGAATGACGACGGTGATACGCATGGCGGACCTTGTGTGGCGCTCGAACGGTTCCAGGCCGGGGCCGGAAGAGAAGAAGTGAGCGGACGAGGATACGGGGACCCGAGCCTTCTTTGGCCGGAACGCTTGCCCGTTGGGGCCAAGACTACCAGTCTTCCCGATCGCGCCTCAACCTTGTAAATGACCCCCCACGGAGTTTGAACAAGGCGCTCAGTAGCGCGGGGCCGGGAGACGCTGTGACATGGCATCTGGGGATCGCGCCGCGGAAGCATCTGGCGAGGCGCGCTGGGTGGCGGCCTTTTTGCTCGGCCTTGCTGCATTGCTCGGGCTGCGCGTGACAGCCTTGACTATGAACGGCACCAATCTGTTCTTCGACGAGGCGCAATACTGGTCCTGGAGCCTGACGCCCGATCTCGGCTACTACTCCAAGCCTCCCATGATTGCCTGGTTGATCCATGGCGCGACCGTGGTCTGCGGCAATGGCGAGTTCTGTGTGCGCCTGCCCTCGCCCATCGTGCATACACTGACCGCCATCGTGATATTCCTGATTGGCCGTCGCCTGTACGGCACGATGACTGGCGTCCTGGCCGGTCTTGCGTTCGCCACCCTGCCCGGCGTTTCATTTTCGGCGGGCATCATCTCAACCGACGTGCCGCTCCTGTTCTTCTGGGCACTGGCGCTCTACGCATTTATTCTCATGCGTGATGGCACCAGCTGGTGGCCAGCGCTGCTGCTTGGGCTGGCACTGGGTGGCGGGCTGAACGCCAAGTACGCCATGGTATGGTTCGTACTGTGCCTGGGTGTCTATCTCGTTGCCACGCCGCGCGACCGCTGGCTGTTGAAGGATCCGCGTCTTTGGATTGCGGCCCTGGTCGGCGCCGCTCTCATTATGCCCAATGTTGCGTGGAACAGCGCCCACAAGTTCGCCACGCTCTCGCACACCGCCGACAATGCCAACTGGCAGGGCTCGCTGCTGAACCCGGGCAAGGCCCTGGAATTCTTCGGCGCGCAGTTTGGTGTCTTCGGGCCGATCCTTTTCGCCGGCCTTCTGCTCATCGTCTGGCGTGCATGGCGCGAGGGCGTGCCTTCCCAGGACAGGTTGTTGCTTTCTTTTGCCCTACCGGTGCTCGTGATCATTTCGGTTCAGGCCTTCATTTCGCGCGCACACGCAAACTGGGCCGCCGTCTCCTACGTCGCCGCCACTGTGCTCGTGATAGCGACGATGGTCCGCGATCTCAATTGGGCTTGGCTGCGCCGCTCCATGGTTCTGCATGTCGCGCTGCTGCTTGCACTCGTCGCGGCGACGATATTCGCAGGCCGCTTTGTGCTTCCCAGTGGCATCGATCCCTTCGCGCGCACACTCGGCTGGAAGGAGCTGGCGGTAGCGACCCGCCAGCAGCTGGACGAGGCGCGCTCTGCCGGCCAGCCGTTTGCTGCGGTATTGACCGACGATCGCGCGGTTACTGCTGAGCTATTGTATTACATGCGCGATGAGTCGACACCCGTTCGTGCATGGCGCGACGGGCCGCGCCCACGCGATCATTACGAGTTGACGCGGCCCTTTGAGCCGACCACCAAGGGTCCGGTATTGCTCGTCAGCCTCGGCAGGGAGAACAGGTCTCTATCGGCAAGATTTGAGCGGTCCGAGACGATCAATCAGCGTAAGCTGCCCGCAGGGGCCGGCAAGCCCCGCACCGTCACCTTCACGGCGCTCGAGGGATTGAAACAGCAATGACAACGGCCGGCAAGAAGCCGAACGAGACGACCGCAAACGGCATCCCCGATGAGATACAACTCTCCGAGGCTTTCGTTCTTCTCGATAACAGCTCCGCAGATGGCGGCGCGTCGCTGTTCTTCCGCGACCCGGTGGACGTCATATCCGCCACCGGGCCTGCCGAAGTGCCCCGCGCATTGGAGCGCATCGAGGCCGCATTGGCCACCGGGCGCTACGTTGCGGGCTTTCTGGCCTACGAGTTGGGCTACGTCCTCGAGCCTAAGCTCGCGCATTTGATGCCGAAGGACCGCAAGGTCCCACTCGTCTGGTTCGGCGTCTACGCAGAACCTGACGTCATGACTTCCAGGCAGGTAGCCGACTGGCTTGCCGGCCATACCCTGAGCCACACCTACGAGTTCACCGACGTTACGCTCGCATGGAAGCGCGATGAGTACGTCTCTCGCTTTGCGCGCGTGCAGGATATGATCCGTGCTGGCGACATCTATCAGCTCAACCTCACGTTCAAGGCGCGTTTCGCGCTCACCGGCTCCCCGCTCGCGTTCTACCGCGACATGCGTCAGCGTCAGCGCGTCGCCTACGGTGGCATCGTCGATACCGGAGCGGCCACTGTTCTTTCGGCCTCACCCGAGCTTTTCATCGAGCAGCACGGACGCGTCATAGAGACACGGCCGATGAAGGGCACCGCATCGCGAGCCGGCCGGGAGGATACCGATGCCGAGCAGCGCCGCATCCTGGCGACAGACGTCAAGCAGCGCGCCGAGAACCTGATGATCGTCGATCTGATGCGCAACGACCTGGGGCGCATCGCGGAGATCGGCTCGGTCTCGGTAACGGATCTCTTCACCGTCGAGACGTTCCGCACGCTCCACCAAATGACGTCGGGCGTTCGCGCAACGTTGAAGGACGGGGTCGGCCTGCGCGATCTGCTCGATGCGATCTTCCCGCCTGGCTCGGTGACCGGAGCTCCCAAGATCCGCGCCATGGAATTGATAAGTGAGATCGAAACGGAGCCGCGCGGGGTCTACTGCGGCGCCATCGGCTATATCGCGCCGAATGGCCAGTCCGTCTTCAACGTTGCCATCAGGACACCCGTGGTCTTCCGTGACGGCACCGGCGAAATGGGTATTGGCTCGGGCGTTGTGTACGACTCTGAGGGCGGCAAGGAATACGACGAGTGTCTCCTGAAGCTGAAGTTCCTCACCGACCCTCCCAAGAGCTTCGAACTCATAGAAACGATGCTCTACGATGGCCCGAACGGCTTTGTACTTCGCGACCGGCATCTGGAGCGTCTGGCAGCATCCGCCCGCTTCTTTCATTTTCCCTACGATGCCGCGGCGGTCACCGGTGCGCTCGATGCCGCTATCCGCGACAAGGAGGACGAACGTTTGCGCGCGCGCCTGCTGCTGGCCGAGGATGGACGCGTGACGGTGACGTCGACGCCACTGCCGCCGCAGGCACAGGACTGGGTGATGCGCTACGTGATTTCGCCAACGCGCCTCTCGTCCGCCAATCCATTCCTCTACCACAAGACCACACGGCGTGAGCTCTATGACACGGAGTGGCAGGCCGCACATGACGCGCGCGGCGCCGACGAGGTGATCTATCTGAACGAGGAAGCGGAGTTGTCGGAGGGTAGCCGCACGACGATCTTCATCGAGAAACACGGCAAGCTGTTTACACCGCGCCTTGAAGCCGGACTGCTGCCGGGCACGCTGCGCGCCGAACTCCTGGCGTCTGGCCGCGCCGAGGAGGCACGCCTGACCCTGGACGACCTGAAGTCCGCCGACGCTGTCTATCTTGGAAATTCCGTGCGTGGTCTCGTCCGAGCCGAGCAGCTCGCCTGACCCTACGTATGGTGCCTGACGAAGGCACTCTGCATGCCTCTGGCGCTATTCACTGATCGGAGATTCGACGGCAACGGGCGCAAGCTCGTTATGCACACTGCTGCCCTTTATAAGCGCAGCGATGGTGAGAACCAGCGCGGCAAGCGTAAGTGCCGTCGCGATCATGATTCCGCGCCGGGACTTTCTGAGCCGTCGATTGTAGTTGGGCGTCTTGACGAATATCCGCATCATATAATGCTAAGTCGCAACCGCAGGCGTTGCACGCCAGAGCGCTGAACGCCGCGCGACAGAACAGCACACATTGCGCAAACTGCTCATAAGCATGCGCCCGCGTTCTCCTTCCGAGGCATTTGGAGCGAGCGCGCCTTCATATTCGCAGATCGCGAGATTTTCGCGGGTGCGCCGCCATCGATGTTGGTGTCGAAATTACCAACCGTGGCGCAGGCCGCATCAAAGTCCGCGCATCATGCAGCCCGCGAGGAGCACGACGTGCGCAAAGAGAAGTGCCCAGAATTCGTTGCCCGTGAGCATGGGTATTTCGGCGTTGAAGAACTTGGTGATGAGAACTGTAACCGTCACTACGATGGCAAAAACGAACGTCAATATGCTCGGAGCCTTCAGGGCCATGATCGCGTTTCTCCTTACAGGCCGCTGAACCCGAGCCGAACGGCACGGAGAGGTTTTGCGGCGACACATTGCGGCACTCCGGGCGGCTTATAGCAGTCGGTCAGGTCCGCCGCAGCATCCCTTCGCCCGGGCTGTGGGCAACTTCCCCGGCGCACGAGCAGGTGTGGCTGAAATCGACGCAACCTCGCCGGGTAGCCAGGCTCGAAACTGAGTGGAATCAATTGAATTCGGTGTTCTGCTTACAACAGTGCTGCCTCACGGTTGCGATTGAGCCACGATGCCGCAGGAACGCCCGGTTGCCTCGTCGAGCCGGTGGGGCACGCGTCGCACGCATAAGTGCCTGTTCGGGTGAGATGGAAGCGCTCCCGATTCCAACGGAGGCGTTATTGAGGCTCTCAAAGCAGCGGCTGATCGGCTGAGTTGGCGGCGGCCGCACTTCCGTCGCGCGCCTGATTGAGCTTCTCGAACAGAGAGATAGGGCTGGCCACATTGGCGCTTCGTGAGTCAATCCGGTGCGAACTGGCACCAGGTGTCTGAGGTTCAACTATCCTGCGTCACAGCAGGTCGCGGGCGAGGGGAGGGAGCAGGCCGCTCCGGCTCCGCGCCGGTCTGCGGCGCCCGTGGTGCGTTGTTCTTGTCCGGCGGTGCCGCGCGTCGCGGACGAAATAAACGTAGGATTGTCAGAAGGATGAACAGGGCGATCAGCCCCATGAGGATCACGGCAACCGGGTGCTTCTCCCAAACTAGAACCGGACTGACACGTCCATTCCACGCAAGCTGCACGTCTCTGTAGGCGGTGGCCGGATCGAGCATGGCCTGCGGACGCAGCACCATGTCGATCGCCGCCATCTGGTCGCGGCTTGCAAGAACGGCTCGCCGCACGCGTTCCGGAGCGATGAGCTGCATGACGCCGGGCTCGTTGGCCACGGCCTTCAGGACCCGCTCGCGTGGGCCGGGCTCGAGCTTGGCAAGGTAGCCGGCAAGCGTCTCGAGCTCGCTCTCCGAAAGACTGCGTGCCAGTGGCTTCAGATCAACCGAGTTGAGGTCGAAAAGTGTATCCCGCGCACTGCGGCTCACACCAGCCAGCCGCGAAATTGCAAGTCTGTCGCCGACCGCGAGCAGGCGTTGGAGGCTCGCACTGCTGAAGTCATCCGGCTTGGCCCGACGATACACTTCGTTGGCGACAACAGCATCGATCTTGTCGCCCGCGACCGCCTGCCACTTGAGTCCCGTTTCGAGCGAGCGCTGCGCGCCTGCGATTTCCATGGCTGCGGGCGGCAGGTGTGAAACGGCCTGGTCCAAGGTGCCGTCATCGAGGCGGCGCACCACCCCGGGTGCGCCTTCCTCAGCGAGGATGAGGGCAACCACGGCATCCAGCCGAGGCAATTGGCTTGCTGCAAGTCCGTTGAGATAGGATTTGAATCGATCGTTGGATTCCGAAAGCTCGAGCACCTTGGCGTGCGCGCGCCGGAAGGTCTGCCAGACCTCGACCACTTGGTCGCCGGCCTTCGCCGCGATCTCCTTGACATGCTCTTTGATCTGCTCGGCAATCGTTGCAGCCAGTTCCTCGCGAACTTTTTCCTTTGTCGCCTCCGACTTCATTTCATCGGCAATGATCGGCAGAACGCCGTGACGCAGATCCCAGATGTCCTTGGCGATGAGAACGAGCCCGACACCACCCGCTGCAACCGAAACGATGCGTGAGAGTACGGCGCCCACCACACGTTGCCCCAGGCGTCGAGCGAGATTTGCCATTTGCCGCCGCAGAACGAGAATCGCAACGCCGGTGATGCCGCCCCCGGTTTCCTTGAGGATATCGGCGTTGGTCACGTTGGCTTGGCCAACGTCGGTGCCGAAAGCAAGCGCCCCGCTGCCGTCGCTGGTGACGAAACCTGCCACCGCGTTGCCGTATCGCGGACCGAGATACGCCTCCAGGCAGCTCAGCGCGGGTTGCGCCGAGTCCGCAGTGGCAAGCTCCAGCCGCTTGCCGAGATCCTGTGCCACGCCCGACGCCAGTCCCTCGATCGCTGCCTTCATCGCCTCGGAGCGATAGACATGTTCGGCAACCGCGGTCGCCAGTTCCTGCGCCTTGTCCTTCGAGCCCAGGCTCTTGATGAGCGCCCCCCAGCTCGTTTCGTCGCGCACATCGGTGACTGCGATGTCGACGCGCGTGTCCACGATCTGGTCAAGATTGCCGGCGCGCCATTGGTCCTTGACGATCTCAGTGTAGTCGACCTGCGAGATGCTGGCGTTGAGCGTCTTTTCTATGATCGCCGCGATAGCCGATCGGAATGCTGCCTCGTCGCGCGTCTGGCACGCTTCATAGTCGGCGCGCGACATGGCGGGCGCGGGAGCGGCATCAGCGGAGGGATTCGGCAGACCGGCAAGGGCGACGGCAAACGCGCTGATATAGGAAATTGGGCGTGCGGCACGTCCAGGCAACGGCAGGCTCCACTCTTGGCGACGCGGCACATGAGCGGCATGATGGCCCATGGAACCCGTCTCGCAGGGTCAACAACGCATATATAGCGCAAAATGCGCGATAAGCATGACATGCGGCGCGAAGAGCGGAAGAATACCTTTGCTTGAAGTGCACGAACATTGGGCGGTGCCACGGGCCTGACCCACCGATGAAGCACGTGGGGGATGGATGCGACTGTGCTTGACCGCCGCCCGTCGCCGCAGCTTTGATGGCGTGGGGTGCGACCGGCAGAAGCCGACTTTTTGGGGGGAGTGACTGATGAATGCAGTCATGGCCGGCGTCATCGGCTACATTCTCATCCAGTTCCTCATTGGCGCCCTTGTCTCGCGCCAAATCTCTACCGAGGGTGATTACATCAATGCTGGGCGACGGCTTGGGCCTGTCATCGGCGCCTTTACGGTATTTGCCACCTGGTTCGGTGCGGAAGTCATCGTTGGCACGTCAGGCTCCGTCTACGAGCAGGGGCTGAAGGGAGCCGAGTTCGATCCCTTCGGCTACGCGGTATCGCTTTTCATCGCCGGTTCCATATTTGCGGCAGCCCTTTGGCGGCGCGGTCTTACGACCTTTGCGGATTTCTTCCGCGACCGCTTCGGCACGGCCACTGAGCGCCTCGTCGTGATCCTGCTGGTACCGGGCAGCATCTTCTGGGCTGCAGCGCAGATTCGCGCTTTTGGTCAGGTCGTGAGCGCGGTTTCCGAAACCGACGTGACGATCGCCATCACGTTCGCGGCGATCGTCGTGTCGGCCTATACCGTACTCGGCGGCTTGATGGCGGACGCCATCACTGATCTCGTCCAGGGCGTTGCCGTCATCATCGGGCTGGTCCTACTGGCGGCTCTGGCGGCTAGTGCCGTTGGCGGGTTTGCCGCGAGCTTGGTTGTCATTCCCGCTGAGCGCCTCGACATCTCGGTAGCGACCGATGGCGCCGGTTGGGGGGAGCGCATCGAGCACTGGCTGATACCCATTTGTGGCACGGTGGTTGCCATCGAGCTTGTATCGCGCATCCTGGGCTGCCGCTCCGCCGAGGTCGCAGCGCGTGCCACGATGGCTGGAGCCGCACTCTACCTGGCTGTTGGCCTCATCCCGGTCTATTTGGGTTTGATCGGCCCCGCCATCCTGCCCGGCCTCGCGGCGGACAATCTCGAGCAGCTCGTCCCCCAGATGGCCGAACGCCTGATGCCCGGCGTCCTCTACATCGTGTTCGCCGGCGCCATAATCTCCGCCATTCTTTCGACGGTGGATTCGACACTGATCGCGGCGGCGTCCCTGCTGTCGCACAACGTGTTGATGGAACTCGCTGGCAATCCCGGAGAGCGCACCCGCCTGCTCGCCGTTCGCGCGTCCGTCGTGGTTTTGACCATCGTCGCCTATTTCCTGGCGATGTCGGCCACGTCGATCCGCAACCTCGTGGAGGTGGCGGCGGCGTTCGGAAGCTCCGGCGTCGTGGTCTGTCTCGTGTTCGGTCTGTTCACCCGTTTCGGCGGCCAGACGAGCGCACTTGCCGCGCTGCTGACGGGAGCAGGCGTCTGGGGCGCCGCAACGCTCACCGACGTCATAACCACGCCCTACACCTTCGCCTTGTGTGCGGCAGTCGCCGCCTACGTGCTCCTGGCGCGCTTCGGCGCGCACACACAGCCTCCCTCCGGTCCGACTCCGGATCATCCGGTAAACGCGGCTTAATCATAATAAATGAACCCGCGCGCCAGTGCGTCCGCGAACCGTTAGCCTTCACCGGGCGACAGCGATCCCGATGGTTTAGCCGGCTTGATCCGTTCGCTCTGGGAGAGTGTCTAGTGGGGGATGCGCTGTCATGCGCGCGGCAGAGCAATACGCACTGAGCCGGAGAGACTGTGTGCCGCACCCGATAGTCCACGCTGCAGTGCGGCATAATTTTGCCCTCGCCACGATCTCGCCAAATGTAGGGATCACACCCCCCCGCGCTCACTTTTCGGGCGCCACCCGGAGGTCTCAAGTCTTTCTGCAACAATCGAGTTTCCATCAATTGTTGCAGATTGTTACAGCTTCGCGATCAGGTTGCGTCAGACTGACATATCGCATTCCTGGTCAGGTCTGGCACAAGGGTGGGGTTTGCCAGTCAAGTGTGCAGCGCAGCGATCAAGTGGGTGCTGCGTCAACCGCGACCGGATGGCAGCAATGGACATCGGGAGCCGTGCTCCTGCCCGTGCCGCCACAACGGAACGAAGAAATTGAGAAGGCTCCTCGGGATCGGAATTCGGTCTGCAATAGGGGCCCATCGCGAGGAAGCTTCAGGATCGTCAGGGCTAGTCGTAGCACCCCCTACAACTTGGGGATTGGCTACAGGGACGAACTTGGGCTACTCCTCAATTAGAGTAGCGTGGAAATGAGTTGTGATAACTGCATGAGCAACAAAGAAAAAATCTATGGCCACCAGGGCAGTTACAAGATTGCCGGCGGTCGTTCCGGCGTGCTCCTGGTTCACAGCCTGGGTGGCACCCCTGTTGAATTGCGCTATCTCGCCCAGTCGTTTGCTCGCGAAGGCTATACGGTCAATTGCCCGTTTATCCCTGGAATGACGGCGGGCACGGACGTGTCGGGTATCTCGTCCTACGAGGATTGGTACGCTGGTCTCGAGGCCGCCTACGAGGAAATGGCCGAGACCTGCGATACCATCTATGTCGGCGGACTATCGGCCGGCGCCATCCTGGCGCTCTGTCTTGCCGCCAAGCGGCCCGAGCGCATCCGCGGCATCATGCTGTTCGCACCGACGCTTTGGCCGAATGGTTGGGCGATCCCGTGGTACTTCAACTTCTTCCGTCTCGTTCGCGAGCGGTTCACGGCGCGCCTGTTCCACTTCCGGCAGCGGGCGCCCTACGGCATCAAGGACGAGCGCATCCGCAAGTTCGTCATTGAGAGCTTCACGGCCGATGATCGTCCGGTGGAGGACCTGTTTGGTCGCGGCGGTGGCCTTGTCTATCAGTTCCGGCGCCTCGTATCGCACGTCAAGCGCACGCTCGGCACCATCGACAAGCCGGCGCTGATCATGCATCCGCGCTTTGACGATCAGAGCGATCTGTCGAACGCATTCAAGCTGCAGCGCAGGCTGGGTGGCATGGTAGAGGCCGTCGTTCTCGACGATTGCTATCACATGGTCACACTGGATAGGCAACGTCACGTCGTCGTCGAACGCGCGCTGGATTTCGTCGATAGGCTAACCGTCGCTGACCAGGCCCAGGTGGTCCGGCCAATTGCCGACCGGCAGGTCGCCGGCTCGGGAGCGGCGGAATAAGACTGCGAAGTGCGAAAGGCCCGCTAGTGTTTCTTGATCTGACGTTTGTTGCCCGGGCGAAGGTCGTCGAACGTCAGTCGATCCAGAACGCAAGCAGAGAAATCCAGCGCTCCGGGCTGACGCGCAGTTGCCCGACAGGGAACCAAGCGTCAGAGCCGGAACACGAGTAGCGAGTGGGCCTTTCGATTTAGGACACACGCGTTTGCGGTCCTTCATCACGGCGCGACGCCGACAGTTCAAAGTGCGCTCGCGGCACTTAGATCAAATTTAGCTGATGCGTGCAGCGTTTCGGCGCGAACACGTGCTCGAGGCTGGGGCCTTGGACCATCGAAGTGTTTGCCCCGGACGTGAACGCGATCTGGGGCGTTACCACTGCTTCTGGTCCACCAGCGTCGGGCGAAATCGCAAGCGTGCCCCCCGGAGCGGGCCCGCACTTGATAATGAGAAGCCCTCAGCGCGCTGCGGTCGTAGACGTATCGCACTTGGGCAACGTCTCGGGCGCCTTTGTCCACGTGAACGACTTGCTGAGCAGTCGCAAGCCCTTATAGCCGGTCAGAACGAGGTTCTTGCCAGCGACCTCCAGGGCAGCATCATAGGATTTACCGACCTTGGGATCATACACCCAGCCTTCGTCCCACGAGCCATCCGGTTGCGGTGCTAGCCCGCCCAGCACCTGCAGACCACAGATTGAGCGCGTCCGGAGTGCGGGATTGGGATTGTACCCGTCAGTCAGCGGCTCGCCCCGGGCATTGAGTGGTTCCTTCAGCCAGACGATGCGCCCGCAAAGGTTGGCGCCGCACGCGAAGATCTCGACAGCGCCTTTCCCCGTATCATCGTACCAGACTCCGGCTTCGCGCGGGCCGGCACTGGCCGTCGACCCGAGCGCAATGGCGGCCACCGCGGCCAGCGCAACACTGAACCCGCGCCGGCTCGATGCGTTATGTCCGTATCCGCGACCCTCGCTGGACGCCGCGGATCGGCACTCCCGTTTGGACTCGAAAATGCACATGGTTAGCTTCGCTTTTTCGGTTTGGAGAAAGGTCGTATCGAGCACGCTAAAACGGCAAAACGGTGATGACGAACCGAGTTGCCCGAGCCAGAAAGCAGCGTTTCGCCATGCCTTTGGACATATGCGTGCATGTAAGCGCAAGGAATTAACGACAAACTCGTTAAGGCGGTTCCGATGGTCTGCGGCGCGACGTCGCCCTGTATTTTCGGCCCATGTTCTGGTTTTAAGAGGCTTGACGCCGCGGTGGCGCCCTACTTCATCTGTTCATGATCGCGATCGATATCGCTTTACGTACGGCAATACTCTGTCGTTTCAAGTCACCGAAGGCAGGAAACTCGCTGCCCCGATGCACAATCAAGGTCCAGCGCAATGATCATGACGCTTGCGTTCCGCAACCTGTTCCACGACCGCATACGGCTTGTCGTGACACTGGTCGGCATTCTGTTCTCCATCGTCTTGGTCGCGGTTCAACTGGGCCTGTATCTCGGCTCAAGCCGCATGATCACGGCCAATATCGACCATGCGAACGCTGACCTTTGGATCACGACGTTCGGTGCCAAGAGCTTCGAGGACGGCGGCTTGCTCCTGCATTCGGCCGAACGGCATCAGGCGCTGGCAACGCCCGGAGTAGCGAGCGTAGTTCCGCTGGTCGTCTCGTTTGCCGAATGGCGCAAGCCGAGCGGCGGCTCCACCCGTGTCGTCGTCGTTGGCACCGATCCCGAGGATGAGGGGCTCGTACCTTGGGCGTTGAAGAATGGCACCTGGACCGATGTTAAAACGCCTGACGGGGTCGCCATCGACAAATCCTACTTTCGCGACCTTGACGTCACGGGCATCGGCGACACCGCGCAGGTCGCTTCCGGCCGCGTTCGCATAAAGGCACTCACCGAGGGCGTTCGCTCCTTCACGCAGTCGCCCTACGTCTACACCACTTTGGCGCGCGCCCGTCATCTCCTCGCCCGCGAGAACGACGCAACAAGCTTCCTGCTCATCAAGCTGAGGCCAGGCGCCGACATCGAGCACGTGCGCAGCGATTTGAAAAGTCGGCTCGAGTCAGCCGAGGTGCTTACCAAGACGGAGTTCCGCGATCGCAGCCTGCGGACATGGCTGTTCAAGACTGGTGCCGGCATAGCCCTGATCGGTGGCGCGCTGCTGGGCCTTCTCGTTGGCACCGTGATTGTCGCACAGACGCTGTATTCTTCGACCAAGGATCACTTGAACGAGTTTGCCACGCTGCGTGCGCTGGGATCGTCCTCCGGCTACATACATAAGGTGATACTCGGACAGGCCGGTCTGAGCGCGGTGATCGGCTATACTCTGGGCATGATCATCGCCTTGGGCGTGGTCTTCGCCAGCCGCGATACGCCGCTGCCCCTCGTGATGACACCGTGGCTCGCCGCGGTGCTGTTCGCCGTCACTGTCTTCATGTGCGCCATCTCGGCGATGTCGGCGATCATGAAAGTGACTAAGATCGATCCAGCCATGGTGTTCAACAGATGACAGGCGAAGCAGTTCTGGAAGCCGTCGATATCGTGAAGGAACTGGGCTCCGGCGCCGGTAAGATCACGGCTTTGAAGGGCGTGTCCCTCAACCTGATGGCTGGCGAGTTGACGTTGCTGATGGGCCCATCGGGCTCCGGCAAGACGACGCTGCTGTCGATCCTGGGTTGCATCATGTCGCCTACCACGGGCTCGATCCGCGTCGCAGGTGACGACACCGCGGGCCTCAGTCCGGAAAGGCTCGCCGCGATCCGTCGCGAGCACATCGGCTATATCTTCCAGTCGTACAATCTATTCCCTACGCTCTCAGCGCTGGAAAACGTGAGAATCGCGCTCGATGTGCGTGGGCAGAAGGGCTTCAAGGCGGCCGCCCGCGCAGAAGAATGCCTGCGCGAGGTGGGCCTTGGTCACCGCCTGAAGTATCACCCCGGTAATATGTCGGGCGGCGAGCAGCAACGCGTTGCCGTGGCCCGCGCGATTGCAAGCTCGCCGTCCGTCATTCTCGCCGACGAGCCGACAGCCGCGCTCGACACGGAGAATGGACAGCAGGTGATGGCGCTGCTCGCGCGCATCGCCAAGGAACAGAACCGGAGCGTGCTCGTCGTCACGCATGATCCGCGCACGCTGCCTTTCGCCGATCGCACCATCTACATCGAGGATGGCCAGATCGTCCGCGAGACGCGACGCCCTGAAGGGCTCGACGCGCCCGAAATCACCGATCTCTCGAAGAGGCGTAAAGCACATGGCTAAGATCGATTCCACCATCGCGACGATTGCGGTCGCATTCGTTGCGGCTGCAGCGGTGAGCGCGATGCTTACTTGGCAGCCGAATGCGCGCGCGCCGGGCAATTCGATCGAGACCAGCAGTACCGCAGGGCCCGCACCGGGTACTGCTAGCGTCGTACATCAGCAGCGCGAATGGGCAACCTCGGCAACCGGCCGCATCGAGCCCAAGGATGGCACGGTGAGCATCGCAGCGCCGACCGCTGGCGAGATCACCGACGTTCTGGTCACAAACAATGACCGGGTCCAGGGTGGCGATCTCTTGATCCGGTTGGACGATACCGACCAGTTTGCACGTATCGCCGCGGCCGAGGCCGAGACCGAGGTGCGCCGCCGCGAGCGCGACGACGAGTCGAAGGCGACCGGCGTTGCCGTCGACAGGCGCAAGCTGGCCGACGCCACCGAAGTCGCCGATCGCGATCTGTTCCATGCACGCCAGGCGCTCGACGAGCGCCTCGCCAGCCTGAAGTCGGGCGGTGATACCACCGATCTCGTCAATCTCCGCCAGGCGGTGAAGGACAAGGAAAAAGCGGTTGCTGCTACGCGCGCCGAGCTTGCGGCGATCAACATGAAAGAGGACATGCCGCTCCCCGACCGTCTGGAATCGGCGCTCACACAGGCGCGCTCGGATCTGCGGCTCGCCTATCAGGCGCTGGAACGTACCCGTGTCCGCGCGCCTTCCGCGGGCACCGTGCTGCGCGTTGACGCGAAGGTCGGCGAACTGACCGGACCGACATCGCCGCAGCCACTCGTGACCTTTGGCGACTTGAGCCAGATGAAGGTCCGAGCCGAGGTTGAGGAGCGCGATCTGGGCAAGATCCGCCTCGGCCAGCGCGTCGTCGTTCGCTCGGATGCTTTCCCCGACAAGGATATCAATGGCCGTGTCACCGCCATTGCCTCGGCGATTGGTGCACCGAATATCGTTTCTCGCGGTCCCCGTCGTCCGAGTGACGTCGATGTGCTTGAGGTTGTCGCCACGCTTGACGACGCTTCGGAACTGGTAACGGGCATGCGCGTCGACGTATTCTTCGCTCATCCCGAGACGGCAGAGGCAAAACGGTAGTTTCTGATTTCGCGCCGGGTGCATCCAATAGCAAAAGGGCGGAGCTCCGGCTCCGCCCTTCGTTGTTGTTGCGCGTTCCAGGTCGTTGATTGCGTGCTGCTTAAGCCGCCGCGCTCACGGCCGCCGCATCGATGTGCGCGCGCAAATCTTCCGGGATGCCCAGACGCCGCGCCAGTTCATAGAGGAACGACTGTTCGCCCCCCGTATCCGGATCGATGGCGATGCGTGCCGCCGTATAGACCTGCACCGCTTCGTGCTCGCTGCTGACGGCGTCGGCGAGCTGTCTGGCCGACGCAGGATTGTTGAGTTCGTTCGCCAGGAATTCTTCCGCACCCGCATTTAAGCCCGTCTGGCCGAGGCTGCCCATGATCTTCTGCTGCTCGTCCGCCGAAATCCGCCCGTCGGCCGCCGCCGCGCCAATCATCGCGCGGATGTAGAGAGCGGCCTGCTCGTTGGTGATTGCAGCAGGTTCGAAGCCCGAGCCCGAGGGAGCCTGCGTCGGCACGAAGTTGCGTTCGGCGGAGGGCGATTGACCCTGCGCATAGTTCTGGTAGGCGCGGTAGGCAAGTCCGCCGATCAGCGCCAGCGCTCCGAGCTTTGCGGCATTGACCGCCACGGCGCGTCCGGTTTTCGTTCCGAGCACGAGCGCGCCGAGACCGCCCAGAGCGGCACCGGCACCCAACTGGTTATTGCCGATCAGATCCTTGAGCTGTCCGAGAAGATCGTCGACGGACTTGCCGCCTGTCATCTTCTCCAGCGCCTCGCGTGCGCCGGTCGCCTCGCCGACGCGGCTGGCCCCGTCCTTGGCGCCCGAAGTCGCCTGACCGAGGATCTGTCCGAGCATGTCGGTGATGCTGCCGCCCGAGCTGCTGCCGCCGCCACCTAGCTGCTTTTGCAGATTGCCGAGGATGTCGCCAAGCCCGCCGCCCGATCCACCGGAACCGCCGCTGCCGCTGGAAGGCACCATGTGGCGCAACAGATCGTCGAGACTGCCTTGCTTCGCCGGTTCGTGATGCGAGGGCTGCGAGGCAGCCTGACCGCCCGGCAGGAAGTTGCGCAACAGGTCCTCGATGCCGCCGCCGGTCTGATCGGGAACACTGCCGGACGACCCGCCGCGCTGCTGTGCGCCCGCGAGCATGCCGCCGAGCAGATCGCCAAGACCGCCGCCGGCACCAGGCGTTCCCTGGCGCTGAGAGCCGCCATTCACGAGGGCTTCGAGAAGACTCTTTGCATCGAACATGAGCGTATCACCTCATCACTAGTAGGCCCCGGGGGGGTGGGGCAATGGAGATAAGGCCTAGCGCGAAGGATACCCATGCGCCACAGTGAATAACTCATTCCGCTGGCGAAGAGGAATGCGCGAGGTCTTGATCCGGCGGGGACCGGCCCGTTTCGTTCTTGGCACGCTCTTCGCTAGGCCCGACGAAGCGGCTGAAGACACGCCAGATGAAACTGGCGAGGTCGTCGATCAGCACGAACACCGCTGGTACGAAGATCAGTGACAGCAGTGTTGAGGAGATGAGGCCGCCGATCACCGCGATCGCCATCGGCGCGCGGAACTCGCCGCCCGATTCGAGCGCCAGCGCGAGTGGCAGCATGCCGCCGACCATCGCGATGGTCGTCATGATGATCGGCCGGGCGCGCTTGCGTCCCGCGTCGACGATGGCATCGAGCCGCGGCACTCCGCGGCGAATTTCCTCGACAGCAAAATCGACGAGCATGATCGCGTTCTTGGTCACGATGCCCATCAGCATCAGGATTCCGATCACCACCGGGAGGCTTATCGGGTTGCCGGTCAGCGCCAGCGCAACGATCGCACCGCCGATCGACAGAGGCAGCGAGAACAGGATTGTGATTGGCTGGAGGAAACTGGAGAACAGGAGAACGAGCACGGCGTAGACCATCATGAGGCCAGCACTCATCGCCTGTCCGAAGCTTTCGAACACTTCCTTCATGACTTCGGCGTCGCCGAACTGCTTCAGTGTGATGCCCTCGGGGAGCGACTTTGCCGCAGGTTGAGCAAAGACCGCATCGACGGCATCGCCGAGCGGCGTTGTGCCGCGCAAGTCTGCGCCTATCAGAACGCGCCTCTCGCGGTCGTAGCGGTCGATCGAGGTGGGCCCCTGGCTGAACTCGAACCGCGCCACTGTCGACAGAGGAACCGCCTGCCCTCCGGCCGTCTGCACCTTCAGCGCGCGCAACAGGTCGATCCGCTCGCGAGCCGACTCGCGCAGTTGAACCCGTATCGGGATCTGCCGGTCGCCGACGTTGAATTTGGCCAGATTGGCACCGATGTCGCCGATGGTGGCGATCCGCACGGCTTCTGAGATCGCCTCTGTCGTGACGCCGAGTTCAGCGGCGATGTCGCCGCGCGGGATGACGCGCAGCTCCGGCCTCTCGAGTTCGGCTGTCGAGACGACGTTGAGAAGCGAAGGGATCGTCTTTGCCTGACTGGTGATCTCCGCCGCGGCCTTGTCGACGGCATCGCCGTCGCGCCCGGCGACGACGATCTGAACCTGCCGTTGACCATTGTCCTGCAGGAACCAGAAGCGAATATCGGGCTGTTCACGCAGGGAATTGCCGATCTCCTCCTGGATCGCGGCCTGCTTCAGCTTCCGCTCTTCGCCCGGCGCTAGCGTGACAACCAGCGTCGCCTTGCGGACCTCCTTGCCCGAGCCGAGGATCTGCCCGCCGATGACGAAAACGCTTCTCACGTCCTCTCGCCTGTCGATCTGCTCGGCAATCTTTGCAGTGATCTGCTCTGTTTCCTCCATGCGCGCGCCTGGCGGCAGTTCCACAGCAAGCAGGATGCGCCCCGAATCCTCGACCGGGAGGAAGCCGTTGGGCAGCAGGAAGAAGCTGCCGACCGAGCCTGCGAATATGACGAGGCCCAGGACCACGGTGATGATGCGATGGCGTACCGACCATGCGACGAGCCGCGTATAGCGCGTCAGCAGCCAGCTTTCCGTGTCCTCATGATGCGAGGCGCGCATGAAATACGCTGCCAGCAAAGGTGTGATCAGGCGAGCCACGAGTAGCGAAAAGAACACTGCGAAAGCCACTACGAGGCCGAATTGCTTGAAATATTGTCCGGCGATTCCTCCCATGAAGCTGACGGGCACGAACACGGCAATGATCGTCGTGGTGATGGCGATGACAGCAAGGCCGATCTCGTCGGCGGCTTCGAGTGCGGCCTGATAGGGTTTCTTGCCCATGCGGATGTGCCGCACGATGTTCTCGATCTCCACGATTGCGTCATCCACCAGGATGCCGATCACGATGGTGATCGCCAGCAGCGAAACGAGGTTGAGCGAGAAGCCGAGCGCATCCATTGCAAAGTACGCGGGAATGATCGACAGCGGCAGCGCAATCGCCGCGATGACCGTGGCACGCATGTCGCGAAGGAACACGAGCACGACGATGATCGCCAGTGCCGCACCTTCCAGCAGCATCTTCATCGTCGATTGATAGGCCCTCATGGTGTATTCGACAGTGTTGTCGATCGGCCTGATCTCGATTCCGGGATGATCTTCTTGTATCTTCTTCACCTCTTCGGCGACGTCGTGCTCGACGACCGTGTCGCTGGAGCCCTTCGCGCGGCTGATCTGGAACGCCACCGCTGGTCGTCCGTCGACGAGGGCGAAAGTGCGTGGTTCTTCGAAGGCGTCTATCACGGTGCCGAGCTGATCGAGCCGCACGTGCCTGTTGCCTGGCAGCGCGATCATCGTCGCTGCCAGCTCCTTGACGTTCGTTTTGCCTGCGAGCGTTCGGATCGCCTGCTCGCGCCCTGCCACTTCGCCCCGGCCGCCGGCAAGATCGACGTTGGTGGCGCGCAGCTGCCGGTTTACGTCACCCGCGGAGATGCCATACGCGAGCAGCCTGTCGGGATCGAGTGATACCCGGATTTCGCGTGTCACGCCGCCCACGCGCTCGACCGCCGAGACGCCTTTCACGCCCTGCAGTCTTCGCTTCACGACGTCGTCGACGAACCAGCTCAATTCCTCCGGTGTCATGCCTGGAGCGAACGCTCCGTATGACACGATCGGCAGGCCCTCGATCTCGATGCGCTGCACGATCGGTTCGTCGATAGTGCGCGGTAGATCGGCCCGCACCCGCGAAATTGCATCCTTCACATCATTGAGCGCCCGGTCGACATCGACCTCCAGGCGGAATTCGACCATCGTTTGCGAGACGCCCTCGGTGATCGTCGATGTGATGTGCTTCACGCCGGCAATGCCGGCGATTGCATCCTCCACCCGCTTCGTAACCTGTGTCTCAAGCTCGGCCGGCGCGGCACCCGCTTGCGTGATCTGCGCCTGAATGACGGGGATGTCGATATTAGGGAAGCGAGTAACCGGCAGGTTGCGGAAGCTCAGGATACCCACAGTGATGAGCACCATGAACAGAACCAGCGACGGCACCGGGCGGCGGATCGACCACGCCGAGATGTTGAAATCCATCACTGCGCCTCGCTGATCTTCGCGTCGGGAGTGATAGGCCGCACCCGGTCGCCGTCGCGCAGGAACGTCCCCGCTTTGGCCACGACAAGTTCTCCCTCGTTCAACCCTTTCGTGATCTCGACCACATCGCCGCTGCGCAGGCCGGTGGCGACGTCGCGCGCTTCTACCCGGTCGCCGCGCACCACCAGAACGCTCGGGCGCGAATCCGCGCTGTACAGGATTGCCGCGGCCGGCACCGTGATGCCGCTGCCCTCGCGTGTCACCACGTGCGCCCGTGCGAATGCGCCGATCCTCAGGTCTGGCCGATCGCCGATGAAGATCTTCGCCGAACCCAGTCGCGTCGTCCGGTCCACCTCGGGCGCGACGAGGCGCACACGCCCGGTTACATTCTCAGCGCCTTCAACATCGATTGTCGCGGACTGTCCCGGCGCTATGCGCACCAGATCGGCCTCGATGACGTTCGCACCGAGCTCGATCTCGCCATCGGCTATGATGCGGAACATTGGTTCGGCGACGCCAGTTGCAAGCCCGCCGATGCGTGCCGTGCGGCGGCTGATGATGCCCGAGCGAGGTGCCGTCACTTTTGTGTTGGAAAGCCGCCACTCGATCTCACGGCGTTGCGCTTCCGCTTCCTGCTTGGCAGCCTCGGCGAGCTTCAGCCCGTCTTGTGCCGAGACGAGCTGTGCCGCGGTGGTCCGTGCCGCTGCGGCACGCTGGTCGTAGATGCTCTCGGAAAGGTAGCCCGATTGCCGCAGTGGCTTGGCGCGTTCGAATGAGGCGCGGGCCTCCGACAATGCCGCCTCAGCCTGATCGATCATGCTGCGCGCCTGTGCAATCGAGGCGTCCGTGCGCGCGAGTGCTGCCGTGTTCTGTGCAAGCTGCGCTTCAAGCTGCGTTTGCTCCAGCACAGCCAGAACGTCGCCGCGCTTGACGCGGTCGCCCACATCAACCTTGAGGTCGACGACCCGCAGACCCTCGACCTCGGGCGCGACGAGTATTTCCTCGCGCGGCACGAGCGTGCCGGTGACAAGCACCGTTTCGCTCAAAGCGCGACGCTCCGCCTTGACGACGGTGATCGCCGGCGCCATCGCCTTGGCGGACGGCTCAACCTGCTTTTCTTTGCCGGGCGGAAGCAGGAGCGATCGGATCTTGGTGGCGTCGATACCAAGCTCGTAGGCACCGAATCCGAGTGCCGCGAGCACGGCCAGCGTTGCCACCAGAGCTTTGCTGCGAAAGGTCATGGGCCCGCCTCGTCGTCGCGCGGAGCTGCCGTTGCACCGGTGTTTCCCGGTGCACCTGAGCCTGCGTTCATAAACATGTCGTCATTGGCTGCAGTCGTCGTTCTGTGCTCATCCTGGACGGGATTGGGGGACGTGGGGTTGAGCAGGGAACCGACCAGGGCAGTCACCGCAGGCATTAACTTGTCGGGCTTGAAGTCCGGGTCGATCGCGCGCCGCCACATCATCCCGTCGCCGATAACGGCCACCAGCTCGGCCACTGTCGTCGTATCGAGTGCCGGCGCGATGCGGCCCTGTTGTTCCAGCCGTTCGAACAGCTCGCGCAAGCTGTTGTGTACGTGCGTGTCGACTGAGCGGAAGATTTCTCCGACCTTCTCGTTGCGCGTCGATTCCACGCCGATCTCAACGCACATGAGGCGCTTGTGAGCGGGCTCCTCGACGAAGTACTGCTCTCCGATCGCCCGAAGCGCATTGAGAATGTCGTTGGCTTCGGCGATCGGTGCGAAACGGTCCTGGAATTCGCCGCGGTCGCGCTCTGCCAGACCTGCGATCAGATCTTCCTTGGAGGCGAAATAGACGTAGAGAGCGCCTGGACTGATCCCCGCCTCTTTGCAGATCTCTTGCATAGTGCAGCGGTGGAAACCCGAACGCGCGAAGCAGATCTCGGCAGCGTCCAGGATGTGTCCGCGCCGTGCGCGCTGTGTGTCGGGCTTGAGCTTCGGCATTGTCTCTTCTGTCGTTCGTAGCTTTCCGTTAGTCCTGGTCGGCGGATCCTGTGAGGGCCTCGCGTCCGCGCTTCGATCGTGTCGACTTCTGCGTCGGGATGCGGCACCGGCTCCGTCATTCACGCAAAGTCTTGTCGGCGTCGTCGTGTTCCCGAAAATGTTCGGGCGTTCGCTTTCGATTGAATCCTTACAAAACGAACGCTCGTTTTATTTGTGAATACGTGTGACCCGGTCGCCCTTCGCCGTCAAGTCAAATCAAACGAAAAATCGAGAGGACGTGCATGACGCGGGAAAAAATCGTTTTGATTTAATCGGTTAGGAGAAAAATCGCATGACTGCGCATGCAGGACAGGCTGGCGAAAGCAAGTCGCGCTCTGATGTGTCCGCGCTCTTGGTCTCGCCTACTTCCGGCAGGGAACCGCTGTGATGGAGCAAACGGTCCCATCCGGACCAACGAGACAGGATTCCTCGAGGTTGGCGGCCAACTTCCAGTCCGAGTACGGTTCCCCCAGCTCCGGCGTCGAGCGCACGCGGTGCCGCCAATTGGCACGCGCCTTGGTCTTCGCGAGCCATTCGAAGCGCGAGGCCTCCCCCCGTGCCGATAGCGGACTGTCACTGCAGGATTTTGTCTCCTGCGCATCGGCGCCATGAGTGGGAACTGCGATCAGCAGTGCCGCGACCATCAATGTCGCGGGCTCAACACGAGCGAATGCGCTGAAGACGCGGCAGCTAGGCCGGCAATTCACTGCCGAACGATTACGATTCCGACCGGTGGAAAAATTGGCTTTCATCCATTTCGATCTTGGCAAGCGCAATTCGGATTGCAAGTGCCCCGATGCCACTGTTCCGGGCGAAATCAGAATCGCATCAACCAATTGGCAGTGCCATAAAACTCGTCGAACCCGTCTGTTCTGCCAAAATCATACGCGCTGTTGGCAACGCCGCCGGAGATCGAGATCTCGCCACCGTTCCACTCGTAGCGGACGAACAAACCAGCGCGAGTCTGGGGGCGCAGCGGTTCGCGCATAGTTCCATCCTCGAGCACGCGCTCACCGCTGACGGCATTGCCGTTGATAGCTGCCTCCAGCCCGAGCGAAACCGTCGGCAACACCCGGTATCCCAGACGCATCCGTCCTGCATACGTCTGGTGCGCGTTTGTCCAAGATGCATCGAGCGATGTCCACGCGTCGCTGCCCAGATTCAGCCAAAGCTCGAGCGCGCCCTTGAACCCGTACGCCATCCCCTGTGTCAGCAGCCCCCCGGATGCGATGGGATCGCCCGGGGTGACAGCGTGGTCGATGGCAGCAATTCCCGCGAACGCCTTGGCCGTCAACTCGCCGACCCGCTTCTGGTAGCCGGCCAGGATTTCGACGTAGGTGACCGTTCCCTCGAACTTTCGCACCTTGTCTTTGGGATCGCCCGCGCGGTGTCCCTGGTAGCGGTATTGGCCATGGCCGCCAGAAGCACGAAGCCTGATGCCGTCGCCGTAGATGTCGCTGGTGGGGGCGAGTGTCACGCCGGAGTACAAGAGCCAGACATCGCGAGTTACGTCTGCACCGCTGTAGAATTCCCGCCAATAGAGGACAGGCTCATCTGCTGATGCTCCACGCTGAAGTGGAATAAAAGCGATGCTAAAGGTAAGCACAAAAGACAAAAGCGCGAATGGATTCCACTGCCGGACCCGAATATGGCTAGTCGTGCGCCTGTTGAACGCACGCTCAAGCTTCTGAAAACTCGGGAGCACCCGAAGCAAGACAGCACCGCATCACAGAAACAAAGCAGGAACAACAAGCAGTGTACATTAAATATTCTTATTACAGATATGTTGGGTCAAGCGCCTTTCAGTCGACGGCATGAATTGTTGTGCAGACGCGATCGGCTGGCGAGCTCGTCACCGAGCGTCTTTTGCGTCGAAACCACGTGACGTTGCGGGCGCGCAGATTTCGGGGTTGGTGCCAAAGCCTCGACCGATTGATGGGCTGGAAGCGGACAGTTGCACTGCGGCAGATGTACCTTAGTTGCGCATGATCAATGACATTAGCCCGGATGTTAGCTAGGCAATTGCGCATGCTTATGCAACACGTTAGTACTGATAAGAAATTTGGTGCATTGCAGCAAATCCCTTCCGTTGGGTTTGCCTACGGGTTAGTCTGACCAACATTCGACCGGCCATCCGCACAGCGCGGGTTTTGGTTGCATACTTTTTTATTATGGATTTGCGGCTGACGATTAAAGGCCGTGCTCCGATGCATTGGCGAGGCAAGTATCTTCCGAGTTTGCTAGTGGGATCATGCTGTGAAGCGGTGCGCCAGTGTGAGACCTGTGTCACGCACGGTATCCGCAAGCGGTCTCCGCGCCCAACGCGGCGCCGGGGGCACATGTGGTCCCTGGAGAGGAGACCGGAATTGATCCAGAGGCCTTCATCAAGGGCCCTTGATGTCGAGTAGGGGAGCGTCATTCGCAGGCAATCATCGTGGGACCGGCCATGAAGCCGGTATCCGCATTGCGGTTGTGAAGCGTCCCGAAAGTTCACGTTATTCTAGTGAGGAGGAACAGGTATGACGTCACCAAACCAGACGCAGAGCACGGGACTTGGGCTGTTCCAGAACTTTTTCCATGCCCCCCAATTCACCGACTTTGCAAACGTGACGCAGCAGGCACCCGATCAGGTGTTGCGTGGCTTCGCACGCTGGCAGCTGGAGCTGCAGGGTCTCATGGTACGTCGCGCCCAGGCCTATCTGGAGCTGCCCGCCCGGCTTTCGCAGTGCAGGTCGCCGCAGGATCTGATGGCAGAGCAGCAACGCTTCGTGCAGACTTGCTTCGCTCACTACAACGAGAGCGCAAGGCACGTCATGAGCGCCTGGGCACAGATGTTCCAGCTTCCCATGGCGGCAGGCGAGGCCGGACGTGAGAAAGGCGAACACGATTATCTCTCGTTCCCGGAGCAGCGTCCCTACAATGGCACGGGCACTGGCAGCCAGGATTACGGCTCCAGTCGGAAGGTTGCCTGATCGAAGTGCCGGGCTGCCTGCTGGGCGAAGCCCCCGCAACATGAAGTCACTGGCGAGATGGGAGGCCAGCCTCCCGTCTCACCTCTTCTTGCTGTCTCGCAAGTGTCGCGAGTGGGATCGATCAGGAGTGCCCCCCGCTACGATGCGCTGGATAGAGCATGTTCAGCTGTAGTGTGTAGCGGTTCAGCGTGAAAAACATGTTCAATTCAAAAACTTGGATCGCGTTCATGCGTCCTTGCGACATGAACACGATCTAGGCTCCGCACTTCGTGAACGCCGAGCCGCATTTCGTGAGATCGGTCGCGGTTGGTGATCTGGCAGACTATGAAATTGTTCCCACATGATGGGAGGCAGCGCGCGTGGTGTCGCTAATCTGGGTCCGATCGCGCCAGTCACAGGCCCCATATTGAAAAACTCCACGTATGCCCAACTCCACCGAGCAGCCTTCACCCTCCCCCAACGAACCACAGTCAGGCAGCATCAGCAGGCACCGCGCAGGACCGGCGCTTGCTTGGCGTAGATGCCGGCGTCAGGCTCTGGTCCTGATCGCGGCCCTCTCTTTGTCAGGCGGAGTTTTCGCAGTGACGTGGCACAACCCCGCACGCGCCTATCAACCCTCGGATCTGCCGAAGATCGAGATGAGCGTGCGTGAGGAGTTCGCCGGTGTTGCCCAACTTCCTCCCGGAGATTTCAACGCCTTAAGGGCGGGAGCCGATCCCCTGGTTGTCGATGTGCGCGAGCCAGGTGAATACGCCGTGAGCCACATCGACGGCGCCGTGCGTGTCGATCCGAACATATCCGCCGACGCATTTGTCGATAAGTTCGCTGCATCGGTCGCTGGTCGGACGGCGGTCTTCTACTGCTCCGTTGGCGTTCGCAGTTCGCGGTTGGCTGCTCGTGTCGGCGCGGCACTCCAAGCGCGCGGCGCCTCACGCGTCTACAACCTGGAAGGTGGGCTGTTCCGCTGGCACAACGAACGGCGCGACCTTGTCGATACGGCCGGTCCAACCGATCGAATACACCCTTACGATACACATTGGGGCGGTCTCATCGCACGCCAGGACCGCATTGCCACAAAGCCGCGCTGACCCTGTCCCGTCACTTCCCGCGCTATGAGGTTATTCGATTTCGGGAAGCGCCTCGGCGAACCCCTTGAGCGAGATTGGAATTCCGATGCCCGCTTCCTCGGTCTGGAAAATGATGAAAATCGCGGTCTTGCCACCCTTGAGCTGTTCCACGAGCTTGTCCTCGACCACGACCTGCGCGTAACAAGCGAAGGAATGGCATCTGAGGAAGGGCGCGTGGCCGACGTCCTTGTTGTCGATCTTGAGGCCGAGGCCGGGGGGCAGCAGGATCCCGAGCGGTGCAAACACCCGCAGCACCCTCGTGCCGTTGGCGAACTTTTGGAAATAGACCGTCAGACCGACGTTGTTGCGATCTTCAGCGGTGACGCTCTGAACAAGCGCGCAAACTTCCTTCTTGGAGCCCGGTGGAGGCGCTTTGCACACGACCTGCCAGTCGCCGTGCTGCGCCTTGACCGCGCCTTCAGGCGCCTTGGTGTCCTGCGCAGTCACCGGAGATGCGGCGCCGAAGACCACCAATGCGCCCGCCACAGCCATTGCAAGGGACGCTAATCGAGGCATCGTGGCCGAACGAAAACTGAAATGCGACCGCTGCGCGGCAGTGTGTCGTCGATTCGAGTGGAAATGAGCGGGCAAGCGCAGAGCCTCCGGCGTGGGAATTTCAAGGCGAGAGGGGTTAGACCCATGGCAGCACGTGCGCGCTTTCGCATGGCGCTGGAACCCGTTCGAACAGCGAAAAGAGCCGATTCTTGGACCGGCCGGAACAACCGGCCGACCAATGTCGCGTCTCCGCACACAAGTGGTTGTCAAGAGCGTACAAATGCCGCACAAAACTTGTCTTGAGACAACTCGGGTGGTTGTGCTCTGGTCGATGCGGTCGGAATACGCCCAAAGTGGGGCGTAGGCCGTTGGATTTTGTTTTGCCGGCCCGAGGAAGCTGGCGGAACGACTGGGGCATGGCGGCGCGGCGCGAGAAGAGGCACGGCGAGCCGAGCGACGGTTGTCTTCAGGATATGCAATGCTGTTTCGAGGGTGGCCGGTCCGGCGTGCCCTTGTCTTACAAGAGTGAAGAACAGTCCGGCATGGATCCGGGCTCATATTGGGGAGCAGGGAATGATCCGACGAATGCTTGGCACGCTGTGGGCCGCAGCCACGCTGGTCTTCGCGGCCGCCGTCACGTTCGGCGCCGACGCGGTAATGGCCGGGACGGGCCAGCCGACCGACGGGCAGCTTGGCATGCAGGTCGCGGCCTCGCCGATCGCGCAGCAGATCCACGAGTTTCATGACTTGGTGAACACGATCATCATCGCGATCGCGGTGTTCGTGCTGATCCTTATGGTCTACGTGATGTTCCGCTTCAACTCGAAAGCCAACCCGACACCATCGCGCACCACGCACAACACACTCCTCGAGGTGGCCTGGACTGTGATCCCGATCATGGTGCTGGTCTTTATCGCGCTGCCATCGTTCCGGTTGCTGCGCGCGCAGTACGACTATCCGCCGGCCGACCTCACCATCAAGGCGACGGCCTACCAGTGGTATTGGAACCACGAGTATCTGCCCAAGGAAAAGGACGGCAAGGGCTTCGGTTTCGATAGCGTCATGCTCACCGCCGAGGAGATCAAGGAGAAGCAGGCTGAGGGCATTCCCGCGCCGCGCAACCTCGCCGTCGACAACGAAGTGCTCGTTCCGGTCAACAAGAACGTCCATGTTCTCGTGACCGCGGGCGACGTTCTGCATAACTGGACGATTCCTGGCTTTGGCTCCAAGGTCGACGCCGTGCCCGGCCGCATCAATGCCACCTGGTTCAAGGCGACGAAGACTGGCGTGTTCTATGGCCAGTGCTCAGAGCTGTGCGGCAAGGATCATGCCTTTATGCCGATCGCGGTTCGCGTCGTCGATGAAGGCACGTTCAAGGAATGGTCGGACGCCATGGCGGCACGAGACAAGAAGAAGGCGCGTGAGATTCTCAAACGCGTTGCTCTCGATCAGGCCGGAAAGAAGGCTGGCGAGGTGGCGGACGCGCGCCAGTAACGCCCGGCCAGGCAGCAACGGCAAGCAAGAACAAAAGAAACGCTCAAAAGAAATTCGCAAGCGAAGGGCAACTGACGATGGGTAGCACTGCATATGCAGCTCACGACCACCATGATACCCCGACGGGGTGGAGGCGGTGGGTGTTCTCCACGAACCACAAAGACATCGGTACGCTGTACCTGATCTTCGCCATGGTGGCCGGCCTCATCGGCGGCATCCTGTCCGTTGGCATGCGCCTTGAACTCGCCGAGCCGGGCCTGCAATATTTCCACAACGGTCACGCGTTCAACGTGTTCGTCACCGCGCACGGCATCATCATGGTGTTTTTCATGGTCATGCCCGCAACGATGGGCGGCTTCGGCAACTGGTTCGTGCCGCTGATGATCGGTGCGCCTGACATGGCCTTCCCGCGCATGAACAACGTCTCGTTCTGGCTGTTGCCGATGGCCTTTACGATGTTGATTTTGTCGCTCTTCGTGGAGGGTGATTCCGGCGGCGCCGGTGTGGGTGGCGGTTGGACGCTTTATCCGCCGCTGGCGACCACGGGTTCGCCTGGGCCGGCGATGGATTTCGCGATCCTCTCCATGCATATCGCTGGCGCATCCTCGATCCTTGGTGCAATCAACTTCATCACCACGATCTTCAACATGCGCGCGCCGGGCATGACGCTGCACAAGATGCCGCTGTTCGCTTGGGCCGTGCTGGTCACGGCATTCCTGCTGCTGCTCTCGCTGCCGGTATTCGCGGGCGCCATCACGATGATGTTGACGGATCGCAACTTCGGCACAACGTTCTTCACGGCGTCGGGCGGCGGTGATCCGGTCCTCTACCAGCACCTCTTCTGGTTCTTCGCCCATCCCGAGGTCTACATTCTGATCCTTCCGGGTTTCGGCATGGTCAGCCACGTCGTTTCGACATTCTCGAAGAAGCCGATCTTCGGTTATCTCGGCATGGCCTATGCCATGGTCGCGATCGGTCTCGTCGGCTTCATCGTCTGGGCCCACCACATGTACACCTCGGGCATCAACGTGAACACGCAGGCCTACTTCGTGTTCGCGACAATGGTGATCGCGGTGCCAACCGGTGTGAAGATTTTCTCCTGGATCGCTACGATGTGGGGCGGCTCGATCGAGTTCCGCCTTCCTATGGTCTGGGCGCTCGGCTTCATCTTCCTGTTTACGGTGGGTGGCGTGACGGGCGTCATGCTCGCCAACGCCGGCGTCGACCGTGCGCTCCACGATACCTACTACGTGGTCGCACACTTCCACTACGTGCTGTCGCTCGGTGCCGTGTTCTCGATCTTCGCAGGCTATTACTACTGGTTCCCGAAGATGACCGGCTACATGTACTCCGAGTTCTGGGGCAAACTGCACTTCTGGCTGACCTTTGTGGGCGCCAACGTGCTGTTCTTCCCGCAGCACTTCCTGGGCCTTGCCGGCATGCCGCGCCGCTATGTCGACTATCCCGATGGCTTCGCGTTCTGGAACAAGATCTCGTCCTATGGCTCCTACATCACGTTCCTGGGCACGATCTGCTTCTTCATCGGCATCTTTGTCGCTCTGTCCCGCAAGCAGCGCGTCGGAGAGAACCCGTGGGGCGTGGGCGCCACGACGCTCGAGTGGACGCTGCCGTCGCCTCCGCCGTTCCACCAGTACGAGACGTTGCCGCGCATCGAGGCCACCAAGCATCATTGATTGCTTGCGATGTGCCGCTGTGCGGCTGTGGTAACAACCAACGATGGGCGGGGCCGAGCGTCCCGCCCATCGCTCCGCATGAAGGCAAGAAGAAAGAACCGCCGGAACGCCATCCGCGATACCGCACGCCACGATGTCTGCGGCCCTGCCACGGGTGGCCGCAACGCCAGCGAGCGCGGCCACGGAATGCGGAATGGTGAAGTGGCGGCAAGTCCTTCGGCCCGCAAAGCCGGGGTCTTGCACACAGAAGCGACCGAGGAACCGCGCAGGTGGTTATGACGGAAACGAGACCCAGGCCTGGGTTCGCTTTGCCGGGAGGGCAGCCCTCCACGCATGGCGGCCGCGTCTTGGATTTCGTCGCGCTGATGAAGCCGCGGCCGATGTCGGTCGTCGTCTTTACCGCCATCGCCGGGCTTCTTGCCGCGCCCGTCGATATGTCGCCCGCGATCGCATTGATCGCCATTATCTGCATCGCGCTGGGCGGTGGCGGTGCGGCAGCTCTCAACATGTGGTTTGAGCGCGATCTCGACGCGCGAATGGCCCGCACCGCCTCTCGCCCGCTTCCCGCGGGACGGGTCACCCCGGAAGAGGCGCTCGCCTTCGCCGTGCTTCTGATCGTCTCTTCGGTCGTTGCCATGGCGTTGGTCGTCGGGTCGATGGCGGCCGTGATGCTTGCGCTCACCATTCTGTTCTACGGCGTCGTCTACACGATGTGGCTGAAGCGCCAGACGGCGCTCAACGTCGTCATCGGCGGCGGCCTTGCAAGCCTTCTTACGCCCCTGACGGGCTGGGTGTCGGCAACCGGCGGCCTTTCGTGGCACGCACTCGCATTGTTCGCCTTCCTCGTGCCGTGGACACCGCCCCACGTCTGGTCGCAGGCGCTCGTCCGTGCCGGTGACTATGCCAGCGCCGGGGTGCCGATGATGCCGGTTGTCGCGGGCTCGGCGCGCACACGCTGGATGATCGTGGGGTTCACGTTCGCCCACGCGGCGCTGGCACTGTTGCCGGCCGCGATGGGCTTTACCGGGCAGCTCTGGCTCGCCGCGGCTCTGGTCGGTGGCGCAGTTCTTCTTTTCGAGTCGGTTGGCTTAGCGCGTGTCGGCGACTTGGCCGTCGAGCACCACAAGGCCTGGCGTTTCTACCGTCTCAATAGCCTATACGTCATGGCGCTGCTCGCCGCGCTCATCGTCGAGCGCGCCGCGGGCTTCATGGCTCCATTGCTTCCAGTCGCCAGGTTTGGCGGATAGGGATTTTGCGAATGTCGCAGCTCATTGCGGATAGTCATGCTGGTGCGGCGTCGGCTCTGAGAGAGCCAACGGTCGGCGATTACGTGGCGCTGTTGAAGCCGCGCGTGATGTCGCTTGTGGTGTTCACTGCGCTGGTCGGAATGATGGCCGCGCCGGGCCATCTTCATCCTGTGCTCGGCTTTATCGCCCTCACCATGATCGCTGTCGGCGCCGGAGCGTCGGGCGCACTCAATATGTGGTACGACGCTGATATCGACGCGTGCATGGCACGTACTGCAGCCCGCCCGATTCCGCGCGGCCATGTCACGGCCGAAGAAGCGTTGACCTTCGGCGTTATCCTCTCGGTCGGCTCGGTCCTCGTTCTCGGCCTGCTCGTCAATTGGGTCGCCGCCGGTCTGCTCGCCATGACGATTGCCTATTACGTCGTCATCTACACCATGTGGCTGAAGCGCCGGACGCCGCAGAATATCGTCATTGGCGGTGCCGCTGGCGCATTCCCTCCGATGGTCGGATGGGCGGCCGTCACCGGCACGGTTTCTGTTGAGAGCTTCGTCTTGTTCCTAATCATCTTCTTCTGGACCCCGCCGCATTTCTGGGCGCTGGCTCTTTACCGTTGCCGCGACTACGAGCGCGTCGGCGTGCCGATGCTTCCAGTCACGCATGGACCCGATGAGACGCGGCGCCAGATCGTTGCCTACGCACTGCTATTGGTACCGCTGGCGGTGACTCCATACCTCATCGGGTTGGGCGGCCTCACCTACCTCGTGTCTTCGCTCGGACTGGGCGCTGTGTTCCTGGCGCTCGCCTTCAAGGTATATCTAGTGCGCGAAGGCCGCGAGGCGGACCAGGCGGCGCGCCAGCTCTTCGGGTTCTCGATCTTCTACCTTTTCGCGTTGTTCGCCGTCATTCTTGGCGAGCAGCTGGTTCAGCGGATTGCGGGTTGATGTCGTTGTATAAGGACAATGGCCGGGGCAATACGCACCGGACGACGGAAGATGAGGCGAAGCGCCGGCAGCGCATGCGCTCGTGGGCTATCGCCGGCATACTGATGTTTCTTGTGTTTGCCTTCTATGCGGCGACCATCATCCGCTTGGGCGGCAACGTGATGAACAGGCCCTTGTGAGGATCGCGGCAAGGCAGATCGAGAGGATTGCGAGACACGTGAGCGACAGCGTTCAACATAATGGAGATGCGACGCAGGCAAAGTCGGGGCCGGACGCGCTGGCTGGACGGCATCGGCGCGTTGCAGTCATTCTTTCCGGTGTCGTGCTTGGCATGGTCGCTGCGGCATATGCTGCAGTGCCGCTCTATCGCATCTTCTGCCAAACGACTGGCTATGGCGGCACCCCCAAGATCGCTGCCGAGAATGACGTAAAGATTCTCGACCGCACCATCGAGGTGCGTCTCGACGCCAACGTCGCCCCGAACCTGCCTTGGCGGTTCAAGCCTAAGCAGAATTCGGTGACGGTCCATCTCGGCGAGACCGTGCTGGTTCACTATCAGGCGACCAATATGGGCACGGCAACGACGCGCGGCACCGCCAGCTACAACGTCTCGCCCGACGCCTCTGGCGCCTACTTCAACAAGATCGCCTGTTTCTGCTTCACCGAGCAGAAACTCGAGCCCGGCGAAACGGTCGACATGCCTGTAACCTTCTTTGTGGATCCCGCGATGGTCGATGATCGCGACACCGCCAGGCTGCCCGTAATCACGCTGTCCTACACGTTCCACCCCATGGACAAACCCGCAGCCGATGCCACCGCTTCGCCCAAGGCGGCGCGCGAGCTGAAGGGTGGCGGAGGTCAGGGCTAGTTTGATGATCGAGAAATCCGCTTCATACTTTTGGGCTGGGTGGCGCGGCGGATTTCCCGATCACGACAAGAGTTCGAATTCGAGTTCGCGACCGGGCTCCGCTCGCGCCGCACGGTTGAGAAAATGAATGCGGCGTCGCCTCCCGGCGGGGTCGAGTGAAAAAGGGAAACGGGACGTCCGTTGGACATCAGGGTTCGATCTGGATCCGGTTCGGCGGGCCTCCCCAATAAGGGACTGGGGAACGGAGAAATCGATGGCCGCTTCACACGCTAAGAATCACGACTATCACCTCGTCGACCCGAGCCCGTGGCCGGTCGCTGCCTCTCTGGCGGCGCTGGTGACGGCGATCGGCTTGATTGTTTGGATGCGCTCGCTCGGCGGCGGTGCGGGACTGTTCGGAATGCATGGTCCGTGGGTCTTCGCCGTCGGCTTCGCAGGCCTCGTCGCCGTTGCATACATGTGGTGGCGCGACGTCATCATCGAGGCGCACAAGGGCGACCACACGCCGGTCGTGCAGCTTCATTTGCGATACGGCATGATCATGTTCATCGCCTCCGAGGTGATGTTCTTCATCGCCTGGTTCTGGGCCTACTTCGACGCATCTTTGTTTCCAGCCGGAATTTACCATCCGACCAACATCGTCGAGCCGATCGGCATGGTTCAGCGGAACGAATTGACTGGCGGCCATTGGCCGCCCCAGCCGACCGACACGTTCCACTCGACCTTCAATCCGTGGGGTCTGCCGCTCGTCAATACGCTGATCCTGCTCTTGTCGGGCTGCACGGTCACATGGGCGCACCATTCGCTCCTCAAGAACGACCGCAGTGGTTTGGTCTGGGGCCTCGCGCTGACCGTTCTGCTGGGTGTGCTCTTCACGACTTGCCAAGCCTACGAGTATGGCCACGCCGCATTCAATTTCGCCGGCCACATCTACGGCTCTACGTTCTTCATGGCGACCGGCTTCCACGGCGCGCACGTGATCATCGGCACGATCTTCCTGTTCGTCTGCCTCATCCGCGCGTTGAAGGGAGACTTCACGCCCAAGCAGCACTTCGGTTTCGAGGCCGCGGCCTGGTACTGGCACTTCGTCGACGTTGTCTGGCTGTTCCTGTTCGCAGCGATCTACGTCTGGGGTGCTGGCGCGCACCCGGGCGGCCACTGATATCGGCGGCAGCCCGAATTCGGCAGGCACGGCGCAATGCATTTGCCCTGTGGTCGGCCAGCGGGCGCATATGATCGAACGACGCATACGATCGAGCAATTGTGCGGCCGGGATTTATCATCCTGGCCGCACGCGCTTTCGCAATCACTGGTCAACGGATGGCATGTGGCACAAGCACGCATTGTGTGCCGACGGAATGGGAACCACAGTGCCGCGCATGACGAACAAGTCCGAGATCCCCGCACACTCGCCAATCGTACTCGGCCTCAGAGCGCGATGCCCGCGTTGCGGTGAAGGCCCACTTTTCCATCAGGTGTTGAACTTGCGCGATCGCTGCGATAACTGCGGCCTCGACTACAAGTTCATCGACACGGGCGACGGCCCTGCGGTTTTTGCGATCTTCATTCTGGGCTTTGTCGTGTTGGGCGGCTCTCTCTGGGTGCAGCTGACTTACGACACGCCGCTGCTCCCGACCGTCCTCCTGTCCGGCGTGGCGACGTTGGTGCTTGCGCTGGGCCTGTTACGCTTCCTCAAGGCGGTCCTGATCGCTTTACAGTACCGTCACAAGGCCGAGGAAGGCCGCCTCGCCAAGGACTGAGGCACGTAAGCGCGGTCGGCGTTCCACGCGGTCGCGTTTCAACTGTATGAGGCTTCGTTCAAGATGGCGCGATTGCGCGAGGCTCGACTGTTGTGGCCGACTCTGCTGACCCTTCTGGGTCTTGCGATCCTCATCACGCTCGGCAACTGGCAGATGCGCCGCCTCGCCTGGAAGGAAGCCTTGATCGAAAAGGTGGAGGCGCGTGCCAAGGTGGCACCCGTCAGCCTGCAGGCGGTGCTCGGCATCTTTACGGGTTCCCAAACGGGGAATGCGGCCGAAGCGATCGAGTTCCAGCGCGTCGCTGTGAAGGGGCGGTTCAATCACGATCAGGAATTTCATGTTTGGAACCCGGGCAAGGCCGGCCCGGCCTGGAGCGTCGTCACACCGTTCACTTTGTCGACCCCTCTCGGCGCCGCGGGTACATTTCAACTGAGCACCCTGCTCGTTATACGCGGTACGGTCCCCGACACGAAGAAGGCGCCTGCGAGCCGTTCTGCCGGCAACCTGGAGGGCGAGTTGGAATTGGTCGGTCGCGTACGCACCGGCCACGTCGGTACTTTTAGTAGTGCCGAAAATGCTGCAAAGAACGAATGGTACGAGTTCGACATTGAAGGCATGCGAAGGGCTGTCGCAACGGCCCTTGTTGACCGCTCGGCCTCGAAAAGCCGGCGAGATGCGGTCGCCAGCGTGGTGCCATTCTATATCGAGGCCGAGACCGCGACGGGCGGACCGGGGGGGCCGCAACCGGAATTGAACAAGGTCAACTTGACCAACCGCCACCTCGAGTACGCGCTGACTTGGTACGGACTGGCCGTCACGCTGCTCGGCGTCTATCTGGCCTTCGCCTTGACGCGCTTGCGCCGCCACGCCTGAACGCGGATTGCCGCCTGGCTCATGCAACTCGTACATGCGTCTCAAACCGGATTTCCTGCCGTTTCCCGCTGCCGACCGCCCTGCTCGGCTTGTTCGCACAGCGCACCGGCAGTAGTGTGCGCCAGCTTTTTGCAATGCCCGTTGCCAACAATCATGGGCGCTCCTGCCCTGGGCGGCACTTTCGCCCGGAACTCGAACTTGTGAGGCTCATCGCTTGTCGTCGTCACTCTCCTACATCTCCACGCGCGGCGTCGCTCCACGTCTCGGCTTCGACGACGTGCTGCTTGCGGGACTCGCCCGCGATGGCGGCCTCTATGTGCCCGAGACGTGGCCACGCTTGACACAAGACGAGATCCAATCTTTCGCCGGAGAGCCGTTCGCAGAACTGGCCGTATCTATCATCGGTCGCTTCATCGGCGGCGCCATTGCGCGCGATGACCTCTCCCGCATGGCACGCGAAGCCTATGCCACGTTCGGTCATGCCGCCGTGACCCCGCTCGTGCAGATCGACCCAGAGACGTTCGTACTGGAGCTGTTCCACGGACCGACGCTCGCTTTCAAGGATGTGGCGATGCAATTGCTCGCCCGCCTGATGGACCATGTCCTGGAAAAGCGTGGGCGGCGCGTGACGATCGTCGGCGCCACATCGGGTGACACGGGCGGCGCGGCAATCGAGGCCTTCCGCGGCTCAAGGCGCTGCGATGTGGTGATCCTGTTCCCCGATGGCCGCGTCTCCGATGTACAGCGGCGCATGATGACGACGCCGACCGAGTCGAACGTCCACGCTGTCGCCATCGACGGCACGTTCGACGACTGCCAGGCGCTCGTAAAGGCGATGTTCAATGACCACGCATTCCGCGACCGCGTGCATCTGGCAGGCGTGAACTCGATCAATTGGGCACGCATCGTCGCCCAGGTGACCTATTACTTCGCTGCCGCGACAGCACTGGGCGCGCCACACCGCAAGGTTGCCTTCTCTGTGCCGACCGGCAACTTCGGCGACATATTTGCCGGTCATGTCGCGCGCCGCATGGGCCTTCCGGTCGCAGACCTCATCATCGCTTCGAACGACAACGACATCCTGCCGCGCACGCTCGAGACAGGCGCATACGAGATGCGCGACGTCGTGGCGACGTCCTCGCCTTCGATGGACATCCAGATTTCCTCCAACTTCGAGCGCTACTTGTTCGAGGCCTCCGGCCGGGACGATGCATATGTGCGCGGTCTGATGGGTTCGCTCTCACAATCGCGCCGTTTCGAGGTGGGCCGCGCGGTGGCCGAGCACATGCGCCGCGACTTCTCCGCGCGCTCAGCGAGCGAGGCGGAGGTTGCCCAAGCCATACGCAAGGTGAAGCAGGACAGCGCTTACCTGATGGATCCGCATACGGCATGTGGTTACGTCGCCGCCACAGCGACAGCGAAAGCGGCAGCCGCGCAGCATGAGGCTTGCGACCGCCGCGTCGCCAAAGTGATTCTGTCCACTGCGCATCCCGCTAAGTTCCCGGATGCGATCGAGAGGATCACCGGCCAGCGTCCGCCGCTGCCCGGGCGTCTGTCCAAGCTGCTGACTGACCCCGAGCGCTTCGAGCGCTTGCCCAACGAGCTGGCCGCCATAGAAACGTTCGTCGAAGCCCGCGCCCGCGCCGTCCGCGAGGAGACTTGATGACCACAAAGATCACGACGCTCGCCAACGGCCTGCGCGTCGTATCGCACCGCATGGAGCATCTGGAGACGCTATCCCTCGGCGTCTGGGTCGCGACTGGCGCACGTCACGAGAGCGAGTCCGAGCACGGAATCTCGCACTTTCTGGAGCATATGGCGTTCAAAGGCACCGCACGTCGCACGGCGCAGGCCATCGCCGAGGAGATAGAAACGATCGGCGGGGAACTGAACGCTGCCACGAGCTTGGAAAACACCGCCTATTTCGCCCGCATTCTCAAGGGCGACGAAGGTGTGGCGCTGGAGATCCTTGCAGACATCCTTCAACATTCGCTCTTTGCCAGCGACGAGTTGGAGCGCGAGCGTGAAGTGATCTTGCAGGAGATCGCAGCAACTCGAGACAGCCCTGACGATATCGCCTATGATCTTATTCAGGAGGCGGCGTTTCCCGACCAGCCAGTTGGTCGCCCCATTCTCGGAACGACGCAAAGTGTAAAAGGCTTCGGCCGGCCGCTCCTGGAAGGCTTCCTAGTCCGCCACTACGTGCCTGAGCGCATGGTCGTGTCGGCTGCCGGCGCGATCCACCACGATTCCCTGGTTCGCCACGTTGAAGCCCTATTCGGAGGGCTATCTCGGGGTACCGAGAGTGATCGCGTGCGGGCGCGCTATAGCGGTGGTGTGCGCGCGTTTGACCGGCGCTTCGAGCAGAGCCATCTCCTGCTCGGTTTCGAAGGCCCGTCCTATCACGCGGAGGATTTCTTCACGGCGCAGGTGTTTTCGGGCTTGTTCGGCGGGGGCATGTCGTCGCGATTGTTCCAGGAGGTCCGGGAACGTCGCGGTCTTTGCTATTCGATTTATTCGTCCGCCTGGTCGCTGGCCGACGCTGGCCTCTTTTCACTCCATGCGGCAACGGGGGCCGACATGATGACCGAACTGAGCGATGTCGTTGTGAGCGAGTTGGTCGAGGTCGCGCGGACCGGGGCCAGCGAGGCCGAGGTTGCGCGCGCCAAGGCGCAGCTCAAGGCCGGCCTGCTCATGGGGCTCGAGAGTTCGTCTGCCCGTGCCGAGCAGATGGCGCGGCACCTGATTGCCCATGACCGTCTCATCCCGACCGAAGAGCTGATCGCCAGTGTCGACAGGGTCGGCGTCGATGATGTACAGGCATTTGCCTCTCGCCTTGTCTCGGGGGCGCCGTCAATCGTCGTTGTCGGCTCCGGCCGCAAGTCCAAGGTCGAAGCCGACCGCCTTGCCGAAATGATCGGTTCGAAAGCCTGAGGAGCTTCAATGGCGCTTCTCAGATCCAGCAGGACTTCGGAACCCGCGCCTATCATCCGCGGCAAGGGAGTGATGTTGCGCGCACCCGCCATGACGGATTATCCGCGCTGGGCCGAGTTGCGCGCGTTGAGTCGCGACCACCTGACCCCCTGGGAGCCGCTCTGGTCGCGTGACGAGCTCACACGTTCCGCCTTCCGACGCCGTGTCCGCCACTATCAGCGCGAGGCGCGCGAGGATCTGGGCTATTCCTATCTTGTGTTCGCCGCCCCCCAGCCGGCTGATGCGTCGGTACGCCGCCAGTTGGATAGCGACGGGCGCCTGGTGTCGATCGCGCGGTCAATGCAGACGTCGCCCGCGCTCGTCGGAGGCGTTACCTTGACCAACGTGCGCCGCGGCGTGACGCAGGCGGCGACATTAGGCTACTGGCTGGGCGCACCGTATGTGCGTCGCGGCCTCATGCACGACGCGCTTTCTGCCCTGATCCCTTTCGCATTCGACGTACTGCGCCTGCACCGCATCGAGGCCGCTGTGATGCCCGCCAATGCCGCATCTCTGCGTGTCCTGGCCCGCCTCGGTTTTTCGAGAGAGGGGCTTGCGCGCCGTTACCTTAAGATTGCCGGCCGGTGGGAGGATCACCTCCAGTTCGCCTTGCTCGCTGAGGACGTGGGCCGTTCCGATGGAGGTTCTCAATGAACCCGGTCGGCAGCCAGCGCGCGCTCGCGCAATCGAGAGCCATGACCGCGCTGTTCTCGCGCATCGCGCACGGAGGCCTCGCGGCGTTGCTCTGGCTGCTCGTGTCTCTTGTGTCGGCAAACCCGGCAGCGGCGCTGAAGCCCATCGTCGTTACGCCGGACAAGGATTACATCGAGATCACTACGCTGGGCGACGCCTATGAGGGTCGCGGCGATAGCCTCATGGTTGAGACCGTTGCGGGAGGCGACGGCGTCAGCGGCCGCATATCGGTCAAGGCGGTGACGCCGGGTACCAACCCGAACTGGATCGTGTTTGCATTGACGAACACGACCGACAAGTCGATCGAGCGCTGGCTCACGGCGGATCGCTACACGCTAGCCGGCTCTGGCATCGTCTGGCCTGACCTCGATGCGCGGCGCATAGAGGCGGTCACACCGTCGATAGGGTTCGTGCCTCAGCGCATCAAGTCCGACCGCGCCGACATCTTCGCACTCACGCTCGAGCCGGGCCAGACGATCACCTACGTGGCTGAGCTTTCCTCAGAACGCTTCGCCCGCATCCACCTCTGGAAGCCGCTCGAATACGAAATTAAGTTCCGCGATCGCCAGCTGTTCAACGGCATCATGCTCGGCCTGTCGGTGCTGACGGCGCTGTTTCTGACTGTCATCTTCGCCGCCAACCACAAGCTGATCTTCCCCGCCGCTGCACTGTTTGCATGGTGTGTGCTCGCCTACCTGTGCGTCGACTTCGGCTTCTTCCATAAGATATTCAACATGAAGCCGGAGGATAACGCGGTCTACCGCGCGGCGGCCGAAAGTGCCATGGCCGCAAGCCTTGTTATGTTCCTGCACGCCTTTCTGCGGCTTGGCCTCACCCATGGGCTTATCCGCATGCTGTCGATGGTGTGGATACTGGCGCAACTGGCACTCATCGCGGTGGCAGCGATTGACCCGCGCTTGGCCGCTACGTTTGCGCGCTTCTCCTTCATGCTGATCGGCGGCGTCGGCGGCCTGGCGACGCTCTATCTCGCTGTGCGCGGCCAGGATCGCGCCATGCATTTGCTGCCGCCTTGGATCCTGTTCCTCGTGTGGATCTTCCTGTGCGGCGTCGTTCTGACCGGGCGCCTGACCGGCGATATCTTCGTCTCCGCGCTGATTGGCGGTCTGGTGCTCATACTTCTGCTCATCGGATTCGTCGTGACGCAATTCGCCTTCCGCTCGCTGGAGCCATTGGCGGGCCTTGCACCCACCGACAGCCAACTACGCGCCATCGCCGTCGATGGCGCCCGCTCGGCAGTATGGGAATGGTCGAGCCGCCGCGACGAAATCAAGACGGGAGACATCATCGAGCAGGCGCTGGGTCTGACGCCGGGCGAACTCAACGTCAAGGTTGACGAGTTCTTGCAATACGTCCACCCGGCTGACCGCGAGCGCTTCCGCCTGTCGCTGTGGTCGGTGCAGGAACGCGCCGGCGGCAAGATCCGCTCCGATTTCCGCATGCGACACGCCGACAACTCCTACCGCTGGTTCGAACTTGAGGCAGCGGCTGTGGAGACGGGAGATCGCCGCGCCGTGCGTTGTGTGGGGTTGATGCGCGACGTCACCGAGACCAAGATGGCTCACGAGCGGCTGCTGCAGAATGCCGTGCACTGCAGTCTGACAGGCCTGCCCAATCGCGAGCTTCTGATAGACCGCATGTCGAATGCGGTGATGCGCGCGCATTCGGACGAGAAGATTCGGCCCACGGTCTTCTTCATCGACATCGACAAATTCAAGTCCATCAATGCATCGCTGGGCTTCGTCGTCGGCGACAGCCTCCTGCTCAACGTCGCGCGCCGCCTCCAGCGTCACCTGGGCACGCACGACACGCTGGCCCGTATCGGCGGTGACCAGTTCGCGATCCTTTTCATCGATCAGCAGAACCCGCGCGAGCTGGCCGGTCTTGCCGAGCGCGTGCGCCGCAGCCTGCGAGCACCTATGCACATCGCCAGCCAGGAGGTCGTCCTCACCGGCTCGCTCGGCATTGCCATCTACGACGGCGAGGAGGCTTCGGGCAGCGACCTGCTGAAAGAGGCCGAGATCGCCATGTATCGCGCCAAACGGTCGGGGGCCGACCGCATCGAGATCTTCCGGCCGGAGATGCGCGGCGAGCCCAACGATCGCGACATGATGGAGGCCGCGCTCCGCAAGGCGATCGAGAAGGACCAGATCAAGGTCGTCTACCAGCCGATCGTCTATCTCCCAACCGAGGAGTTGGCCGGCTTCGAGGCGCTGGCGCGCATGGAGCATCCCAAGCTGGGACTGATCTCTCCCAATGCCTTCATACCTATTGCCGAGGAGAGCGATCTCATCATCCAGCTGGGCTCGCGCGTTCTCGCGAGCGCCGCCGCCGATGCCGTCATCTGGCAGAAGGAGCTGCCGCGACCGGAGGATCAGCTGTTCGTTTCGGTGAACGTCTCTAGCCGCCAAGTGCTGCGCACCGAGCTGGTGCAGGAGGTGCGCGCCCTGATCGGCCGCTCGCTGCTGGCAAAGGGTACGCTCAAGCTGGAGATCACTGAATCGCTTGCGATGGAGAACCCCGAGCACGCGGTCGAGATTCTTTCGCAGATCCGCAACGCCGGCGCCGAGCTTGCGCTCGATGACTTCGGCACGGGATATTCGTCGCTCGCATATTTGCAACGGTTGCCGTGCGACACGATCAAGCTCGATCGCGGGCTTACTAAGTTGGCCGGGGGCGGTGAGGAGTCCGCTGCAACGATCGTGCGTGCGATGGTCGCGCTGGCGCATGAGCTGGGCAAGAAGGTCGTCGCCGAGGGGGTCGAGACCGCCGAGGACGTCGTATTCCTGCGCTCCATCGGGTGCGAGTATGGCCAAGGCTATTTTTACGGCGAGCCGATGTCGGATCGCGACGTGATCGATCTGCTTCGCATCATACGCAAATCCGAGCGCAAACTTCAGACCCACGGCTTCTTCAAGACCAAGCAGCGCCAGAGTCGCAAGAAGCAGAAGCGCGAGGAGGCGAAGGCAGCCGCCGCCGACATGGCAG
This sequence comes from Hyphomicrobiaceae bacterium, assembly GCA_050246945.1. Classification (GTDB taxonomy): domain Bacteria; phylum Pseudomonadota; class Alphaproteobacteria; order Rhizobiales; family Hyphomicrobiaceae; genus JAEUMD01. Next base: position 184,977 of record JBFWVC010000007.1, read on the forward strand.
CCGCGGCCGAAACAGCCGCCGCTGACCAGGCAGCCGCCGAGAAGGTGTCCCAGCCGCCCGTGGCCTCGCGCGCTGAGCCATTACGCACGCTGGCCCAGGCGTTGCCGCAAAGTACGGTTCGGCCGCGTCAGGCGCGAGGCCCCGCGCAAGCGCCGCATGTCCCGCCGCAGCAGGTTGCCCCTCCGCGTCACGCCGGCACCAACGGCAAGGTGAATGGTGGCACGAACGGAGCCGCGGTGCCGCCTCCACCCCGGCTTGCGGCAACGCCGCCAGTGCCGTTGCCGCCAGCGCCTCAACTGATGCAAAGCGCGCCGCCCCTGTCGGCGCCCGGTGTCCCATCCACTGCGGAGACACCACCGCCACACCGCGCTGCTGAAGCGCCGCCGCTCTCCGCGCCGCCAACACGGACGGCGCCGGTCGTGCCACCAAGGCTCGCGGCAGGCAAGGAAAGCGTGTCGCACAAACAGCCAATGTCTCGGCCGGGTCCCGCCGCCGCGCCCCCCGACGTGCCGCCCGCCTTGCAAAAGGGCGAGCCCGCGTTGCCTCCCCCGATTCCATTGAGCAGCTCCGCGCGCAACAGTAACGGACACGGCCTCGGATCAAAACCCGAGACGCAGCCTCCACCGACACCTGTGCGCGCTGGCGACGGCAAAGGCGTGCACGTCGCCAACCCACCGGAGGCAGTGCCACAGCCTGTAAATCCGAGTCCTCGGGAGCCCGACTTCTCGACTCTTCCGCCCGGCATTGCTGCTTCGCTGGCGCGTCTCGCCGGCATGCAGTCGCCACCGCCGCAGGATAAGCCGCCGAAGAAGGGATGACTTCCCGCGCCGGCGCGATTGGTTCGTCCGGGTCTGGCAGACGGCGCATTGAACGAACGAGTTTGCAACCTGCGCCTTGCGTCAGGCGTGTCCCGCGTCGGCCACGAGGTGGGAGGGATCTATTCCAAGCTTCGCCAGCGCGCGGTCGTACTTGGCCTCGTTGTCGTCGTCGAAGATTAGGTCGATATCCGCCGGGCAGTTCAGCCAGCCGTTCGCCTGGATCTCGCTTTCCAATTGCCCAGGCGACCACCCGGCATAGCCGAGCGCCAGCAGCATCCGCTGCGGCCCCTTGCCGGCTGCGATGGCCTTGAGGATATCAAGCGTGGCGGTCAGGCAAACGCCGTCACGGATTGGGAGTGTCGAATCTTCGATGAAATAGTCCGAGCTGTGCAGCACGAAACCACGACCGGTCTCCACTGGCCCACCTTTGTGGATTGGCATCCCCGCCAGCTCATCGGGAAGCTCTGCCATGCGTGGAGCTTCGTCGGACGCCTCGCTGAGCCCGAGTCGGTCGATCAAGTCGCCAAAGTCTAGATTGTCAACTCTATGGTTGATGATGAGGCCCATGGCTCCTTCTTCGGAGTGGGCGCACAAATAAATCACCGAGCGCCGGAAGCGCCGGTCGATCATTCTGGGCATGGCGACGAGCAGTTGCCCGTCTAGGAAAGTACCGCCTGGATCGTCAAAGGCGAACGGTAAGGACATCATGATCTAGACACTAGCGCCTTGGCGGCCGGTCTGTGAAGCCACCTCTGTGGAGTGATTATTGCAGTTTTCGCTGCAACTGCGACATAAACCGGGAGTGCCGGCGTCAAAATTGAGATCATAGCCGCCTTATCCGGTGCCTCGCATCCGAAAGCTGGTCTTTGGCCTCTTGAGCCCGATCGGCTGAGATGGCAGCAATGCGCCTCCATCGAGGCCCTGAATCAGTCGCTCGAACAACAAGATAGAGCAGGTCAAATTGGCCAGTCGTAATTCATTGTAATCTTGACCTGTTCTGGGAGTAAGTCGTCCGGTTGATCTCCCGCCAGCGAGGCCCGCCGGCGCGAACGATGACGACGGAGTGATCGTCGATTGATTTGGCAAGGCATCTGTTTGCCGCCAAATTTGGCGATCATGGTGCTCATGCATGTCGCGCAAAAGTGTGCAGCGGTTTTGCGATGACGACATGCATAGGGCAGTAGAGCATGTCGCGCAAAAGTGTGCAGCGGTTTTGCGATGACGACATGCATAGGGCAGTAGAGCATGTCGCGCAAAAGTGTGCAGCGGTTTTGCGATGACGACATGCATAGGGCAGTAGAGCATGTCGCGCAAAAGTGTGCAGCGGTTTTGCGATGACGACATGCATAGGGCAGTAGAGCATGTCGCGCAAAAGTGTGCAGCGGTTTTGCGATGACGACATGCATAGGGCAGTAGAGCATGTCGCGCAAAAGTGTGCAGCGGTTTTGCGATGACGACATGCATAGGGCAGTAGAGCATGTCGCGCAAAAGTGTGCAGCGGTTTTGCGATGACGACATGCACTCGAACAGGGACTAAATGCGACCGCTACGAATCCGAAAATTCGCGACCAGCTTGAAGTGAGTTCATTAAGCGTCGAACAGACGCAGGTCGCGAACCACTTGGCACAGTCGCACGAATGTCCCCATTGATGCGTTTGAACATTCAGGAGCCGCATGTTCATTCAGACAACGAAAGTAGCTGATGTGGAATTTGTGGTGTCGGACCCGGCGCATGCATCGGTCGCCCGCTGTCTGTCGCGCAAATCCGCCCGTGCCTGTACGACCGGCCTCCGGGCAATGGTCGTCCTGGCAGGCCTATTGGCAGCCATCGTGCTTGGTGCCGCAAATTGTCTGGCCCAAGCGCTGGCCACCGATTGGGTGCAGGGCCATAACGTGCGAACGCGCCTGGTCGCTGGTCATGTTCCGGTCAGTAAGGGCGGCTCCGCTCAGTCGACCACATCCCTGGCCGCCGGCTTGGAAATGGAGCTTGCTCCTGGCTGGAAGACATACTGGCGCATCCCGGGCGACGCAGGTGGTGTGCCACCGGAGTTCGATTGGAGCGCGTCCGAGAACGTCGCCTCTGCCGCCGTTCAATACCCGGCCCCCAAGCGCATGACGGACCGTGCGGGAAGCACGATCGGCTACAAGGGCCGTGTTGTATTCCCGGTATTGATCGAGTCGAAGGATGCAACCCGCCCGGTCAAGCTGCGACTAACGCTATCCTTCGGCGTCTGCCATGACATCTGCGTGCCGAGCGAGGCAACCTACGACATCACGATACCGCCTGGCGGTGCGCCGCTTTCCAAGGAAATCATGTCCGCACTTTCGCGCGTACCTTCCCCGGCGGGTCAGACGCCGCAGGACGCCGGAATTCCGGCGCCTCGACTGGCCAAGGTTGAGATGAATCTGGCTGCTGCAGAGCCCACGGTGATCTTGCACGTTTTCTTTCCTCGAGGATCCGAGGGCGCGGATGTCTTCGTCGAGGGGCCCGCTGGCGAATACGTGCCGATGACGGTTCACAAGGGCCAGGGAGCGGACGGTGCGCAGATTTTCGCTATCGACTTGTCGAAAGGTGCCGATATTGCCGCCCTCAAGGGGCAGTCGTTGCGTGTCACCATGGTCTCGGACGCGGGTCTCGCCGAGGCCAACTTCACTCTGAAATGAATGCGCACAAAAGCGCTGCCGACCGATGCTGAACCTAGTCCATGTTCAGCTGAAGTGTGCAGCGGCTCAGCGTGAAGAACATGCTCAATTCAAAGACTTGGATCGTGTTCATGCGTACATGCGACATGAATGCAATGTGCGCTGAGCGTCAGGTGATTGACGTAACTCTCTCCCACTGGCGGTCTGCGCGTTTTGCTCATAACCTGACCGCGCCGAAAAGGATTCCCCCATCGTGCACCGCCGCGAAGGCAGGCTCATGATAATCCGAAGAACTGGAGAGGATCAGCGTATGACGATCAAGGTTGGTGACCGGCTGCCGGACGCAACGTTCACCGTGATGGGACCTGATGGCCCCAAGCCGGTCAAGACATCGGAGGTCTTTGCGGGCAAGAAGGTCGCACTGTTTGCCGTGCCGGGGGCCTACACACCGACGTGCCATCAGAAGCATCTGCCGGGCTTCCTCACCCATCTCGACGATTTGACGAGCAAGGGAGTGGACACGATTGCGTGCACGGCCGTCAACGACATCTTCGTCCTCGACTACTGGGCCAAGGATACCGGCGCGATGGACAAGATCGAGATGCTGGCTGACGGTTCCGCCGATTTCGCCAAGGCGGTTGGTTTGGAAATCGATCTCACCGAACGTGGCCTTGGCGTTCGCTCGAAGCGCTACGCGATGCTCGTCGAAGATGGCGTGGTCAAGGTGCTCAACGTCGAGGATGCACCATCTTCGCACGACAAGTCGAGCGCTGAGACGTTGTGTGGAATGATGGGCGACAGGATCTGACAGCCGAGCCGCAAACGCACGCACCCGCTGCAATTTTTGAATGGCCGGGATCGTTTTCCCGGCCATTCCCCGTTTGCGGCATCCACCCACTCGCCTTCGACCGCTACTCAACAGGCCTCTACAGCCCTCCAGCGCGCCACCGTTTACACGTGCTATTGCCGCGGCCGCGCTATCTGCGGCTCAGCTGGAAGTTGCCGCCACCGCCGCCACTGCTCAGGCTGACGTATTGCGTGTTGCCGCGCAGACGTATGTGGATTGAGCCGGTGACATTGTACTGGCTGTTGTGGAAGCTGCCGGCATACTCGTTGTTGCCGACGCGGTTTACCGTTGCAGTCTGGTCCACGCGGCCGGACGCCGTCGCGCATGAGGCGTTCATTCGATAGAGAGTGCCCGAGACACGCGAAAAGGTGGCGCGGCATCGTGCGCGCTCGCGCGTGTCGGCATAGTGAACCGACCCCCCGCCAGCCCACGAGCCCGAGAGCGTGTCGGCCTTCGCCTGCGATTGCGCGGTAAACAGGGCGGCAGCGAATGCAAAAAGGAAAGCGAGCAGCGGCATCTAATGGTTCTCCCAGTGGGCTGTGAAAATTGAACCCGTACCGAACAAGCGTTGGACTCTGGGGCACGGAAGGTTCGCGCGCGAAGGTGGAAATCCACAACAAACGCAGCACAAGGACATCGAAGCTAGGTCGAACTGTTCATGGCCTCGCGGATTGGCACCGCACGGGATGCCATGATTAGATCAGGCTAGCTGCCTACCGTGACAACTTATGCAATAGCGCCGCGTGTTCCAATGGGGTGCTGGTCAAAGTCGCGAAGTGAGGCCGGAGTGCATCGCCCACGGACGAATCAAATCATCTGGCGCGAAATTTGGGGGTGGGGCAGTGTGCAGAATTGAGCATAACGTGCGCCAGATTGCTATTGGGTCCGGATCGGAGGCGCTTCCTTCGGGACCTGTCTCCGCATGATGCGATAAGCCCCGGGATACGGGCGCGATGCTTGCCTCTACGCCGACTGGAACGGAGCCATGCCCTCTCGGGCCAGTTCGTCGGCGCGTTCGTTGTCTGGATGGCCTGAATGTCCTTTGACCCAATGCCACGTGATCTCGTGGCGCCGCGTTGCCTCGTCCAGGCGCTGCCAAAGTTCTACGTTTTTCACGGGTTTGCGATCCGCAGTGCGCCAGCCATTGCGCTTCCAGCCATGGATCCACTGCGTAATTCCGTTTCTCAGGTAGGCGCTATCGGTATGCAGATCGACGCTGCTTGGGCCCTTCAGTTGCTCCAGAGCCGCAATCGCAGCAAAGAGTTCCATTCTGTTGTTGGTGGAGTTGGCCTCGCCGCCGCTCAGCTCCTTGCGATGCTGCCCCGACATGAGGATCGCTCCCCACCCGCCAGGCCCCGGATTCCCCGAGCAAGCGCCATCGGTGAATATGACGACGTGGGGTTTGCGCGGCCTGCTCATCAAGCATCCTCGCCAGTATAGCCCGCGATCGAAGCGACCGTCCGATGAAACCTGAGCCTGCGGAGGTAGGCGAGCGGATCGTGCGGCTTGACGATGGCGCCCGCCGGTGTGTTGAGCCAGTCGTAGGCGCGCGTCAGCAGGAAGCGCAGCGCCGCGCCGCGCGCCAGCACTGGCATGGCCTCGCGTTCCGCCTCGCTCAGTGGGCGCACCGATTCGTATCCGCGGATGAGCGCCCGGCTCTTGGTCATGTTCAGCTGGAAGTTCTTCTCGAAACACCAGGCGTTGAGGCAGATCGCCAGGTCGTATGCGAGATAGTCGTTGCACGCGAAATAGAAATCGATGAGTCCGGATAGCGAGTCGCCGATGAAGAAGACGTTGTCGGGGAAGAGATCCGCGTGAATGACGCCGGACGGCAACGTCTGGGGCCACTCTGCGGCCAGCCGGTCCAGCTCATCCGAAATAGTTTCCGCAAGGTGCGGCGCTATGGCGTCGGCGCCTCCCTGGAACCTTTCGAACAGAGGTCTCCATCCGCCAGGACCGAGGGCGTTTGCTCTGGTCATAGCAAAGTCCTGTCCTGCCAAGTGCAGTTCGGCCAGCGCCTTGCCCACCTGCGCACAATGATCCGCCTTGGGTTTGCGCGTCCAGAAGCCCTCCAGGAAGGTGACGAGTGCAGCCGCCCGCCCCGCGAGTTCTCCGAGGACCTCGCCGTTGGCTTTGGCAACCGGAAGCGGACAGGGCACGCCGCGCGCCGACAGATGCTGCATGAGACCGAGGAAGAACGGCAGATCCTCGCGCGCCACGCGTTTTTCATAGAGCGTCAGGATCAAAGGACCAGTGCTGGTATGAAGAATATAGTTTGTGTTTTCGACGCCCTCTGCGATGCCCTTGAACGACAATAGCTCGCCCACACGGTATTCGCCGAGGAAGGCCTCGAGGTCCTCGTCGGTGACTTCGGTATAGACGGCCATGGTTCTCTTCGGTGGATGGATGTGGGACTAGCGGTTGCGGTGGGTGGGTACGATTTCCAAAAGTGGGTTGGCTCCAGGAGCCCGGAGCCTCGCGGCCAAACAACATACGCTGCAACGAGCGATTCCTCGGCCACGCCCCCTTTTACGATGTTGTGCTTGGCGCCGTCATGCAGCAGGTGGTCTCAGCTCACGCGGAATGTTGAAGGCGATACGTTCCTCGGCCGTGCTGACCACCTCCACAGTGACGTCGAAGCGCGTCTTGAGAGCGGCGATCACCTCGTCCACGAGCACCTCGGGAGCAGAAGCTCCGGCGGTAATTCCGATGGTCTGCGCCCCCTCGAGATCTTCCCAGACGATGTCCTCGGCCCTCTGGATCAGCCGCGATTTCGAGCAGCCGGCTCGTGATCCGACCTCGACGAGGCGCAGCGAGTTGGAGCTGTTGGGCGCGCCGACGACCAGCAGGCATTCGATCTGCGGAGCAATCGCCTTGACCGCATTCTGGCGATTTGTCGTCGCGTAGCAGATGTCCTCCTTGTGTGGAGCTTTGATCGTCGGGAAGCGCTTCTTGAGAACCTCGACGATCGCCGCGGTGTCATCAAGCGACAGCGTCGTCTGCGTTACATAGGCAAGTTGTTCCCGATTGCGCGGCATGAACGCGCGTGCGTCGGCCACGGTCTCCACCAGATGCACCGCGCCGCTCGGAAGCTGTCCCATTGTTCCGTCCACCTCCGGATGGCCGGCATGGCCGATCAGAACAATCTCCCTGCCCTCGCGATGGTGCCGCTCGGCCTCGAAATGCACTTTGAAAACGAGCGGACACGTCGCATCGAGAACAAACAAGTTGCGCGACTTCGCGGCCGCTGGAACGGCCTTCGCCACGCCATGTGCTGAAAAGATCACGGGTTGGTCCGTTTCCGGGATCTCGTCCAGCTCCTCCACAAAAATGGCGCCTTTCGCCTTGAGGGTGTCCACAACATACCGATTGTGCACGATTTCGTGCCGGACGTAGACCGGAGAGCCATATTTTGCGAGCGCCAACTCGACGATCTGGATGGCACGGTCGACGCCCGCGCAGAATCCGCGCGGAGCAGCCAGCAGCAGGCGCAGTTTGGGGCGCATGGCGGCGGTGGGCTCCAAAGTGGAGGAAGCCGGTTTCGCATCTCGGAACGGGCGCTCGGACATCGATCGGTATTGCCTTTGTGTTGGTTAACTTCGTCTCTCAACAGGGGCGAGCGGCACTCGACTTGGCGGGTGCCTCCGGGGGGTGCTAGGTTTGAGTCGGAACACGCGTGAACGCCTCTTGGGGGGCTGTGTCCGGATTTCTCGCGTTTCAAGCGGCGAGAGTTATTGGCCTACCGTGCCTCCTTCGGGCGGCGCGATTATGCGGATTGGGGCGTCATGACGCAATCCTTGGCGGCGCTTTGGCGTCGCACTATTGCCGTTGGTCTGGCGGGCGGCCTGTCGCTGTCCCTGGCTGGATGCGGCATGTCCTCCATCACGTCCGGATTGGGTGGCGGCATGTTCGGCTCCTCGAAGACGACCGTCGCCGACACTTCAGGCGCGGTGAGCGAGGAACAGCTTCTTTCCGCGGCCAAGGCGGAAGGCTCGACGGCTGGTCCGACGATCACCGGCGGCATCAATCCCGGATGTCCGCGCCTGACCGCTAAGGCCGGCGATAACGCCATAACGTTCTATGAGCCTGGACGTACCGGCGACGGCCTCGCCATCATGCATCGCGGAGAGATCACCAAGACAGCGCGCGAGTGCCATATCGCGGCTGGGCGCGTCACCGTGAAGTACGGGTTCTCCGGTCGCGTTCTCCTTGGGCCGCGCGGCCAGTCGGGCACGGTTACATTACCCGTCAGCGTCATGGTGACCGACGGTTCCAACGCCAAGATCGCTGCCGACGCCATGAAGATCGACGTCCCCGTCGCCCTCGACAAGCCAATTGGCTATTTCTCTGCCGTGCGTGAAGTGACGTTCCCGATCACTGAAGGCTCGCGGCCGGGCGAATACGAGTTGTTCGTCTCCTTCGATCGCGCCAAGGCAGCCGGCGCGGGTTGATTGGATCGGCCAAAGGCGCAGGCCGCAACAGGCCTCGCGCACGTCTTTAAGATTGTCCTGGCAACGACCATCATCCCGGCTCAATCCGGGATCTATGCAAGCGGCGCAGCGTGTCGCCACTGCCGATCCCGCACCCTCCCCCGTTGACAAAAGGGTCAGCGACGTTGACATATCTGCCGCCGCGCCGGGCGAGCGGAAGAGGGCATTGCAACCTTTATTGCAGCCGGCGCCCTTCACAGTCCACGGCCGCAAACGCCCCTTCTTGAAGCCCTTGCCTGTCAGAGGTCCATCCATGTACGAGCCGCGGTATGCGAGACGGGCGGAGGCGATGCGCGCATCCGAGATTCGCGAACTTCTGAAGCTCCTGGAAAAGCCCGGCATCATCTCGTTCGCCGGCGGCATTCCCGATCCCGCGCTTTTCCCGAAGGAAGCTGCAGCCGCCGCCTACGCCGAGATCCTCGCCGATCCGGTCAAATCCTCACAAGCCTTGCAGTATTCGGTGAGCGAGGGATACCCGCCCTTGCGCGAGTGGATCGCTCGGCACATGGAAAGCCTCGGTGTACCGGCGCGCGCCGAAAATATCCTGGTGACCTCCGGCTCGCAGCAGGCGCTCGAATTCCTGGGCAAGCTCTTCATTAGCGCTGGTGACACCGCGCTCGTTACGGCCCCGACCTACCTCGGTGCCCTGCAGGCGTTCTCGGCTTACGAGCCGCGTTATGACACCTTGCGGCCTGAGAGCGGCAACCGCACGCCCGCGTCATACCGCGAGGCGGCCTCCCTCAACGGCGGCTCCGTCAAGTTCGCCTATGTCGTGCCCGATTTCGCCAACCCCACCGGCGAGACACTATCGGAAGACGCCCGCCGCGGCATCATCGCTTTGGCCGTGGAACTCGATTGTCCCATAATTGAGGATACGGCATACGTGGACCTGCGCTTCGCTGGCGAGCCTGTACCGGCCATCCAGTCGCTCGACGTTCAACGCCACGGCGGCGATCTCAATGCTTCACGCGTCATTTACTGCGGTACGTTCTCCAAGACGCTAACACCCGGTTTGCGCATCGGCTGGGTGTGCGCCGCCGAGCCCATCGTGCGCCGTCTGACGCTCATCAAGCAGGCATCCGACCTCAACTGTTCGCTTGTCAACCAGATGGTGATGGAGCGCCTTGCTGCTGGGACCTACGAAAACCAGGTCGCCAAAGCCGCTGCCCATTACCGCGACCGCCGCGATGCGATGCTCGCCGCCCTGCAAGCGAACATGCCCGCCGGCGTGACCTGGACCAAGCCCGAAGGCGGTCTCTTCATCTGGGTGACGTTGCCCAGGCATATGGATGGTGCGGAGATCTTACGCCGCGCCATCTCAGAAGCGGGCGTCGCCTTCGTCCCCGGCGGCGCGTTCTTCACGGACGGATCTGGCAGGAACACGATCCGGCTGAGCTACTCCCTGCCGACTGAGGCGCAGATCGCCGAAGGCATCGCGCGCCTCGGCAGGCTCATTTCGATGGCGTCCTGAGATATCACCTCGACAAGAGAAACAGACGGCAATCGCCGCCTGTATAGAGCATGTTGAACTGAAGTGTGCAGCGTCAGTTGGCGACCACCTTCAACAGTTGCGGTGCTTCCGAAACTTCGCAGGCACCACTTGAAGCGATGACGCGGTTTCGCCCAGCTTCCTTGGCTGCGTAGAGTGCCGTGTCCGCCCGTTTCAGCACCTCGGCGACGGACTCAGCGCTATCAGTTTGAGCCACTCCGATGCTGATTGTGAAGGGAATCGGCTCGTAGCTCTTCCAATCCATTTTGAATTCCGCGTTTGCGATAACTTTGCGCAACCGCTCGGCAACGATCATTGCCTCCGCCATGCCGGTCACCGGCAGCAAACCGGAAAATTCTTCACCCCCCCAGCCGCGCATAGATGTCGGTATTTCTGAAAGCGCTTGCGCAGGCCGCTGCCATTGCCTTCAACACCATGTCGCCGCCATCGTGACCGTGAGTGTCGTTGATGAGCTTGAACTTGTCGATATCGATCATCATAACAGAAATGGGTTGCTTGTGACGTTGCGACAATGCAATTTCTCGCTCGGCACGATCCATGAACGCGCGCCTGTTGAGCAGCCCCGTCAGCGAGTCGACTGTAGCCTGGTCGCGCAACTGATCGATAAGCCGCACTCGCTCTGAGATGTCGCGAACGACCGCAGTGTATTCTGTCGCCCCTTCGACATCGATCTTCGAAATCGAAATCTCGACCGGGAACGTCGTTCCATCCTTTGCCAGCCCCTTGATCCGTCCGCCCCGCTCGAACATCTGGCGCGAAACAATCGGTGAGTTCTTGAATTGGTTCATGTGAGACGTGTGTCCATCCCTGTACTCATGCGGGATGAGCGTCGACAGATGTTCGCCGATGATCTCTTGGGCGCTATAGCCGAACATGTCCTCGGCTGCGGCATTGAAGAGCTGAATGCGCTGCTTGCTGTCGACGGCGATGATGCCATCGTACGCGGATTCGATCACGGCGCTGAACCGGATGTTGGCGATCTTCAGATCGTTCTCTAGGTTTACTTTGTCGGTGATATCGACGCAGGTGAGAAATACGAACTCGATTTTGCTCGAGGATACGGTAATCGGGTGTGCCACGATGCGCCACCATCTGGTTTCTTGTCCGAGGTCGAGCGCTTGCACGATTTCCACCGGTGAACGGCGGTCCGTGCAGCCGCGGATCTGATCGTCGAACGGTCGCCTCGCGTAACGTGGCAGCAATTCCCTTAAGGTGCGCCCGACGGCATCCTTTTTGTCGACGTTCAGCATCGCGCAGAACTGCTGGTTGCAGCCGATGATGCACCCGCTCGTGTCACCCTCGACGCTGACTGCCGCGACGCTGGCCGAAACTACCTCGATAAATTCTGATAGAGCGCTTGTTTCCACAACCAACCTCGATCTCGCGTTGAAAGAAGATTGGCGTAGCGTCATTCAGCAGCATAAAAATTCTGTTAAAGATGAAGAAACAGTAAAGTTTATATATTTTTGAATTTGGATGCCGTCGAAAGACTCTTAATTGTGGTCGCTGGACCCGTCATCGATCGTTGGCCAGCGCGGCCGGCGCAGTTGTACGGCGATGGATTTCGCAGACATTGTCGGCCCTTATCCGAAGGATTGGACATCGCGGTCTGCAGCAGAGTCGACTCTGCTCTTGATTCTGCCAGTCAAAATTTAAGCCCGGAAAGCAGCTGCCTTCCGGGCTAAGTTTTTTTCGCGCTATCGTTCTGGCGACAACGGCGCTCTTGTCAGTTCAGCTTGCCCTTGATGTCGGCAAGGCTCTGCTTGATTAATTCATCGGCCTTCGCGCCTGTGACCGTGCCGGCAAGGATTTTCTCCGCGGCTTTCAAAGCCGCGTCGACGGCAGAGCCGCGAACCTCGGCCAGCGCCTGAGCTTCGGCGCGAGCAATCTTCTCCTCGGCCATCTTCGAACGGCGGGCAACCGATTCGGCAAGCTGCTTCTCGGTTTCCTGGGCGAGGGATTCAGCTTCACGACGGGCCTGGTCGATGATGCTCTTGGCCTCTTCCTCGGCCTCGCGGCTCTTCTTCTGATAGTCGGCGAGTAGCGCCTGCGCTTCCTCGCGCAGCAGCCGCGCGTCGTCCAACTCCTTCTTGATGGCTTCCGCGCGCGCGTCGAGCGAACTCGCCAGTTGCGCTGGAACCTTCAGGTAGAAGACGATGCCGAAGAACAGCAGGAATGCCACAAGAACCCAGAACTCCGGCGTGCCGTAAGTGAAAACAGCCATGACCTTTGGCCTCCTGAGTGCGGGTCAGAGATGCTTCTTGGCGTCGGCGGCGCTGACATTTTCGCCGATCAGCTTGCCCACGATAGCGCTTGCCGTTTCCGCAGCGATGTCGCTGACCGAAGCGAGCGCGTTGTTCTTCATCGCGGCGATACGGTTCTCGGCCTCCGAGATCGTCGCATTGACCTGGGCCTCGCTTTCGTGCCGCTTCTTATCGGTCTGGGCGGCCAGTTTCTCCCGCGTCTCGCGCGCGATGCCGCCGGCCTTGGACCGGGCGTCTGCAAGCGATTGCTCGTAGTCGCGGATTGCCGCCTCGGTTTCCGACTTTAGTGCCTCCGCCGCATCGAGATCCCGCTGGATACGGTCCCGCCGCTCTTCGATGACCTCGCCGATGCGCGGCAGCGCGATCTTCGACAGCAGCCAGTAGAGAACGGCGAACGTAATGGCCAGCCAGATGACCTGGGGAGCCATGTGGTTCGGATCCAGTGGCGGAAACGCCTTGGGATGCGCTGGTTCCTGTATAACTTCAGCCATCGTCTGTTGGTGCGGTTGAGCCATGACCAGTCCGGTTCAGGATGGAGCGACTTGAAGGAGGCTTTGGACCGCGTCACGACGGGGCCCGTGGGCCCACGCCGCTAGGCAGTCAAGGAACTGATCCGCAAAAGGATCAGGTGAACAGCAGCAGGAACGCGATCAGGAGCGCGAAGATGCCGAGCGCTTCCGTCACGGCGAAGCCGAAGATAAGGCGGCCGAACTGGCCGTCGGAAGCGGACGGATTGCGCAGCGCGCCCTGCAGGAACTGGCCGAACAGGTTGCCGACGCCGATAGCAGCGGCGCCCGTGCCGATAGCAGCAAGACCGGCGCCGATGAGCTTGGCGGAAGCTGGATCCATGGTTGTTCTCCTTGACGGTTTGGGTGGGTTCGAATGGTTGGAGCGTTGCGCCGCGCGCCTTGGACGTCAGTGTCCCGGATGGAGCGCGTCGTTGAGGTACATGCAGGTCAGCATTGCAAACACGTAGGCCTGCAAGGCAGCGACCAGGAATTCGAGAGCCGTGAGTGCCGTCGCCATTGCAAGCGGCAGAACCGACAGTATGCCGTAGGCACCGCCCGCTCCGAGCAGCATGATGATGAAGCCAGCGAATACCTTGAGCGTGATATGACCCGCCAGCATGTTAGCGAACAGACGCACCGAGTGGCTGACCGGACGCGATAGGAACGAGATGATCTCGATCATGACCACCATTGGAAGAATATAGATCGGCACGCCCGACGGTACGAACAGCTTCAAGAACCCGGCACCGTTCTTGGCAAAGCCGACGATGAGCACCGTGACGAACACGAGAAGCGCCAGGCCGGCTGTCACCGAGAGATGGCTCGTCGAGGTGAAGAAGCCCGGGATCATGCCCAGCATGTTGAGTGTCAGGATGAAGATGAAGATCGTGAAGACCAACGGGAAGAACTTCATGTAGCCGTGGCCGTGTCCATGACCGTGTCCATGGTCGTCATGGCCGTGCCCCATCGTGTCGCGCACCATGTTGGCGACGAACTCGTAGAGCAACTCCGACAGCGACTGCAAACGGGTCGGAACGAGCGAGCGGCCTTGCATCGAGAAGATGAGGAAGCCGGAGATGAGAAGAACGGCCAGCACCATGAACAGTGCGGAATTCGTGAAAGTGGCATCCAGTCCGAACAGTTCGAGCGGAATGAGCCTCTTTATCTCGAACTGATGGATCGGATCCGGCATGCCGCCACCGCCATGAGATTCAGATGCCACGTTCAACCCCCAAGGTTGTCAATCGTCGTCGTCCGGCAGGTCTTTGCCGATATTTCCGCCGGTCTCACGCGTGATATCGTCTTGCAACCGCTGATATCCGCGCATCACGTTGAGCACACCGGCGGCAAAGCCCAACACGAAGAAAAGCAACAGTAGCCACGGTTTGGTGCCTAGCAGGTAGTCCAAGGCATAACCGATCGCCGCACCCACAAGAATGGCTCCGACAAACTCGGAGCCGATCTTCAAACCGTAGCTCATACCGCGTCCGCCGACGGCGGAACCACCATGCGCTTCAGCCTCGGCAGCCTTGTCCGCACGCACCTTCCCGAGCTTCTTGTCGAGCTCGGAAACCCTGCGCTCGAACTGAGCGATTTCCTGAGGGCTTAGCTTTCCCCCGTTCCGATCCTGACCATTCGAAGAATTCGACATGTCGGGCAAGACCCTGCAAACGAGGAATCCGGCCCTCTTGCAAGGGCCGAACGCGGCGCACCATAGAGAGGGGCTATATGGGTGTCAAGAAAACGCGACCCCGACAAACGTCGCGATTCCGCGGGCAATTCACGGGGATTTTCTCGGGGTATTTCACAAGGCAAGTAGGGCCTTCGTGAGCGTGAATATGAAATCCGCCCCAAGCACGCATTTCCGGCCTGCTTTTCGCGATTCGGCCGGCACCCGCGACACCTGGCGAAAGGCCGTTCGCCGCCGGCACCAGGATTACCCTGGTCTAAAGGACAAGACTGGTGCGTTCTTGCGTGCCCTCAGGGACCGGCGTCCCCCCCACGGGCATTCCCACTACCCCGCCTCCAGGTATCCGTGCGCAGTCTCCAGATTGACCGATACGAGCTGGGAGACGCCCTTTTCGGCCATCGTCACCCCGAACAATCGGTTCATGCGCGCCATCGTCATCGGGTGGTGCGTGATGACGAGGAATCGCGTGGCGGTGTCGGCGGCCATCCGTTCCATCAGCGTGCAGAAGCGGTCGACATTGGCGTCGTCGAGCGGCGCGTCGACCTCGTCGAGAACGCATATCGGCGAGGGGTTCGTCAGGAACACCGCGAAGATTAGTGACAATGCCGTCAGCGTTTGCTCTCCGCCCGACAGAAGCGACAGCGTGGCCGGCTTCTTGCCGGGGGGCTTGGCGATGATTTCCAGCCCGCCTTCCAGGGGGTCCTCGCCCTCGATCATTTCCAGCCGCGCTTCTCCACCGCCGAACAGCGTCGCGAACAGGCGTGCGAAGTGGCCATTAACTGTATGGAAGGCCTCGTCGAGCCGCTTTTTTGCCTCGCGGTTGAGCTGGCCGATTGCCACGCGCAATTTTGTAACTGCCTCTTCGACGTCGCGCCGCTCCGCATCGAGTGTCTCGAACTGCTCTGCCATCGTCGTGAGTTCGTCGTCGGCGGCGAGGTTGACGCCGCCGAGCCGGTCGCGGTCGGCCTTGAGCTTGGCAAGCTGACGGTCCACGTCGCTCAAGGCAGGGAGCTCGTCTTCCGGCGCATAGCCAGCGAGCGGCAGACAACCATCGGGAATGACGCCCAGGTTTTCGCGAATGCGGCGCGCCTCCTCCTGGCGGCGCTCGCGCGCGCCCTCCAGTTGCGCTTCGATCCGTGCCCGCGCCTCGCGGGCATTGGAAACAGTGCCGTGTGCCGCCCGCAGCGCCTTTTGGGCCTCGTGGAACGAGGTTTCGGCCGCGGCGAGCACGTCGGCGGCCTGTTGGCGCTCCCCGTTGGCCGCAGTCACGGCGTCGAGCAGTACCTGCCGTCTTGCATCCAGCTTGGACGGCAGATCGGCAAATCCTTCCAACTCTGCTCGCGTCGCCGACGACCGCTCATTGAGGCGTGTGATCTGCTGCTCTGCGTTGCTGCTCCGCGACTTCCAGCGGTCCACATCCGCCATCGCCACCCTACGCCGTTCCTCGCGGCTGCGGCGCGCGCGCGAAAGCTCCGAGACATGAGCCAGCGCGGCGGCCAGGCAAGCGCGCTGGTGTTCGGTATGAGCTCGTGCCTGCGCCAACTCCGCGTCGATCTCGTCGGTGAGAGCCAAGGCTTCCAGCGCCAGCGCGTCTTCCTCTGCACGCTGATGGGCTTCGGCGAGGTCGTCCTCAGCACGCGCCCGCGCCTCGACGATGGCAGCAAGCTTGGTCTCAGTCTCCCGTGAAGTGCGGTCCGCCGCCGCAAACTGATCGCGCGCCTGACCGAGTTTGGCTTGCGTCGCGCGCCACGTTTGAGCGAGCCTGCGCAGTTCGACCTCGCCCTCGGTCAATGCGGTCTCGGCGTCTGATTCGGCTTCGGCGATCGCTTCGGCGGCTTGACGCGCTTCCGCCTCTTCGAAAGCCAACGCAGCGAGACGGTTTTTCTGCGCGAGGCGCTGAGCAGCCGCGGTGGCGCCGTCGGCTGCGGCCACATAGCCGTCCCACCGCCAGAGATCTCCATCGCGGCTGACCAGGCGCTGTCCCACCTTGAGTGCCGCTTGCATGCCGGCACCCTGTGCGCGATCGACGACGCCGACTTGGGCCAGGCGGCGCTTCAGCTCTGCTGGACCTTTGACGTGGCGGACAAGCGGCTCGACGCCCGGCGGCAGATCCGGATCCGCCCCGGTCGCCACGACAAGACGCCAATGCACAGCCCCCTCCTCGCCGGCCGGCGCGTCGAGGTCGTCGCCGAGGGCTGCGCCAAGGGCGGCTTCGTAGCCCGGAGCCACGCGCAACTGGTCGACGATCGCCGGTATATCGCCGTCGCGCGCGACAACGAGCAGACGTGACAGCGTCTCGCGCTCGGTTGTTGCGGCGTTGATGGTCAGCCGGGCCATTTCCGCAGCCGCGCGCTTTGCCTTGAGATCTTCGGAAAGTACTGCAACACGCTGCTCGCAATCCTGCTGACGCGCCTCAATTTCCGAAATCTCATCACCGAGCCGGGCGACGATCTCACTCAATTCGTCCAACACTTTACGCTGAGGCGCACACGATGCGATTTCGCGCTCTTGTGCGTGCAGTGCCGCGAGCTGGCGCTCGAGTTTCTCGCGCACGGTTCGCCGCTCGGCCGCCGCAGCCTCGAGTGCGCGCCGCGCCGCGCGCGACTCCGCCGAGCGGTTCGTGATGTCGGCCAGTACAGCTTCGGAGTCCGCCAATGCGGCGGCAGCCGCCGCGTGTGCGCCTGCCGCGGTTACTTCTGCATCTGCAGCCGCAGCGTCGGCTTGACCAAGTTGCGCGATCTCGTCCTCGAGCCGCCGCATCAGGTCCCGCGCCTCGCCCACGAGCGTTTCCTCGCGAATGAGATCGGCGGTGAGCTGCTGAGCGTGCGCTTCCAGTTCCCGCTGCCGATCGGCGGCCTGCTGCGCCTCGCGCTCGAACGTCTCGACCCCCACCTTGACCCGGTGCAGTGCCGCCGCGCGCATCGCTTCGGCCTCACGAAGGGATGGCAGCTCCTCCGCGCACGCGGTTTCCCGCTTGAGAGATCGCGCCTCTTCTGCCAGCGCCCTTGTCAAGGTCTCGAGCGCGTCGCGCAGGTTGGCCTCGCTCTGGTCCACCTGCGCCTGCGCTTGGGTCCAATTGAGATGAGCGAGAAGTGCTTCTTGTTTGCGGATCTCCTCCGACAGCTCCTTGTAGCGCCGTGCCTGTCGGGCCTGCCGCTTCAGCGAATCGATCTGTGAGGTGACCTGGCCCAGTACGTCGGTGATGCGCGCCAGATTGGTCTCGGCCGCCTTGAGCCTCAGTTCAGCCTCGTGCCGGCGCGAGTGCAGGCCCGCAATGCCGGCTGCATCTTCCAGGATGCGACGGCGCTGCTCCGGCTTGGCGTTGACGATCTCGCCGATCTGGCCCTGGCGCACCAGCGCCGGTGATCGCGCGCCCGTCGCTGCATCCTCGAACAGGATCTTGATGTCGCGCGCACGCGCCTCTTTGCCATTGATGCGGTACGCTGAGCCCGCTTCGCGTTCGATGCGGCGCGTGATCTCGATCGTGTCGCGGTCGTTGTATTCGGCCGGTGCCTGCCGCCCGGCGTTGTCGAGGAACATCGTCACCTCTGCGGCGACGCGCGGCGGCCTGTGCGTCGTTCCCGAAAAGATGACGTCGTCCATCGCCGCCGCGCGCATGGATTTGTGCGAGGTCTCGCCCATCACCCAGCGGAGCGCTTCGAGGAGGTTCGACTTGCCGCATCCGTTCGGACCGACAACACCCGTCAGCCCCGGCTCGATGACAAGTTCGGTCGGCTCCACGAAGGACTTGAAGCCCAGCAATCTGAGGCGGCTGATCTTCATCGGAAGCGGCTTTTCGAGACTCCATTGTCGTGAGCGGTTCGCGGGCCCGGATGGTTGACGAATCGGTGCGAACCGCGATTGCTGCGATGCGCCGGCAACTCGGAACGCTGGAAATTAAGCACGTACTTGAGGATGCGGTCACGAATCTTGCGGTCGCACTCCGCTTCGGAGCGCCGGGCCCGATACAACGGACTGGGTTGCGCACATGCTTCTACGACGCATAAACATGGTCTAGCGGGCCGCTGCGGTGGCTGGATCGGCGCCCGTCTTGGCCGCCGGAGCCGCATCCACCAGTGCAGAAAGGTCTTCGAACGATAGCACCCGTTTGACCAGCTTGCCGTCGACGAAGAAGTTCGGCGTGCCGATGATGCCGAGCGTGCGGCCGCGATCCTTTACCCACTTCAACCCGTTGATCATGTCCTGATTCTGCAGGCACTGGTCGAATTGGGCTCTGCTCATCCCCACCTGTTGGGCAACCGCATAGATGGCGTCGAGACGTACGTCCTGCGACACCCATGATGCCTGCTGGGCAAGGAATTTTCCGTAGAGATCGAGATATTTATCCCGCTCCGCGCAACGTAGCGCGATGGTCGCGTTGCCGGACGCCTTGCCGATCGGGAATTCGCGGATGATGAAGCGCACTTTGCCTGTGTCGATGAACGACTTCTTGAACGTCGGGAATACGTCCTGATGGAAGCGTCGGCAGTAGGGGCAGGTCAGTGACATGTACTTGATCACGGTCACCGGAGCATCTGCGCGGCCCCAGGCCATCTCGGACAGAGGACCGGTCTTCATGATTTCAGCCACGGACGGATTGGCGATCACTTCGCGTGCGCCGGGCGGCCGGTCCATCACCTCACCGCTGAGCGGGTTGACCAGCGGGCCGTTGGTCGCCGCTGCGCCAAGGCCGTCGCCGTAGGCCGAGGTCGATGCGGTGGTTGCGGGAGCCGGGTCCTGCGTGGAGGTGCCGACGCTCAAAATTTGGTCGTTGGCACAGGCCGAAAGACCTGCGCCGATCACCGAGACGAAGCCAATGGCGATAGCACGTAGAATGCGCAAGGCTCTTGCAATTCCCCCTCTGACGCAGTGGCTATTTCAGCAGCGGCTCGATCATGGCATCGAAGGCTTCGATGGTGGGCGCACCCTGCAGCTTCTTGCCGTTGATGAAGAACGTCGGTGTTGCCGAGACGCCGAATTGGTCGGCCGCGCGCGACCGCTGCGCATTGATCTGGTCGAGCAGTTTCTGGTTCGTCAGGCACTTGTCGAAGCTTTCCTGGGTGAACCCGGCCTGCTTTGCGATCTCGAACAGCTTCGGCACCGGATTGCCTTGGACGTAGGCCCATTGGCCCTGAGTTTTGAAAAGCATGTCGATCATCGGGTAGACCTTGTCGCCTGGAGCGCAACGCGCCAGCATCGATGCTGCGGCGGCGAGATTGTCGAGCGGAAACTCGCGCATGATGAAGCGCACTTTGCCCGTGTCGATGTACTTTTCCTTCACCTTGGGAAAGTTCTCGCTATGGAACTTGCTGCAATGGCCACACGTCATGGACGCGTATTCGACGATAGTCACCTTCGCCTCTGCCGGTCCCAGAGCGACGTCGGGGAGACCATCGACGGTCTTCATGAGATCCTCGACGGGAATCTCGGTCGGACCTGAGTTGCGCCGCTGCGCAGTTGCGACGTTCGAGGCCAGCCCGATCGCCGCAATGGTGGCGATGGCTGCCGTTCCGGTCAGCAGCCGGCGGCGCGTGATGGCGTCGAGAGTTGAACAGAGAGTTGAACAGTCGGCGGTCTCGGTCACGTGCGATGCTCCTTCGTGCGGTCGGGTATATTGCGCTCCGTCCCAAAAGATGGCCACGCCATGCGCCCGGTCCAACCGGGTGAGCCCATAGCACGGAGCGGTCGACGCATTAAGGCAAAACCCGCTTGAATGCCAACTGAACGCATGCCGGGCGGTGCGTCCAAGTGACATCACGATTGGCTGAATTCGGCGTGACCACATTATACCCGGTCAATCCACCTTGTTGCGCCGTCGCGATTGAGCTGCAACCTGCGCGCCGAGTCGCGCGAGCGCCGCCGAAAGCGGATCGCTGTTGACGTCCGAGCCGCCCTTTTTGGTATCATTTGACGGCTTTGCTGCGGTGCTTGGCGGCGCTGCCGCGCCTCGGTCCAGCCCGCGCAACGTGTCGTGTGCGGCCCCTTCCTGTCCGATCGCCTCCTGAACCAGCCGCAGGCTCGCGACCGCGCGGTATCCGAAGTATGCGTTGATGCGCTCAATGATCTGTGCCGATTGGTATTGAATATCGAGCGCGACCGCGGGATCGACCTGAAGCACCAGGGTTGCCGCCGGCCGGCCCTCGCCCCTCGCGGCCGTGTCGCTGGATTTCTCTGCGGCTCGCGGCCACTTGAGCTTGACAGGGCGTGTGTCGCGCGCCCGGTCTCGGCCCACGATCTGCGCCCAGTCCATGATCAGGCTCGCCGCAGCAAAACCGTGCTTTTCGAATGACTTTTGAGTGATGCGCGGAACCAGGCTGGCGATCGCACAGGCGCCACGTCCGCCGCCTCCGGGCTGCCAGACTTCGCCGGTCGACCCGCCCCCGAGCCGTGCGGGATCTGCCGCATCTCCACGTTCGTCCAGCCTTTTCACGCCATCAATCCCGTTGCTTCGTTTTCAGCGGCGTCTTTACCCCTTAACATCTGGTTAACGATTCGAACGATGCCAGCCATCGCCAGGGTGCCACGTCAGGCTCGAATTCTGGGGGCGCATTTGCCAGCTGTTGCTCGAAAGCAACTTCCCTTGCGTCCGGCAGGCCCGGACACGGTCGCGGCACTCCTCGACTGGTACGACCGCGAGCGTCGTGATCTGCCGTGGCGCGCCCCGCCCGGTCGCCGCGCCGACCCCTACAAAGTCTGGCTGAGCGAAATCATGCTCCAGCAGACGACAATCAAGGCGGTGATCCCGTATTTCTACAAGTTCCTCGCCCGATGGCCAAACGTGAAGGCGCTGGCGGCCGCAGACCGCGACGACGTGCTTGCGGCGTGGGCGGGCCTTGGCTACTACGCCCGCGCCCGCAAGCTGCATGAGTGCGCAGTCGAGGTTGCGGGAAACCATGGCGGCAAGTTCCCACGTACGCAGGCCGAGCTGATCGAGCTTCCAGGCATCGGGCCATATACGGCCGCCGCCATTGCGGCGATTGCCTTCAACGAGCCGGCAACGCCTGTCGACGGAAACGTGGAGCGCGTCACGGCGCGGTTGTTTGCCGTTCGCCAGCCGCTGCCACAGGCAAAATCCGAATTGAAGCGCCTTGCCGCGACATTGACCCCGCACGACCGTCCCGGCGATTTCGCGCAGGCGATGATGGATCTCGGCGCAACGATCTGCTCACCCAGGAGCCCCTCATGCCTGGTCTGCCCGGTCCAGCCCGATTGCGCCGCCGCTGCCAAGGGGCTCGAGACGACACTGCCGGCCAAGTCCGAGAAGCCGGACCGGCCGGTTCGAACCGGGTTGGCATTTCTGGCGCTGCGGGAAGATGGGCACGTGCTGCTGCGCAAGCGCCCGGACGCAGGCCTGCTGGGCGGGATGCTGGAGGTGCCGTCGACACCCTGGACCGACTATGCGCCGCCCGCGCGCGGCGACATGCGGGCGGCGCCGGTGCGCGCCTCCTGGTGGGCGGTGCCGGGCCTCGTCGTACATACGTTCACACATTTCCGCCTGGAACTCGTCGTTTACCGTGCCATCGTGCCGGTAGACGCGGAACTGACCTTCTGGGCCGAGCCCGAACGATGCCGCTGGATTCATCGCCGCGACTTGCAAGAGGCAGCTTTGCCGAGCGTTATGCACAAGGTGATCGCTCACGCCCTCAAGGAACACTAGAGCATGCTCGAGACAACGGGCTGGATCGCATTCATGTGTCCATCAAACATGATCGCGTTCTGGCGCGACGGCTTTGTCGGATGGCTCTCACATAGCCGGTAACTTGGCGGCGGGCACCAGGTAGCCGATCTCATTGGCGGACTTTTCACGGATCCGTTCGAGGTATTCGCCGATCTCGCGGGGATGCAGCGGATGGCCGAACAGCGCGATGCGTTCCAGCTCCAGCGCGTCAATCTCGTGCATCAGCGGATCCGCCGTCCGGTGCAGCATGACGATTGTCGCGATGGTGCGCCTGGGCATGTGTGGCGGAACCTTCGGCACGACGTCGGAAATCATCGACTTGATCGTATTGGAGAATCCCGCGGCGAGCCGTCCGAACCAGCTCACTGTATTGATGAGGAACGTTTCCTTGAACTTCAGCTGGTACTCGTCCATCCACGCGAACAGCTTGTCCATCACGATGTCCTGGTGGCGGAGCGAAGCTGTCAAGCGGTAGTCCTGCCATTCGGCGATGACATCGAAGTCGGGCTCGAGCTCCATGTCGCCGGGGCCGAAAGTCACATCGGCCGTGACGCCGATGCGATTGAAGAAATCCTTGTTGGCCATCACCAGGCGCGTCGGGAATGTGGGCAGTACGCACGCGCCCTCGCTTGCCCGCTCGAACGCGTAGCGTATGAGCTTTGAGCAGAACATGCGCTTGATGCCGTCGTTCCGCATCGTGAAGTCGTATAGGATCGGCTTGCCGTAGCGGGACAGTGACTGCTTGACGTGATCGTGTGCGATGAATGCTGCGCGCTGCGCCAGCGCCGCATCGCGGTGCCGCAGCACAATTGCGCGACCAAGATCGTGGTTGAGTGCCTCCTCCAGCGGCTTGATCGTGCCTCCTTCCTCGATCAGAACCTCGACGATGAAGTGATATCCCTTCGGGTCGATGTAGATGATGCCCAGGTGGCTGTACTGCGAATCGATGTCGCCTATTCGCGCTATTGCCGCACTGTTGTGATGCCGCCCGCGCACCAGCAGCACGTCGCCTGATTGAAATGGCAGGTCGTGTCTCTCGTCGAAGCGCGGGTTGATCAGCGTGTTCATGTCGCGTCCGCGGAATGCGGTGAGCGGATGCGCGCCGTCAGTGAGCCGACGGAATCCTGTTGCGACCTCGCCCAGCATGTCGGCACCGTATCGCATGGCGCGGAACACGTCGCGTAGGGCTCTTTGCACTTGAACGGTCAGCAGCCCGTCGCGCCGCCATGTGTACAGGTGTTCGCGCAGCTCCATGCGAGTACGAAACAGTTGCAGGATGAGTGACGGAGCATGGTCGGCAAGCTTGTACGCATCGTAGTGCGAGAAGTCGATCGCGATGAACGAAGCGTACACCTGGTCCAGTCGCTCGATGAGTTCGTCTGCCGTTCCCGCGGGCGCCAGCAACATGGCCGAGAGGCCGGCCAGGTCGAATTCCAGATCGGCAGGCTCTCGATTCTCCGGCACGCACCCAACTCCCTCCGCCTCGCTTGCCGGCCCCACGCCACGCACCGGCATGCACCACGCTGCGCCCGCCTCCGACACCGGTCCTGCAGACCCGTTGAACTGCCGCAGTCACTGGAGCTTGTTTAGCTGAAGTGCGCAGCGGTTCAGCGTGAAGAACGTGATCAAAGCAACGGACCGGATCATGTTCGTAGTTTCACGAAGCATGAACAAGATCTGGGCAGCGCTTGAAGCGGTCGGCACCGAACCGGCCGCGACGGTAGCAAATAGGCTCACGGAAGGGCAATTGATGTGGGCTGAAGGCGGCAATGTTGCGGCGCGGCGCTGCATTGCGGCAACGCATGGGACGCTGGCAGAGCGGTATGAAGCCAAAGACGCCAAACGATGGCGGTGCCCAAAGACGAAAGCCGGGGGTGCGCGCATTCCCCCGGCTGGTGATGTCGAGCAAGTGGCTCGTCTACTCCGCGGCGAGCAGCGCCGGCAGTTCCGCAAGCCCAAGTTGGCGCTTGGCCTTGTCGCGCAACACGTCGATCGGGTGCAGCCGCCCGCGATCCTTGAAGTGCCAGAACGTCCACCCATTGCAGGCACTTTTTCCCTGCACTTCGGCGCCGAGCCTGTGGATGGAACCCTGCCTGCCGCGGTGTGCGAGCGTCCCGTCCGCCTTGACCTCGGCGCTGATGGCAGCCTTGGGGTCGAATAGCTGGCTTCCAGGCGACAGGATGCCCAGCTCCACGATCGTCCCGAACGGCACCCTCGGTTCGCTTCGTTTCGACCGCTGCGTCTCGAGCGCCGAGGCAGGCAGCGGCTCGATCTGCTCGATGCGCTCGCGCGCGGCATTCGCGTAGACCGGATCTCGCTCGATGCCGATGAACTGGCGACCGAGCCGCTTGGCCACCGCGCCCGTCGTGCCGGTGCCGAAGAACGGGTCCAGCACCACGTCGCCGGCGTTGCTCGATGCGAGGATCACCCGGTGCAGGAGCGCCTCAGGTTTCTGTGTGGGATGTGTCTTTCGGCCTTTGCCGTCCTTCAGTCGCTCCGGTCCCGCGCAAATGGGAAACAGCCAGTCGGACCGCATCTGCAGGTCGTCGTTGAGCGCCTTCAAGCTCTCGTAGTTGAACGTGTAGCGCGATTTCTGGCTCGGAGCGGCCCAGATCAGAGTCTCGTGCGCATTGGTGAAGCGCCTGCCGCGGAAATTGGGCATGGGGTTGACTTTCCGCCACACGACATCGTTGAGGATCCAGAAGCCCAGATCCTGCAGAGCCGCGCCGAGCCGAAAGATGTTGTGGTACGAGCCGATCACCCACAAAGCGCCATCCGGCTTCAGTATCCGCCGGCATTCCGCGAGCCACGCGCGTGAGAACTGGTCGTAGTCCGCAAAGCTGGCGAACTTGTCCCAGTCGTCGTCGACTCCATCGACACGCGTGTTGTTGGGGCGCAATAGCTCCCCGTCCAGCTGCAGGTTATAGGGGGGATCGGCGAAGACGAGATCTACGCTCTGAGAGGGTAGTCGACGAAGCTCGTCGAGACAGTCTCCGACAATGACAACATCTCCAGGTCGATTTGGACCCGAACGGCGACGCATACCCATTCGACACAACTCACTAGAACTTCACGGAGGTGACATAGATCCACGGACACACCCTACCACGACCGCATCCACTCGAAGTTAAGAGAGTATGAACGCGCTTCCTTAATGAATGGTTAATCGGTCGATAGGGCAGTGCCGTCGATAATGCCTTATCGCATGACCGTGTGTCACGGGCAGGGCAGTGCTTTTGGATGCAACGCTTAATGACAGGCGCGGGTGGAGCGGATGCATGCGAGAGTGCGCATCCGTCTCGAATTCGAAGTCGTGGTTCGTGGAGCGTATCCCAGAATGACGAAACGCGCCGCGGGGGGAGCGCGGCGCGTTCGTCATGCAAGCCATTCGGCCTACTGGCCGCGTGCCTTCACTAGTCGCAGTAATAATCGAACTTGCGGCAGGCCCAGCCGTAACCGCGCGAGCACTTGTAGTCGTAATATTCGCAGCGATTGCCACGGCGGTAATAGCCGCCATCGGCCCGTGCTGCTCCAGCAATGATGGCCGTCGCCGCAGCGGCACCGAGAATGCCGAGGCCGATGTTGCGACCACGATATCCATGATAATGACCGTGACCGCCATATCGGCGGCCTCCGACTTCGACGATCGGGCTATGTGGTGCCGCGGCCTTCAGGCCGGCTAGTACGCCAGAGCCGGCCGCCGAGGCGCCGGAGCTGGCGGAAATGGCAAGACCGCATGCAAGTGCTGCAGCGGAGAGGGTCTTGAAAATCGTCGTCATCGGCTACCTCGATTGAATTGCGTTCCGCTTCTCTTGCTCGTCTGGCTGACGGGCGGGACGTCAGGATTGCTGAAGGTGACTTGAAACATCCGCGTCATGCGCCACTGTTTCGATGTCATCATTCAATATAGTGATGATAAAGGCGCAGACCTGAATGTCAGCTGAACAACTCTTTCGCAAATGTCGGGAATTTGAATGGCGCCAATAAGGCGCCCGCTCACGGCCGCGCGCCGCCGTGATGCGCGCCAACATTATGATAAATAGAGAAAAAACGACATGGATGTCGAGCGGGCTGTCTTTGAACACTTAATGTTGTTGGGCAGGCAACACGTCCGGAATTAAACACGTTTCACGCATCGGCAAGACGATGTGGGCGGTTCCAAGACATAAAAGAGAAGCGTGTAGCACAATTGTCAATGCCACGCGGATGCATCACATCAGAACTTGTGAGTTTGGGAGGCCTTCCAATATGTACAAGCGTATTACTACAGCAGCGGCTGTCGCTGCTCTTGCTGTCGTCATGATGCCGGCAGCATCTCAGGCTGGCGGTAAGGCTAAGGGCGAAGCTCGCCCGGCATGCGCGCTTACCACAATGCTCCAGCGCACCGTCCAACACACTGATCGTGCCGTGCGCAGCGTTGTTCATCGCGAGCGCACCGCCAGCGCCCCCCGTGCGAAACGCACCCATCGCACTCTGAAGTGAGCACGGGCCGTACTCGTCTGTCCAAAGCAGAAAACCGCGCGGACGCGAATGTCTGGCGCGGTTTTCATTTTGTGAATAGTTGTTGCGTCGATCACGCGATGCCGAGCGCCAGCTGCACCGGCTTGAACGAGCGGCGATGGAACGGCGTCAAGCCGAGCCGTGCTATGGCGTCCTTGTGCTCTGGCGTGCCATAGCCCTTGTGCCGCTCGAAGCCATAGCCTGGCCATGAACGCGCCAGTTCGATCATGATCCGGTCGCGCGTTACCTTTGCCATGATTGAAGCCGCGGCGATCGACAGGCACTTTGCATCGCCCTTGACGATCGCCCGCGCCGGGAAAGGCAGGCGCGGCAGCTTGTTGCCATCCACGAGAGCGAGACGCGGGCGCACCGGGAGCTGCCCCGCTGCCTGCGCCATGGCCCAGAGTGTGGCATTCAGGATGTTGTCGCGGTCGATCCGTTCGGAATCCGCGATCGTGATGCCAAAGGCCACCGCACTCGACTTGATGCGGTGAAACAGCACCTCACGCTGATCGGCATCGAGTTGTTTGGAATCGGCAATCCCCGCCGGGATCTTGTCCGGGTCGAGAACGACTGCGGCCGCCACCACAGGGCCCGCCCAGGGTCCGCGGCCGGCCTCGTCGATGCCCACGATCGGGCCGCCGCCGAGCGCCAGCTCGACGGACTCCAGCTCGAACGTCGGGGTCAGGCGCGAATCACTGATCTTCATGCGCCAAGGTTGAGACGCGCCGGCGTGCCTGTCAAAGCAGTCCGAGCTGTCCGCCGGGGAGAACCGGCCGGCGAAAAAGGTCCGTTCTCAGCGCAAGACGCTTGCCGCTGAGCCTGAGCCGCTGCTTTGCAAGCCGGAAGCGACTTGCGATCTGCAACGCATAAGGACCGCTGCCGGTTTGCCGTAACCCGAACTCGCTGACGTAATCGCGCCCGCCATGCATCTGCTGCAGGATGTTGATGACGCGCCGAGCCCGCCCGGGAGCGTGCTCTTCCAGCCATTCGCGGAACAATGTCTTGATCTCCAGCGGCAGCCGCAGCAGCACGTAGCCTGCCTCGCCGGCGCCAGACTCGCGCGAGGCCTTCAGAATGGCCTCGATCTCGTGGTCGTTGAGGGCGGGTATTATGGGCGCCATCATGACGGCCGTCGGGATTCCCGCATCCGAAAGGGCCTTGAGCGCCTGCAGTCGCCGCGGTGGCGTGGCTGCACGCGGCTCCATTGCCCGCGCCAGCCGTCGGTCGAGCGTTGTCACCGAGATCGCCACTTTTGCCAGACCCTTCTCTGCCATGCGTCCCAGGATGTCGGCGTCACGCATCACCAAGGCTGACTTGGTGACGATGCCGACTGGATGCTGCGCGTTCTCCAGCACCTCGAGAATCTGCCGCGTGATGCCGAGTTCTCGTTCAATGGGCTGATAGGGGTCGGTGTTGGTCCCGAGCGCTATCGTGCGCGGGAGGTAGCGCGGATTGGCCAGCTCGCGTTCGAGCAATTCCGCCGCGTTGGTCTTGGCATAGAGCAGCGTCTCGAAATCGAGGCCTGCGGAGTGTCCAAGATAGCAGTGCGTCGGCCGCGCATAGCAATAGATGCAGCCGTGCTCGCAACCCCGGTATGGGTTGATCGATTGGTCGAACGAGATATCCGGGCTGTCGTTGGTCGTGATGATCGTTTTGGCGGGCTCGTGCCGGACATGAGTCGAGAAAACGGGCAGGTCGCCGAGGCTCTCCCATCCATCGTCGAACGCAGTACGCGTCGCAGGCTCGAACCTCCCGGTTGTGTTCGACACCGCACCGCGACCGCGCCGGCGCTCGCGATCGACCGTTCTGGAACCCTCGGTCGGGTTCGCAGCGTCGGTAATGTCGTCCTGGTCCTCGTTGTGGCCCTGCATGCACTCAACCCTCCGCATTGTGATCATCAAGGCTGCATTCTTCGCTAGGAACAAAGATAGAACATTATCGCGTTGCCGCACAAGCCTGTGGCACGCGCGGCCGGACCCTGACGTTCCGGTTGTTGCAGGTCGGCAGGCATGCCACATGTCTGCAATGATCTCTGTCGTAATTCCAACGTTGAATGCTGAGCGGCATCTGGCCGCTTGCCTCACTGCGCTGGTGCCCGCCGCGGTCGAGGGGTTCGTGCGCGAGGTCATCGTGGTCGACGGCGGTTCGACGGATCGCACGACCAAGATCGTCGATCAGGCAGGTGCTGATCTGCTGACCACGGATCCCGGCCGCGGCCGCCAGTTGCTCACAGGAGCGCGACGCGCGCGCCAGCCATGGCTTCTGTTTCTCCACGCCGATACGGTCCTGGCCCCCGATTGGGATCTTGAAGCGGCCGCTTTCATGGGCCGCGTCGACAGTGGCGATTCACCGCTCTGTGCGGCGACGTTCCGCTTCGCGCTTGAGGACCGGGGTCTAACGCCGCGCGTGCTGGAAGGTCTGGTCGCGCTGCGGGGATCCGTCTTCGCCCTGCCGTACGGCGATCAAGGCCTGCTGATTCCGCGCCGCCTTTATGACGAGATCGGCGGCTATCGGGATATGGCCTTGATGGAAGACGTCGATATCGTTCGGCGCCTCGGTCGGCGTCGCTTGAGGGCATTGCGCACTCCCGCCACAACCAGCGCCGAGCGTTATCGCCAGGAGGGCTATGTGCGACGCATCTTGCGCAACCAGGCAAGCCTCGCACTATATGTATGTGGTGCGTCGCAGGAGATGGTCGCGCGCGTTTATTCCGGTCCACAAGCGGGCGACACGGACGCGCGCGGTGCCCGTAAAGCAGGCGGTCGCATGACAACGATGTGACACGCCGTCACGTGCCGCTGTGCGTCACGCAATTATGTATCAGCCCCGAGGGGATTTCGATGACACGCCAATCAGGTATCGATCGCCGCGATTTCATTATCTCCGCCGCCGCAGCCGCCTCCGTGTTGGGCCTTCATGGACGGATCGCATTCGCCGAGAGCAAGGCTGCGGCCGATCTGATGGCCAAGGGCTTTTATAACTTCAAGGTCGGCGAAATCGATGTGACGACCATCTTTGATGGTCAGTGGTTGAAGCCGCATGATCCGGCTTTCATCAAGAACGCTACTGTCGATGAGACGAAGGCCGCGCTCGCCGCCGCCGGACTGTCGGACGACAAGGTCACGATCCCATTCACGGTGACGGTTGTGAAGACGGGTGGCAAGACCATCATGTTCGACGCTGGCACGGGCGCGCAGCTGGCGCCCACCGCCGGCAAGCTCGCCGCAAACATGGCCGCCGCCGGCATCGATCCGCAGAAGATCGATATGATCGTGGTGACGCATTTCCATCCCGACCACATCTTTGGCCTTATGGAGAAGGAGACCAATGCCCAGGTCTATCCCAATGCCGAGATCGTCGTGCCGAATGCCGAGTATGCATATTGGACGGACCCCGGCACGCTCGCCAAGTTGCCCGAAAATCGCCAGGGCCTCGCCAAGCGAATCCAGGCCACCATGCCCAAGTGGCAGAACCTGAAGCGCATCGAGGACGGCGCCGAGGTCGCTCCGGGCGTTGTGGCAATGGCCGCGTACGGCCATACGCCGGGCCACACGACCTATCTGCTGGGCTCGGGCAAGGAACAGCTTCAAGTACTCGCCGACATCACCAACATTCCCGCGCTGTTCGTGCGCAATCCCGGCTGGCACGTGGTCTTTGATTCCGATCCGCAGATGGCCGAGGCGAGCCGCCACCGCATGTTCGATCGCGTGATTTCCGACAATGCGATCATCACTGGATATCACTATGGCATGCCCGGCGCAGGGCGTATCGAGAAGGACGGCAATGGCTACGCGTTCATCCCACTCGCCTAGGCTTGCGGCGCTGCCGCGTCTGCGGCCAAACCGACCCGAGACCCGAGAAGCCGACGCGCCACGCGAAGGTTTGCGTCACGCCAGTGCATCGGCTGCCAACTGGCGCCGGCGTCTCGTCATCATGGTCAAGGCGCCGGAGGCAGGCCGGGTAAAGACGCGACTGGCAAGCGAGATCGGCGTAGTAGGCGCCACGTCCTTCTACCGTCACGCCAGCTCCGCCGTCGTTCGACGACTGGGTGCCGATCCGCGCTGGCAGACCGTGCTGGCCGTCGCACCCGACACTGCAACCGGCGCGCGCTACTGGCCAGCACCTTTGCCGCGCCGGCCTCAGGGCCCAGGCGATCTTGGCCGTCGCATGCAGGTGCTTTTCGATCGCCTTCCGCCCGGTCCGGTCGTAATCATCGGTTCCGATTGCCCGGCGGTGCGCCCCGATGACATCGCATCTGCCTTCACCGCGCTGGGCCGCGCCGATGCTGTGCTGGGACCTGCAACTGATGGCGGCTATTGGCTGGTCGGCGAGTGGCGCAGCCCAAAGTCATTGCCTGCATTCTCCGGCGTTCGCTGGTCGAGCGAGCAGACGCTGGACGATACGGTAGCGAATTTTGCCAGCCGGCGCGTCGCCTTCGTGCGCGAGTTGCCCGACGTCGATACCGCTGCCGATCTCGCGCGCTTGAATGGCAAGGGAGCGCGCCGCATTCACGCTGCGCCTTGAGTGGGATCGCGCGCCCCTGTCCCGCGGCCGGCAACGGCCTCAATGTTGGATGGTGTTCCGCATCGGCGACCGCGCCGCCACGTCCGCGTCCATGAACTCGATCTGGCTGGGATGCTCGATGTTAATTGTCGGTCCGTTGCGCCGGTCGATCCAGCCGCGTACGCGCACCTGCCGACCCTTCAGGTCGAGGAGCAGGGCAGCCCAGGCGGGGTGCGCGCGGGAGACGCCCGGAGCAACCGAGACCGAAAAGTCGCGGCGCCAGTTGCCTCCGAAGTTGAGGTAGATCCAGCCGCTCTTCACCCGCTGCGAAGTCAGCACCGTTCCGGCGACGATCTGGTAGGTGCCGCGCAGGCGCAACAAGTTCCACACGAGCGCCGCAGGGCGGATCGCGTAAGCAGGATTAGCCCACAGCCCGAGGCCGGAAGTGCGCGCCGGAGCCTCCGCCGCAAGCAGCGCATCCATGCAGGAGAAGGTGTCGGGAATTCCGTAGGCCCGCGCATGTCCGGCCGCCAGCATCGCACCTTGCAGCCATAACGCGCTGCCGTCGGCCTCATTGACGAAGACGTGCGCGAGCACGCGGCCGTACCGGTCGCGCTGCCGTCCCGCGGTGGCGAGCGTCACACTGCGGCCATCGATGAACCGGGCCAGCGCCTCGCGTGCTGCGACTGCCGGTTGCCAGACGTCGTGCACTCCCTCTGTCGCCGACGCCGTCGCCGAGGTGTCACGCCTGTGCGCGCCCAAGTCCGGCTCGCTGCGAACACGCGCTGCCGGAGCGGCGTCGAGCGAAGTCGGCGGCAGAGCTCCAATCAGGCGTACATGCGAGCCGTCATCGAGAACAAGTGTGGCGCCGTCGATCACGCGGACCACCGCGCGTGGCGAGGAGCGGTTGGCGAGTGCGCAGTCTTCGCCAGATCCGGCACCTGCTTCATGCGCGGGCGCTGATTGAACCATGGCCGCCCAACTGCAAATCGCAACGAACACGGCTACGCTTCGCCACATGCGCATTCCACGCAGTTTGCCGGCCGCACGGTTCATGCGATTTGCCTCCAGTCGGTGGCGCCGGAGGCATTTCGCATCCGGCATTGCTGCGTTGCTCCGCATATAAGGGCGAAGGCGCGGCGCCTACCGACCCCCACCCTTAGGCGAGAAGGAAGTGGTCGGCTGTAAGATGCTGCAAGCTGACACCGGCAAGCGTCAGCGACTGGGCAGCATCGAGGGTAATGACGGTATCGCCATTCACCTCGCTGGCCGCCGCGAGAAGCGCGGAGAAGTTGGCAAAACCGGCGTCCGCCATGTCGATCAGGTCGTGCGCCGCCGCCGTCCCTGTTTCGAAGTCGACAATGGTGTCGTGACCAAAGTCTCCTCGGAACGCGAACGTGTCGTTTCCGAACCCGCCCTTGAGGATATCGTCCGCTGCGCTCGCAACGATGATGTCGTTACCCGCTCCTGCGTCGATCAGTTCCACACCGCTGACAGCGATGCCGGCAAGATCGAGATGGTCGTCGCCGCTCGTGAGCAGGATCTTGTCGTATCCGCCGCCCATGTCGATGACCTCGATGCCGTCGAGGTTCCCGGCGACGTTGGCGAGCCCCAGCGTGTCGTTCCATGCGCTGCCCAGGATCGTGTCGGTGCCCGCGCCCCCGATGAAGACGTCGAAGCCTTCCGGGTTGCCGAGTATCGTGAACGTGTCGTTGCCGTCACCGCCGGAGATAACGTCGTCGCCGGCGTTCCCCCGTATCACGTCGTCACCCGCCGATCCGACAATGATGTCGTTACCCGCTCCTGCGTCGATCAGTTCCACACCGCTGACAGCGATTCCGGTAAGGTCGAGATGGTCTTCGCCGCTCGTGAGCAGGATCTTGTCGTATCCGCCGCCCATGTCGATGACCTCGATGCCGTCGAGGTTCCCGGCGACGTTGGCGAGCCCCAGCGTGTCGTTCCATGCGCTGCCCAGGATCGTGTCGGTGCCCGCGCCCCCGATGAAGACGTCGAAGCCTTCCGGGTTGCCGAGTATCGTGAACGTGTCGTTGCCGTCACCGCCGGAGATAACGTCGTCGCCGGCGTTCCCCCGTATCACGTCGTCACCCGCCGATCCGACAATGATGTCGTTACCCGCTCCTGCGTCGATCAGTTCCACACCGCTGACAGCGATTCCGGTAAGGTCGAGATGGTCTTCGCCGCTCGTGAGCAGGATCTTGTCGTATCCGCCGCCCATGTCGATGACCTCGATGCCGTCGAGGTTTCCGGCGACGTCGGCGAGCCCCAGCGTGTCGTTCCACGCGCTGCCCAGGATCGTGTCGGTGCCCGCGCCGCCGACGAAGACGTCGAAGCCCGAATTGTTGCCGATGATTTTGAACGTGTCGTTGCCGCTGCCGCCCGTGAACACGTCGCCGCCGCTGGTCCCGACGAAGGTCTGGTCCGGGTCCGGGTGCGCGCCAGCGATGTTGATCGTGAAGGTCGTGTCGGAGACGACAAATCCGTCGTAGGCCTCGATGCGGATTGCCAAGGGGCCGGTGGTCCCGTCGGGAGGTGTGCCCGTGAACGTCGACGAGACGCGATTGAATGTCAGCCACGAGGGCAGTTCGCTGCCGTCGGCAAGCGTAGCGAAATAGGCGAGCGTATCGCCATCGGCATCAGTGAATAGCCCGCTGGGAAGCGCAAAGCTCCACGGGTCGCCAGCGTTGATGTTCTGGTCGACAAGTGTATCCGCCAGCACCGGAGCCGAATTGGCAACGATTGTCACGATGGCGAGCGCGCTCGCTGTGGCGCCCGACACATTGGCGACCGTGTAACGGAAGCGCACTTGCCCTTCGTAGCCGGCTGGCAGGTCCAGCGCAATGTTTCCGTCGCTCATCACCATCGCGCTGCCGATGCTGACGTCCGAGACGGTCTGGATCGCAAGCGGTTCTCCTGCGGGATCTGTGTCGTTGGCGAGCAGCGCCTCGGCTCTAAGCAGGTTGTCGATCCCGCCATAGACTAAGCCCTCGTCGTCGTGGGCGGCCGGAGGAGGAGAATCGCTGAATGCAGCGGATTGCGCCAGTGCACTGATCTCCGCCGTCGTCCATACGATACCCGTCTCGAACGAGATCTGCTCGATGGGTATGCCGGCCCCCGTGAACGCGTCGGCAAGTGTGATGCGCCCTCCGCCCCGCACGAGGAGAACCAGGTCGTCGCTGTGGGACGTGAGGCGGATGGCGCTGAGGTCCTCAGGAGAGACGTCCTGGAACAGGTACAACGTATCGATGTCGTGTTCCCCGGTTCCCGTATCGACGATCGTGTCGTTTCCGTCGCCGCGCACCCAGGTGTAGGTGTCGCTGCCCTCGCCGCCGATAAGTATATCGTCCCCTGTCCCGCCATAGAGCGTGTCATCGCCATCGAGCCCGACGAGAATGTTGGCCTCGGAATTGCCCACGAGCCGGTTGGCAAGCCCGTTGCCCGTGCCGGCGATAGCCAAGCTCGCAAGCGTGAGATTCTCGACGTTGGCGCCCAGGGTGTAGTCGACACTCGCAATGACGGTGTCGAGACCCGCATTCTCTCCCTCGATCACGATGTCGCCCGCGCTGTCGACATAGTAGTGGTCGTCACCGCCGCCACCCGCCATCGTGTCGTCTCCGGTGCCGCCGTCGATCGTATCGTTGTTGTCACCCGATGACGTGATCGTATCGTTGCCGCCGCCGGCATCGACTCGGGTCGGCACGTTCAGCGCGATGAAATCGGCATCATCCGTTCCCTGTTCGTGGCCTTGGGGAGGCGACGCGCTTCGGGATCGTTCGGATCGCTGGATGGGGCGGCAGGCGGCTCCGGGAACGGATCGAGCATCGGCTTGTTGAGCTCAAGCACTGCGGAGTCCCAGTTCTCGAAGCCGGCATACGTCTGTCCGTTGATCTGCTGCGTGATGACCGAGCCCGGATCGATGAACTGGAGACCGAAATCGCCGAGCTCGAAATCGACGACGCGGATGATGGTTTCC
This sequence comes from Hyphomicrobiaceae bacterium, assembly GCA_050246945.1. Classification (GTDB taxonomy): domain Bacteria; phylum Pseudomonadota; class Alphaproteobacteria; order Rhizobiales; family Hyphomicrobiaceae; genus JAEUMD01. Next base: position 220,423 of record JBFWVC010000007.1, read on the forward strand.
GTATCGAGCAGAAGACTGTTCGTCTGGCGCAGCTCGGTTTCCCCGGTATCCTCGATCACGATCTCCTCATTCACGCGCTCGCCTTGCAGGAGTGTGATGATCAGGTCGGATCCTTCGATTCGGTACGAGATTGCGCCGGCGAAGTTGATGACACCCGCTATCTCATCCGTGTTGGTCCAGATGTCGACACGAAGCCGCGTCTCGAAGCCGAGCTCCCATCCATAGTTTACCATGTCTTCGTAGGTGCCGATCGCGCCCGTAAGCTGCATAAGCTTCGAGCCGTCGTAGCCTTGGCCGGACTCGTTGAAGTAGTTGTAGGCCACGTAGAGCTTGTCACTGGAGTCGGCGTTTTCGATGACGATTTCGGTCTGCTCGTCGCCGCTCGTCATTGCTGACGCAACGATGATGTCGGAACCCGATCCGCCGCTGATGAGCGTGCGCCCTGCATTTGCGACGATTGTGTCGGCTCCTTCGCCACCATCGAGCTCCACGTCATAGCCTTGCGGACTTGCGCCGGAGAAAGCGCCAACGAGATGCGCATCGATGAAATCATCGCCCTCCCCGCCTTCGATGCCGCGCAGCCCGGCATTCGCATAGATCATGTCGTTGCCCGAGGAGCCGATCACCCACTCGACAGAATCGATCCATATGCCGCCCTCGCCCCTCTGTCCCGAAGCGTTGACAAAATGTGCGCTGTCAGTTGCGCGGTTGATCACGAGACCCGTCGTTGAGGCACTGAAATCGATGGTGTCGCCCATGCCTTGTGCTGCGTCGGCGCTCTCGCCGCCCATGTAGATGGACAGGGGTGTCTCAATCAACTCGACGCCGGGCCCAGTGGTGATTGTGTCGCTGGACTGGTCGTTCCAAACCAGGCGTTCGATCGAAAGCAGATAGTCGATTCCAGTATTGAAGATCGCCATGTATTGGGGCGTCTTGTGCTCTACCCAACCTTGCACCAGCTCGATGTAGACATTGCCTGCGCCCGAGTAGTTGACGGTATCAATCCCGTCCTCGGCATACGTCCATGAGCTGTCTCCGCCGTGCAGGTAGTTCTTGCCCTGCGACCAGCTGAACAGGTCGTTGTCGGCGCCGCCGAACATGCGGTCGATCCGGGTTGGGTCGTCGAGGCCCTGGAGTAGATCCTGGCCATAGCCACCGAACACTGCGGTGAATTGCGCCTGGATGCGCATGAGGTCGTCGCCGTTGCCACCGAGCAGCGTTTCCATTCCGGGCGAAAATCGCAGGTTGTGAGGCAGGTTTTCGGTAATGCTGATTCCGCCCGCATAAAGCGCTGAGGCGATGAAGCTCGTGGAGTTGAGGGTGGGCGACAGGCTGCCCGCCCCGCCATACCCGTTGTAGTCGTAGTACTGGTCCGCGATGCCTGTGGCATGATTGGCCATCTGTGCCCAAGTGCTCAGCGGGTCGCTGACGGAAATGATGCGGCTGCCTCGCGTTTCGGGCGTGCCGATTGCTGCCTCCAGCTCGCTGCCAGTGATGCCGCCGTTGGCCAATTGCAAGGTCAGATTGCCATATTCACCCAGCACACCGAGCTTGACCTCGCCTCCCTTCACCAGTCGCAACCCCTCCATCACATACCAACCCTCCTGCGGGACCGGCACGGACGTAAGGCTGTCTTGCTCGAGCACCAGCTGGAGATGGTCGAAACCCAGATAGCCAAGGTAGAATTTTTCGATGGGCACGCGCTCGATACGAATGTTCGCCATCTGAATCTCCCCCCCACGGGCCATGTGCACGCAACGGTAGTAGGCTACAAAGAAGATCAGCCTACATACAACGTGGAATTGGCGAACGGCGCAACTGGAATATGATGCACGCAGGGAGAGAAGAGCGGAGGCGGAGAAGAATAAAATCAGAAAAATCAAGTAATTAGTTTATAGCGACTGATGCGGCGTAGCAATTTGCGTGACGACGGATAGTCGCCGCACGATCTTCTGGCAACCGGAGTGTGTGCTCGCATAAGTTGCCATTGGGGCGGGATGAATTGAACTTGGCGGCGGTGCGGTTACCCGAGGCCGAACGCCGCGCCAAGCGCCATCCGTGCCGTCGTGCTGCACGCCCTATTCACAATAGGCTGCACCGCGTCTCTGCTTGAGATCGACGTGGAAATGGTCATGATGCGCAGCGTTCGCATGTGGGCCGAGCACGGTGCTGAAGATGCCGCAAGCGCCCGAATGGAGTTCCTTGAGGAATGCCAGTTCGGCCGTTTCGTTGAGGCCCGGTTCGGCCGCGCGCGGCTTGCCTTCCGCTCTTGCCTGAGTGATCCCGCCGGTAAAGGTTCGTGCGCCGAGCCCGCTGGGCTTGACCGGTTCCCCTTTTTCTGGCGCCGCTTTGGTATCGATCGCCTTGGCCGCATTTTGCGCGGCGCGCGCTGCCTCCTCGCTTTCCACCACGAGACCCCAATATCGCTTTACGTCGATCAGGCGCCCGTCGGCCAGTTCGAACGCGGATATGTCCAAGGCGTTGGCGAAAGCATGCTCGGAAATCTTCTGTGCCGGATCGTTATAGCGGTTGCGGCACATGTACGACGATGCGTTGCGCACTTTGACGATCCGCGAGCCGAAAGCGCGTTGGGCAGCGGGCTGAGCCACCGTCTCGAGCCATTGATAAAGTCGCGCAGTCACGGCGCAGTTTGTCGTAGCGGCCGGTTCGATCGCTATTCCAGCGCCGCTGCCGATGCGCCGCAGGCGCAGCGGCTTGGGCGTGCCGCAGCTTCCCCTGCGCAGCGGATCCAATCTGTCCGCCTCGGCTGCAATCCCCTCGAGAAGGCTTTCGCAGAGTTGCTCTGCTTCCGCGATCTCCGCCGCCGACCACGCGTCGGGCGGGGCGACGTCTGTGCCCTCCGTGAGGACAGACCGCGGCTCAACCCCCGACGATTGCGCTTCGTCGCGTGATGAAGGTGGGCGCGGTTCGACTTTGCCTTCGCCGCCATTGGGTGCCTTGAGATCGCGGCTGGCGCTTGGCTTGGCGGGGATTAGCTTGTCGCGCGACGCAGGTGGAACCGTTGTATCGCTGGCAGATTCGGATGGCGCGGCCCTGACCGTGGCACCTTGCTCGAAGCGAGCGCCGGCGTTGGAAGGCTTGATAGCTTCGGAATCTTCGGGTGCCATCGCCGTCGGCTGCAGCAACGGCCAGGTTGGCAGCATTGCGGCATATGCTGCACGGCGGGACGCGCTTGCGCGCTTGGGATGCGGAAGCGGCAACGGGGGCAATGTGATCATCACCGTGGACGTGTCGATTGCCAGAGTGTCACCTGTCACAGCTCCGGCCGTTGCGACGCGCTGAGCCGCAAGCGCGTTCGCCCCCGTCAGGCCCAGTGCCAGTGCCAGTGCTGTTCCCAGCCGCATCGGCACGTCCAGCCTGATTCTTGATGGCAGCATCGCATCGCCCTGCGCCTGAGATCGCTTTCTCCGGCAGCGATCCCGCCGGCGCGACCCATTCGACATCAATCAAATGAGGCACAAGCTTGCGGCAGGATAAGGACAACTTCGTTCGCGCCGAGTTGCGCGCCGCGTTGCCTGATGCGCGCCAAGTTGAGCGACGGTGCCTGCTCCATCAGCACGCCGCCCTCGAGCTTCTCGGTCTCGCCGCTTTCATTTTTGCGGATAAGCGCGAAGCGGGTTCCCCCGGGCACTTCCGGACACCAGATGAGGGCGCAACGAATCTTGCCGTCGCCCCCAGGTACGGGTTCTTGCGGTACGAGATCGACGCCCGCCATGAGCCCGATCGCATCGCGCCCCGAATCGTCGACGACAAGTGCGTGTTGAGCCGGCGGAGAGTTCTTGGCTTCCGAGTGACCGGAATTCGTCCCGACCGAATGCGTGCATGCACCAACAGCATCGGACCGCTTATCGGCCGGTGGCGTTGCCTCGCACCGAGCTTCATGCGGGACTTCACCCGACCTGCCCGCCCGGTTTTCGGTTGTGATGCCAACCCCGAAGATCTCCGCGCACGCTGGTGAACGGGTATCGGTTCCGGGCCGGCTTTTGGCAACAGGCGCCATGGTAAGAACGCACATACTGTTAAGAACGCACATACTGTCAGACGTCAGCGGACAACTTGCACCCTGCTTGTATACTTAAATGCTCCTTTGCGGCATTTGTTGCAAGAAGGGGAATAAACGGAAGGTATAATGATTATTTGTGGTTTACACAGGACCGGACCGAGTTGAGGCATGCTTCCGGTTGTGCCAGACGTGGTGTCGCAGAACTTTATCCTGGTCGAAAGCAGGGCGGTCTTGACGCTCGGCGTATGTCGTCTCAAAAAGCTTCCCAGTCCAATGGTTCGGGCAAATCCATCCAAGCCAGAGTTTGTTTGAGCATATTGGCGTCCTGAGGGCGTTCCGCATACGTTCTGTTTTCTCTCGGCCTCTTGCCCTCCAGCTTCACGGCCCCGTAGCTCAGCAGGATAGAGCATCAGATTCCTAATCTGAGGGTCACAGGTTCGAATCCTGTCGGGGTCACCAATGATTTCATATGGTTAGTTTGGTAACGCATTCGCACCAGGGAGGGCTGGGGTTCCATTGGGGTTCCAAAAAGCCTGTGTTTGGGGACCCCAGTGCTTTGCTAGGCCGCATTGATGCGTTGATTGGGCTTAACTCTGCGATCTAGTACGCGAGGATGAGAATTGCTGAGGGTAAGTCCGCGGGACGGTTCACCAAGGTCAGCGAATCATAAGACCCTGCCATCACTCGACAGTAGTGATGAGAAGCATGCCAGCCTTCGCCATTATTTTGATGAGCACCTTGCTCGGCCTCTTCGGCGCGCCCCTATCGGCAGCGCTAGTGTGCGGTTTGCTATTGGCGGCCTATGCCACTCTTGAGCGTGCCGCGACTCCGTTGCGAAGCAATTCCGCAAGAACCGTGAGCGCATTCGTATTGGCAGCCTCTGGAAGCCTCGCGATTGGGCAGATTGCCTCAATTGGGACTTTTGCCACTGGGCGTCTGATTTTCGGGCTTCTGATCGGATAGCTGCATCATAAATGAGCGCTGCAAGGTTGTTACGCTAGCTGTCTCAGGTTGCGGATCGCCATCGTCAACCACGGTTGTGGTGCCATTCTGAAGCTGGTCGAGATCTGCGAGAAAGGCATGAATGCGGCGCACCCCCTCCGCCGCCTCTCGAGAGTCGCGATTGCGCGTCAGTTCAATTTGTGAATAGCGCGTAAGAGCGCTCATCAGGCTTCTATGGGCTTGTCCTGAGTTCTTTAGCTTTATGTTCACACGGCCCCTCAGCTCGTGGATATAACCGATGTCCAGAGGCGGTCCGTCTGATGGAAAGGCCTCGATTGCATTCTTATAAGCGATGTTTGCGTTGAACGGTGAAGAGTTCGGTGGAGCATCGTAGGCCAGCCCGCAATTCCGATAAGCGTGAGCAAGAAGTAATTGGTTTCCTCTTTTCTTGGCGATCTCGGCAAGCTTCTCAAACTCATCTAGCGCCTGCGCGGAATCTCCGAGCTTTAGTAATTGTAAGCCTAAATATTCGAGCGCTTCGACATCGTACTCGTCGATCTCAAGTGCGGCCTGGAAATGAGCGAGCGCCGCACGGTGGTCGCTTCTCGAATCTTCAATTGCTCCGAGCAGCAGGTGAGCCATGGCACGCTGGCTTTGGTGAAGTGCCGCCTTTTGGCGTGCAAGATCTTCACGTTCCTTGGTACGGCTTAACGAATCAAGAAGCATGGCTTCGGCGCCGCCGATCTTGGCGCCGCGGACTTGCCGGAGGGCTTTTCGCAGTTCGTAGTTGGTGAAGATCTTTAAACGTGCGTGTTTCACCGCACTACGCTTGTCCCGAAAGTCTCTGACCGTCTTCCGGGCAAGAACCACGTTGGCATGTTCCTGCTCGAGAAATTCCGAGAGACGTTTACCCAGCTTGCTCTCAGCGAAGCGCCACGCTTTATAGAAACCTAGGGCGGAGACGAGAGCGCCAATGATGGCGGCCAAGCCTTGCAGCAACTTGATGACCGGGATCGTGGTATCGGGGTTAGAGAGCCAGGAGAGAATTTCGCCAATGTGCTCAGCATATTGATCCAGGAACTCCATAGTAACCCCCACGCCGTACCAGACCCCATTAACTATGCCATGGACATAAAGGCTGTACAGCAGGAATCGTCCGTGCGCGGCCGCCGCATGGCCCAAACTTGGTACTGCAACTGGTCCTCATCGGTACACTCCTGCATACCGTAAGCCTGACTCGTGTCGTCGTCAGCTCACCCAGTCACTCCCTCAATTTCGCAATCGAGCATCCGTTCGGCACCTTGAAGGCGTGGATGGGTCACACGCACTTCCTGACGAAGGGGCGCTCGCAAGTGTGAGCACCGAAATGAGCCTGTGCATCCTCGCCTACAATCTGAAGCGGATGATCTCGATACTCGGTGTGCAGTCGCTTATCGCAACGATCCGGGTCGATCGACCTAGGGTGGTTGGGATAGTCGGCGGCGGGACGCGAGTCGGTTCAGCGCACGGCACAATCTTCACAAGAATTCGAACATAACAAGAACTGAGTGCTGGTCAATTGCCTACGACTCACCATTATTGCGGGATGAGCAAGCGAATCACAGACAGTCAGATGCTGGGTGAGCTTGGCGAGACCGCCGTCAGGAAGCTCGTGCTCGAGATGAAGTTCATCTACGAGCCGAGTGGCCGGCTTGAGGCTGGCACCGACGGCTTCATTGAGCTGCGTGAACCCATTTCCGGCACGCCCCTGGGCAAGGTCCTCGGGGTCCAGGTCAAGTCCACCAACAGTGGGCGGTATATCCGCGAAGACGACCGCGGCTTCGAGTATATCCTCAAGCCCGACGACCTAGCGTACTGGCGCGGCACCAACTACCCCGTGATCATGGTCGTCTGGCGCCAATCCGACGGGACCGCCTACTGGAAGGATGTTTCGGACGGGGTAAAGGGCGAAGAGCGCCGCCTCGTGTTCGACAAGGTGGCGGACGTATTCGATGCCCGCTGCGCCGACCGACTTGGCGCGCTTACTATTGACCGTGGCACGCCCGGCGTTCACCTGCCGCCGCTCAATCTCGGCGAGCATGCCATCATCAATCTTCTGCGGGTGAAACTGCCTGACGAGATCTTCGTCGCCACGTCACCGTTTGGGAGCGGGCGAGACGCGATTCCCGAACTCGAGAAGCATGACGACACGCGCTTCGACTGGGTCATCCGAAAGCGACGCTTTATCTCGTTCGTCGATCCGCGTGAATTCGGTACGCGCGCCATTGTCGACCATGATCAGGTCGAGGCAGTCGATACCGAACTCCTGAGCCTGAGCGATGACCCGGATGACTTTGCGGACATCGTGGATCTGCTGCGCCGCACGATCGCCCGGCAGACGGCGAGCGAGCTCAGCTTTCTGCGCAAGGAGCATCTCTTCTATTTCCGAGCGAACGGCGAGAACCGATCGCGCAGCTACAAGTACGCCGCGAGCGTCAATGATACCTCTGCGAGGGTCGTAGGCTACTACCCGAACAAGAAGGACCTCAAACGCCCCGGTTATGTTCGCCACCACGCCGCTACGTTCCGCTTTGAGCGGCTTGCCGATGAATGGTTCGTCGTGACCGATCCCACCTTCCATTTCACGCGAAACGGATTTCAGCCGCACCCATACCCGGAAGCGTTGATGGCCGGCAAGAAGCGGCTTGAGAAGAATGCTGCCATTCGTGGTCAGGTGTTGATGTGGCAGCACCTTCTGGTGTCGAGCTCTGACATCCAGCCTGGATTGTTCGACGTCGATGTGCCGCAACCGCTGCTCGGCTTTGAGCGCCTGCCACTGCTGGAACTTTCGCGCGGTGTGCCGGAAGATTCCTGGACGCGCACCGATCCCCGCGCGAAGGACATGCAGGTCGACCTCTTCGCGGAAGGGCTAGCCGCATGAACTTCAAAACGCACATATTTGATGAGCCGTTGCTGGAGTTCGGTGATGGTGGCCAGCACCTAGACCCGCGCGAAGGCCTGCGCCGGTTTGGCCCTCTGCAGCCTCGCTCGGGCGACATTGTCAATGTCGGCGTCATCGGCACAGAAGACACTGTGAACGGCTTCCGTGAGTTCCTTGACGAGACCGGCCGCGGCATCGAAAGCGGCAACAAGGAACTGATCAACTTGAATCCCGACTTCCCGGGACTCGGCAATCAAAATCCATTCCGTTGCAAGTTCGAGGTTCCGGACGCCGCCACCGCGACGCTTTCACGCCGGCAGGTGAAGGAGATTACCTCCATCGGTCGCCACGATGAAGCCGTTCGCGCGGCAGTCGACCTGATCAAGTCCCAGCTCTCCGCCATCATCGAGGGCAGCGCCAAGCCTGATGTGATCGTGCTGGCGCTGCCAGTACCTCTCATCGAAAAGCTGGTGAATGCCAAGAGCGAGGAGGAGGTCGAAGGCGCTGAAGAGAGCGACCATCCCGACGATGGGTTGAACTTCCGTGACCTGCTCAAGGCCCGGGCGCTGCACTTCGACGTTCCGACGCAGATCGTGTGGCCCGACACTTGGGATGATGACGCAAAGATCCCCCGGAAGGTCAAACGCGACAGCAACCGCCAGCGTCAGGTGAAGGCCACGCGCGCATGGAACCTGCTCGATCAGCTCTACTACAAGGCCGGCAAGGTGCCGTGGCGCCTGCTGCCGAGCGCCGGTGAATACCGCACCAGTTTCCTGGGCATTGGTTTTTATCGCGACCTGGACGGCCAGCAGCTCTGGACCAGCACGGCGCAGATGTTCGACGATCGTGGCCGCGGTCTCATATTGCGTGGTGCTCGCGCCCAGACCGAGAGCCGAGGCCGCCATCCCTACCTGACGGCCGAGGATGCCGAGGACCTGGTTGTCCGATCCATCAAGACTTACAAATCTTTTCATGGGCATGTGCCCGCGCGCATCGTCGTGCTTAAGACATCGCGCTTTCGTCCCGAAGAGGCGGAAGGCGTCGATGCCGCCCTCGCCAAAGCGGGCATCGAGATGGTTGATCTGCTCTGGGTGCAGGAGAGCTCACCAATCGCCGTCCTTCGCGATGGGAACTACCCGGTGTTGCGCGGCACGTTCGTCGACCTCAAGGGCAAGGGCCTCCTTTATACGCGCGGCAGTGTCCCCTACTATGGAACCTACCCAGGCCTTCGCATCCCTCGTCCCTTGTTGCTGGTTCCTCACGAGAGCACGGACCGTCCGATCCTCGCACTAGCCAAGGACGTGTTGGCGCTGACCAAGATCAACTGGAGCACAACGCAGTTCGATCAGAAGATCCCTGCGCCCATCAAGGCGGCCCGTGAAGTCGGCCGCATCCTCAAGCACATCGATTTTGGGACAGAGGTGTCGTCCGATTTCCGGAAATATTCGTAACGTAGCGCCCACAGCAGATGACTGCTCAAGGGCAAATGAGGCTGCAGAACAGTGCATCTCTCCAGAATTACGATCGAGAATTTTAGAAATTTTTCCGAACTAGATGTAGTCCTAAATGGCAACATCGTCGTGGTCGGCGAGAACCGCGTTGGAAAGAGCAATTTACTTTTCGCGCTGCGGCTCATATTTGATGCGACGCTCCCGGACAGCGCGCGTCAGCTGAAGATGTCTGATTTCTGGGACGGGTTGGGTGGGCCAGGCAGCGAAGACAAGATCATCGTCTCCGTCGAGATTGAAGATTTCGAGGACGATCTCGATACGCTGGCACTGCTTACGGATTTCCGCCTCGATGATGATCCAGATACGGTCCGACTAACCTACGCGTTCAGCCCCCGTGCGGATCTTGAGGGCGATCCGGCAGCAGACGAAGACTATGAGTTTGTCTGCTATGGTGGCGAGGATGAGGCAAAGCGCTTCGGTTTTGATCTGCGACGTCGCATAGCGATCGACGTCTTATCTGCCTTACGCGACGCGGAAGGCGACCTCGCCACATGGCGGCGCTCTCCTCTCCGACCACTAATCGAGAATGCGTTCCATGGCGTAGCTCAGGCCAAGCTGAAATCCATCAGCAAAGAGATCGAAGCGGCGAGCAAGAAGGTCGTCGAATTTGCTGAGGTGAAGGAACTTCAGAACAGCATCGTGGAGCTGCTGGGAAAGATGGGTGGCGCACGGCAGGATGTGAAGCCACGTCTCGGTTTCAGCCCGACCGATCCGATGCGACTATACAGAAACATTCAGTTTCTGATTGATGAGGGGAGGCGCGGAATACAGGATGCAAGTCTCGGCTCAGCCAATATCGTCTTCTTGGGCTTGAAAGCGCTAGAGTTGAAGCGATTGCTTGCCGAAAACAAGCGCGACCATACGTTCTTGGCGATCGAGGAGCCGGAAGCCCATCTTCATCCTCACCTGCAAAGGTCGGTCTATCGGCATTTGTTTGAGAGCATCGGAGACGATGCTGAGGATGGTGCTGCCCTGTCGGTGTTTATGACCACGCATTCACCGCACATCGCCAGCGTCGCTCCGTTGCAGTCGATCGTCTTGCTGAAGGAAACGAAGGACAACGGTACGCTTGGCCGATCTGTGGCGGCGATTGAGTTTTCCGCCGGCGAGATTGGCGACCTTGCGCGATATATTGACGTGACACGCGCAGAAATGTTGTTTGCGAGGGGTGTGCTTCTTGTTGAAGGGGATGCCGAGCGCTTCCTTGTACCTGCGTTTGCCGAGACAATGGGGAAATCTCTGGATAATTTTGGGATCACAGTTTGCTCGGTTGGGGGCACTAATTTCGCCCCATACGTCAAATTGCTCACTGGCCTGCGCATCCCTTTCTCGGTGTTGACCGATTGGGATCCAAGAGGAGAAGAGAAGCTTCCACTTGGCTACCATCGAGCACTCGGTTTGGTATCAACTATTGAACAGACAGAAACCGGCAAGAAACCAGCTAAGCTGCTCAAGGAGCTGAAAGACCTGGACGACTATAATAAGTTTTGTGAAGCATGTGAGAAGTACGGAATTTTCTCCAATATGCATACCCTGGAGATCGACTTATTTAAGAACGATTTCATCCCTCTCATAATCGCTGGCCTCCGCGAAGGAGAGTTCGGAGACGAGCGCAAAGCGTTGATCGACGAGTGGGAAGCAAAACCTAAGACGCTAGAGCCGGACAAATACTTGGCGATGATAGAGTCGATTGGCAAAGGTCGCTTTGCTCAAAGCCTCGTCGCCCGTCTGGGTGAGCTGAAGCCACCTTCATATATCCGGAAGGCAATCAACTTCGTGACCGACCGTGTCTAATTCAGCTCTATATCTGCGAGCTGCAGAGGATCTGCGCGAAAACGCAGAGCAGTGGGAAGCCTACAATAGTGAAGGCCACTGCGTGGTGCTGGCGGGACCAGGCAGCGGCAAGACGAAGACCTTGACGATCAAGCTGGCACGTATGCTGGCGGAAGATGTCGAAGAGCCGCGAGGTCTCGCCTGCATCACTTACAACAACGAATGCGCGCGTGAGCTAGAGACGCGCCTTGCGACATTAGGGGTTGAGCCGGGGCCGCGAGCGTTCATCGGTACTGTGCATTCGTTCTCGCTAACTCAAGTTGTGCTGCCCTATGCCAAATCAGCTAGGCTTGGATTGCCCGCGAACTTTAAGGTCGCTACGCAGAACGAGCGACGGACGGCGCTTGAGCGAGCGCATCGCCGCGTCGTAGGTGGGCCGGGAAATCCGCAAGATTGGGATGTCCGAATGGGGCGGTATAGGCGCTCCATCTTGAACAGGCAGACACAGCAATGGCGCAATGAAGATCCCGAGCTGGCTCGTCTAGTTGAAGAATTCGAGTCAGAGCTTCGGAATATGAGCCTGATCGATTTTGATGACATGCCCTTGTTGGCGGTGAAAGCGCTACGCGAGAACGAATGGCTGCAACGTGCACTTCTGGCGAAATTTCCTGTTCTGGTCGTGGACGAATATCAGGATCTTGGGGCGGCGCTACATCGCATGGTCCTAGGGCTCTGCTTCAGTACGGGGATGCGCCTTTTCGCCGTCGGTGATGTAGATCAGTCGATCTATGGTTTTACTGGAGCGCATCCAGAGCTTCTGCAGCAAGTTTCTGAGAGGGCTGATGTCCAAACTGTGAGACTTCGATTCAACTATCGATGCGGATCACGAATTGTGACCGCTTCGGAGTATGCTTTAGGTGAAGAAAGAGGCTATCAGGCTCCCGAAGGAGCCTCTCTAGGCGCGATTTACTTCCATCCTCGTCATCAGGGAGATTTCGGGCAGCAAGCCGACTACCTGTTCGCTACGGTGTTTCCTCAAATGATCGAGCGTCATCCTGACATCAAGATTGGTGACATCGCTATTCTCTACCCGGCCGCTTGGATCGGTGACGCTATTGTCGCCTCCGCGCAAAATCACGGGTTCGGCACGATCCGGGCGGACACAAATGCCTTGTTTCCGCGATCGAGCAAATTGATGAGGTGGCTCGAGAGCTGTGCGCTCTGGTGCTGTGGTGGTTGGCGATCAGGCAAGCCGCGTTTCTCCCAAGTTCTTAATGATGGTCGGCGAATTTTCAGCGAAGTGTTGGTCTCTGAGGAGGAGAGACTTGCTTTCCAGAGAACTCTGACGAGCTTCCTTTGGACCAATCGCGATCAGCATCAGCTGGTCAACGCGTGGCTACACGGCCTACTGAATAACAATGTGAGTGAGTTGCTTGCTCGCTGCCGCACGAACTCTGATGAGGCAGCTACCCTGAGCGCATTCATGCAGAGAACGGGCCAGGGCGGAGACTCCTCCTTCATGACGCTTGGGGACTTCGCCAGAGATGGTGAAGGAGGCGATCGCATAAATCTTTCGACGCTGCACAGCGCCAAAGGGAGAGAGTTCAAAATCGTTATCCTGTTCGCAATGGACGATGGACGAATTCCGCGGCAGAACGCGCGCCCTGCTGAAGTGCGCGAAGCCCGCCGTCTGTTCTACGTCGGATTCACTCGACCAAAGGAAGAGCTTCATATTGTCTATACAGGAGCTAGGGCGTCACCGTTTGTTGTCGAGGTTGAAAGAAGAATTCGAGACGAATTGTGATCGGCGGGTGATCAGAAGGCGATTGCACGGCGACACATGCTTATTTCCTCGTCCGCTTTCGGGGGGCGATCGGAAGACAGGAGAATTGTGGTCGGGCCAGCTTGGGCAAACGAGTCCGCTTTCTCCCGTGCTTGTGTGAAAACGCCAAATCAGATTCCGTTGAGCGAGTCATCGCGGGAGGTGGAAGATGGTCCGGTTCATCGAGGGCGGAGAACGAGATCAACTCTCGCTCTTACCGGCGAGTCTCGAGGATTACGTAGTGCAAGACAATCCCGTTCGCGTGGTCGACGCCTTCATCGACGAACTGAATCTCGGCGCGATCGGCTTTGCGGGCGTCACGCCGGCAGCGACGGGTCGGCCATCGTACCACCCTTCGACGCTGCTCAAGCTCTATCTGTGCGGCTACCTCAACCGCGTACAAACGAGCCGGCGACTCGAGCAGGAGGCGAGGCGCAATGTCGAGGTGATGTGGCTGACGGGTCGCCTCGCTCCTGATTTCAAGACGATTGCCGACTTTCGCACCAACAACGCCGCGGCGATCCGATCCGACTGCGCGAGATTTGTCGGGCTCTGCGTCCACATCGGCATGTTGAAGAATGCCGTGGCAGCGATCGACGGAGCCAAGATCAAGGCCGTCAATTCGCGGGACCGAAATTTCACTCGCGGCACGCCAAAGCGCCGCACGCCTGATCAGCAGATCTCGCTGACCGACCCGGGTTCACGCGCCATGGCCGCGAATATGCGGGGAGCGAGTGTCGTCGGATATATCGTGAAAGCGGCCGTCGATACCCAGCATCATTTGATCATCGCGCACGAGGTGACCAACGTCGTCGTGGACAGGACCCTACTGGCTCCGATGCATGCGAGAGGATCGGCGTGAAGCCGTTCGTGCCGAAGCCGTGGAACTTGCCGACCGCGGGCGGCAGGACGGTTCGACAAAGAAGACTTCGACTATCCGCCGGAAGGGCCTTGATCAGGCGCCTCAAGAAGTCTGAAGCGTTGCGCCGCGTTGCCCGGTCGTGCAGCTCCACGAAGGCGAACTTCGAGGCGCGATCGATGGCCACGAACAAGTAGAGCTTGCCTTCCTCGGTGCGCACCTCGGCAATGTCAATATGGAAGTAGCCGATCGGATAGGTTTTGAACTTCTTCCTGGTCTTCTCTCCTTCGACGCTCGGCAGGCGCGAGATGTCGTGGCGCTGGAAGCGGCGGTGTAGCGACGATCGCGTCAGATGCGGAATGGTTGCCTGCAACGCATAAAGGCAATCGTCGAGCGGCAGGAGCGTGTGCTTGCGGAAGGCAACCGGATGCGGCTTCCTCCTCAGGCGACAGCACGGTTGAGCGGGCGTTCTGCGGCCCCATCGGCATGTCCTCGACGGATTGCCGACGGCGCCACTTCATGACCGTCTTGGGATTGAGATCGTACTTCTCGTCGAGCTCCGCGATCGTAGCTTTCGATCGCTGTATCGCTGCTCGGACGGCGTGAGTGGTCTTGGCGCTGCCGTGAAGTAGCTGTCCCATAGGCCCTCCCGGAATGAGGCGGAATCACATACGCTGATTCCACCTTTCTCCGGGACTGAACACCTAGTTCTTCGATCCGATGGTTACCGCCCGTCGATTCTGACCCAAGCCGTCCTGAGCAGTTGCAGCACGCGCCAGAAATAGTCGAATCCACTGAAGGATAAGCGGACATGGCTTGGCCTAGCAGAAATGGCAATGCCAAGTGTCGCATGAGGTCCGCAAAGGACCTACAAGATGATGTTCGGGTCGCTGAGACACGAGACGTCGTTCGGCACATGATTGCTCATTTGTCAGGACAGGAGTTCAAAAGTGAGTTCGTTGATCTCAGCGCCTGCTTCAGAATGATCAATCAGCTCACGCATGCGCCGCCGTGTCGCCGGAAAGTGAAGCTGTTCGTCAACCGCAAATTCCAGACAGAGGGCTGCTACGTCCTTGGCAAGCTTCACAAGGCGCACGTGGTTCTTGTTTGATGGATCATACTGCGGAATCGGCAACTGCCAAATGTGCTTGTCGAAGTGACGTTCATCCTTGCCATAGGACATGAACGGCCGAGCCATTTCGGTCGTCGCCGAACTGTTAAGGATCGCACAGATGTAGTCGGCTTCTTGTTCGTTCGCCACTGGTGCCCAATACAAGCTTTTACTGATTATTGCTCTGCGGTCCTTAAGCTTGGCTGCACACAAATGCATGCCGGAAGCGTTATAGATCACGCGCAATGGGGGAATGGGAAGTTGTTTGGAAAGCTTCGACTGGTAGTCAAGCTGCTCAGTGAGTGACAAGCGATCACTCGATCTGTTGGCAAGCCATATCTCTTCGGCTTGACTCCACCAGCTCGCAAGCCCCGGATAAAGATCGAGTTCTTCCGTCGTGAGCAGTGCGGAGGCTGATGAGGGGATCAGTACAGTGATCCTCTGGCGTAGGCGATAGGGTAGCAACGTTTCGCCTGTGACGAGAGGGCGAACAAATTCGCTTTCCACCACACCCTCCAGACTGGACATCTCCTTCCACGGCGTTTTCTCGTATGCGCTTCGCGATGATTGGATCGCCATTTTACCGGCGGGTAGCCCTAGAGGAGAGGAGTCCTTTGGCGCGACAACGAACATGAAATGCGGTGAAAGCGTAGCACCTTGCGTGAACGCAGGCTCGTAGTCAGATTCCAGCTTGCGGTTGACGATCTTGATGGTTTGCGTGGTTCTTGAGAGTACGCCTTCGGCTATGGACCATGGCGCGTTGATCGAGGGCAGTCGTCCGGTCCAAACTTCGACTTCAGTGGTCATTTTTTTCGGGTTCTCAGCGCGCGCACCGAAAACGACGCTCGCGCCGCGTGGAAAGAAATGAGGGCGAATGCGGCGTAGGTCCCATGAACCGGAGAACGCGACTTGCGCCATGACGGCACCTGCCTTGTCTTGGTAGTTACCGGTGCGAAACCCTTCATACTGGTAGCGGTCTACCGCCGCGTTGGGCATCACGAGCGCTAAGCGACCGCCCTTTTTCAGATAAAGCTCGCTTGCTCGGGCCGCGAAGAGTGCGGAGAGGTCCTGATGGGTTGCAACTTCCGATCCGGCCCATAAGCCGCGCGCCTCGCTCATCTTGCGAAAGACGTTTTGCATCTCCTTGGTCATGTGCCGGTAGGCGAGCCAGGGCGGATTGCCGATGAGAATGTCAACGCGATTTTGTGGGCGGGAGAGCCACAGAGGTCTTGCGAGATTGCGGATGTAATAGGCCCAAATGTGATCTCGGCCTTCGTCGTGGAGGCGGCACATGGTTTTGAATGTGCCCTCGATTGTCGCGTGATGCTCTTTGGCGATGCTGAGCCGTTTGAAGACAGCCGTGAGTGATGGCATAGGAGCCTTGGGCTTACGTTTCGATGCGCGCGTCGCCAGTTCATTCACTAGTTGATCGAAGATTGACGCATCTTCAAGAAGCGCATCCGGAAAACGCAGCTCTGCCGCGAAAAGCTCTTTTTTGTCGTCGGCGTGGATCACCAGATTCCCGGCAGTCCAGAGATCGATTTGCTGTTCCTGCCACTGGATTGAATCGCCCAGATAGACGGGAACCTGGATTGTCCTGCGAGAGGGATCAGTCAGCCGGTCGCGGCCAATGGCGAGCAGATATGTGACGCGCGCGAGCGTGACGGCCACCGGGTGTAAGTCCATCCCGATAACATGCTGTGTGATGCCCTGAAGCATGTCAGGCAACGGCCTGCCTGTCGCTTCTGCGGCTTCGATATATTTTCGGATGGCATGAAATAAAAACGTTCCTGATCCGCAGGCCGTGTCGAGAACGCGCGCTTCAAGCGGAGCGGTGATGACCTCATTCACCATCACTTCAGCAAGCCAATCGGGCGTGTAGTATTCGCCGAGCCGCTTTCTGGTTTCAGCGCCGATGACGGATTCATAAAGAACCTTGAGCACGTCCTGTTCGACAGCGCTCCAGTCGAATCTACCGAGGCGGCGGGCAAGCGCGCTTATGAACTTTTCTCCGCCCTCAATTTCGGTGACCCAATCGAAGAAATCCGCTTCGACAACGCCATAGATTCCGCTCTCATCGAATTTCGCGCCGGATAGCAGCGAGGCAGGATTGAGATTTTCAATCGGTAGACCGAGAACGGCGTGAGCAATAATCTCTGCGGAATTGACAAGCAGCGTGTGCTCGATGAAGAGATCGTCGGTGTCTTCGAACTGTGTGCCCAGAGCTGAGGTGAGAAGTTTCGACCAAAGCAGGCGCTTCATCTTGAGGGTCGGCAAATGCTTGTGAGCGACGTAAAGGGCTGACAAGGTGGCCCGGTCAAGGGCGTAAGCACTGCTGCCCGCACCAAGCCGCGAGGCGATCTCATCTGCCGAAGGCTTGATGCCCTTGGCGGTGGCGAGCACGCCTTCGAGCCAGAACACGAGTTTCTCGGTGTCCGGACGGCTCTGATCGATTTCAATTGCGGCGACTTCCCGAAGGTCGCCGCCGACCAGGTGGTAGCAAATCCAATCGACCCCATCAGTCAGGACGCCGACATAGCGCCGTCCGGTGGTTTGGGACTTCGTCTCGACGTAACCGGCAAGCTGTTCAAGAGCCTCGGCCTTAGTCCGTGCGCGGCGGAGATCGCGCTTCACTTCGATGACGGTGGAGCCCACTTCAACGTCGATTCGACGCCGGTCTCCGAGCGGGGATTCCAGATAGACCTCCTCCACATCGTCCTCGTCCAGTTGGAACGGGGCGGTGAGGATCAGCTGACGGACATCAGCCTGGACATCCGCTTCTGTGCGATGCGTGTCTCGGCGCACGAGACGGGCGATTATGTCGGCAAGCAACTAGCTTTCCCCCACAGATCCGCGCAAATCAGCCACTGGCAAAACGTCTGGCATTGTAGACAGCCACGTCTACCAGAGGTCAGCTGGCCTGCGAGCGGCAAAAGACCTTTCTGGCAAGTACCGCTTGTCGCGATGTCATTTACGTCTCTGATATATCGGGGATGACGGCTTGTCACCCGATCGCTCCTGCCGAGAGCTCATGCATAGCGACTAGATGGCGCTGTGAGCAGAAATTTCCGTGACTGGGAGGAGGGGGCTTTGCGCGGCGCACAGCTCAAGATTGGCCTGTCGGCAGCAGCTGGCCCGTCGCGACGCGCATCCGACGGTCGGTCACGGACGACCGCGTCGGTTCACGTGATCACGCGCCTCGCGAAGTGTCCTGGGCGACGACCGCCGAGTGTCCGCTGTCGAGTGTAGTGCGACCGGACCATACAAATCTCTGCCAAGCGGAAATCCGCGCGCACGTGCCATTGAAAGACTTATTTTAAACGCACGTGTCATGAATTTGCTTTTATGGCAAGACTTCGCGCCAATCCGTGACAATCTTTTTGGAGCGTCAGTCTGCACTCCATCGAATTTTGCTGTTGGTTGTCGGAAGCAAAACGAGTTATGAAAGTTATGTCGATCGATTCGGAATTCAGCCAGATGCTGACGACGCTTCCGAAGCGTGCCAGACGATTGGCATTCAACTAGCCGCCCATCGGACCCAGACGGTCAGGGGCCTCACGTCTCTCTGGCGTGAGCCTTTGTTTTCGTTTCGACTGGGGACTGCGGCGACAAGATGTCAAAATCCACGAACTACGCCCTGCATGAAGCGCAAGCGACAGAGGCCAAACAGTCGTCGCCTCTCGACACCCTTCTTTCAATTGGTGAAGTCACCACGATTGTCGGCGCATCCCGTTCGACGATCTACGCTTGGTTGAAGCAGGGTCTTTTCCCTCCGCCGATCCGCATCGGGCCTCGCCGAGTCGCGTGGCGGACGTCCGAGATCCAAGCCTGGATTGATTCCCGGCCCCGCGCCCGCGCAGGACCGGTGTGAGGCCTGCCAACACCGACAAACCTCAAGAATTTAGCCGATTTAAACGGAGGGGTCCCATGGACCGCGCCCAGGACGACTTTGACTTTTTCCCACCGCAGGACGAACACGATGTGCCGCTGAGTGCACGATGGGCCGGCGTGACGGACGACGACATTCTCAATGCTGGTCTCGGCGGATTATCACCGCACATGCGCGAGGTGGTGCGCTACACGTTCGCCTGTCTGGTCATGGCCGCCACAGTCGACAAGTGGGTCAGCTTCTCTCTCAACCGCAGTTTCTACGGACCGTGGTGCAAGTTCTACGAGGGACGCCACTTTTCGTATGCTAATCACCGGCAGGTGATGGAAATCTTGGATGCAGCAGGGCTGATCATCCTCGAAAAGCAGAAGCCTTTCGGCTTCGACTGGCAGAGTCGGATGCGGGCGTCGCAAAAGTTGTTGGCGCTGGCGCAATCCTGGGGACAGATACTTCCTTCACCAGGGCGGCTCATCTGCCTCAAGGGTGAGAAAGGAAAAAAGAAGAAGGCAAGTCTCATAGTTTATGAGGAGACCGAAGAGACGCGGCGAATGCGCATCCAAATGGAAGCGGTCAACGAGTCCATTGCTTCTGTGGTCATTGATGCACCGCGCGACGTCCTCGACATGTCGGCGCCGATCGCGCGTGTTGGAAAATCCATCGTCGTGCCATCCAGGCGGACGCTCGTGCGCATTTTTAGCGAGACATTCCAGCGTGGCGGGCGACTCTATCGCGGTTTTTGGCAGAGCCTTCCGGGAGAGGTGCGTGCGCTGTTGCTCCTGGATGGCGAAGAGGTCGCCGAGCCGGACTATCGCCAGATCCATGCGCAGCTCTTGTATGCGCTCCTCGATCGGTCCCTGGTGGGCGATGCTTACACTCTCGAAGGAATCGATCGCCGGGTCGGCAAGATCTGTTTCCAGATCCTCTTGAATAGCCAGTCACGCGACGGTGCGATCGCCGCCCTGGTGAAGGAGGTCTACGCACTCGACGATCAGGCGCTCGCGTCAGGGTTCGGAAAAGCAGAAGCGGCTGTCGTTATCAACGCGATGAAGAAACGCCACGCGCGGGTCCGATCGGCATTTCACAAGGGCATTGGGCTCACGCTGCAATTCATCGATTCCGAACTGATGCTTGCCGTCATAGAGCGATGCCGAGCGGTGGGAATCGTCGGCCTGCCGGTGCACGACAGCCTGATCGTCAAGCGGTGTCACCTCGCCAAGGTCGAGGAGATCATGGAGGAGGAGCTGCAGCGCATGATAGGCAAACTCCGCGCTCGCCAGTTTACGTGTGGCTGGCCGTGATCTGGTGGATCGCCGACGCAGCAAGCCGCATGAACGCCCACTCGCGGCCCCTAATTGAGCTGAACGAGTCGAACGGCGCACGAGCAAATTGCCTAAGACCTGGATCGATCTTGCACGGCATCCAAGATCACCTGCGATCTTACATGCAGCCCAAGAGGGTTTTGGCTCTTTCAGGGTGCCTAAGATCCCTCCGGCTCTTTCATATGGGAGGGAGGGAAGAAAGAAGGGGGGATGAGGAGTGTCGCAGCTGCATTCGAATGGCGCTGATGCCGGCGGTTCAACGACGGATCCAACAGCTTTGCATCGAACACTCGTGCGGACGCTATAGGAATCCGAATCGGCGGCTTCGCTGAGAGCGGTATCGCGATGCAAATCCGCGCATCATGCCCTTGCGGGCCGCAATCTCTGCGCCAATTCCTGGCGCAATGTCGATCCTACAGGGCGTTGTGTCCAACAACGTCGTCGGCCATCTCAAACAATCCAAGACGGCCCGGACAGGGCCTGAACGGTAGCGGACGCGGATGGACAAGCACCCAGCCATAGCCGCCACGTTCGAACCAGGGATCGTTGCTCGTGGTCACGATGTCGACGAGATCGACCCGGCCGATGATGCCGCCGCGCGGCAGGTCCTCCAGCGCCGGCACCGCAAACCCATCCTCGGCGGCAATGTCCAGGATCCTGTTGTAGTTGTCACGCTTCAAGCGCCCGCCCGCGTGGATCAGCAGCGGCCCGCGGTAGGCCGTCGTCCACGAGCGGTTCTCGATGGTCTTGTGCCCGGCGATGATGGCCCATGCCCAGGGCTGTTGAACGGAGAGCGTCTTCATGCCGACCTCCCTCGGCCGCGTTTTCCGGTCTTGCGCGGCGGCTCGAGGCCGACGCCTGGCAGGCGGTGCGGGCTCATGCGTGACAGGTGCGCCGCGCGGCTGTAGCGGGCCGCCATGTGCGGTGTCTTGTGGCCGAGCGCGCGCTGGATGGCGCCGGCGTCCGATCCGGCTTCCGCGGCGGTGACGGCAAAACCGACGCGCAGGCTGTGGCCGGAGTAGCTGGCCGCGGCAGCCCGCGCTTCCCCCGCCGTCATCCCCCTGGCCATGAAGGCCTGCGCCAGCCGCTGTTTGATGATGATCGGGATCGATTGCGGATCGAGGCGCTGCGGGCCGACCCGGCCCGACTTGAAGACGCGGCGCAGGACGGGTTCGCCTGGCGCGATGTTGGCAAGGGTTAGCCAGATCTTGATCGCGTCGAGCGCCAGCCTGTTGTGCGTGGTCGGTACAACAAACGTTCGCGCCGGCTGGCCGTCGTTCCTCTTGGAGCGGGCCAGGCGCACCTCGAGACAGTCGGGTGTGATGACCAGCGTTCCAGTCCCGCTCCCGAGACGCTCGAAGTCGAGGCCGGCGAGTTCGGAGCGGCGCAGCGCAAAGCAGTAGCCGAGGGCAAGCATCGCCGCGTCCCGGGCGTCGCGCGGAACGAAACCCTCTCCTTTGAGCCGGAGAGGGTTCCGCACGCCGTAGGCGGCGGTTGCCGGATTCCGGGCGTTGCGCGGGTTAAAACCCTCTCCATTGACTGGCGAACTGTCTCCCTTGCCGGAGGAAACCGTCTCCGGCTCTCGGTCTTCGACCGAGGTCCGCCAACCTGCCCGGAGAGAGTTCCGCTTGTGGGCGGGGGAACTGTCTCCGGCCCGGAACGTAACTGTCGCAAGCAACTCCCCAACCGTCTCCGCAACCGTCTCCGCGCGCAGGGGCGCTGCCTGCCCCGGCAGTTCGGCCTTGGCACGGGCGACCCCCTTGAGCACCAGGTGGATGGCGGGGGCGCGGGGGTCGAAGGCGTGGCCGGCGGCGAGATGCGCCAGCCGGATCGCCGACGTCGCCTGGCGCAGGGTGGAGAGAGAGTGCCCGGACCGGCCGGCCTGGGCGCGGCGCCCCTGCGCCGCCCCGTGGGTCGCCCGCTGTGCCAGCCAGTTCGCGATCGCCTCGGGGCTGGCCGGCAGCGGCGTGATGCCGGTCGCCAGACAGTGCGCACACCACAGGTTCCACTGGGCCGCATAGGCGCGGCGGGTGGCGGGAGACAGGGACTCGCGCACGAAGTTCAGCGCGTCGGGCGACAGGTGCCGGTCGGCAGGCGTCAGTGGGAGAGCGTCGCCGGAAGCCGTGGGCGGCACCGGGGGCGGGGGTGTGGATCTGGGCTGTGTCCTGGTCATGACAAAGTAATTTTAGGGCATATACAACTATTGATAAAGATAATTATCAATAGTAAAATGAACAAAACAGACAATAATACAGTAGGCTGAGGAATTTGATGGGATCTGCGCTTTAAACAGCGGGCACATGTTGTGTCGAAGTGATCTACCGCGGTTCTGCGCCAATGGGGACGAGGTCTATGCCAGGTGATCGCTCTTTCTTCGTCCGCTTATTTGTCCGAAGCCGGCGAGGCAATGTGCCGGCCAAGTGGACTGCTCAGGGCCAGGAGCTGCCGTCGCTGCAATCAATACGATCGTTAGCTATCGCGACGTCAGGGTGGTTGGATGTTGTGTCTTTTGGCTCTCTGCCCTGTGACGTGCCGGAAGACCTCCGGATCAACGCTGGCGGCGGCCAGTAAGCCACCCCAGAGAGCGCCGGGAATACCCGGGCTCGCGACATCCTGACCGGAGAGGAAGAGGCCAGGAACTGGCGTTTTCGCCTGAAGCGCTCTGCTCATCACGCGCTTGGGCGTGACGTCCAGCCCATAGAACGCGCCCCGGTGATGCCCCGTTATTGCGGTGGTTGTAAGTGGCGTCGACAGGTCGCGAAACACGACGAGCTTGGCCAATTCCGGGAAATAGGTTTCGAACTGAGCGAACATCACGTCCGCGACCCGGGTCTTGAAGGACCTGTAGTCATCGCCGCGCGTGTCTGGGTCCATGTCTGCCCATTTACCCACGGTCGACCAATCGGTCCAGGCCACCATTTCGCCGGCGTACTTCTGCGATGGTCCGGGGTCATGGCTAGGGTCCTTGAGTGAGGCGAAGGACACGAACATGCCGGGCGGCGGGCTCTCCGGCGCATCAGTCCAGAGCACGTCAACCTTCCCTGTTGGATATATCCAGTGGTTCGAGCGGGTCGCTCCGGCATCCTCGACACTGCCCTCGAACCCCAGGAACAAACTGAAATGCGCAACTGATGGAGCTAGAGACCGAATCTCGTCGATCCAGTCCTGATGCCCACAAGCGGCAGGAAGCAGACGATTCACAGTTTCGCGCGCGCCGATGTTCGAGATTACAGCATTGGCGCGGAATTCCTCCCCTTGCGCGGTTCGCACACCGACGACCCGATCATTCTCGAACAGAAGTACTTCCACCCTCGTGCCGGCCCTCGCATCGCCGCCGCCCGCTGCGATTGTAGGCAGGATATGTTCTGCAAAAGCTGCGCCGCCGCCCACCGGATACCAAGCCCCACTTACCAGGTAGGACGCGGAAATTAGGGCATGCATCGCGAAACTGGCTTTGCTAGGCCTACCTCCATGGTCGAACCATTGTGCGGAAAAGATGGCGGCTAGTTCTGAGTTGTCGGTGATCTCATCGATCACCTCTTGCGTCGTCCTTCCGCACCAGCGTTCGATGGCCCGGCCATTCCACCATTTCAAAGCCGAGCCAAACAATTCAGGCATAGCGCGCGTCGGGAAGATCTTTTGAACTGCCTCTTGGCCTTCCCTGAGTGCTGTGGTCCAGGCTTCGATGGCCTTTGCCTCATCGGGGAACCGGTCCTTGAGATCACGCTCCTGGGCTTCGAACGGGCGCGACAACCTGAGAACGGGTGCGTCGCCGATATGGAGGTTGTCATAGATGGCCCCCATCGACGTGAATTCGATTGGTGTGTCGGACAACCAGTCCAACAGATCACGCTCGCGATCACCCGGGGCGATACCGCTCAGGTAATGGATGCCCGCATCCCAAGTGAAACCTTCTCGGGAAAAGCTATGGGTCAGGCCACCGAGAGTCGGATATTGCTCCAGGAGGAGCACCTTGTGCCCGACTTTGGATAGCGCGGCGGCAGCCGCCATGCCGCCCATTCCCGATCCAATGACGATGGCGTCAAACTCACTGTTTGCAGGAGACTTTGCCATTAACGAATGAGACTACAGCGTAGCCACCGTGCATTGATGTATATCATTTGCGAGGCAGAAGGCCTGGTTCTTCGTCAGGTCTGCTTCGGGGTCAAGGGCGTGCTTGAGCGCAGTTCAGTCGTGGTCCGGTGTGCCTCCGTTCTCGACGATTCATTCAACGCCCCGCACAATACGACGCGATGCGCCACATACCGACCGTCATCCCGCAATGCAGCGCAACGTCGGTCCGGGCCATCTGCGGACTCATGCGGCGCAGAGCGTGATGCGCCGCACAAGGTTGAACGTATACGAAGCGGACGTTAGTAGCGTCAACGGGAGCCTTGCCACGTGGCCTGGTTCCGATGTCCGCAATCGAAGGGCGACCGGCCATTGCTACGAGGACGCCAACCGTTGAGAGTGACCCGGAGCAGCCCTGCTTCCAATCTTGGTTCGAACTCGATCTAGACTCCGCGACCTGCGTCGAGCCAAACCGCCAGGTCAGAGCAACAGGTCTTACAGCATTCGCCGCCTCGTTCCGCAAGATCTTAGGACCTTGCGAGTTTCGAACTCATGCTATGCTTTTTAATCCTTCCTGCGGTCCCGCATGCCGGGTGGTAAACTCATCAACTTCGAGCCTTTAGTCCAGCAAATGGAAGCCCTGATCTTCTTTATCGGCCTCCTCGTTCTACTTGGAATACTGGTAGTGCCGCTGTCGCAGCGGATTGGCGCGCCCATTCTGCTCGTCGTCCTACTAATGGGAATGCTTCTCGGTGAGGACGGCCCTGGTGGCATCCAGTTCAGCGACTTTTCAATGGCTTACGCCATTGGGAGTCTGGCACTTGCAGTCATACTTTTTGCTGGCGGCTTGGAAACGGATGTCCGCAAGACCCGAGGGGCGCGAGTTCCCTCTATAGTGCTTGCGACGCTGGGCGTCTTAGTTACGGCAATTGTCGTGGGCCTTTTCGCAGCCCCGATCTTGAATGTACCGATCGAGGTCGCGTTGTTGCTCGGTGCCGTAGTGGCCTCTACGGATGCGGCAGCAACATTTCTTTTGATCCAACAAGGTGGTGTCGCGGTATCGGACCGGCTGAGAAATACGTTGATTCTCGAGTCCGGCCTGAATGATCCTGTTGCAATCTTTCTCACGGTTACGCTTACGGCATTAGTCGATTCCGGTGCCGTGCTTTCTGCGGACAGCCTTCTGGCGAAACTACCCCTGCTGGGTGTTCAAGTTGGTGTGGGTATCGCAGTTGGCATTGTAGGAGGCTGGCTATCAAGCGTGCTCTTGGACCGCATGTCCTTGCCGCAAGGCCTCCATCCACCATTGGCGCTCGTTTGCGGACTCATTGTGTATTCAGGAACAGCACTTGTCGGCGGAAGTGGCTTTCTTGCGGTGTATCTGTGCGGCTTGGTCATCGCCAGTCACACCAAGCGCCCAATTGACCGGGTGCTTCACTTTAACGAGGCCCTGCAATGGCTCAGCCAGATCTCACTGTTTCTCATGCTGGGGCTTCTGGTCACGCCGAGTGGGCTCATGGAACGTGCTCCTCAAGCCCTGATGATTGCCGCCGCTTTGATGTTCGTCGCACGCCCGCTTGCTGTTGCTTTGTGCGTCGCGTTTTTCGGTTTTCGTTGGAAAGAGACTCTGTTCTTAGGCTGGGTAGGACTTCGTGGCGCAGTCCCGATTTTCCTTGCTATCTTCCCTGTTGTCACGCCTGGCCCGGTTACCGTTGAATTCTTTAATATTGTATTCGTAGTGGTAGTGGCGTCGCTACTGCTCCAGGGTACGACGATCGGGCTGTTCGCACGGCTGCTGGGTTTGTCGGGAGGCCCAAGGCCACGTTCTGCCTCAAAGCAAGCGACCGATTAAGCGAGTCCGCTACGGGCCCATCGCTGCCGATGCCTGTTTGGCAGTGAAATCCCCAAGCGGACGTGGTCGACAGCATGTTCCGCAAGGGTCAATCTCGATTCTAAGTCGCTTCAAATAAGGTTGGCGCAGCCGGCGCGACGCCACTCGTGTCGAGCCGTTGCGTCGGGATTGGCCCTTCTCGTCGAGCGTCCGACGGTTGCTATCTGACGACTTGAACAATCGGGGCACGTCAGCCGTCTTACCTAGTTCCGCGCACAGGGCCAAGGAGCTTCTGCTTGCCGGTATGATTCTCACGTGCCGATCCGCCGATTCTTCGACTAGTTAGAACGAACCGCAAGATTCAGCTTTCCCCTCTAAGCAACGTTTAGACGTTTGTCATCCGACGTTTCTGACTCACTACCGTCATCGGGCCGGTACACAACACTGTAGTGGCAGTAAAACCGGATCCCGGTTGCTTCGACGTGTCTGTTCAAAGCCGAGCCAGACATCCAGCCGCTTCTCTTCAGGTTCACACCCTACAACAGTTTCTTTTCTTTGCGGGGCCTTGCCTCGGTACGGCCCTTTGCAACGCTGGGAGACTCCTCTTTGTAACGCGAACGCGATGTCATTTTTATGATTCTCGCGATTTATCAATTACAGTGATAGCCGAGCATCAAATGAGGTGGGGGCAATCCGGTCAGGAAGATTGCGCGGTAGGTAGCCCGGAAGAACGTCGGGCGCCAACAGCGATCGACCTCGCGATCGCCTGTCTGAGACGGAGCGATTGGGTCGGCTTGTACAAAAGTTGGTACCCCCGCATGTTCGCCTCCCGTTCGAGCAATCGGCTCGACACACCCGACAGGATGATCGACGGTATCGACAGGCCAAGACCCTGTTCGACTTGATCGAGGAGTGCGATTCCAGTTTCACCATTCTGCAACAGATAGTCGATGATCAGAACCTTCGGCGGTTCTTCCTCGGCAAGGAGCTTAAGGGCGTCATCCGAGGACTGTCGGGCGGCAACGATACACCCCCAACCCTCCAGCGTCGCCTGCACCGCGCCGAGAGCGAGTGCATCGTCGTCGACCACCAGCACGCGCACACCCGATACCTCGTAACTCGCCTCGCTTCTTGTTCGCCCATCGACCGCTACCGCCAGCGCCCGGGGAACAGTCACGGAGAACAGCGTCTGCCGTCCCGGAGTCGACGAAACATCCACCACAAGATCGAGGAGCTTGGCGGTATGCTCCACGATCGACAGACCGAGGCCCAGTCCGGCGCCGAACCCGGTGTCTTTTTCGGACGTACTGGCGCCACGATAGAATTCGTCGAAGATATGAGCGATATCGGCTTTGGGGATTCCCACTCCCGTGTCCCAGATTTGGATTTCGGCAGACGGCCCGCGACGGCGGCACCCAATCAGGACGCGGCCTTCGCGTGTGTTCTTGAGTGCGTTTGAAACGAGATTGCCGAGTATTCGGTGCAGGAGAACAGGGTCGCTTCTGAGCATGAGACTCGACCTCACCGAACGAAGCTCGATCCCCTTAGCTTGCGAAAGCCCTTCGAATTCGCGCTGCAGCCGACCGATCAAGCGATCAATCGGAAACTCCTCCGTCTGCGGCTTGATGACACCCGACGCCAACTTCGATACGTCGAGGATGTTTTCGAACATCTCGCAAAGAGTCTCGACACACGCATTGAGGTTCGCGACCGTTCTCCGGGCCTTCGGACTGTCGACCTGCTCAGCCAGATTGGACACGAACAGGGTCATCGCGTGTACGGGCTGGCGGAGATCGTGACTTGCCGCGGCGAGGAACCGCGATTTTGAGGCGTTCGCCGCCTCGGCATCTTCTTTGGCCCTGAGCAGCGCCGCCTGAGCACGCTCGCGCTCGACAAGCTCGCGCTCAAGCTCATCGGTCCGCTGCGCCACGCGGCCCTCAAGCTGCTCGTTGATCCGATCCCGATTTTCGAGGGTGGTCTTGAGGTTGCCGGTCAGGAGATTGAGGATGTCTCCCAGGCGACCGAGTTCGTCGCGACTGTCGAGCTCAACGCGCGCGGTAAGGTCGCCTGACACCTGTTGCTCAGCTATTGCGATTAGGTGCCGGACCGGCCGCACGACTGTCATGAACATGAATACGAAGGTTACGATCACCGAGCCGACGGCGGCCAGCGCCGCGATGAGAAGTATGCTCGCGCGTGCGCCCCAGAAAGGATTGAACAGCACAGAATCATTGGTCAGCAGCTCGACTCGGAACAGATCGCCGCCGGCAACACCATGCTCCTCGTACACCGTGCGGCTTTGATCGAAAAGGGGACGCACGTCGGTGTCGACCAACCGCCGACCATCATGATCAATAGTGATGGCCGTGTGATTCGCAGGAGCCAGCGTCGCGAGAAATTTCGGGGTCACGAGTTGGCCAACCACGATGACACCCGACGCACCGCTGACTCCCCGCACGAGGCGAATGGCGACTAGCGCGAGGCTTCCCCCGTAGGTAATGATCCCAACAGTGGGAGGGGTAGCTTCTGTCGAAGAGGCGGCGACAAAGGCGCGAACGATGGGCGAAAGCTCATCGTAGTCGCCAAAATAGCTGGGAGACTGCGCACGAGCGAATGCTCGGCCGTCCAAATCATAGAGATTTATAGTGTCGATGTCCGAATGGCCTAGAAAGTTCATAATACTGTTAAGGGGATTGTACTGGTCCCCAATCAAAAGTCCGTTCTGCACATTTGGATTGTTGGCCAGCAGCTTCGCAACGTCGAGTAGCTTAGAGCGGTTGGCCTCGTAGAGTGTCCTGACGCGCCAGACGAGTTCTGCCTTTTTCTGTTCGATGCTCGCTTGGTGACTCTTGTATTCCTCCCGAAGAACTAAACCGCCCAGGATGCCTGCGAGCAGAGTCAACACCGTTATGGGGACGAGCACCTTGGCTGCAAGCCCGAACAATTGCGGGCGGCGCTCGCGCACTACGAAGTCGACCTTGGAGAGCGCTCGGTTCAACAGATCACTCGTCGAATGCTAATCGTCACTTGTCTTCACCGAGCAGCCCCGATGCTCCCGAAACCAACCGAACGACGTCTCGCACCGTGTCGTAGTAATCATCGTCCTTCACCACGTACCCAGCTGCCGGCAATCCATGAAAAAGCCTTTCCTCCGCCTCGAGCAATGCTTCACGAATCTTAAGTTGCATCGTGGATGGAACCGAGCTGTTGGCTGCAATCCCGAGATTCGGTATGGTGCCGGTTTTTGCGACGATCTTAAATATGGAGCCATGCTTGCTGATGGCTTGCTTGAGATTGTAATCCCACGTCGCGCCGGCATCTATACTCCCGCTCGCCACAGCATCGGTAACGCGAGGCTGGCTACCGAGAAAATAGACGCGGCTGAAGAATGTATTGAAATCGATTTGGTTGCTGATGAAATGAGCGACGGGATAGACGTATCCACTGCTCGACTGCTTGCGAACGAAACCAAACCGGGAGCCGCGGAGCGTTTCCAGTCCGGCGATGTCGTCGCGGTCCGTGCGGGCGATGATGAAGCCCTCATATGAGGGATTTTTCCTGTTGTTTTCAAAGTCCCAGCTAAGCTCCGTCACCAGCATCGTGACGCCGGGGTTCCGCAACTTTGCCAGCACGAACGGAACGGGCGATATGGAAGCGAGATTGATCGAATCGTAGGCGAGGAGATCAATCATTTCGCCATAGCCAGAGGCGCCGACGATTGCGAACTCCGCTCCTACTCTTTCACCGAGCCATTCCAGCAGCGGTTTATAAAGCGAACGAATGTCATCATCCGATTGGCCGTGCTGCCAAGGAGTAACGCCGAAGCGATAGAGGGGGAGGCGCGCAGAACCCGCTGCTAAGGGCAGAGGCGCCACGGCTTCCGCGTAGAAGGCTAGGCAGAAAAAGGCGAGCAGCTGCCGTCTGTGAATGACCCCGTCAACGTTTCGAGGGTCTTCGAGAATTGCTACTCTGCCGGCATGCGCATCGCTATCGTTCGGTTCCATTCACGGCATTCCTCACTGGTGATCGGCCGAGGGTGAAGCAATTGGTGCCATTGAGCTTGAGCCATGTGCAGTGCCTAGTGGTTTTGCGAGGGTGTAAGATTAAGCTGGTGGGCCATTATTGCGGCCTGCGTCCGGTTTTCCGTGCCGAGGCACTTCAGAATGGCAGCGACGTGAAGCTTCACGGTTCCTTCTGCCATACCGAGTGAACGGGCAATTAACTTGTTTGACTTCCCGGCGCCGATCTCGACGAGAACGTCGCGCTGTCGATTCGTCAGCATGCCGATGCGGCTGCTGGCATCGTCAGGCAACAAGCACCTTGCGACCGTATCCTGGATACCGGGCGTACGTTCGTCGTCTCGCGGCTGTATACGCACGCCCCCCATCAGGATCAATCGGATCGCGTTGAGCATGTCCTCTTTCTTCATGGATTTCGGAATGTAGCCGCAGGCACCAGCCCTGAGCGCGCGCTCCGCGTCGTCGCGAGAGTCCGATCCTGAAACCACGATGACCGAGGTCGTGGGGCACGTCCGGCTAAGCGTCTCGATCACGCCACGCCAGTCGCCCGCACCCATGTAGAGATCGAGCAAGACCAGATCGAAGGAAAGTCCGCCTTCGGAAACATGCTGGACGACTTCGTCAAGCGTCGTCGCCTGAGTTACAATGTTATTGCTTCCCAACCCCTCGAGAACACTAGTCAACGCTTCTCGGTAGAGTGGGTGATCGTCTGCAACAAGAATGTTCATGGCTTTGAGCCCAGCTGTCGCAAGCGCTGCGAAATGATCCTGAGAGGTCAGTTGCTATGACCCTACGGCAGCGCACACAGAATTTAAATTATCGCACTTCAAGCTTAGGCCCACTGCCATTTCTTTGCACACTAAAATTATGCTGCGTTGCGAGAACGTCTTTTATCCGGCGGACCATCGCGGCCGTCTCCGTCTGCCGGCGACGACACCGTGTGCCACCAAAATTTTGGACGCGTTCATAAGAGTGCCGCTCGCTCTCGAACTAGACCTTTCGGCATATGTCCCGAGTTCGACCTATATCGGTTGCTGGTTGGACTCCCGCTATTACACGATGAGAACATGCTGAAGCATCGCCATGCGCACGCCAGGAGTCACTGGGACTCGCTTCGGTCCGACCGCTCAATGATCAACGAGTGGGCTCCGATGGCTCCAACCGCAAGCGGACGCCAAGAATAAGGACAATGCGCGAGCACTTACCGTGCTTCCTGCATTCGCATCGGAGGAAGAACTCTATGGAAAATGCAAGAATTCTGCCCGGCTTCGGTGCCGGAGCGGCGCTGCTACTCGCTGCTGGTACCGCAAGTGCCCAAGCACCGGCACCTGCCGCCAAGGCTCCCCCGAAACTGATCGTCTTCATGGCCGTCGATGGCTTCCCGCAAGAGCAGCTCGTCAAGTACTACGACCAATATGGCGAGGGCGGATTCAAGCGATTACTGGACAAGGGCGCTTGGTACGGGAATAACCACTACAGTCACGCAACCACCTATACGGGTGTCGGCCACGCCACGCTGTTAACTTGCGCGCATCCCTACAAGCACAGCGTCATCGGTAACGACTGGCTAGACAAAGCGACCAAACAACGGGTCTACTCGACCGAGGATCCTCGCCACAAGCTGCTGGGCGAGGACACGCCCAAGCATGCCGGCACGTCACCTTTCAATATCAAGGTTACGGCGGTCGGTGACGAGCTCATTTATGCTAACGGCAAATCCAAGGTGATCGCCATATCTGGCAAGGACCGTAGCGCCATTGGTCTAGCTGGACAAAACGGCACCGCATATATGCATAGCCCATCGACCGGTCGGTTCGTCTCGTCCGACTACTACATGTCCGAGTATCCGGCGTGGTGGAACGCGTTCTACGAGGGCAAGCCACAGAATAAATACTTCGGCCAGAAGTGGACATTGCTTCTACCTGAGGAAGCCTATGCGCGCTCCGCTCCCGATGACCGCCCATGGTCGACGAACTATAAAGGTCTGGGCACAAAGTTCCCGCATTCGATCGACGGCGGCGCCACCGAGCCAAACAAGAGCTACTACGGCGCGATGCTGTGGACGCCATTCGGCGACCTGCTGACGCTCGATTTCGTCAGAGCGACTATCGAAGGCGAGAACCTGGGCCAAAACCCTGCCGGCGTGCCCGATCTTCTCGCTGTGAGTTGGACGAGCCATGACTACGTCAACCATCTATTCGGTCCGGAAAGCCGCCAGTCGCACGACCACACGCTTCGTCTCGATCGTGTCCTGGCCGATTTTTTCGACTACCTCGACAAGCGAGTCGGTTTGGAAAACGTGCTCATTACACTGTCGGCAGACCATGGCTTCATGAACATTCCGGAGTACAGCTCGAGCCGCCGCCACGATGCCGGCCGTATCGATCCGGAGGAAATGATTCAAGCGACCAATGTTGAGCTGTCTAAAAAGTTCGGCGAAGGAAAGTTCATCACCACGTGGTGGAACCCGACGCTCTATATCGACTACGATCTCGTCGACAGCAAAGGCATCGACCGGAGCGCGTTGGAGAATGCTGCACAACGGTTCTTGCGCAGTTATCCGGGCGTCGAGGCGGTTTTTACTCGCAATCAGATGGAAGAGGGGCGCATGCCGGATACCAAGCTGGCAAAGCAGGTGACGCTCGCCTGGCACCAGCAGCTGAGCGGCGACATAGTCATCATGAACAAGCCCAATTGGTACCTATTTGCGAAGCCGACAGCCTACGCCTCCACCCACGGCTCCCCGTGGTCTTACGACACCAACGTGCCGCTCGTTATGTATGGGCCGACCTGGGTGAAGCCCGGCAAGTACGGAGATTCCGAAGTGGTCGATCTCGGCCGGACGATTGCGTTCATCCTGAACGTCCGCCCGCCGAACGGCTGCGAAGGCCGCGTGCTGTCGGAAGCCTTGAACTGAGCTGGCGAGCTGCACGAACATGTCTAGCAGAGCCGCATCCGTGATGACCTACCCGATAACGGGGCCGGCTCCCATGCTCTCGCTGTGCGACGTCGTCGTCGCTTTTCGAACAGCGGGCAAGCTCTTCACTGTCCTTAACATCGCGCGGCTGCAAATCGAACGCGGCCGCGCAGTCGGACTTGCGGGACCGAGCGGATCCGGCAAGACCACTTTGCTCAACGTCATTGCTGGCTTAATGCAGCCGACGAGGGGAAGCGTTTCCATCGAAGGAACCGAGATCACCGCGCTGTCGCAGGGTGCGCGCGACAAGCTTCGCACCACGCTGATCGGATATGTCTTCCAAGGATTCAACCTCATACCTGCGCTCACGGTGCTCGGCAACGTCGAGGTCGCGATGCGATTCGCAGGAGTTTTGACCGCAGCCGAACGGCTTGCTCGCGCCGAGACACTTCTCAACCGTGTCGGCCTCGCCGAACGCGTTTGGCACAAGCCGGCAGAATTGTCGTTCGGACAGATGCAGCGCGTCGGCATTGCGCGCGCCCTCGCCAACCGTCCGAAGCTCATCCTGGCAGATGAGCCCACGGCCAGCCTCGAGCCAGGGCTCGCGCTATCGACCGCACAGCTCCTGCTCGACGTGGCGAAAGAAGCTGAGGCCACTCTGGTGCTGGCCACGCACGATGAACGAATACTTGCCATGATGGAGGATCGAATCGCACTTGCCGACATCAATCGGGTGGGGAGCGTTGTTTCATGACCGCGGCATGGCTCGCCTTCCAGTACGTAATCGCGCGGCCGCTGCTGAATGCCTTGACGTCTCTCAGCATCGCAGCCGGCATCGCAATTGTCGTTGCGACGAGCGCGCTTACAACTGCCGCACGCAAGAGCGCACAGGACAATGCTGGCGGCTATCAACTCTTAGTAGCGGCGAAGGGCAGCCCGGTGCAAGCCGTTCTGTCGACGCTGTTTTTCGTCGAGGCTCCGACTGGAAACATCCCGTTTGATCTCTACGAGCACCTGCGGCAGGATCAGGGCGTTGCCGTAGCGGTCCCATTCAGCTTCGGCGACAATTATCGCGGCAGCTTCATCGTCGCGACGACGAGCGACTATCAAAAGCTCATTGAGGTTCCGGTCGGAAGGGCCCCTCAGATGCAACCGGGTAGCCGCTGGCCCACTGCAGCATTCGAGGTGATCGTAGGCGCGGCGGCGGCGAAATCGACGGGCCTGAAACTCGGCGACAAATTCACCGCTGCACATGGTTTCGTCGAACTGCCCGAGGACTTGGCCCGCCCGCACGAAGAGCACCACTACTCGGTCGTTGGGGTGCTTCGTCAGCTCAATTCGCCGACGGATCGCGCGATCTTCACAACGCTGGAGACGGCATGGCTTGTTCATGACGAGCTGAAAGGTGCGGTGCCACTTCCCCGGTCGGCCGGCACAGCGGCACACCAGGAGCATGCGCTGCAGAATACGACAGAGATTACGGCGCTGCTGGTGCACGGCAAAAGCTATGGCGACGTTGCGCGACTTTCAGCGCAGCTTTCGCGGCGCGGCGACGTGCAGGCGGTATTTCCAGGGCGGGTCGCCACCCAGCTCCTAACGTATCTTCAGCGTGGGCAGGTCGTGGTGACGGCGATGGCGTGGCTCGCGGCCGGCATTGCCGTATTCGCCATAACGGTATCGCTGCTGGCAGCGGCCATCGAACGACGTCGACAGATCGCAACCTTGCGCGCCATCGGCGCGTCGCGCAGTGTGGTGTTCGGCGTGCTGGCTGTCGAGGCCGGCATTATCACTAGCATCGGCGCGACCGCCGGTATTGTCCTTGGACGTGCCGTCGCGCATCTCGTCGCCTGGCAGGTATCGCACCAAAGCGGCTTCCAGCTCGTTCCCGCGCCGCTCGGTCCTGCAGAGTTTTCCATCGCGCTCGTCGCGGTGACGCTCGGCCTAGCTGCCGGCACCATACCGGCTTATATCGCTTGCCGGGAAGATGTCTCCAGAAACCTAGCACCGATGATATGAAACGTTCACTAACCCTTCGCCTCATCGCCACCCTGATCGCAGGCCTTCTTGCCATGACGAACGAACCGTCCGCTGCGGCAACCCGCATCAAGTTCTCCGATTTTTACATCGGTGAAACCTATCAAGCTGGCGTCGGCATGACGCCGCAGTTGAAGCTCTCCGATACGGTTAAGAATCTGAATGGTAAGCCCGTCGAGATCTTCGGCTTCATGGATGGCATCTTGCCGCGTGACGGCATGCATTTCATGCTGCTTCGCGAGCCGAGCTTCGTTTGTCCATTCCACGATGTAAGTTACGATTGGGCTGGCTTCGCCGCCATCTTCCTAGCACGCCCGACCGATTACATCGACGGACCTCTGCGAATCACAGGCCGACTGGATGTCGGCGAGAAAAAGGACGAGATGGGGCTGGTAAGCTATGTCCGAATTTATGACGCCGCGATTGCACGCGCGCAGTGATGACAAAAATGTTGGCGCACTAGCTATCGCACCATGCTTCGACGAGAAAGAGCTTCACAGGGCTACCGCTCGAGCTGGACATGTGGCCTGCTCCCCCGATCCTGACTTCTGGATATGGCTCAAGGCCGAAGAATGCTGACTTTCCGCTTCCGAAGGTACTGCTGCCGTGCCACCACGACGGCGACAGCAATGCAGTAGCGGTTCGGCAAATGACCGCTAATGGCATGGTCCGGCCGCGCTCAGTGCCCTACGATGGCAGGATCGGGTCGGGGAGGGATATCGAGCTAAGGAGCGCGCGATGTCATCCCATCTGCAGAAGCACGCCGACGTTTCCGCCATCGGAATCGATATCGGCAAGAACACGTTCCATCTCATCGGCCAGGATCGGCATGGCAAGATTGTCATGCGCGCCCGCGTGTCCCGCGCGCAGCTGATGGAACGCCTCGTCAATGTTCCGGGATGCCTTATCGGCATGGAAGCCGGCGCTGGCGCCCATCACATTGCGCGTCGGCTGATCGAACTTGGACACGATGTGCGGCTGATGCCAGCGCAGTACGTGAAGCCATTCCTGAAGGGCCACAAGAACGACTACCGCGATGCGGAAGCGATCAACGAAGCTGTGCAGCGGCCGACGATGAGCTTCGTCGCGGTCAAGTCCGCAGAGCAATGCGATCTGCAAGCGCTGCATCGTGTGCGCTCGCGCCTCGTTCGACTTCGGACCGGCACGATCAATCAGATCCGCGGTCTTCTCCTAGAGCGGGGCATCGTCATGGGGCAAAGGACGTCGCCCCTGCGCAAGGCATTGCCGGCGATCCTTGCTGACCCACCCAAGCATGTCTCACCACGCGTTCTGCGGCTCATCATGTCGCTGATCGAGGAGTTGAACACTTTGGAGGCGCGAATCGCGTCTCTCTCGGAAGAGATCGAGGCATTGGCCACTAAAGATGAAGCGTGCCAGCGTCTGATGACCGTGCCGGGCATCGGGGTCATCATCTCGAGCGCCGTCGTCTCGGCGATCGGCACCGGCGGCGCCTTCAAGCAGGGAAGAGACTTCGCCGCTTGGCTCGGCCTGGTGCCGAGGCAAGTGTCAACCGGCGGACGTACCAAGCTCGCCGGGCTATCGAAGCGCGGTAATTGCTACCTGCGAACGCTGTTCGTTCAGGCGGCACACGTCATCCTCGTGAAGAAGCCCGCAGCCGCGCAGGAGGCTTTATGGCCTTGGATCGAACGTGCGGCCAAACGCATGGCACATCGCAATCTGCTCGCTACTGCTCTGGCGAACAAGCTCGCGCGGATCGCTTGGGCCGTCCTGGCACGAGGTCATGCCTATCGGCCGATCGCAAACGCAGCATAGGCGTAACGGGATGCTCGGGTTCACCACAGGGATAGCCGCCACCCCGCTCCGCCACCATCACTCACCAATCGTTGCAAGTGAGCGACGGTGGCTCCGCAGGGATGGCTTCTCGTAGCCCGGTCTCAAAAACGGAGTAAAGAAAGCAAGTTCACGAATAGAAGGATCAATCGCTTCCCGCCGAGGTCTGCAAGACGATCATTGAGATGGACGAACGGTCTGCCCGGCGCACTCTTCTGGCTTAGCAGAGATTTGGCTCTTCGAAGTCTGTCCGCTTATGAGCCCTGGATGCGCGCGGATTTCCATTATGGCCCGGAGCTCAACTGCTCCACTGACGTGGTCTGATACATTGATGCAGCACACCACGTTCGCCCGCTTCGAGATCAGGCTTGCGACGCGCGGCCGGACCATACATTTCTCTGCAAGGGCGCGGATTATGTGTCGCGTGATATTGCACCTGCTCAGGGCAGCTCAGGGTCATCTTGAGACCTCGCCGGAAACCCTTCGCGTGACAGCTCAGACTCGAACAGCGGACATCGAGAGCATTCTTGGTCCGCTTGCCCCTCGTGAGCCGACCGCCGGCGGTCTTGTTCTCATGGACTGCTCAGGGCCAAACAAGAGACGATAACCTATGAAGTCCAGGTCCCCCAGAGCGGACTATACCTGAGACGGCATTGTCACAGGCAAGCCGGCGGCCCTCCATTCCGGAAGACCGTCTTCTAACCGGCGCACCCGGAAGC
>JBFWVC010000008.1:0-239736 GCA_050246945.1 Hyphomicrobiaceae bacterium
CAATAAACTCAAGCAGTTCCGACACATCGCCATGCGCTTCGACCGCAACCCGCTGAACTATCTAGCGATGATCAAGCTCGCCTCGACACGACTATGGCTCAGGGCTTATGAGTCCGCAGCCTAGTGTCGTCAGAAACGCGAAATTCGTTCCGAGGGTGCCGCAGAATGTGACGAATTTCGCGATCACGACACTAGGGTTTCGGGCTGACGCGTCGGGGCCCGACAGGGAACCAAGCGTCAGAGTCGGAACACTAGCCTTCCACGAGCGCGCATTCGACTGGCAGTTGCAGATGTTCTGCAAAGAAATGGGCAACTATATGCTGGTCACGACGACCCACACGCACAACAACCGCCCGACAAGACCTGGAGCCATCAATGGAGACTTCTTCCCCGCTAAACCGGACTGGCCGGCACAGCACCCCTTGGTCGTGATCGCAGCGGACGGCATCGCTCTTGCCATCGATGCCGTCACCGCAGCCGGCGGCAAGATTTCCGGCGAACCGATGATTATCCCCGGCGTCGGTCACTACGTCTCCTTCCTGGACACCGAAGGACTTGACGCCAGCATGATGCAGGTCTCAGGCAGATGCTGCGAGCAGGCGAGCTGAATTTGAAATGTTCCTGCATGCAGTGCAACGACACCGGAACACGCAATGGCCAAGGTCGCGTTCACCGACAACATCCAGCGGCACGTCTCCTGCCCACCGACCGAAGCGCCGGGCCGCACCGTGCGCGAGGTGCTCGAGCACGTCTTCTCCCTCAACCCGCTCGCTCGGCGCTACATCCTCGATGACCAGCAGGCGTTGCGCCGGCACATGCTCGTCTTCGTCGACGGAGTGCTCGTTCGCGACCGGACGGGCCTCAGCGATCCTGTCGGCGAACAGAGCTCCGTCTATGTCTTCCAGGCCCTTTCGGGTGGTTGAAAAGAGGCGCCAGGCCCTAAGCGCCGCACGCCACAGCACAGGTTCGACGTGGCGCATGATTGGCTGAAGTGCAGAGCGGTTCAGTGTGAAGAACTTGCTCAGATCCAGAACGCGAGGAGTTTTCATCATGGCTGATCGTCTGCGTGTTGCCACGCGAAAGGGACTTTTCACCGTCGAGAGGCGGGACGGCAATTGGCATGTCGCAAGCGCGGATTTCCTCGGTGACAACGTCTCCCTGACGCTCACCGACCCGCGCGACGGAGCCTGCTATGCAGCGCTCGATCACGGGCATTTCGGCGTCAAGCTGCATCGCTCGAACGGAGCCGGCTCCTGGGACGAGATCGCCACGCCCGCCTATCCGGAAAAGCCCGAGGGCCACGAAGAGCTCGACATGTGGGGACGCCCGCTGCCCTGGTCGACCGTGCGCATCTGGGCACTGGAGGCTGGCGGACCCGACGAACCCGGCGTCCTGTGGTGCGGAACACTTCCCGGCGGCCTCTTCAAATCGAACGATCGCGGCCAGAACTGGCACATCGTTCGCTCGCTGTGGGACCACCCCCTGCGGCGGAAATGGATGGGCGGCGGCGCCGACCTGCCCGGCCTGCATTCCATCTGTGTCGACCCGCGCAACTCAAGGCACATGACGATCGCTGTCTCGACGGGCGGTCTTTGGCACACGACGGACGGCGGCGAGAACTGGCAGCAACGCGGTGAGGGCATGCGCGCCGAATATGCGCCGCCTGAACAAACGCATGACCCCATTGCCCAGGACGTCCACCGGCTCGTGCAATGCCCAGCCGACCCGGAGCGCATGTGGGTCCAGCATCACAACGGCATCTTCGTCTCGTCGGATGCCGGCCGCTCGTTCACCGAGATCAGCGACGCTGCAAAGCCCTCCGCATTCGGCTTCGCCGTCGTCGTCCATCCCCGCGATCCCGATACAGCCTGGTTCGTGCCCGAGATCAAGGACGAGAAACGCATCCCTGTCGGCGGTCGCCTGTGCGCGATGGTAACGCGCGACGGCGGCAAGACGTTCGAAGTGCTGAGCGGAGGGCTGCCGCAGGAGCACGCCTATGACGTCGTATATCGCCACGCTCTGGCGCTCGACCGACATGGCGAGCGACTAGCTTTCGGCTCGACAACGGGCGGTCTGTGGGTGAGCGAGAACCAGGGCCGGAGCTGGACGTGCGTTATCCAGACGCTGCCGCCGATCTATGCCGTCGCTTTTGCATAATTGGCGGAATTGCAAGAGTGGGGAAATTAAATGCCGTCCCCTTCGACCTCGCGCTTGAGCTGCTCGAACGCCTCCTCGGCGCCTTCCCAATAAGGATGCACCTCGAGAAGCTTGCGATAAGCGTCGAGCGCCGCCGCCTTGTCGCCCCGCTGCCGCATGATCTGCGCGAGCCCGTCGAGCGCCTTGAAGTGGTTGGGTTCGATCGCCAGCGCCCGCGTCAGCGCATTCAATGCGTTCTCTTGATCGCCCTCGAGGTAGGCGACGAGTGCGCGGCGGTTCCAGCCTTCCGCGAAGCCTGGCTCGAGATCGACGATCGTGTCTGCCAACTGCTCCGCAAGATCCAGACGCTGCTCTGCCACGGCTTTCAGCACGCGCTCCATCAGAACGTCGATCGTGTCGCTACCCGAGAAGAGCCATAGCCGCTCGATCGCGGCGACCAGCGGAACAGCCGAAGCGGCACTCTCGGTCGCAGCCAGATGCGCATAAAGATCGTCGAGAGCGCGACGCCGTTGCGACGGCGTATCGGGAGGCGGCTCGGGCGCATCGCCTGCCTGTTGTTTCTCGCCGTCCAACGCCCGCGAGTCCGGCGAAGGCGGCGTCGGATCGGCTGGTACCGGAGAGAACCTGGGGGTCCGTGATGTCGAACCCTGCGGTGCGCTGCCGGCACGATCGTCCTGGCCCAAATCGTCACCGCCGCTGCGGTCTTGGTTGGGCACGGGTGCCTGAGCGAGTGAACCCGAAACGACCGGCAACGCCGCAAGAGCGACGACCGGCAACCATGCCAAGGGCAGAATGAAGCGCTTCATCATGCCCACAAAATAAGTTGCGCGCTCACGGCCGTCAAAGCCGGAGCGCGCCTGTGATCACCGGAATCCGCATAACGCCATCACGTTCGTGAGAACGCTGCAACCGCGACGGCCGCACAAATCAGCCCTGCCGGGCCTTGAACTTGCGTTGCGTCTTGTTGATCACATAAAGGCGGCCCTTGCGACGCACCAGACGGTTGTCGCGATGACGCGAACGCAGCGATTTCAGCGAGTTTCTGACTTTCATGACAGCATCATCCGTTCTTGGTGCCGCATCGGACAACACGAACACCCACGCTTCATCGGAACTCCCCCTTGGGGCCCGACGATGCGGGGCAAATGCCGTCACGGCTAAAAAAGATGGGCGGAAACTACTTCTGTCTCACCCCCCTGTCAATCGCCCCTTGCACCGCAGCGTCGTTCCCTGGAAAGCTCGCGGCAACCGCCTCGGCACAGTTTGCCGATGCACCCGGAACCCCATGAAATCGACTGATAAATTTGGAGTGGTGGGCACTAGAGGGATCGAACCTCTGACCCCTACCATGTCAAGGTAGTGCTCTACCGCTGAGCTAAGTGCCCACTCGTGTCGGCGCCTGGCGCCGTGCGGAGATGGCTCTATATCCACATTGTGCGGCGAGGGCAAGCCGCTCTTTGCGCTGTCGCGGCCTCGATGAAACCGACCTTCTGCATCTGGTATGGAATGTCCAATCTCCCCCAACCGATGCCCGGTAGAAAGCGGCTTATCGGAAAAGGCGACGCCACCGCGATTTCCCGTCTCAGGCTGCCAGGAGACGCTCCACTTCGCGCACGAGATCCTTCAAATGGAACGGCTTTGACAGTACGTGCGCCTCCTTGGCGGCGGCAACGTCGCTGTTGAGAATCACCGCAGCGAACCCAGTGATGAACATGATCTTCAGATCCGGATCGAGCTCGGCAGCCCGGCGCGCCAGCTCGATACCATCCATCCTCGGCATGACGATGTCGGTGAGGAGAAGCGTGAACGGCTCCTGTTGCAGCCTCTCGTAGGCTTCCTCGCCATTAGCGAAACTGACGACGTCATAGCCGGCCCGCAGCAGCGCACGCTCCAGAAAGCCTCGCATGGAATCATCATCTTCGGCGAGAAGTATGCGGCTCATGGGCAAATGAGAGGGCTTCAATGTCATGGATGAGGATACCGAATTTGTGGACCTAGTTGCCGACTTTGACGACTTTTCATTCAAATCTGTCGCCAGGATGGTAAACGGACCGTGAACCCACGACATGTTTTTTGGACAATGCGAACTGGTTGTGCTCTGACGGCAGGCACGTTCGGGCAATCAGTAGATCCAGCAGCCCGCCGCTCATTCAATATCGCATGGCAGGCATTGGCCACCCTGGAATTCAAACGGGGTTATCGTTAGATTGGAAGCATGTTGCGCTCCCTCCGCTCGCGGATCGCAGCGCACATCGCGTGCTCCAGTCATTCAATGTAGGGCGTCTTCCACATGACGCTTGACGCAGATGACGCTTCACCCAGTGTCCGGAATGGCATCTTGAGCAGCCACACCGGCCGATCCCAGGACAACAACTTCGCCCATGCCCACAACCGAACGCGAAGGCATCGTCAAGGACCTAACGCCACCTTTCGAGGTCATGCGTCCGGGAGAGCACGTGGCACCGTTCGTCTTCTGCTCGCCACACTCCGGCCGCGTCTATCCGCGCCATTTCATTGCCCAGTCGCGGCTCGATCCGCTGACACTGCGGCGCTCGGAAGATTGTTATGTCGATGAGTTGTTCCAGGCCGTGCCAGCCCTTGGAGCTCCGCTGATCGCAGCCCGCTTTCCGCGCGCCTTCCTCGACGTCAACCGCGAGCCATATGAACTCGACCCCGGCCTCATTCGCGATCCCCTGCCGGAATACGCCAACGCTCATTCAGTGCGGGTGACAGGCGGGTTGGGCACGATCGCCCGCATCGTCGCCGACGGCGAGGAAATCTATCGCGAGCCGCTCTCACTGGTGAGTGCACTCGCACGTATCGAGACACTCTATATCCCCTTCCACCGTGCACTGGCTTCGATACTCGACGCAACCCGCGCACGCTTCGGACACGCACTGCTGGTCGACTGTCATTCGATGCCGTCCGCAGCCATGACCAAGGGCATCGCCAGCCGGCCGGATTTCGTCATCGGCGATCGGTTCGGTGTCTCCTGCGACAACCGCATCTCGCACTTCCTGCGCGATGAGTTGTCCGTCATGGGCTACGACGTGCAGATGAACCGCCCTTACGCTGGCGGCTATATCACCGAACACTACGGGCGCCCCGATCGCGGCTGGCACGCCGTGCAGATCGAGATCAACCGCGGACTTTATCTCAACGAATTCTCGCTGGAGCGCAGCGACGGATTCACGAGACTGCTCGCCGACCTGACGGCGTTGGTCGAAGCGATGTTTGCCGAATTACCCGATCGCCTCGCTCGTCGTGCGGCGGCGGAATGAACGCCGCAGAACAGTAGCGATGCGCCTCCTTCTTCCCGAAAAGAAAAAAGGCCGCCCGACGTGATATCGAACGGCCCCGAAGTCTGGGAGGAAACACCCGGATCGGGCGGTTCGCGCCGGCAGTAGCCAGCACCAACTCAATAGAAGCTATGCTGCATCGCAGCAGCATTCAACTTGCACCTTCGTCCTAGGCCGGCTTCGGCGCGTATGGTCAGACGTGATCAGCCCGCCCAACACTTTCCAAATGCACAATAAAATTGCACGGGCCTGGAGCCGCTCGAATTCTGTCACACTTGCGTGATGAAGGTGTACGAGGCTGTTTTTTAATATGTTTTTAAACATTTCTCACGCCGCGCCCATGCAATGGCCGACAAAAGAAAAGGGGCCGTCCGGAAACCGAACGGCCCAAGTCTAGGGAGGAAACGCCCAAGGAGGGCTGCGACAGACAAGCGAACTCGTCGATGTCGCACTGCAATAATTAGGGGTGCGGCGCACAAAGTGCAATTGCATTTTTTGCAGGGCAGAACGGCATTCAGCGGGAAGCTCGTCGCGCAGCACCCGCACGCGATCCTCGTTAGAAGATTGATTGGTATACCATATTTCAGAATCCGCACACGCCAGACAAGCGCTCTGCGCAGGGCCACACTGCGGTCAGACGCTTTCCGATCTCGATACGTCCGAACGCGAACCGGCGGCGGCAACGATCCCTGACCGCGTGGCAAAAAAAGGCCGCTCGTTGTGACGAACGGCCCAAGTCTAGGGAGGAAACGCCCAAAGTGGGCAGTGACGCCGCTGGTGAAGACAGCGCCACGAACACAGCATGCGAGTATTCGAACCTGCAGGCAATGTGCGAAGACCGCGAATGGTTTCGCCAACGTGTATACCGATGCATTCGCGACACAGCGAGCGCAGCAAGCCCGCCACGCGCGTTTTCGCCCAATGCAAGTATTCAGATCACTTAAGTAGATAGAAGCATAAGGGCGATTTTGAATCGCCTTGCCGCCGCAACCAGGATTGACTTGCTGTGACCTCTCGCGACGCAACGGACTTCAAATCTCTGCTCGACTTCGCCCATCA
The DNA here is from genome assembly GCA_050246945.1 of Hyphomicrobiaceae bacterium. Classification (GTDB taxonomy): domain Bacteria; phylum Pseudomonadota; class Alphaproteobacteria; order Rhizobiales; family Hyphomicrobiaceae; genus JAEUMD01. The sequence continues at coordinate 6,516 of JBFWVC010000008.1, forward strand.
GCTCGCCGATCGGTCCGGTCCGGCAGTCTTGCGCCACTTTCGCAAGCGAATCACCGTTGACAACAAGCAGCGCGATGGTGGCTTCGATCCCGTCACCGCCGCCGATAAGGGCGCGGAGAAAGTTATCGCCCAGGCGCTGCGGAATAGCTTCCCCGAACACGGCCTCATCGGCGAGGAGCACGGCAGCCATAACGAAACGGCCCGCTACCGCTGGGTTGTCGATCCCATCGACGGCACCCGATCATTTATCATGGGCTCGCCGCTCTGGGGTACGCTGATCGGCCTCATGGATGGCGACACCCCACTGCTCGGCCTGATGGACCAGCCTTACACCGGCGAGAGATTCTGGTCTGACAAGAAGGCAACCTATGCACGCGACGCCAACGGCGACATCAAACGGCTGAAAACGCGCCGTTGCCCGGACTTGGCCGAAGCCACGCTCACGACCACGCACCCCGACCTTTTCGCCAAAGGCAGCGAACTCAAGACCTTCTCGCGTTTGAAGGACGCAGCACGAATGACCCGCTATGGCGGTGATTGCTACAACTACGCCCTGCTCGCCGCGGGATTCGTCGACATCGTCATGGAAAGCGGCCTCAAAGGCTTCGACATCGTTGCTCTCATCCCGATCATCGAGCGGGCCGGCGGCCGCGTCACCACATGGGACGGCAGGCCCGCAATCAACGGCGGCCGCATCCTCGCGACTGGTGACCCGGAGCTGCATGAGAAGCTGCTGGCGTTCGTGAAGACGTGAGCGGGCTTCTCCAGCAATTGCCGATCACCAAGGCAAGCGGCAGCGCCATTCCAATAGCGCCCATCCTCACCCCGGCTCAGGCTGGAAGCCACGCAAGCCGCAACAAACGAAACTGCGCACATTCCCTGCAACCGCCGCGACGAGGCAGCGTTCCAAGTGGCAGAATTCCAGTTTGCGGCGCATCAAACTCGACACCTCGGTCGAGCGTGCCGCTGCTTATGCCGCCGCCACCGCGCTTTCCAGATACGCGTCGAACGCTGCCCAGAAGCGCTGCCGGATGGCATCGGTCTCCTGCAGGATTTCGTGTAGCGCTCCGGGCAGCAGGAGATGTGAACCGAGCTTAAGCTTTACGCCCAGTTCCTCGATCGCACGCGTCGAGACGATGTGATCCTCGCCGGCCGCCAGCATCAGCACGGGGACTTTCACTGTCTCCGCAAAATCAGGCGCGGTGAGATGCGCGCACGAGTGCATCGCCGCCTTCAACCACGCAACCGTCGGCGAGCCCAGGACAAGATCGGGAGCTGCCTCCAGTACGGCGCGCGTCCGCCCCCAGCGCTCCGGATCGGAGGTCAGCTGGTTGCCCTCAAACACGCCGAGTTCCGCCGCCTTCGCGTTGCCGCCCGGCACGAACCATGTCGCAAAGCCCGACATCGAGACCATTTCGGACAAGCGCATGGCCAAGCCTTGAGGCATGCCGATCTTCTCGTCCGCGATCTGAACCAGTGGCGCCGTCATTACCATCTGCGTGAACCACGAGCCAGCTTGTGTCGCCGCGCGCAATAGAATGTTGCCGCCCATCGAATGAGCGAGCGCAATGTAGGGCGGTGGACAGTCCGGCAGCACCACGTCCTTCATGAAGCGTACGAGATCCTTGTCGTACTCGGCGAAATCCTCGATATGTGATTTCCTGCGGTCGGGCAGCGCACGAAACGAACGGCCCTGCCCACGCCAGTCGAGTGTTGCCACCGCGAAGCCGCGCCGCCTCAAGTCGGCGATGGTCTCGAAGTATTTCTCGATGAACTCGGCCCGCCCCTGGAACACGCAGACGGTGCCGCGCCGCGGACTGCGCGTCGGCTCCCAGCGCGCATACCGCAAAGGCGCGCCGTCATAGCCTGCAAACGAGCCAACCACCGCTCCCGAGGGCACAGGGTTGCGCGCCAGTGAGACAAGTTCCATGCCGCGTTCCGTATGTTTTCCGCCGCTCGGGCGCATCTGGATCGCGGAACCATAGCATTGGCTCGCGTGATGATCGAGAAGTCCGCCGCCGGCGTGGCGGCTGGCTCAAGATGCGGACTTCTCGGTCCCAATCACATGGGATTCAGAGTGTTGGCGAGTTTCGGTCAGATCGCGAATTTCGTTCCGAGGTTCCAGCATGAAGACACGTCGGTGCGACCACGTCAGGACTTGCGCCGCACACTGAGCCCGGACCTGCGGGGATGGATGCACAGATCCCTCGATCCTTCGCCCCGGGCTTGGCCTCTATCGTCATGTCACGTTGCGGGACGATGGTGTCTTGCTGGCGGTCAGAAGGAGTCGCGATAGCGTCGCGGTCCATCAGCCCTGTACCAGGGCTCCCGATCATCGCGCCATTGGCGCTGATCGCGCCAATCCGTTCGACGGTCCCAGCGGCGATCATTCCTCCAACGCCAATCAGTATCGTCGAATGGCCGCAGGACAAGGCGCCGAGACGGCGCCAGCGGCTCAGCTGCTACGACATCGCCGCTGCAACGGTCGATCGTCAACCGGAACAACCGCCCCGAACGCACGCGCCGGGCTTCGACCATAACGTAGCTTCCACGCAGCTCGGCATTTCGCAAGTCGCTCCACCCTTCCGCCCGAAGGTCTTCGCGCACGAAATCGCGAGGTGCGCACTCCCGCTGCGCATGGCGATATGGTCGCCAATCGGGTTCGCGATCACCATAGTAATCCTTCGATGAGCCATAGCGCGGTTGATCGTAATCGAGATCGGCCGCACGCGCGGAAGCCACATTGGCAAGCATCGCGCCTGCGCATGCAAAAACCAACGCGCAGCCGGCGCCAGCGCGCACGCCACGCAGATCAGTGAACCAGACCATGGAAATTTTCCTTGAAAGAGGTTGCACGAGGGCCGCCTCCTGCCCGCACTGAGGCTCGCGCCGCCAAGCTGAACGGCAGATGAACCAGCACCTGTACAGGTGAAGAAAAAGTTATGCTCGTCCGCGCACATAGCGCAAACTCCAGCCACATTTCCGGCCGCCGCTTGCAGCGGGTGTTCAGCGACCGGCCACCCCTTGAACGCGCCTCTCGACCACCTAAATCAACAGGGCGCCCGCTTCGCAAGAGGGGACGCAACCCGTGAGAACGCCTGGCCGCAAAGGCCACCAGAAACGTGGCTGGCAGGCGGTTCGCATGTCGCTCAATCAAGGAGGATATGTGATGCGACACTTCGATTTTGCCCCACTTTACCGATCCACGATCGGCTTCGACCGTATTGCTCAATTGCTCGACCAGATGGGCAGCGTTGATGAGGGTGCATACCCGCCCTACAACATCGAGCGCCTTGCCGAGAACGAATACCGCATCACGATGGCGGTAGCCGGTTTCACCGACGATGAGATCAAGATCGAGGTAAAGGAGCAATCTCTGACCGTACGCGGCGAGAAGGCCGCCGAGGATAAGGAGCGCCATTTCCTGCATCGCGGCATCGCGGCCCGCTCTTTCGAGCGCCGCTTCCAGCTTGCAGACTACGTCGAGGTAAAGGGCGCCGATCTGAAGGACGGTCTGCTTCACGTCGACCTACAGCGTAACATCCCCGAGCGGATGAAGCCGCGCGTTGTACCGATTGGTCAGGTCGAGGCGCCGCGCCAGATCGAGGCTGGCGAGTAACGCGGTAACAGCGTTCTGCTGGGCGTTCCCCCCTTTCGTCCAGCACCAAGCGGGGAAGGATCTGCGGATCCCTCCGCCGCGCGGCGTCACCGCCCCTCCCCCCGGACGGTGATGCGTAGGGCGGATGCCGCTGTGGCATCCGCCCTTTTTGTTTGTTGCTTGGCTCAATTTCGGGCCGCTTCCGCGATCGATGCGATGGCCGACGCCCCGCGATCGTCTCCGAAGCAATCCCCCGTGCGCGACCGCGGAATAGTCTTTCCCGGGCCTTGTGCTGCAACTTGAAATCTGCCATCTTCCCGTTAAAAGGACAGCATTGCTGACCTTGTTGCTGGCGGATCGCGCCAGTAATTGCGATGAGAATTCCTGAGCCGTTCCATTCCGTCCTGTTGGTCGGGTTGGGGCGGGTTTTGCGCGGCCTACTGAGCGTCTTGCAGGGGTCGCAAGAAGGAGGCACCCGCGTGTATCAGGTTCCGGCACCCCACGACGACGTGCGCAGCCCGGCGGGCGCTGGCCGAACCGTAGCAGGATCTCGCGCTGGAGCCGGCAGCCTGCTTGGACCGGGCTTGGATGCCCGGACGAACACACGTACCGCCCTCGATTTGCGAAAACGCTTTGCCCCCGCGGCGCTGTAACGGCGACATCCACACCTCCAGCTTTACTTGCGCGCCCGCCGCAAAGGCTTGATGATCCGGCCCGAGCGAGCCCGGCCTCCACAAAATCGAATGAGATGAAGCCCGCGAAGGGCAACCTAAGGACCAGACATGACCAGCAGCAGTGAGCTCGACATCGCGACCGACGCCCTCGCCGCGCGCTACGACGCTGATATGGCGCTTCCTTCCGCCCAGGGCCTTTACGATCCCAGCCTGGAGCGCGACGCCTGCGGCGTCGGCTTCATCGCCGACATGAAGGGGCGCCGCTCGCACAAGATCGTCGAGGACGCACTGCAGATCCTGGAGAACCTCGAGCATCGCGGAGCCGTTGGCGCCGACCCGAAGGCCGGCGATGGCGCCGGAATCATGGTTCAAATCCCGCACACGTTCCTCGCCCAGGAATGTCAGGTGCAGGGCTTCTCGTTGCCCGAGCCCGGCAACTACGCCGTGGGCCACATCTTCATGCCGAAGGATGAGCGCCTGCGCGCTTACTGCGAGAAGGTTTGGACGCGCATCATCAGGGAGCAGGGTCTCAATCTGCTGGGTTGGCGATCGGTGCCCGTCGACAACCGCTCGCTGTCCGAGTTGGTAATCGCGACCGAGCCACTGCACCGCCAGGTGTTCATCGGCCGAGGCAACCTCGAGGCCGACCAGGATGCGTTCGAGCGCAAGCTCTACCTCGTGCGCAAGATGGTTTCAAACGCCGTGCAGACCGCCTCCAAGGGTCGCGACATCGGCCACTATTGCGTGTGCCTATCTACCCGCACGCTGGTCTACAAGGGCATGTTCATGTCCTATCAGGTGAAGGCGTACTACCGGGACCTGTCCGACCCCCGTTTCACCTCGGCTCTGGCGCTCGTCCACCAGCGCTTCTCCACCAACACCTTCCCATCGTGGAAGCTTGCGCATCCCTACCGCATGGTGGCGCATAATGGCGAGATCAACACGCTGCGCGGCAACGTCAACTGGATGGCCGCCCGCCAGGCCTCCGTTTCGACTCCGCTGTTCGGCAAGGACATCTCAAAGCTCTGGCCAATCTCGTACGAGGGCCAGTCCGATACCGCGTGTTTCGACAACGCGTTGGAATTTCTCGTCATGGGTGGCTACTCGCTATCCCACGCCGCGATGATGTTGATCCCAGAGGCATGGGCGGGCAACCCGCTCATGGATACGAAGCGCCGCGCCTTTTACGAGTATCACGCCGCCTTGATGGAGCCTTGGGACGGCCCCGCGGCGATGGCATTCACGGACGGCCGTCAGATCGGCGCCACGCTCGATCGCAACGGCCTGCGCCCTGCGCGCTACCTCGTCACCAGGGACGACGTTGTGATCATGTCGTCAGAATCGGGCGTGCTCCCTGTCAAGGAGGAGAATATCGTCAAGAAGTGGCGCCTTCAGCCCGGCAAGATGCTGCTTATCGATCTGGCGAAGGGCCGCATCATCTCCGACGAGGAGCTGAAGGCAGAGGTCGCTTCGTCTCACCCCTACGAGTCATGGCTGAAGAGCACGCAGATCATGGTCCATGACCTGCCCCTGCCGCAGCGCCGCGCGCATTCACGCCACTCGGACGTAAACCTGCTCGATCTGCAGCAGGCGTTCGGCTACACGCAGGAGAGCGTCAAGTTCCTGATGACGCCGATGGCCGCCACGGGCCAGGAGGCGATTGGCTCCATGGGTACCGACACGCCCATCTCGGCGCTGTCCTCGAAGCCCAAGCTCCTACACACCTACTTCAAGCAGAACTTCGCACAGGTGACGAACCCGCCGATTGACTCGATCCGCGAGGAACTCGTCATGAGCCTCGTTTCGTTCATCGGCCCCCGCCCGAACCTGCTCGACCTTGAAGGTACCTCTCGGCACAAGCGCCTCGAGGTCTACCAGCCGATTCTCACCAACGAGGACCTCGAACGCATCCGCCAGATCGGCGAGGTGCCCGACAACAACTTCTCTTCGATCACGATCGACATCACCTTCGCTGCGGACCGTGGCACCGCCGGAATGGTAACGGCCCTGGACGTCATCTGTGCCGAGGCCGAGGAAGCTGTACGCTCGGGCGCATACAATATCATCATACTTTCGGATCGCGAGGTTGCTCCCGACCGCGTGCCGATACCCTCGCTGCTTGCCACGTCCGCCGTGCACCATCACCTGATCCGGCAGGGTCTGCGCACGTCCGTCGGTCTCGTCGTCGAGACCGGCGAGGCATACGAGGTGCACCAGTTCTGCACGCTTGCCGGCTATGGTGCCGAGGCCATCAATCCATATCTGGCCTTCGAGACGCTCGAGGCGATGTTGCCCGAGCTTGACGAGGGCCTGACCTCCAGCGAGGTCAAGAAGCGCTACATAAAGGCCGTCGGCAAGGCCATCCTCAAGGTGATGGCGAAGATGGGCATCTCGACCTACCAGTCCTATTGCGGCGCCCAGATCTTCGACGCCGTCGGCCTGAAGTCGAGCTTCGTCGACAGGTACTTCACCGGCACGCACACGCAGATCGAAGGTGTCGGATTGCGCGAAATCGCCTCCGAGACCTGCGAGCGCCACCGCCTCGCCTTCTCCGACGCTCCAGTACTCAGGCACGCGCTCGACGTGGGTGGCGAGTACGCCTATCGCATCCGCGGCGAATCGCATGTTTGGCGTCCGAACGTGGTCGCCGACCTGCAGCACGCCGTCCGCGGCAACCTGCCGGAGAAGTACCGCGCTTTTGCAAAGCAGATAAACGAGCAGTCCGAGCAGCTGATGACCATGCGCGGCCTCTTCCGCATCAAGAAAGCGGAGGAGTCCTGCCGCAAGCCCGTGCCACTCGATGAGGTCGAGTCGGCCAAGGAAATCGTCAAGCGCTTCGCCACTGGCGCGATGAGCTTCGGCTCCATCAGTCGCGAGGCGCACACGACGCTTGCCATCGCCATGAACCGTATCGGCGGCAAGTCGAACACCGGCGAAGGAGGCGAGGAGCCAGACCGCTTCAGGCCGATGCCCAGCGGCGACTCGATGCGCTCGGCCATCAAGCAGGTCGCCTCCGGCCGCTTCGGAGTGACGACCGAGTATCTGGTCAACTCCGACATGATCCAGATCAAGATGGCGCAAGGCGCCAAGCCTGGCGAGGGCGGCCAGCTGCCGGGCCACAAGGTCGATCAAACGATCGCCAAAGTGCGCCACTCCACGCCCGGTGTCGGCCTCATTTCACCGCCGCCCCATCACGACATCTATTCGATCGAGGATCTCGCCCAGCTGATCTTCGACTTGAAGAACGCGAGCCCGAAGAGCGACATCTCCGTGAAACTCGTCTCCGAGGTCGGCGTCGGCACCGTGGCAGCAGGCGTCGCCAAGGCCCGAGCCGATCACGTGACGATCTCCGGCTTCGAAGGCGGCACCGGCGCTTCGCCCCTCACCTCCATCAAGCATGCGGGCTCGCCATGGGAGATTGGCCTTGCTGAAACGCACCAGACACTGGTCGTCAACCGGCTTCGCGGGCGCATCGCTGTGCAGGTCGATGGCGGCCTGCGCACCGGCCGTGACGTTGTAGTCGGCGCGCTCTTGGGTGCCGACGAGTTCGGCTTCTCCACCGCGCCTCTGATCGCTGCGGGCTGCATCATGATGCGCAAGTGTCACTTGAACACGTGCCCCGTGGGTGTCGCCACACAGGACCCGCGCCTGCGCGCGAAGTTCACCGGCCAGCCCGAGCACGTCATCAATTACTTCTTTTACGTCGCCGAAGAGGTGCGCGAGTTGATGGCGGCGATGGGCTTCCGCAGCTTCAACGAGATGATCGGTCAGACCGAAGTCCTCGATAAGGAGCGGGCCATCAGGCACTGGAAGGCCAAGGGCCTCGACTTTACAAAGCTTTTCCACAAGCCGCACGTGGCCGCGCACGTCGCCGTCTACAATTGCGAGCGTCAGGACCATGGCCTCGACAAGGTGCTGGACAATCGCCTGATCGAACTCGCCAAGCCCGCGGTCGACAATCGCACACCAGTGAAGCATGACGTATCGATCAAGAACACGGACCGCTCCGCCGGCACCATGCTGTCGGGCAAGATCGCAGAGAAATACGGCCACGCCGGCCTGCCCGAGGACACCATCTGGCTCACCTTCAACGGCGTCGCTGGCCAGAGTTTCGGCGCCTGGTTGGCTGCCGGCGTCACGCTCGACCTTGTCGGCGAGGGCAACGACTACGTCGGCAAGGGTCTGTCGGGCGGCAAGCTGATCGTGCGCCCCCATCCCAGGTCTGGCATCGTGCCGGAGGCCAGCATGATCGTCGGTAACACCGTGCTTTACGGCGCGATTTCCGGCGAGTGCTATTTCCGTGGCTATGCTGGCGAGCGCTTCGCGGTGCGCAACTCTGGCGCCTTTGCTGTCATCGAAGGAACCGGCGATCACGGCTGTGAATACATGACCGGCGGCGTCGTGGTCGTGCTGGGGCCCACCGGCCGCAACTTCGCGGCAGGCATGTCAGGCGGCATCGCCTACGTCCTCGACGAAGCGGGTGACTTCGAATCGAAGTGCAATCTGGCAATGGTGGATCTCGAGCCGATCCCGGCCGAGGAAGCATTGATGGAGAAGCTGCAACAGTCTGGAGATCTTGAGAGCCACGGCCTCGTCGACATCATGGCCGACATGACCGGGCAGGATGCCGAGCGGCTGCACGCCCTCATCACGCGTCACGCGCACTACACCAACTCGAAGAAGGCGCAGACCATTCTGGCCGACTGGTCTGCATGGCTGCCCAGGTTCAAGAAGGTAATGCCCGTCGAGTACCGCCGCGCGTTGCAGGAACTTGCGAAGGCCCAGGAGGCCGACAAGACGGGGCTCGGCGTACTCGAGATCGGCATCACGCGCGACAAGGCATAAATCGTGAGCACGGCGGTTCGTTTGACACGCACCGCCCCTCGAAACGCCTCAATGGCGAGCGAATCTGATGGAACGAACACACATGGGAAAGCCAACCGGATTTCTGGAATTCGAGCGTGCCGAGCGCAAGTACGCGCCCGTTGCAGAGCGCGTGAAGCACTGGAAGGAATTCGTCGTACCGCTCTCCGAAGGCGAGACGAAAACCCAGGCGGCGCGCTGCATGGATTGTGGCATTCCGTTTTGTCACAGCGGCTGCCCGGTCAACAACCAGATCCCTGACTGGAACGATCTCGTCTATAACGGCGAGTGGGCAACCGCTTTCGAGAACCTCTCCTCGACCAACAACTTTCCCGAGGTTACCGGCCGCGTATGCCCCGCACCCTGTGAGGCCTCCTGCACGTTGAACATCGACGACACGCCCGTCGCCATCAAGACGATCGAGTGCGCAATCGCCGACCGCGCGTTCGCCGATGGCCGCGTCAAGCCGCAGATCGCGGACAAGAAGACCGGCAAGACGATTGGTATCGTAGGTTCGGGCCCCGCTGGCCTTGCAGCCGCCCAGCAGTTGGCGCGCGCCGGACACGAGGTGCATGTCTACGAGAAGAACGCCCGGCCCGGCGGCCTGCTCGTCTACGGCATCCCCGACTTCAAGATGGAGAAGGACATCATCGCCCGGCGCGTGACGCAGATGCAGGCCGAAGGCGTGCGCTTCCACTGCAATGCACACATCGGCAAGGACGTATCGGTGAGGCAGCTGGAAGACAAGCACGATGCGCTGCTGCTGACCTGCGGTTCTGAGCAGCCGTTTGACTTCTTCGCCAGCTCTCCCGGCCGCGATCTCGATGGCATCCATTATGCGATGGAATTTCTACCCCAGCAGAACCGCCGCGTTTCCGGCGAGTCGCTCGTCCAGGGCACGAACGAGATTTCCGCAAAGGACAAGCACGTCATCGTCATTGGCGGCGGCGACACCGGGTCCGACTGCATCGGCACCTCATTCCGTCAGGGTGCGAAGTCGGTCACGCAGCTCGAGATCATGCCCAAGCCGCCGACCAAGGAGAACAAGGCGATGAACTGGCCGCACTGGCCACTCAAGCTGCGCATCTCATCCAGTCAGGCTGAGGGCGCGACGACCGAATACCAGATCAACACGATCGGCTTCGAAGGCGTGGACGGAAGGGTCGCGAAGCTCAAGTACGTCCGTGTCGACGAAAAGCTGCAGCCCGTTCCGGGCACCGAGGGCGCGCTCGACGCGGATCTCGTGCTCTTCGCGATGGGCTTCTCCGGCCCCATCGAGACAGACGTCGTCAAGGAGCTGTCGCTGCCGGTCGTCCCCCGCGGACGCTTCAAGGGTATCGACGGCGATGAGACGAGCTACCGCGTCCCCGGCCGTGACAAGCTCTACGTCGCTGGCGACATGCGCCGTGGACAGTCGCTTGTCGTCTGGGCGATCCGCGAGGGCCGGCAGGCTGCACATTCCATCGACAAAGCGCTCATGGGTTCCACGCTCCTGCCGCGCTGAGTGGATGCGCTGCGCCGATCGAGCCTCGTGCATGCGCAGCGCCAGCATGTTTCGCTGAAGTGCTGAGCGGTTCAGCGTGACGAACATGCTCGATACAATGGATTGGATCGTGTTCTTAGGACCACGGAACATCAGCGGATGAAATCACCGATTGGGCTTGGCCACTGGCAACGGGATGCCCGGTGCGGCGTTCGGCATTACTTCCGGCTCAGCCTCGGGCGGCGGCGGTTTTGGCAAAGGCCACGAAACATCGTCTGCCCGACCCGGCCGGGACGCGATCCGCTCCCCTTTCACCAGAACGCGGAAGTACGGCGTCTGGGCCGGTGAAAGCTTTCGCCGTTCCGCCGCACCATCACTCCCACCAGGCGTGATCGAACTCATCACCGTCAGACCACCCGGTATCTGGTCGACCACCTGATCGCCCATCTGCGAAAGTCTGTCGGCGCTCTCCCGCCGCGTGACGAGCGCGATGACGGCGGCGGGGATGGCCGGCCTCAGAATTTCGACGGCAAGAACCTGCTCGCGCCCGTCGGTTCCGACCGACTTCAGGTTGATGCGGCTGGTCTCGGCAATCTGATCGCCCGAGCCGCCCTGTTCCTTCACATCTGATCCCGCGCCAGGACGCGACGTGGTCTGCCAGTTTCCACCGCCAGCCGCTGCCTTCGCATGCCGCATCGGGTTGATGAGCGCCTGTTCGGTCTCGTTACCGGCGAGCGGAATCGTCCTGACACTCTTGGCGCGATTGAGGTCGCGCTTGATGACCCGCTCGACAAAGTGCGCGAGCTTCTGGTAGCCGGCATCTGTCATGTGCATTCCGTCGCTGTCGCGCAGAAGCCGATTCTTGCCCGCCAGGTCCGGACCGTAGGGATTGTACTCGCCCTGCTCGTCGGCGAAACCCTGATAGACGTCAACGTAGCGAACACCGCCCAGGTAGGCGCGCTCGCGGAATACTTCATTCTGGATCTGCGCCGCCTCGTTGACGTCCGCCCTCCGCATGATCGGCAGCCCGACCCAATAGACCGCCGTCCGCGCCGCCTTGAGATCGCGGATCAGTTGATCCATGCGTTGGGTGTAGACGTCACGCCACTCCTTGGTGCCGACCGGATATCGCTGTCCGTTGGGCCCGCGATAGGACCAGCGGTCCATGCTCCCGAACATGATGACGGCGATTTGCGGCTTGTCGCTGGCGACGCCGCGCGCAATCTCCTTCAGCTCGTCGACCGAATTCGGCCGCGTCAGTCCGGAAAGCCAGACCGGCTTGCGCTCTATCTCCAGACGTGGATCGCTTCCGAGCGCGTCTGTCAGACCCGTGTGCATGCCGTCGCCGTATTCGTCGCCGATCACGCGCAGCTTGTAGCGCTCGCCGTCCGGAAACGGCGTGATGTAGCTCTCGCCGGGCTCGTACAAGCCACCGACCTGCGCATGCGCACCCATGCCCGGGACAAGCACCGTCAGCGCGGCAATAATCCACCACACGCCGAACTCGGCCACCTGAAGGGCCAGTCGCCGAGCCTGTTGGTGGATATGCATGCGGGTTTCACCCTTCCGGGAATCGCTGGCAACGTTAAGGTCCGCCTTATACCCGCAAATTGAGGCAACTGTCGCGCAGCGCCTGATGGAAGGGCGCGCGGCTGATGCACGCCCTCCACACCCTAGAGCGTCGTCAGCTGAAGTGTGCCGCGGTTCAGCGTGAAGAACATGCTCAATTCACAGACGTCGATCGGGATCATGCGACATGAACACGATCTAGCGGATTGCATGGCGATCGAGATGGTCCAGCAGGCTCTGCGTCGGCCAGCAATCGACCTTGAGCCCGTTCCGGACCTGATATTGCCCCGCCTCCCGCCGCGTCCCCGAGCCGATGAAGCCATCGATCTTGTCAATGGCATATCCGGCTTTCTGCAACCCGGTCTGCACACCGCGTATGATGCGCGTGCGCTGCGGGCCGATATCCTGCCAAGGCGTGACAAAATCTCCCCCGCCTGCGATCCGGTCGGCGAGGTTGCCCACAAACGTCGCGTAGAGATCCGACGTGTTGTAGCGGCGGATCACCTGGAAGTTTTCGAGCACCAGGAATGACGGGCCGTAAGCGCCCGCTGGCGACATCAGGTAGGCTTGATCGTCCAGAACTTCGGCGGGGAACTTGCGTCCCGCAACGCGATTGTAGCCAAGCGCGATCCAGTCTCGCACCGGTCTCGACCCCGGCGGCCCTTCGAGCGAGCAATTCGAAGATGCGGGCATCGCGACTTCATAACCCCAGGTGCGCCCGCGTACCCAGCCCTTGGCCTGCAACTGGCGCGCCGCTGACGCCAGCGCATCGGGCACGGAATCAAACAGATCAACGACGCCGTCTTTGTCGTGATCGCGGGCGTGTTGGTAAAACTCCGACGGCAGGAACTGCGTCTGCCCGATGGCTCCGGCCCAGGATGAGCGCATCCGGGCGCGCGGTATCCCGTCCTCCAGCATTTTCAGAGCCAGCACGAACTCCGCGCGGAACAGCTCCTTTCGCCGCCCCATGTAGGCCTGCGTCGCCAGTACGCGGATGGCATCGTGCGGCAGCTTGTAGCTTCCAAACGCCGTTTCGCGTCCCCAGATGGCCAGTACCGAATAGCGATCAACGCCATATGTCTCCTCGATTCTGTCCAACGCGCCCTTGTACTGAACGCCGAGAGCTTTCCCCTTCTCGGCGAGCCGCGCCAGATAGGCCGCGTTGAGATATTCGCCGGGTGCGCGCGTGAATTCTGCCTGCCCCTTCATGGTCGGCGTTTCGCTGCCGGGCAGAACGAGATCCGGCAGCGAGGTATCGGGCTCCAGCCCCCTGATGGCGGCATCGAACGTGCGACGGCTTACGCCGGCCTTCTGCGCATCGGGCCAAACACCTTCCAGGAAAGCCTTGAACCCCTCGTCCGCCGCGGCGTCGGCGAGCGGCGCGGCAAGCACAACCGCAAATGCCACGACAACACGAAACAATGCTGCCGCTCGGGATTTCGCCCATTGCCGATCAACTACTTTCATCGAATTGGCCACCCTCCACCCGGCTGCAAGCACCCGCACCGCAAGTCACGCAGGCAGCATCGCAGCTCATTTCCTGAGTATCAGGGCCAGAATGGGGCCGCCAGCCCTGCCGCTTCGGACGATGTCGTCGCTCGTGGTGCAGGTTTAGCTGAAATGCGCAGCAGTCCAGCGTGAAGAACATGCTGGAAACAATGGGCTGGATCGTGTTCGTGCTTCCGTCAAACACGAACCCGCTCCGGGCGATGCTCACGACGCGCGTCGCTTGAGATCCGCGAGCTTGTCCTCCCAGGCGAGCGCATGGGCAACGATCCGGTCAAGATCGTCGAGTTCCGGCATCCATCTGAGCCGCGAGCGGATCTTGTCCGACCTGGCGACGATCGCTGCCGGGTCACCTTGCCGCCGCGGCGCCATCCGAACCTGGAAATCAACGCCTGACATGCGCTTGACCGCATCGATCACTTGCAGCACCGAATAGCCCTTCGAGTAGCCGCAGTTGAAGATGTCCGATACGCCACCCGCACGCAGGTATGAAAGTGCCGCCATGTGCGCACGTGCCAGATCACGGACATGAATGTAGTCGCGCAGGCATGTACCGTCCGGAGTCTCGTAGTCTGTGCCGAACACCTCCATGTGCGTGCGCTGTCCGAGCGCCGTCTCGCACGCCGCCTTGATGAGATGCGTCGCCCGCGGCGTCGACTGGCCGGAGCGACCTTCGGGATCAGCCCCCGCCACGTTGAAGTAGCGAAGCGCGACGTAGCGCAGGCCGTGCGCCAGGCCCGTGTCCGCCAGCATGATCTCGGTCATCAGTTTTGACCAGCCGTAGGGCGACATCGGCGCCGGCAGCGCCTCCTCCGAAACCGGATTTTCCTTCGGATTTCCGTAGACCGCGGCGGTGGATGAGAAGATGAAATGCTTCACGCCGGTCGATACGGCGACTTCCATCAGCGCTCGCGACTTGACGGTGTTGTTGTTGTAGTAGCCAAGCGGATCAGACACAGAATCCGGCACCACGATGGAGCCGGCGAAGTGGATGATTGCATCGACACCGTGCTTGCGGACAACGGTTCGCACGAGATTCTGGTCACCGATGTCGCCGACAATGAGCTCGGCACGCGGATCGACCGCCCAGCGGAACCCCGTCGACAGGTTGTCGAGTACGGCGACTTTCTCACCCGCATCCACGAGGTCCAGAACCATGTGGCTGCCGATGTAACCGGCGCCGCCCGTCACCAAAACCGCCATATTCGCATTGCCCCAATTTGCCGCCGCATTGAATACGCGAGCGTAACAGATGTGCAGTGTTCGTCCTAAGAGCGCCCCGAAGTGAAGGTATAGATAAACTTAACCGGATGAACTAGATGCATGATCAGCTGTATTCTGCAGCCGCGTTAACGCCACCGAACCACTCCTTGGGATAGATTGCCACCATCCTGAAGCACCGCAGCCGGCCCTTTCTCCGGGCGCACCGGCGTGGAGACATTTTGAACAGATCCCATGTCAAAACATAAGTCCCCCATTCGCAAGGCCGTGTTTCCCGTCGCCGGTCTCGGAACCCGCTTCCTGCCCGCCACCAAGGCGATGCCGAAGGAGATGCTGACCGTCGTCGACCGACCGGTCATCCAGCACGTGGTGGACGAAGCGCGCGCCGCCGGTATCGAGCACTTCATCTTCGTGACAGGCCGCAACAAGGGTGTCATCGAGGATCATTTCGACAGCCAGTACGAGCTGGAGCGCACCCTTGCCGAGCGCGGGAAGAAGCGCGAATTGGAGATGATCACGCGCGATCTCCCTGGCGCCGGCCAGACGAGCTTCACGCGCCAGCAGACGCCGCTCGGCCTCGGCCATGCTGTCTGGTGCGCACGCGAGATCGTCGGCAACGAGCCGTTCGCCCTGCTTCTCCCGGACATGCTGCATCACGCCGAAACGCCCTGTCTTGCCGAAATGATGAACGCCTACGCCGAGCAAGGCGGCAACATGGTCGCGGTCTCGCCCGTACCGGCAGACCAGACGCACCTCTACGGTATCGTCGGCGTCAAGCAGGCCAAGGCCAAGGTCTCGGAGATCACCGGGATGATTGAGAAGCCGCCGCGCGGCACCGCACCTTCGAATTTGCACATTACCGGCCGCTACATCTTGCAGCCTGAGATCTTCGACATTCTCGCAGATCAGGAAACCGGCTCGGGTGGCGAGATCCAGCTCACTGATGCAATGATCACGCTGATGAGCCAGAAGAAGCAGCCGTTCCACGCCGTGCGTTTCGACGGCGTCATCTACGACTGCGGCTCCAAGATTGGATTCCTTCTCGCCAACGTCGCCTACGCCCTGGCGCGCGACGACCTCGGACCCTCGTTCAAGGCAGAGCTGAAAAAGTTCATTTGATCGCACTATCGGTTCGGCCGGCGCACACTGCTGCACGACCATCCAATGCCAACGGGGGCGGCACTCAACCCGCCCCTCGAGGCCCGGTGTCGATCACTGGTCCTGCGATTCTATCGCCGCAAGCGAAGGCCAACATGGACCTCGTCGGAGGTGTAGTCCGCACCCGGCGAGGTCGATTCGAAAATCGTATGCCGGTAGCGCCCGAAGACGACGGCCTCCCGTGACAGGAAGTATTCAAGGCCGACGTCCACGCGCCATTCGCTCTCGTCGATGTCGATGCCCTCGTAGTCCTGCATCGTATAGGTGATACCAGTCGTACCGATCAACTGGCGCTGGATAGCGTGCCGCACTGCCACGCCGAAGGCACGAGTGAATACGCCGCCTGAGCCGGCCGTCGTCGTTTCCGAAATTTCAGAACGGGCATCGAAGGACAGCGTCGTCAGCTTCGTCACGCGCCACGCGACGTTGGCGTCGAGAAGAATCCCCTCGATCGGCTGCAGCCTCGCATCGTCGGGACGCTGGACGCCGTAGCCCACCGAAATCTCACCCCGCAGGATCTCGCTCGTCTCTCCGAACTCGGCGCCGATCCGATAACGTTCGCCCGTCGAATCCCTGCTGATACCGTCCGATTTCGCCACCACGGCATAGTCGCGCTGGTTGCCCCCCACCTCGATGAAACCCGTCAGCGTCGGCTTGAACTCCCAGCGCGTTCGCACCGCGCCGTCATAGGCGCGATAGTCGCGATCGGCGTTGCTCTGCATCGTATTGCCGACCGCCACATCGGAATACTCGTATTCTCCGATCGTGCCGCGCAACTGCAGCGACAGGCGGTTGAACCGATGGTTTAGCGTGGCCCCCACCTTGTCAACGGTCACGTTGGCACGATCGCCGACCGCATTCGCGTCGATGGCGGACCGGCTCTCTTGCGAGTAATCGCGCGACACGAATGCTTGCAGGTTGGTGCGGCGCGTGACGTCCAGCCGGCCGCGCGCTTCCAGCTGATAGGCTGTGTCGTTCTCGCTGTCGAGATCGGAAAAGAAGCTCAGCGCCGAGACGGCGCGGAATTCGAGCGCATGCGTCTTCCAGTCCGAAACGAGCCGCGCGGCAGGCCGCACGTCGAGCGCCACGTCAGATTGCGCGTTGCTCGAGCGCAGCACGTTCGAATACCAGCTGCCTCCAATTTCAGCCTCGGGAAACAGCACGAAAGTGCCGATGCGGAGCCCCACCGGATCGAAGGGCTCCTGCAGGAACAGGCGCCGCGTGCGCCGGTCGTCGATCGGGGGGATGTCTTCGATCTGGAAGAGCAACGGATTGTAGCCCGCAGGCGGGGACTCGAACGCGGCGATGTCCTCCTGTCGGCGTGTGTCGACTGACAGCGGATCGATGCCGTCACGAACCGGAACGCCATCGTCAGGCTGCACGATACCATCGACAGGAGCACGCGGCTCTGGCGGCCACGAGAGGTCACCGTCCCGGATCACAGGGCGCTGGCCATCCGCGGTGGCCGGATCGAGTGGATCGCGCTCGTCCGACTCATGTGTGGGATCGTCCGCGGGTATGATCGCGGGCAGATCGGGTGCCGTCTCGGTGTCGTCGTCGAGCCGCCCGGTCAAGCTGCCCCCACGCCCTGGACCTGACGGTCCTTTTGCATATGTCTGCCCTGCCGCATTTTCCGTATCCTGTGCCAGCGTTGGGGCAGACGCTGCCGCCAGCACGCAGATAAGCGCCGCCGCCGAGGCCGCGAAATTGCCGATCACGCTCGAAACGCGAAAGTTCGAAAGCAGCGGCAATGGCGTCCTCGCAGGCCTCTAGGGGCAACGGAGAAATGGCAGGAGAACGCACACTTTGGGCACAACGAACCTAAAAAGATCGGGTTAATGAGTATTTAAGCGACGTCTGACGATATGCAGCCCCCCAAACGGCCGTTGGATCAAGTTGCAGAGCCCTTGCATCGCCGGACTGGCGGGCTAGGCTTTGTGCTGGAGCCGAATCGACGCACGCGGCGCACGCTTGTTTGGTGCTCTGGCTCCGGGCAACTGTCGGGAGGAAGTCCGGTCTATCCAGCCCGGAATGGGGACTTGAACGCCACGCACAACGTTGGGCACATCAGCGAGGGACCATGAGCGCAGCATACGCCGAGATCAGAACCGCCGCGCCAACGGCAGATCAATCTGGTGAAATGCCCTCGGCGGTTTCGGCAGCCGTACGCACGCTCGTCACCGAGAGCGCCGGTCTGGATCTCCTGCGCTCGGCGATTTCCGGTGTGCTTGCGGGCGCGTTCACCGAAGCTGTTGCCCGCATTCAAAAGTCCCGCGGTCGGGTGATTGTCACCGGCGTCGGCAAGAGCGGCCACGTTGGCCAGAAGATCGCCGCAACGTTTGCTTCCACAGGCACGCCTGCGTTTTTCGTACACCCCACGGAAGCCTCTCACGGAGATCTCGGCATGATCACGCCGGACGACGTGCTCGTCGTCCTGTCGTGGTCGGGCGAGACAGTGGAGTTGAAGAACATCCTGACGTATTCGCGCCGGTTCGCCGTGCCTCTGATCGCCGTAACGTCGCGGCGCGACTCGGCCCTGGGGCAGAACGCCGACGTGGTTCTCGAACTGCCGCGCGCCAGCGAGGCATGCCCGCACGGGCTTGCGCCGACGACCTCCACGACCATGCAGTTGGCGCTCGGCGATTGCCTCGCCATCGCACTACTGGAGGCCAAGGGCTTCACCGCCCATGACTTCCGAGAGTTCCATCCGGGCGGCTCGCTTGGCGCCAGCCTCAAGCACGTCGCCGACGTTATGCACACTGGCGAAAGCCTACCAATCGCTGGCCCCGACGATCGCATGGACGCGGCCCTCGTCATCATGACGACGAAGGCGCTCGGCTGCCTCGGTATTGTCGATTCGGATGGCCGCCTCGCGGGTATCATTACGGATGGCGACTTGCGGCGCCATATGGGTCCCGAACTCGTCAGCCGCACCACGCGCGAGGTCATGACGCGCAATCCCAAGACGACGAGCCCCGACACGCTGGCATCCGCCGCGCTGGAGATGATGAACGCGTCACGCATCACCGCCTTGTTCGTCCTGAAGGACGAGCGCCCCGTCGGCGTCGTGCACGTTCACGACTTCCTGCGCGCCGGTATTGTCTGAACGTCCCTGCGTTCCGTCTCGCAGTCGGGTCATTCGGGCGCGACGATCAGCACCGCCCCGCGCGCGGCGATGATGCGCACGCGCGCACCAGCATCGAGATCAGGCCCCTCCACGCTCCACCAGCTGTCACCGATGCGGACGCGCCCTCGTCCCGCTTCGATTGGTTGTTCGATCACGACAAGGCGTCCGATATACTTGGCGCCACGCGCGTTGAGCTGCGGCTCCTCGCATGCGTCGCGCGAAACGCGGTGCAGCCAGATGTCGGTCAGATAGTCGAGGACGATGAGCGCGCCGCCACCGCCGATCCACCAGCCGCTCCCCGCCTCGCCGCGAGCCAGCATCGCGAACCCGATGAAACAGAGGATGACACCGGCGACAGGCGCGATGATGCTCGCGGCCGCGATGAGCCACATGACCTCCTCGGGAGGCTTGCGCCGTGGCTCAGTCGGCGGAGTCGACACGTTCAACCACGAGCGCGGTGCCATCGATACCGACCACCTTCACCTTCGTGCCCGCAGCGACATCCTCGCCCTCGGCATGCCAGATAGTATCGCCCACACGCACTTTGCCGCGTCCCTGCCGGATGTCCTCAACCACCGTGAAGATGCGCCCGATGTATTGCGCGCCGCGCACGTTGAGATCGGGTTCGTCGCTACGGACGGCCCCGGGGTGGGCGTAGCGCCGCACCACGAATACGGTTGACATGGCGACGAGCGCAAAAATGATCAGCTGCCACTGCCAGGCGATCCCGCTGGCAAGCGCCACCATGCCGACGATGGCAGCGGCTATGCCGAACCATACGAAATGCACCCCCGGCACGACGGTTTCCAGAACCAGAAGCAACACCGCAACAATGAACCAGTTCCAGGAGCCGAGGTTGTAGAGAAAATCCTTCAGCATTGCAGGTCTCCGAAAGGCCGGGCGACGAGCCCAAACGAATTCGCCGTTCAACTGTTGTGGCAGTGGGTTGGAAGTGCATTCGCCAGGGTCGTGAAATGCAGCTCCCACCCTAGCATTCGGCATGCAGTCTAGCTGACCTGCTTTAACAAACCGACAGCATCCGGAGCACAAGGTCCCCGGATGCCTGTGATGTCCATCACGGTTGGTGCGGTTCCACGCCGTCGGCCCCGGACCGTCAAACTCGGGGAACCGAACCACCACCCGAACTGCCACCCTTGGGTCCGAAAGCCTCGCCCGTGATCTGCGCCAGACCCGCCAGCGAGCCGATCACTGAGGAAGCCTCCAGCGGCATCATGATGATCTTCTGGTTAGGCGCCTTCGCCAGGGATTCCAAAGCCTTCACGTAGTTGTTTGCGACAAAGTAGTTGATTGCCTGCACGTTGCCTTGCGCGATCGCCTCAGACACCATGCGGGTGGCGGCTGCTTCGGCTTCTGCCGCGCGCTCGCGGGCTTCTGCATCACGGAATGCGGCTTCCTTGCGACCCTCGGCCTCGAGCACCGCCGCCTGCTTCTCGCCTTCCGCCTCCAGGATCGCCGCCTGACGCTGGCCCTCGGCCTCCAGAATCTGCGCTCGCTTTTCGCGTTCCGCCTTCATCTGCCGCGCCATCGAGTCGATCAGGTCCCGAGGCGGCGCGATGTCCTTGATCTCGATGCGCGTAACCTTCACACCCCACGATTCCGTTGCTGCATCGACGACCTCGAGCAGCTTGGCGTTGATATGATCGCGGTTGGAGAGCAGCTCATCGAGATCCATCGAGCCCATCACGGTTCTGACGTTGGTCATCGTCAGGTTGATGATCGAATGCTCCAGCATGTCAACCTCATAGGCCGCCCGCGCTGCGTTGAGGATCTGGAAGAACGTAACGCCGTCGACGCGGACCATGGCGTTGTCGCGCGTGATCACGTCCTGGCTGGGGATGTCGAGCACCTGTTCTTTCATGTTCATCCGGTAGCCGACGCGCTCCATGACCGGGATCAGGATGTGCAGGCCGGGATTGAGTGTCCGCGTATAGCGGCCGAAATTCTCGACCGTATAGTTGAAGCCCTGCGGCACGACCTTGACGGTTGACCAGAGCGCCGCGATGGCCAGCAGGATCAGAAGGAGGCCAACCACCTCGAATCCGCCGAAAAGATTGTTCATTGGCGTTACCTCCTAAGAAAATCGAACGACGCGATTCGGCGTTCCGCATTGGCACGAATACCCATAATTTCGAAACGCGCGGTAAATAAATAGTTTACAGGAAATGAATTCGCATATTGATAATGCGGGTCAAAGCTACGCGGCGGCCGATTCATCTCCCGGATTTTGCAGTCAATTTCGCACAGTAGATTAAATCGAGATCATGGCGGACCAGCGGCTTTTTCAAAGCCCCCCGATGGGATATTTCCCGGCCGGGCGAATCAGGGAATATCCGCCCCCCCTGCCGGGCAGTTCGCATCGACAACACCCGATTGTCGGTTGGTTCCGATTAGATCCACCCCATCAATTCGCGCCGGACGACGGCCTCGATGACGTCGAGTCCCTCCTCGGTGTCGTTCAGCGCAGGCAGATAGGCGAATTCCTCGCCCCCATGGTGCATGAAGACCTCTCGGTTCTCCCCATCGAGTTCTTCGAGCGTTTCGAGACAATCGGCCGAAAACCCGGGTGCAACGAGGGCAAGCTTCTTGATCCCATCTTTCGCAAGCTGCTCGACCGTTTCAATCGTATAGGGTTGCAGCCACGGATCATTTCCGAAACGCGATTGGAACGTCGTCAGCCATTTGTCGGCTGGAATTCCGAGACGTTCGCGAAGCAGGCGCGACGTTTTCTGGCACTGGCAATGATATGGATCGCCTTTATGCAGATACTTCTCCGGCATACCGTGAAATGTTGCGATGATCTTTTCCGGTTCGAAATCGAGTTTCCCAAGATCGCGCTCCATCGACTTTGCCAGTGCCTCGATGTAGGCAGGATTCTCGAAATAGGCAGGCGCGACCCTGACGTAAGGCTGCCACCGCATCTTGATGAGCGCACGAAAGGCCTCGTCGCACGCGGTAGCCGACGTCGCCGCGGCATATTGCGGGTAAAGCGGCATCAGCAGGATGCGGTCGCAACCCTGCTCCATCAGCCAATTGATACGGCTTTCGGTCGTGGGGTTTGCATAGCGCATTGCCCAGTCGACGACTATCCGCCCGTTCCCGCCAAGCCGCTCCGCGAGCTTTTCTGACTGCGAGCGCGTGATGGTCTTGAGCGGGCCTTCGTCCTTCTCCTTGTTCCAGATCTTCTCGTAGTCCTTGCCCTTCTTTGAGGGCCGCGTGGTAAGGATGATCAGGTTCAGGATCGGCCACCATTTCCATTTTGGCTCCTCGATCACGCGCGGATCGGAGAGGAACTGCTTCAGGTAGCGCCGCATCGGCCAGTAGCTGGTCCCGTCCGGCGTGCCGAGGTTGAGCAGCAGAACACCGGTGCGGCCGAAGGCCACCGGCGGATGATCGGCGGGCCAGTGCGAGCGGTCAGGCACACCCGCACCGGGCGTCATGTCAGTCATGTATTCTCCTTGATCGTCGGACGCTTCAGCCAACGTGCAGCGCACCATAACGGATCACACCGGCAGGATCGACCAATGCCGGCTGCGAAATATTCTCAGGTTTTGAAAAATTTCTTGGAACGCGCCGCTGACCTCGGCTGGAACACGCAGGCAGATCGCCCGCCATCCGATCTTCAAGCCTTTCCGGGAGGAGTCCTGCGCTTCGCTGCGCCGCGCCCGCTGCCTTGCATGCGGCGTTTGGCAGCCGGCGCCTTTGCAGCGGCAGTCTTTTTTGCCGCCTTAACCGTACCGGCCTGCCCCGCGCCTGCTCCTGCTTTGAAACCGCGTTTCGTCGACGCGGCGCACTTCGTGCCGGCCTGCTGTCCGTTGCTTCTGGTGCCGACGCGCGCGGACTTGCGCTGCGCCACGTTACCGGTAGCGGGTGACGGTGCGGCCTTCTCTCTGGCGCGCTTCTTCTCCAGCTTGCGCGCTCCCTTCGCGGCGTGCCAATAGGCATCGACGCTGGCCACGAACCGCGATGTCGGCTCGGCAAAGAGCGCCGCCGCCTTGATCTCCAGTTCCTTGCGGATTTCCCGCTGACGTTCTTTCGCAGCGCGAACCATCGCATCACGCCCACCGTCCTCGGCGCCTTGCTCCGGGAAGCTTTTCGCGCGCCCGATCAGCACGAACAGGTCGTGATCGAGCCCCAGCAGATCCGACATCTCCTTGGCGAGTTGCGCACGCGCCGCGAACAGATCCGGCCAGGCACGGCCGACAAGCAGCATGTGCCGCCAGTGCGCCTGTACGGATTTGCGCCAGGCATGGAAGTCCTCGTCGACACCGCTGCCGAATGCCTGCTTCATGTCGTTGCGGGCGTCCCGATAACTGCGCTCGACGCCGCGCCGCACGACCGCGAACGAGTTCTCTTTGAAACGGAGCTTTTCGAGCGATTTCAGCGCCGCTTCGAGTGCTGCGAGCGCTTCGTGCACGCGCGCCGCCTTCTCGGCTTTGGTGACGCCCGGCGCCGCGGCTTGCCGGTCGCCAGCACCGCTCTCGCTCCCCTGGGACATCTGCGAGAGGAACGCATTGGTCGCCGCACGCGCCTCACCGGCAGTTTCATTGTAGAGGGACCGGGCTGTCGCCATCAGGACCGCATGATCGCGCACGCCTGACAGCACCCGGGCGATATCACGGTAGCGCCTGTTCTGACGCTTGTAATCCGACGCAGAAAGTCCAGGCCGCAGCAGCTTCAACAGCGCGCGCACTCGCTTCATAGACTTGCGCGTCTCGTGGATTGCACCATCGACGTCCTGACCCGAGGCGAGCAATTCCCTCGCCTGCTCGATCTGCTCGCGCACGATGCGGCGCCAGCCCTTGCCGAGCGGCTCATTGAACTTCAGACGATACGTCATGAGAAATGAGCGAGGCCTTCCATGGCATGACTATTTGGCCCGACGATAGCGGCACAGTTTGTCACAATCCATTCATGGAAACCGCACAAACACCCATGGTTAATGGTCAGTGGTGCGCCATTTATCTGCCGAATCAAGCCATTCCACGATGCGCTCCTTCGGCTGAGGTGCGGTGATGAAATCCGTGATCACGGCCACGCTGTCGGCACCGGCAGCGAGGACACCGGGCGCCCTCTCTGGTGTTATTCCACCGATCGCGACCAGAGGCAGGCGGCCGATCCGCTCCTTCCAGCGTCCGAGCCTGCCGAGACCTTGTGGCGCCCACTTCATCACCTTGAGTTTGGTCTCATAGATGGGACCGAGCGCCACATAGTCGGGCGCAGCCGCCAGCGCGACCTCCAGTTCCTCCTCCGAATGGGTCGAAATGCCGAGCCGCGCGCCCGCCCGTTTGATCGCCGCGACGTCCGCCTCGGCCAGATCCTCCTGGCCCAGATGAATGTAGTCGCAGGAAAGGTCGAGCGCCGCATGCCAGTAGTCATTGACGATCAGTTGGCAGGAATGCGCGCCACACACGTCGCGTGCGTGCGCGATCTGCCGACGCACTTCGCTCTCGTCGGCGTCTTTCAGGCGAAGTTGCACCGTACGGAGTCCGAGCGGCACCATTCGCGCGATCCAGTCGCTGTCGGGAAAAATCGGATAAAATACATCGAGCCCCGACGAGCCAGCACCCTGCCGCATTACGATTTGCGCCCCGGTAACGGCTCACCACCAATGTCGAAGAAGGGCGTGCCCGCAACAGGCGTCGACGGCGAAGCCATCTCGCGTGGCTCCATCAAGCCGCTTTCGAAAGCCGCGCGGCCGGCCTCCAGAGCCTTCGCGAACGCCTCCGCCATGCGCACCGGATCACCCGCCTTGGCGACCGCAGTATTAAGCAGCACCGCGTCGAAGCCCATCTCCATCGCCTCCGCCGCATGTGACGGGGCGCCGATGCCCGCGTCAACGACCAGCGGCAGATCGCGGAAGTAGTTGCGCATCGTCCTCAACGCATAGCGGTTGTTGAGCCCGAGCCCTGTGCCGATCGGCGCCCCCCACGGCATCAGCACCTCGCAGCCGGCCGCTACCAGGCGTTCGGCCGCACCAAGGTCCTCGGTCGTGTAGGGGAACACCTTGAAGCCGCGCTTGTTGAGTTCGCTCGCCGCTTCGACGAGTCCGAAGAGATCCGGTTGCAAAGTATCGTCGTTGGCGATCACTTCCAGCTTGATCCAATCGGTGTCGAGGAGTTCGCGCGCCATCTCGGCTGTCGTGATCGCTTCCTTGGCGGAGCGGCAGCCGGCGGTGTTGGGCAGAAGATGTACACCGAGCATCTTCACCAACTCCAGGAAGCGCTCGCCGGTCTTGCCGCGCGCCGCCTCGCGCCGCAGCGACACCGTGACGATGCCGGATTTGCTCGCTCGCACCGCCTCGCTCATCACTTGAGGGGATGGGTAGAGCGCGGTGCCGAGCAGCAGGCGCGAAGATATTTCCACGCCATAGAAGGTCAGCGGCTGGAGCTTCGGTGATGTTGTCAGATGTGCTGTCATGTCTGGGAATGTAGACGACCCGCGCAACGATTTACAGTGGCTGGCATGCCAATGCGGCGCCCGCCACGCAATTCTGGCTCGGTCCAACCCGGGTCCGGGCCCTGGAACCCTTTACACGGCCTCTGGACCCTGGGGTACGGACCCTTGTGTTCTGGATCTGACGTTTGTTGCCCGGGCGAAGGTCGTCACACGACAGTGAATCCAGGCCACAAACCAAGAATTCTAGTGTTCCGGACTGACGCGCAGGCGCCCGATAGGGAACCAAGCGTCAGTGAAGGAACACTAGTCGACGCTCATCACCACCACTTTGTTCTTGGCGACCTGGGTCGGCAAAATGATCTGTGTGAGACCTGCTGCGACGGCGATGCGCTGCTTGCCATTCGACACGTAGGTAATCAAGCCGCCGCCCATGGCACCGTCCATCTTCTTGTGAAACAGCTTGGCGCCGGTGTCGGCGTCGAGCGCGTAGAAGTTGCCGCCTACGTCGCCGAAGAAAACCAGCCCGCCTGCGGTCGATAGGGTGGCCGCCCAGATTGGATAGTTGGTCTTGACACGCCACTTCCATTTGCCACTGTCGGCGTCGATGGCATAGACCCAGCCGCCCCAGTGTGCAGTGTCGAGCTTGCCTAGCGAATCGAACGGATTGACGAAAGAGTTGCCGAACCACGGCAATTTGGCGGGCCAGTTCTTGACCGTTTCGTCCGACTGCCTTGTCACAGTTGTGCACCAATCCATTTCGCCGATGTAGACGAGATTATTCTCCGGGTTGTAGCTCGGACCATTCCATTCGGCACCACCGGAAATGCCCGGGCAGAAATACACAGGCTTACCCACTTCCAGCGGTGCATCGGTATTCTTCATCGTTGTCGCTGGCGTTTTGAAAATGCGCTCCAGCGTTGCCTCGTCGAAGCTATAAAGGTGCCCGTCCTTCGGTGCGAGCAGGATCACGTCGCGTCCCGCTTTCGTCTTCACCAGCGACGGTGGCCCTGATACGTCCCAGTCGTGGAAGTCGCGCGGTTGGATTGGGATGTGACCCTTGTAGGTTCCCGTCTTGGCGTCGAGAATGACCAGCGAACCGGAATAAAGGTTGTCGCCCGGCCGCAGCGAAGGCACGAAATCCGGTGCCGGATTGCCGCCAGGCACGTAAAGCAGGCCCTTTTCTGGATCGATCGTATATGCGGTCCAGGTGCCGCCACCTGAAATCGGCACATCAGGTTCGTTGCCCCAGGTTTTGTTGGTGCCGAGCTGATTGTCAACGACTGGTCCAGGACCATAGGTCTTGTCGTTCGGCCCCTTTGGAACCATGAAAAATTCCCAGACGATCTTCCCCGTGGCGCCGTCGATGCCGTACATGCGGCCCTTGTTGCCCTTGAAGTCGCCACCGGCGTTGCCGACAAAGACCATGCCGTTCCAGGCGATCGGCGCCGCCACGACACTTTCAGTATTGCTTGGGTTGCCTACGACAACATCCCACAGCTTTTTGCCGGTTTCTGCATCGTAGGCGATGACGCGTGCGTCGGTGAGACCGCGATAGATGCGACCATCACCGTATGCGGGTCCGCGCTGAGCGCCCTGCGGTGTGGCCGGCCTGTAGTTCTCGGTTACACGCCACTTTTCCTTACATGTTTCAGCATCGACCGCGAACGTTTCGAACGTGGTCGTGAAATAGAGCGTGTTTTTTACGTTGAGGAGGCCCGTAGTGAAACTTCCGAATTTACCGGTGTCGTAGGTACAGTGAACCTTGAGCTTCGACACATTCTCCTTGTTGATAAGCTTCAGCCCCGAAAAGCGCGCCGACGTCAGCGTCTTGTTGAAGTTTGGCCAATCGCCCGGATCTGCCAGTTCGGCGGCTTGTCGCTCCACGCTGGCATCGGCAGCCGGTTCGGTCGTCATCGTGCCAGCCGGCATATTTTCGAGAGGAATCGAATTCTTGGGCGGCTTCTCACCCTTTACGACCTCAGGGTCCTTTGACCCGGCACCGCCCCACCAGATTCCCTGTCTGCTTGGATCAGCTTCGACGCTCTTGTCGCTGGCTGCAGCCTGACTCTGTTCTTTCGGCTCCGCGGCCGCCTGCTTGGTTGCGCTCTTGTTCTGCTGCACCTTGATGGTGCCATCGGCGTGGCTCTCGACCTTACGCACGGGCAGCAAGAAATAGGGTGCTATCCAGTTGAAGTTGATCAGCACGTAAATGCCAACGGCGGCGGCCGCAAGTCCAGCCCCCAGCCAAAACTTGATCCTGCGCGACATGCCAAGCGCCTTCCCGAATTTCTGTGCATTCAATTGCACCCGCGCCAAAGCACGTTGATGCCCGTTTCCGACTAACGACAGTCAGGCGGCTGAAGCATTCTACAGCATGCATATGATCAGTGAAAGATATACTGTCCGGCGAACATGTGTCGGCACGGCGCATTGCCGCAACTGACCGCGAAGTCCGTTGACGAGGATGAAGGCGTAGCGACAGAACATGCAAGACTAGTGTGGCGTCGCGCCTTAGTTGACCGACGTTGCGGCCGACGCGGGGTCAACTAAGGCGCGCTGAACGCCACACTAAGTCAATGGTTTTGCTGTGTGATGATCGAGAAGTCCGCTTCATACTTTTCGGCCGGGTTGCGAGGCGGACTTCTCGATCCCAATCACACTAGAACTCTGAAATTGCTAGTGTCGTTCAGATCGCGAAATTCGTTCCGAGGTTGCCGCAGAATGTGACGAATTTCGCGATCACGACACTAGTGGCCTTCATGTCGCACCAAAATTGTATGCAGTCGCGGCTATGTTTCAATTTTGGCGCGACAGGCCACTAGGGATGCGGCGCCAAACTCACTTGGTGCAGACACCTTTCTGTTCCAGAGCGACTTCGCGCTCCAGAGCTTCCTTCTTGGTGTCGAATGGTCCGCCCGCAATCTGCGCGAATGCATGGGCGTATTCGCCGTTGACCCTGACCAGCATGCCCGTCCAGCAATTGCCGGTCGTATGGTGGCGAACGACAAACCACTTCGCATCTTCACTTGCATAAGCCGTACTGCCGATCAGACCGGCGCCTAGCACGAGAGCGGCAGCGAAGGTGCTTACCGTCGAGAAGTGGGATTTCTGCTTGAGTGATGCGTACATGAATAGAACCTCACATTCGTGACAAGAGACTTGCAGCACCATTGTTGCACGCAACCCGCCCCAGCATCGGCCATGACGTACTCGAGCCCGACCACGACGTTCAGAATGCACGCACCACCTCGCCTCGGAGTGGGACCGTGATGAGCCAGCTCTGCACCCTAGTGTGATGATCGAGAAATCCGCCCCAGATTTTTTGCTGGGTGGCGCGGCGGATTTCTCGACCATCACACTGTGTCAGTGATAATACGAGCGTCGTCAGAAACGCGAAATTCGTTTGGCACGCGCTGCACAATGACACGCGCTGCACAATGAGACGAATTCCGAGATCGCGACTGTGGCACCTCCCGTACGTGACCTCATGTGATCGATATGGCGCCGCGTCGAGCACGAGGCGCGAATCCGCCGCTTCACCAAAGCACTGGTGCGACCGAAGCTTCGGCATGGATGTCGGATTTTCTGCCATGTCAGGGAATGTAGCGACGCAGATCGAGATATTCTAGACGGAGGTCGTAAGACTATGCGCACCGAGAAGCTTCGTGCTCGGTCCGCAAAAGGGGCAAAGCCACCTGTCCAAAAAGAAGAGCGTTGCATTTCACAAGGATGTTATGTACCAATCGGTACACACCATTCCGCTCGGTACACTTCTTGTGCATGACGCTTCTATTTGGAAGGAACGCAACGTGTCGCAACGCCCACCTCTGCCGCCTTTCACCACAGCTACCGCCATCGAAAAAGTCCGCCTCGCAGAAGACGCTTGGAACGCACGCGATCCCCAACGTGTCGCGCTGGCCTACACGCAAGATAGCCGGTGGCGCAATCGCTCGGAGTTTATCAACGGCCGCGAAGAGATCATCGCCTTTTTGACGCGCAAGTGGGCGAGCGAACTCGACTACCGCTTGACAAAAGAGCTCTGGATTCACGCTGCCAATCGCCTCGCCGTTCGATATGCCTACGAATTCCACGACGATGCAGGAACCTGGTTCCGCGCATACGGCAATGAGAATTGGGAATTCGACGAAAATGGCCTGATGCAGAAGCGCTACTCAAGTATCAACAACCTCCCCATCAAGGAGAGTGAGCGCAAATTTCACTGGCCGTTGGGCCGCCGCCCGGACGACCATCCCGGCCTGTCCGAACTCGGGCTTTAGAATCATGGCACGCGAGGTTGCAGAACGCCCCGATGTCGTACCGCTGCTCGCGGAAGTCTTCCGCGAGTACGGTGTCGAAGGCGCCAGCCTCTCCGTCATCTCCAAGCACACCGGCCTTGGCAAGGGGAGCCTCTACCATTTCTTTCCTGGCGGTAAGGATGAAATGGTTGCCGCAGTGCTCAGCGATATCTCCGAGTGGTTTGAGAAAAACATCTTCGAGAAGCTTTCCGGTCCGCAAGATCCCAAACGTTCCGTGCTCTCCATGTTTGATGGAATTGATGCCTATTTCCACTCTGGCGGTCGTGTCTGCCTGGTTGGCGCTTTGGCAATCGATAACGTCCGCGATCGGTTCGCGATGGCGATACACACCTATTTCAAGCGGTGGATGGAGACGCTTGCTCTCGCCCTGCAACGCCTGGGATGCACCAAGGCTGAAGCGCTCGCGCTATCGGAAGAGATCGTCGTCGCCGTGCAAGGCGCACTCGTCTTGGCGCGCGCGTTGGACAATCCCACAATCTTCAGATCGACGATCACTCGATACAAGTACCGCGTCGCTTCGCTGTAAACGCTACGCACGCAGCAGTGCCGCGTCAGGCAACATCAATCACCCGCCTTGCCGCGCGGATAGCACCTCGACTCGGTCTCCGGCCACGATAGCCGTCTCGCCGCGTAGCCGCTCCGGCACGAAGTCACCGTTGACCGCCGTTGCCACCTTCTGCCCGGCATAGCCAAGCTCGGCCAGCACGTCAGCAAGCGTTGCCGCCCGCACGTTCTGCGGCTCGGCGTTCACCTGTATGGCGATCTCGGGCACCTCGCCCGGCATCTCGTTCGCAGCGCAGATAGTTGCTGAGGCCACAGCGGCTCACCTCCTCGCAGGGGTCAGGTCCAGCCCTCTATAAGGCTGCTTACCCCTGGCGATGCAAGGAGAACGTCCTCGGCATCGGGCACACGTGCCCACGCTCGACGATCCAACCCGTATTCCCTGCTCCCTGCTCCCTGCTCCCTGCTCCCTGTTCCTCGCTCCTTGTTCCCTGCTCCGTACTGCCCGCTCCTTGTTACTTTTGCTACGTCCTCCCTACTGGCCCCCATTTCCCAATTCCAGTTTACGCGCCGCTAACCCTCCCCTGGAAACCCGCCATCACCATCTTGAACAATGTTCAAGATTGGTCTATATGGTTATTGAACATCGTTTAGTCACGTGAGGAAAACACTATGTTCATGAAAGCCGTCAAACCCGTCCGGGCAGCACTGAACCGCCTGAAGGATCGGCTCGCTGAATGGTGCTTGGGGCCCGCGACGCGCGCAGGCCACTTCGTAGCCGACCGCGATGCCGCTATCGTTGGCCTCCGCGCCTGCCCGGTGTGCGTTGACCACATCTAGCGCCGTTCTTTAACCAACTTCGGATAATGACGTGATCCTGATCCGAGCCGCCAATCCGCTGACGCGCAGGCACGAACCCGCCGCGCACTAACGCACTGACAAGCGAGGTTGCCCATGTCCGTCGCCCTCATGCGCACGCGCCGTTTCGCGCCCCTCTTCTGGACACAGTTCCTCTCCGCGCTCTCCGACAACTTCGTCAAGAACGCGCTGGTCATGCTGATCCTCTTCCAGATCGGCGGGCAGAACGGCGCAACCCTGGTGACGCTCGCCGGCGGCGTGTTGATCCTCCCCTTCTTCCTGCTCTCCGGCTTCGGCGGCGAACTCGCCGACCGATATGACAAGGCATTCGTTGCCCGCCGCCTGAAGCTCGCCGAGATCCCTGTTGCGGGCATCGCAGCACTCGGCTTTATGCTCCATTCCGTACCGCTGCTGTTTGTCGCGCTCGGCGCGTTCGGGGTGATTGGCGCTCTGTTTGGCCCGATCAAATACGGCATCCTGCCGGTCCACCTGGAAACACGCGAACTGCCCGCCGGCAACGCGCTTGTCGAAGGCGCGACGTTCCTTGCCATCCTCGGCGGCACGATCGCCGGCGGTCTGGCCATTGCCAACGGTGTTGCCGGATGGCCCATTGCCACGGCCGTGATGACCCTATCCATCATGTGCTGGAGCGCATCGCAGTTCATACCCGCCACCGGCGAATCCGCACCTCACCTTGTGATCAACAAGAACCCACTCACGTCGACGGCGCATCTCCTGCGCGACCTCAAGTCCGACCGGCGCTTATGGATCGGAGGCCTCATCACGTCCTGGTTCTGGCTCGTCGGAGCCGTGGCGCTATCGCTCCTGCCGCCGCTGATGAAGGATACCGTTGGCGGCGCGCAGAGCGTGATCACGCTGGGCCTGCTCGTGTTCACGGTCGGCATCGCCGTCGGCTCCGCATTGGCAGCCCGCGCAAGCAAGAGCCGTCCCAATCTCGCCGTCGTGCCACTTGCCGCACTGCTGATGGCGGTCTTCGCCAGTGACATTGGACTTACCGTCTCGGGCATTGAGACGGCTGCCACCCCGATCGGCGCACTCGATTTCCTCGCCACCGCCACAGGCCTGCGACTGTCACTTGATCTGCTCGGACTGGCAATCGGCGGCGGCCTCTTTATCGTGCCGTCCTTCGCCGCCGTGCAGGCATGGGCGCCGGCCGACCGCCGCGCACGCACCGTTGCCGGTGTCAACGTGCTCAATGCTGCCTTCATGACCGTGGCTGCCCTCGTGGTCGCCGCCCTTCAGGCCGCCGGCGCCGGGCTCTCCGCCCTGTTCCTTGGACTGGGTGCCGCCTCGCTCGTCGTGATGGCGCTGATCATGCGCGCCTGGGGCCGCGAGGGGCTTCAGGATCTCGCCGTGTTCCTCTTCAAGTTGTTGCTCGGTGTCGAGGTTGCAGGTCGCGAGAACCTGCCCAAGGAAGGCGACAAGGCGATCATCGCACCCAACCACGTCAGCCTGCTCGATGCACCGCTGATGTATGCCCTCCTCCCCTCGCATGCCGGTTTCGCAATCGATACGGGCATGGCCAGCACCTGGTGGGTGAAGCCGTTCCTTAAGCTCGCCAAGGCATGGCCCATCGATCCAACCCGTCCACTCGGCACGCGCGCGCTCATCAACCATGTCAAGGATGGCGAAACACTGGTGATCTTTCCCGAAGGCCGCCTCACCGTCACGGGCGGTCTGATGAAGGTCTACGATGGCACCGCAATGATCGCCGACAAGGCCGATGCACCGATCATACCCGTGCGCATCGACGGTCTGGAGCGCTCGCGTTTCGGCTATCTCAACAAGTTTCAAACCAAGAAGGTCTGGTTTCCGAAGACGCGCGTGACGATCATGCCGCCGATCAAGCTCGACGTCGATCCGCAGCTGAAGGGTCGCGCCCGGCGTCAGGCCGCAGGTGCGCGCCTCCAGGACATCATGACGGAAACGGCAGTGAAGACCGCCCCGATTCACCAGACGCTGTTCGAGGCGCTGGTGCGCGCGAAGGAGGAGCGCGACACTGGCAAGCCGGCCGTCGAGGATCCGCTCGGCACGAAGCTTTCCTACAACAAGCTTATCCTCGGAGCCCAGGTGCTGGGCCGCAAGCTGGCCCCGCTTGCCGCAGAAGGAGAGGCGGTGGGTGTGATGCTGCCGAATTCCGCAGGCGCCGCCGTGACCTTCTTCGCGCTTCAGTCGATCGGCCGCGTGCCGGCGATGCTGAACTTCACAGCAGGCGCGCAGTCGATCGCTGCCGCATGCCGTGCGGCTGAGGTCGACGTCATCCTTACTTCGCGCGCCTTCATCGAGAAGGCCCGCCTCGGCGAAGTCATCGCCAAGCTCGAGAAAAATGCGAGGATCATCTACCTGGAGGACGTGAAGGCTTCCATCGGAGCAGGAGACAAGATCGCCGGCCTGTTGCAACGCGGCAAGGCGCAGGTACCCCGCAAGCCGTCGGACCCGGCCGCGATCCTCTTCACTTCAGGAAGCGAAGGAACGCCCAAGGGCGTCGTGCTCTCCCACACCAACATCCTCGCCAATGCCACGCAGTCGCTGACGCGCGTCGCTGTCAACGGCTCCGACAAGGTGTTCAACGTGCTGCCCGTGTTCCACTCGTTCG
The DNA here is from genome assembly GCA_050246945.1 of Hyphomicrobiaceae bacterium. Classification (GTDB taxonomy): domain Bacteria; phylum Pseudomonadota; class Alphaproteobacteria; order Rhizobiales; family Hyphomicrobiaceae; genus JAEUMD01. The sequence goes on from JBFWVC010000008.1 coordinate 40,424, forward strand.
GACTGACGGCAGGCCTCGTCATGCCGCTTGTTGCCGGCGTGCCGGTCTACCTTTATCCCTCGCCGCTGCACTATCGCATCGTGCCGGAGCTGGTCTACGGCTCCAATGCGACAATCCTGTTCGGCACCGACACGTTTCTCAACGGCTACGCACGCGCCGCGCACCCTTACGACTTCGCCCGCGTACGCCTGATCCTGGCTGGTGCCGAAGCCGTCAAGGAGCGCACGCGCCAGATCTACATGGAGAAGTTCGGCGTACGCATTCTGGAAGGCTATGGTGTTACCGAAACCGCACCGGTTCTCGCCATCAACACGCCGCTCGCCAACAAGTCAGGCACCGTCGGCCGCCTCTCGCCGCTGATGGAAGCGCGTCTCGCGCCGGTTCCTGGCATCGACGAAGGCGGACGCCTCTACGTGCGCGGCCCTAACGTCATGCTGGGCTACCTGCGCGCGGAGAACCCCGGCGTACTGGAGCCGCCGCAAGACGGCTGGCACGACACCGGCGACATCGTCACCATCGACGCTCAGGGCTTCATCAAGATCCGCGGTCGCGCCAAGCGCTTCGCCAAGATCGGTGGCGAGATGGTTTCATTGTCGACGGTCGAAGCGGCAGCAGCCGAACTGTGGCCGCAGGTGATCTCGGTTGTCGTCTCCGTACCCGATCAGAGAAAGGGTGAACGCCTTGTGCTGCTCACCGCCAACGACAAGGCAACACGCGCCGACTTCCAGGCATTCGCCAAAAAGAACGGGATCAACGAGCTGTCGATCCCAGCCGAGGTCATGGTCGCACCAGTACCGCTGCTCGGCTCGGGCAAGCCGGATTACGTCACCGCGACAAAGCTCGTGCGTGAAAGGCTCGGCCTCGACAAGCCCGTCCCTGCAACGGCGGCGTAAGGCAAAACGCCAATGCATCGCGCAAAGCGCAATAGATGGAAATATTGAGCGCTGACGAGGCGCCGCACTCTGACCAACCGCGCACAAAACGCGTTTGGCATCCTCAGGCTTGTCGCGCGGAACCGGAGCCGAACAGGAAGCCCGGCGCGCTCTTCTGTGCCGCGCTCGTAGCTTGGTAGTCTAGTAGAGCCATTCAGGCTCAGGTGGAACCATTCCGCAGAGGCGGATTTGCATCGATCTCATCGCGTCCTGTCTTGGCCGTAGCGCCGCTACGCCCTGCGCCGTCCTCCTGCCGGGTCGGCGCGCCGCTAGTGTTCCGGCTCCGACACTTGGCACCCTCCGCAGCACTCTCTCGACCAAGTGTCGGAGCCATAAGGAACACTAGCAAGCTTATGATTCTAGCGCAGCTTATGCATCTAGCGTTTGGTTCGAGACCGAGCTGCGAGCGGGTACCAAACGTTAGATGCGCTGCACTAGAGAAACAGAATTGAACTCACCTGAGCCTGAATGGCTCTAGGCACCGCTCCAAACGAACCCGTCAACTGCACTTCTCACAACCAACGCGCCCGCGTGGTCTCCCACGCGGGCACTTTCTGATCGGGACCGGACGAGCGGCAGGGGGAACGCGCGCTCATCCTTTCCCGATCGGGATCTTCTTTTCCGACTTCACGGCTTCTGCCGATTTCGGCAGCGTCACCTTCAGGACGCCCTTGTCGAAATTGGCCGTCGCCTTCTCGACCTCGACCGTGTCGGGCAGTCGGAACGAACGCTGGAAGCTGCCGTAGCTGCGCTCGGTCAGGTGGTAATCGTCCTTCTTTTCCTCGCGCTCGGACTTCTTCTCGCCCTTGATGGTGATGACGCCGTCACGGAATGTGAGCTGCACGTCCTTCTCCTCCATGCCCGGCAGTTCCGCCTCGATGACGATCTCGCTGCCGTTCTCGCGGACATCGATGCTCGGGCTCGCAACGCCCAAGCCCGCACCGGGCGATCCGAACAGGCTGGGAAAGCCCCGCCCGGTGAACATGGAATCGAAAAAGCGGTCCATGTCTGAGCGCATCAAGCTCCACGTATCGCGCGGCGAACGCTCCGCCGGAACCTGACCCGTCGGTTTCTTGATCTCTTCTGCCATGACAATCACCCTACGTAATGAAACGACTGCTGCATTTTTCGGGCCGCACCTCGCGCGTGCCGCAGGTAGCGGCTGTCATGCTTTCAGTTAGACAATAATCGTAGCGCTTCAAGGCGCGAAGCAGAGGGCGAATTGGCGCACAGTTGTATGCGCTGGATCAATGAGAGTCGTGCCGGCAGTAATTATGGTTGGACAGCACTTCGAGTATCCGGCATTCGCACACTTTGCCCTGCGAGCACGAAGCGATCATGTGCTGCATTTCCTCGCGCAGCGCCTTCAATCGGGCGATGCGGCTGTCGATTTCCGCCAGATGCTCCTTCGCGATCCCGTCCACCTCCGCGCACGAACGCTGCGGCTCACCCGACAATTGCAACAGCCTGCGGATCTGCTCGATCTCGAATCCAAGCTCTCGCGCGTGACGTATGAATTTCAGACGTGAGAGCGCAGCACGGTCGTAAAGACGTCGTCCCGCCTCGGTGCGGGAGGGCTCCGCCAACAGGCCGATGCTCTCGTAATAACGGATGGTGGCCACCTTGACCCCGGTCCGCCGCGCCGCCTCGCCGATCGCGATGCCCACACCCGCGCGAGGATCGCCCCTTGCCATGGAACTTTCTTGCGACATGGACTTGCTCCTCTAGTCACTAGAGGATGTAGGAGTGCTTGCGTCGCATGAAAAGGCCATTGAGACACCACGACGATAAGCGCACGGATGGACCGATGACTGACAGTTGCCATGATCACGGCTGCGGATGCAGCGGCAATCCGCGCTTCGATGGTATCGACCCGCGCTACAAGCGCGTTCTGTGGACCGTGATTGCCATCAACGCCGCAATGTTCTTCGTCGAAATGGCCGCCGGCCGCCTTTCCGGATCGCAGGCGCTTCAGGCCGACGCCCTCGATTTCCTCGGCGACACGCTGACCTACGGCATATCGCTTGCGGTCATCGGCAGTGCGCTGGCGGTTCGCGCCAACGCTGCGCTGGTGAAAGGCGTGAGCCTCTTTGCCATGGGGCTGTTCGTATTCGGCTCGACCGCCTACCAGGTGCTCGTGCTGGGCGTGCCGAATGCGGAGGTGATGGGACTCATCGGCTTCATGGCGCTTGCCGCCAACGTCGCGAGCGTGCTCCTGCTCCTGCGCTATAAGGACGGCGACGCAAATGTCCGCTCGGTCTGGCTGTGCTCGCGCAATGACGCCATCGGAAACCTCGCCGTTATGGGAGCTGCTCTTGCCGTCGGCGTCACCGCCAGTGCCTGGCCCGACTTGCTCGTCGCTGGCGCAATGGCAGCGCTGTTCCTGAGTTCGTCCGCGCAGATCCTGCGGCAGGCACTTGCCGAGCGGCGCGAGGCAAGCGAGCTTGCCCGGCTCAGCCCGAAAGAAGCAGCGGGTGAGTGAAAGCCGGATCGGCTATCAGGGCACGCACCACCTCTGCCAGCACCGGTGCAAGCAGGAACCCGTGCCGATAGGCACCGTTGACATGGATGACCCGCCCGCGCTTCGTCCAGACGACGCGCGCAACGTTGTCGGGAAAGGCCGGCCTCAACCCCGCACCGATTTCAAGGATCTCCGCCTCGCCGAAACCCGGATGCAACGCATAGGCATTGCCCATCAATTCGAGCGCCGAGCGTATCGTCGCTGGCCCGTCATCCTCGCTCTCGATCACAGTGGCGCCGATCATGAAGCGGTCGCCGGACCACGGCACCACGTAGAGCGGATGGCGAGGATGCAGAAGCCGCACCGGCCGGGTGAGCGTCACGTCAGGCGCGTGCACGACGAGACGTTCGCCACGCACGCCGCGCAAGGTTTCGAGATCGTCACTCGCAGCGAGGCCGCGACAGTCGATGACAATGCCATCCAGATCGGCGATCTGGACTTCCTCACCCAGAACAATCTCCGCGCCTGAGCGCCGCGCCTCCTCGAGAAGGAACGACATCGCCAAGGGCGTTTCCATGTGCGCCTCGTCGGCGAAGTAGAGGCCGCCCGCGAAGCGGTCGCCAAGATCAGGCTCCAGTTTCACGATTGATGCAGCATCGAGGCTGCGATGGCCTCCCGTCATGCGGGCGAACCTGCTGAGCTCGGAGCGGTCGCGCGATGCCGCGACGACCAGCGTGCCAGCCTCGACGAGATGCGGGTAGACGGAACGCCACAGCTTCAACCCGTCGTGCCCGAACCGGCGAACGACTTCCGGAGCCGCCTCTGCTTCGCAGTCCGGCGCCAACATCGCACCTGCATATCGGCTGGCCGACGCGGCAAACGGATCGTCCGACGCCTCGACGAGCCGAACGGAATGTGCCGCCCGCACCAGCAAGAGCGCCTGCCACAGACCGAGTACGCCAGCTCCGATGACGGTTATCTTTTGTCGGCTATCGCTCACCGTGGGAATTCCTGCAATGACGCGCGTCCCATACCACCACATGCGAGCCTGCGCGAGCCTCAACGGCGCAAATGCTTCGACATCGAATCCCTTGGATCGGACCGTTACTGGCCGCATCACGATAGAGCTGGCACTCAATCGTTCAGGTGTCAGTCGCCCACCGCCACACCCTCGCGCCGCGGGTCGGCTCCCCCTTCGAGTTGGCCCTCACGGCGCACGACGATATGCAGGCCGGAAGTCATCGCGTCCGCGCGTACCCGGTGCCCGAGAACCTGCATCCGCAACGTCGCGGGGGCCGCACCGCGCCCCCGTTCGATCTCGAACCCGCGACCGCGATCGCCGAAGTTGGGCAGAGCAGCCGCCTCCCGAGCATCCATTTTCCAGTCGATGAGGCCGACCAGCGCCTTGACCACGTAAATGATGATACGGTGCCCGCCCGGCGAACCGAGCACCGCTTCCACCTGGCCGTCCTCGCCATAGACGATGGTCGGCGCCATGGAACTGCGCGGACGCTTACCCCCTTCCACTCGGTTGGCGACCGCACGCCCCTGCGCATCCTTCGGCCGCCACGAGAAATCGGTAAGCTCGTTGTTGAGGAGGAAGCCCGCGGCCCACAGGCCGGAGCCGAACGCACCCTCGATCGTCGCCGTCATCGCAACCGCATTGCCCTCGACATCGACGACCGACAGATGCGTCGTGCCGCCCCGTTCCCGTGTTGCATCGGCGCCGTTCATGCCGGCACGCGACCCCGGCGGCATGCCGGGCAGCGGCTTCTCCATCGCCCTTGCCGGATCGATCAGGCTGCGACGCTGCGCGATATAGGCTTCATCGAGATAACCCGCAGGCACGTCCACGAAGGCCGGATCGGCGACATAGAAGTCTCGATCCGCATAGGCGAGCTTCTCCGCCTCCGCAATCACGTGCAGCGCCGGCACGCTCATGCGATGGTCCAGCCCTTGGACCTGCGCGAACGGCTCGATCAGCTTCAGCGTTTGCGCCACGGTGAGCCCGCCCGACGACGGCGGTCCCATGCCGCACACCCGCCGCCGGCGGTAGTCGATACAAACCGGGTCCCGCTTCACGGCGCGGTAGGCCGAGAGATCGCCGAGCGTCATGTCTCCAGCAGGTCGTGCTTCACCGACCGCCGCGACCACCTCTTGGGCAATGGCCCCCGAATAGAACGCCTCCGCTCCCTCGCGCGCGACCCGCTCCAGCGTCGTCGCCAACTCAGGGTTCTTCAACATGTGGCCAATTTGGTGAGGCCGCCCCGAGCCATCAAAGAAATGCGCGCGTGCCTTTGCGGAAAGCCGTTCCGTTCCATACCCGCCGAGCAGCCTGTTGAGCCTCGGCGATACCGGGAAGCCGTCACGCGCGATCCGGATCGCGGGCGCGAATAGATCGGCCCACGCAAGCCGCCCGTGGGCCGCGTGGGCAAGCTCCAGTCCGCGCACCAACCCCGGCACACCGACTGACAGCCCTGAATTCACTGCGGCCTGAAAGCCGATCGGCTCGCCGCCGCGCAAGAAGCGGTCGGACCGCGCCATCGCAGGTGCCGTCTCGCGCGAATCATAGGTGGCAAGCGTGCCGGTTTTCGCGTCATGCACCAGCAGGAACGCGCCGCCGCCGAGCCCCGAGGACTGCGGCTCGACGATGCCCAGCACGAGAACGGTTGCGATTGCCGCGTCGAGCGCATTGCCGCCGCGCCGCAGAATGTCACGCCCCGCCTCTGCCGCGATGGGGTTCGCCGCAGCAACCATGTGCCGCCAAGCCCTCGCCAGCGGCTTTTCCGTCCGCCCCGTAGCTGCCTCCGGCGCCACCTGCGCGCGTTGCGCGACCGCCGCGTCGCCACCGCATGCCGCAACCAGCAGCGCCACAAGCACCCCCGCCGCGATCGTTCGCCGTTGCCCGAGTTCGGCACGGATTTTCCGTGCCGGCCAGCCGGCCCGTTGCGCGCCGATAGCCGATGTCGTGAGGATTTTCCTTCTCATGCAATCATTTTTGCCGCTCCTCTCCGTCGAGGGAAGTCACGATCAATGGAAGTCCCGTGACTTCGGAACAATGCGCTCTGCCCTTGGATGGCCGGCCCAGCGTGGATGCGCCGGACTTCGGGCGCTTCCAGGATCTGGTCTTAGGACCTCGTCGGCATTGGCGATCGGCACCTTCATGCCCGCCCCCTCTTCCGATAGTCGCGTGAGCCAGGCCGAGCGGTCCTCCAGCTTTTGCGAGACGACATGGATGATGTCCTGATGCCGCTGGAGGCGCCCCGAAACGACAATGAGCCGCGCCGCCATCACGACTTTGCGGAACTTTTCCAGAGTGTTCGGCCACACCACCGAATTGGCGACACCCGTCTCGTCCTCGATGGTCATGAACACCACGCCCTTGGCCGAGCCTGGGCGCTGCCGCACCAGCACCACACCGGCGACGCGCACGAATGCGCCATCTTTCATCTGCCGCAGGCCAGCGCACGGCACGATCTTCTCCGCGGCGAGACCGGCGCGCAGGAACTCCATCGGGTGCGCCTTCAAGGAAAGCCGCAGCGTCTGGTAGTCGTTGACGACATGCTCGGACAGGGGCATCTGGGGCAACGCCACCTCGGGTTCCCCACCTTCCTCTTTGGCCGCGCTCCAGGCAAACAGCGGCAGCGAATCTCCGGCCGGCGTGAGTCCCTTCACCTCCCACAGCGCCTGACGGCGGTCGCATCCCAGCGAGCGGAACGCATCCGCTGCCGCCAGCCGCTCGAACGTGGCATGGCTGATGCGAGCTCGGCGCTTGATGTCCGCCATGTCGCGGAACGGCCCGCCCGCCTTACGCGCCGCAACGATCCTTGCCGCCTCGTCCTGTCTCAGCCCGTCGATCTGGCGCAAACCGAGCCGCAAGACGGGTTGCGGAATCTTGGATATGACGCGCGCCACATCCTTCGCCAGCGCCATCCCTTGACTGGAAATGGAAGCGGAATGCGCACCATCCTTCTCCCCCCGGACAGGGGGGCCGGGTGAGGGGACCATCATCGACCGCTGCGGTCTTTGTGAAAGTCCCCTGATCCGGTCATCGGCCCCAGTCTCCTCAACGGGAGCTAGAGAAGCGCCAGCCGCATCGATCTGTTTCCACCGGCCCGACAGGGGTTGGTCAGGCCGCGGCTGCGGCCCGGCACCAGTGTGCCGGTTCTCAACCCGCACACCGTCAGCGACAGCAGAACTCTCGCAACCCGCCTCAACAACCTCAAGACCACAATCCCAATCTGAATGATTGACATCAACCGGGCGCACGAGGACGCCATGCTCGCGCGCATCGCGCACGATCTGCGCAGGCGCGTAAAAGCCCATCGGCTGCGAGTTGAGCAGCGCACACGCGAACGCCGCCGGATAATGACACTTCAGCCACGACGACACGTAGACCAGATGCGCGAAACTCGCCGCATGACTTTCGGGAAATCCGTATTCGCCGAAGCCCTTGATCTGGTTGAAGCAGCGCTCCGCGAAGTCCCGATCGTAGCCGCGCTCCACCATGCGCGACACCATCTTGTCCTCCAGAAGGCCTATGGTGCCGCGCCGTCGAAACGTCGCCATCGCCTTTCTGAGCTCGTTGACCTCGGCATCGGAGAACTTCGCCGCATCCATGGCGATGCGCATCGCCTGCTCCTGGAACAGCGGCACGCCTTTCGTCTTGCCCAGGATCTGGCGCAGCTCGTCGGGGGCACCATGCTCCGCGGAGGGTGCAGGATAGGTCTCCGGCTCGAGCCCGTCGCGGCGGCGCAGATAGGGATGCACCATGTCGCCCTGGATCGGCCCCGGCCGCACGATCGCCACCTCGATAACGAGGTCGTAGAAGCAGCGCGGCCTGAGCCTTGGAAGCATGTTCATCTGCGCTCTGGACTCCACCTGGAACACACCGAGGGAATCTGCCGAGCACAACATGTCGTAGACGGCGCCATCCTCGCGTGGCACGCGGGCGAGACTCATCGGCAGCTCGTGATGATCCTCCAGAAGATCGAATGCCCGGTGGATGCAGGTGAGCATGCCGAGCGCCAGCACGTCGACCTTCAACAGTCCCAGCGCCGCGAGATCGTCCTTGTCCCACTCGATGAAGGTACGCTTTTCCATGGCCGCATTGCCGACCGGCACCACCTCGACGAGCGGCCCGCGCGTCAGCACGAAACCTCCGACGTGCTGGGATAGATGCCGCGGAAAACCAATCAGCTCCTCGGTCAACGCGATGACAGTGGCCAGCAGCGGATCGGTAGGGTCGAGCCCCGCCTCGCGGATCCTCTGCTCCGGCAACGAGCCGCCCGAGCGCGTCCCCCACACCATGCCGGCGAGTGCCGCCACGGTGTCTTCGCTGAGCCCCATCGCCTTGCCGACGTCGCGCACGGCCGAGCGCGCGCGATACGATATGACGGTAGCCGCAAGCCCCGCCCGGTCGCGGCCGTAGCGCGCATAGATGTACTGGATCACCTCCTCGCGCCGCTCGTGTTCGAAATCGACATCGATGTCGGGTGGCTCCTTTCGGGCATGGCTGACGAAACGCTCAAACAGCAGGTCCACCTCGATCGGATTGACCGCCGTGATGCCCAGGCAGTAGCACACCGCCGAGTTCGCGGCAGAGCCTCGGCCTTGGGCTAGAATGCCGTTCGACCGTGCGAACGTGACGACGTCGTAGACCGTGAGGAAATAAGGCGCGTAGTTGAGCGCCCCGATGAGCTGCAGCTCTTTCTCGATCGTTGCCCGCACCTTGTCGGGAACGCCTTGCGGGAAGCGCCAGGCCGCCCCCTCCCAGGTGATCTCCGAGAGATATCCTTGCGGGCTCTTGCCCGGCGGCGTCGGCTCTTCGGGATATTCGTAGACGAGTTCGTCGAGCGAGAAGGTGCATTGCGTCGCGATCTCGCATGTGCGCGCCAGCGCATCCTCGTAGCCCGCAAAGATGCGCGCCATCTCGGCAGGCGATTTCAGATGCCGCTCGGCATTGGCTTCGAGGCGAAGCCCCGCCTTTCCGATCGTCGTGCCCTCGCGCACGCAGGTGAGCACGTCCTGCAGCGGGCGCCGGTGCGGCGCGTGATAGAGCACGTCGTTGGTGACGACCGTCGTCAGGCCGAGACGGTCCGCGATTGCCGAAAGCGCACCGAGCCGCGCCCTGTCCTCGCCGTGATAGCCGCGCGAGAGCGCCAGATAGAGATCGGCCCCGGCCAGCACGTCCTTCGTGCGGCGCAGCGCATCCGCGAATGAGGATGTCGCTGTGCGAGCGGAATGAAACCCGTGCCCCGGCGGGAGAAGACTCCCCCCTGGCCGCTCATCTTCCGGGGCCTTGGCAGGAGAAATGAGCTGCCCCTTCCACCGGCCCGGCAAGCGCCGGTCGGGCCGCGACTGCGTCACCGGCACATCGCCGTCGGCGACAATGCTCGTCGCAATTTGTTTCAGCCAGCAAGACGCCTCGCGCCAATCCCACGTCTCCGGCGGCAAGGCGATGAAGATCTGGCCTTGCGCGTGCGCGGCGACGTCTCCGACCTCCAGATGGCATTGTCCCTTTTGTGCGCGAGCCTGTCCGAGAGAGATGAGGCGTGACAGCCGGCCATAGGCTGCGCGATCCTTCGGCAGGCACAGTAGGCTCGGGCCATCGGCAAGATCGAGCCGCGCGCCGACCACGAAACGCAGGTTCGCGTCCTTGGCGGCTGTGTGCGCCCGCACCACGCCGGCAAGCGTGTTGCGATCTGTCACTGCGATCGCCGCAAGCCCCAGCGCCTTGGCCTGGGCCACGAGCTCGTCGGCATGCGAGGCGCCGCGCAGAAAGGAGAAATTGGTCGTCACCTGCAGCTCGGCATAAGCCGGCGGCGCGGATGTCGCAACACGGCCCTCGTGCCTGCTCATGTGAACACCCCATGCAGGAACCAGCCTGGCGCCTCGTCCTCCTCGCCCCCGTAAAGCCCGTCGCGGAACACCCAGTAGCGCCCACCCTCGTGATCCTCGATGCGGTAGTAATCGCGCGTGCGCGGGCCATGGCGCCGCGGTGCAAGCGGCCCCAGCGCCGCAGCAGCCGCAGCTGGATCGGCACCGGCCGCTATGGGGAACGCCTCCTCGTCATTGCGCGATGGCCGCGGCAACGCCCGCCACCACTCCGGCGCGATGCGCTCCGGCCCTTCGGTGGCAACAACGCGATGCTCCACCCGCCGCCATGTGAAACGCAGCGGCGGCCCATCCGGCACCTCCGCCAGGACGGAGATCGGCTCTGGCCGCTCGAGCAGCGACGCCGGATGCGGTGCCATTGCGTGACACGCCGCAAAAGCAGGATCGTCGCCAGCCCCGCCCGGCCCTCTCGTCCGGCGCAGCCCGACAGCCGCACCGGATGCCGTCTCCGCAGCAGGATGCACGGCTGCAAGAACAGGGCGCACCACGCCTGCGTGCTCGGGTATATGGCGCGGCGCTGGCGCAAGCATTGCCACGCGATCGCTGCCGAGCCGGTTGGCGAGACGGTCGGCAAGTCGGGCCAGCGCCACCCGCTCCTCGGCCGGATCGGCGAATGCCTCGGTCCGCAACGATCCCCCGGCCTCCCCCTGCCGCCCGTATGCCGTCCGCAGCATCGCCTGACACCCGGCAAGCGGCTCCACGGCCAGCATCTCAAGATGCATGGTGTCGATGCCGAAACCTGCGTCCACGTTCTCCAGCTTGGCAGCCAAAAGATCCACCAGATGCGCCGCCTCCTTGACCGGCGCCGCCGTGCCGATGCCGATCTCGACGGCACTTCCGTCCACCCGCGAAAGCCGCAGCCGGCAGCGCCTCACGCCCACTGCCTGCGCTTCCACCACCGCGGCGATCTCATGTGCAAGCTCTCCCACCGCATGCGCGATGCCGTCTGCCGAGATGAGCGGCTCGGCGAAGCTGCGCATGACCGCACGTTGCTGTGGTCCGGCAAGCCCCGCGCGTGGCTCTGGCCGGTGTCCCAGCGCCGCATCGAGCCGCCCCAGCAACGCCTCGGCAATGGCATCCGATCGAAACCGCCGCGCCAAGCTTTCGCGCGGCAGGCCGTAAAGCTGACCGATACGCTTGAGACCGAGACGGTACGCAAGCACCACGGCATCCTGCTCGAGCCGCAGGGCAGCGACGGGCAGCGGCGCCAGCGCGTCGGCGAGCGCTTGCCGGGCGGACGCGACACACCGCACCGGCCGCGCGGCAGAGGTGTCAAAGCGAGCGAGCGCGTGAGCGGCACCTATCGTTCCAGCAAGAGCCACGCGCGCGGTGAGCCCGAAACGCGCAAGGCGACGGTAGAGATCGCCCGCCAACCGCTCCTCGCCACCATAAAGGTGCGCAACTCCGGTTGCATCGATCCACAGCCCGTCGATGCCGTCGATATGGCGTTGCGGCCCATAGCGTCCGGCCCAGCGCGCCAGCGCAACGAGCGCGGCGTGATCCCGCTCCGGCTCCGCAGGCCGCGTCGCCAGCGACGGCAGCACCGCGCGCGCATCCGCCAGCGCTTGTCCTCGCCGCACGCCGCCGGCAAGCGCCTGCCTATTGGCAGCATGGATCCGCAAGGCACCGCACTCGGCCAACACCAGAGCGAACGCACCCGCTCCTGGCAGATCACGCTGCGAACCGGCGCCGCTCGCGCGGGCCATCCGCTCGATCGGCCAAGCCGGAAGCCATATCGAAACGAAACGCTTCATCGGACCATTCCAGACTGAAGGACACCGCTGCCGGGAGCGGCGGATGCTGACGGCAGCGCTCCAGCGCGACGGCAAGACGCAAGGCCCCAGGCGCACGCGGGTCGAAGGGATGGCGCGCTCCGGGATGGCGCGCGATCCGCCAGCGCGTCGCCGTCGCCGCGGTCGTCGCAGCGTGCGGGGATGTCAAAAGAAGGCAGGGTGTGCGATACCGCTCTGCTCTGAGCGAAAGGCGTCGCGCCGGCGTTAGCCCGACGTCGTCGACAATGCCGGCGACCAGGGCGAGCGCACCCGAGGCGAGCCCTTCCTCCATCGCCCACAGCGTTTCCTCGCGCCGTGCCGTCTCGACCACGATGACCCGTGCCGGATCGATCCCGAGATGCTTCAATCCCGGCGCATGAAGGCGTCCCAGCTCGCTGGCCGCATGCCGCGGCTGGCACCACAGCAGCGCAGATCCTTCGCCCATCTGCGCGGCATGCAACATCCGCCGCAGCGCAAGCCGCAATCCGAATGCCAGCGCCGCCGCCCAGTCACCCGCATGGCAGCCGCCCATCTCCGCAAGAGCCGGCTTCACCTCGTGCAGACTGTCGACGGCCAGCCCGCCCGGTCCCAGCGCACGGTCGACATCGTCAGCCCCCGAAGTCCAGTGTGGCACCAGCCTGTCTCGCTCCGCATCCGACGACACGCGCACAGTGCAGCCCGGCGTCCCTGCCAAACCAGCGATCCGCCGCAGTGCAGCCAGCCGCGCCGGCAAAGGTCCACCTCTGGCATTCGCCGCGTCGCAGACCTCGAAGCCGTCGCTGGAGGCCTCCCCTGCCGGAGGGGCATCGGGCAGGGGAGGCCGAGGCATCGCACGGGGAGACGAGGCCTCTGGATTCGGAAGGACCCGGGGTTCCAGCCAGGACGGAAGGGTCGCGACGGAAGAACCGGCCTGCCGCTCCTGGTCTAGCTGGAGCCGTGTCCGCTGCGCGCGAGCGCACGAGCGGGACCTCCTGAAACCTGAAATCGCATCCGAGCCGGGCATCACGCACACCTGTCAAGAAGATCTGCCGCCCCTGAGATCGAGACCACCACGATCCGAGGCCACCAGGATTTGCAACCAACGCAGAAGACGGCCCTGCCTGCACCCGATCTGCGCGACAATGGCACCCCCCTCCGACGCAATGCCAAAACAGCGCCGCACGGGGTGAGCCTGCCCCGATCCCAAAAATTCGACCGTCCATAAGTTCTGCTTTTGTTCTAGCCGCAGAAGCAGCTGCCGTCAACAAAAAATGAGAACAAAAAAGGAATAAAAAATCGTCGTGGAAACGAAGCACAGCCGCGCCCCGGCCAGGAAAACAAGCGCAACGAACTGAAAATGAAGATGAAATAAGAATAACAATTCCCGGCGCAGCCACAAAACGCCACGCCACGACACCGCCCGAACGTGAACAAGGACCCCCCGCGGCAAAATCTTGTTCGAACTGTGGCCCGCCTGCTCTGCCGCCGGGAAACGACGCGCGATATACGAACTGTAAACCATAACCGCGCAGCATGACGCGGATCCGGGACAGGCCCTCGCTCGTTAACGAGCCGGAACCAGCCCCGCGACCGCGTAAACACGAGTACTACGGAGCCGCAAGGTAATGACATCCGTTTCGAGCACTTTCCTGAAGACCTGCGCAGCCAGCGCCGCCGCTCTTCTCATGAGCACCACATTCACTGCCACCGCATCCGCGCAGGACTTTTTCTCGTTCCTCTGGGGCGGCGACGAAAAGCATGGTGGTGACCGCAAGAACGTCTCCTTCCCGAGCCAGTACAACGCGGGTCAGGTAATCGTGTCCTTCGGCGACCGCCGCCTCTACTGGATCGCGAAGAAGGGCCAGGCAATCTCCTATCCGATCGCCGTGCCGCGCGAACAGAGCCGCTGGCAGGGCGTCACGTCCGTCTCGATGAAGCGCGAAAATCCGTCGTGGACTCCCACGCCTGAGATGCGCCGCGAGAACCCGAAGCTGCCGACCTTCGTGCCCGGCGGCCACCCGATGAACCCGCTTGGCGTGCGCGCTCTTTACCTCGGTTCGTCCACCTACCGCATCCATGGCACCGACGCGCCGTGGACGATCGGTCAGGCGGTCTCCAAGGGCTGCATCCGCATGTACAATGAGGACGTACTCGATCTTTATCCGCGCGTCCCGACCGGCACCCGCGTGACGGTAACGTGGGAGCGCTTCAAAACCGAACCGGGTGATTTCGCGCAGACCGACGCAGAGACCCGCGCCAATGAGGTCACCACCCGCCGCGCCAACTATGAGCGCCGCGCGTTCCGTCGCTACTCGCGCACCAACCGTGCTGATGTGAATTGACGCATTCGGCAGCGGGCAACCGACAAAAAGAGGCGGTCCTGCGGGGCCGCCTTTTTTGCTTCAATGTTGACGCTCTTCGTGGTCAATCAGCAACGCCTGACCGCCACGAGACAGCGCGCACCAGTCAGTCTTTTGCAAGCACCATTTAATGTAGATTCCCCCCTCGCCCCTCTTCAAGCTACCGACAACTTTGGACGAAGTCTCAGGTCCTTCGTAAAGCTTCAGCACCCTGGTTCCGGTCACGCGGTACGGGATCTCCTCGGAAAACTCGTAGGCGAAAGACGATGATGAGCCTGCTAGAAAGATGACGGTCGCAACAAAAAATATCCTGGACAAGGCGTTTCTCCAGCGGGTTGCATCAATCACTCGTAATCATGCCCTTCGGCGATACACACGACACGGGTCAACACCGTGCACGAAGCCGTACACGTGCCGCCATCGCCCAGCCGCTTGGCATGGAAGGCGCCGAACTTGTTCGTGACATTAAATGCGGAAGCAAACGCATAGCCATTCATCTTGCAGAACGCGTTTGCCTGTTGCTGCGAATTGCAGCTGCCTGGAAAGGAATAACAACCATCGAGCTTTTTTGAGCCCACCTTCGGGTTATTGTAGTCTTGGAGAACTTGTCGGCCTGCGCCGCGCCGGCCATGGCGGACACCGACAGCAAACCGCTAGCGAGCGCGAATAGGAAAGACTTGCGTGACATGGGCTTCAATCCTGATTGACGGAGCGGCAAAGTAGAAACCTTCCCGCCCCAACGTGAAAAATCCAAAGCGGATCACTCGCAGCGCTTCGAGCAACCGTAATTGCTTGTCTTCACTTTCAAACCATCGCTGATTGTATAGTTGCAGCCCTGTGGCTGGCCGCCGGGTATGTTTCCGAATGTGGAATTCTTTAGCCGGCAAACCTGCCCGTCGATGACAAGCACGTGTTAGCCGCCGTTGCCGCCGTATTTGCCGCTGAGCCCCATCTGGACGCGAACAGAATCAGCCAGGACAGGGGACGAGAGAAAGGCGAGCCCAAGGGCGGCGAGAACGATTTTCTTCATGGCAACAATCCCTACTCAAATGCGATGGTTCCGACAGAATGCTGACGCAACAATGCCAGAATTTGCTTTCGCACATGGATACTGCCTGAATGAGTTTGGTTAGCGGAGGCAAGGCAGGTAGCAGCACGGAAAAATG
The DNA here is from genome assembly GCA_050246945.1 of Hyphomicrobiaceae bacterium. Classification (GTDB taxonomy): domain Bacteria; phylum Pseudomonadota; class Alphaproteobacteria; order Rhizobiales; family Hyphomicrobiaceae; genus JAEUMD01. The sequence goes on from JBFWVC010000008.1 coordinate 55,991, forward strand.
GCGGCAGGGCATCACGAAAATCACGGAAAAAACCAGTAAAACTCCTGGTGCAAATGCCCATTAGCTTGAGGCGCAGCGTACCCGTCGGGACCAAAGGCGGAAGGACGTCGTGCTGCAACAAGTACAGCCCGTGGTATTGTCCGGCGTCCCGCTTCGAATTGACCAGCACTCGTAAAACCGGTGTCGCGCCCGCCTAACCCGCTCTTGCAACGCACCCACCGCTCACTTGCCCAAACACTCCTCCAACCCCTTTGCGAGCCCGCGCATCAGGGCGGCGTATTGTCCAGGGCCGGCAGGAATATCCAAGCCGATCGGATCGAGCGTACCCGCCTTCGCTTGCGAACCCTCGATCACGCTGGCGACAATGCGCGGCGAGAATTGAGGCTCTGCGAAAACGCAACCGGCCCCTGTTTCGGCCAGCGTTTCGCGAATTTCCGAAAGCCTCCGCGCCGAAGGCTTTACCTCCGGGCTGAGCGTTATGGCACCTGCGGCCTGCAGTCCGAAATGCCGCTCGAAATATTGATACGCATCGTGGAATACGACGAACGGCTTACCGGCAATCGGCGCAAGGCCGGCGCGCAGCTCCGCATCGAGCGCCTCGATATGGCTGGTCGCCTTCGCTACGTTGGCGGCGAGCCTTTCCTTCAGTTGCGGATGTCGCGAACCCAGGACATCGGCAATGTACTGCGCAATCGCTATTGCGTTGTCCGGATCGAGCCAGATGTGCCCATCCATTCCGCCCGCGTCATGATCACGATCGAGCTCATCCTTGTCGCCATGATCTTGACCTTCGCCGGTCTTGGTTTCCGAATGACCGTGATCGTGCGCATCGCCGTGCTCGTGCGCCTCGAAACGCGATCCGCGCCTCGTCTCCAGCAATTTGACACCCGGTGCCTCGACGAGAGTGACCAGCGTCGTAGCGGCAGGCAGCGTTTCCGCAAGTCTGACCGTGAATGGCTCCACCGACGGCCCGACACGCACGACCACGTCTGCACCGCTGAGCGCCTTCGCATCGGACGGCCGCAACGCAAACGCATGAGGTGAGGCCTGCCCTTCGATCAGCAGAGTAGGCGTGCCGAGACCGTCAATGACCTGCGCGACGAGAGAATGTATGGGCTTGATCGTCACGACCACGTTCAGATTGTCGGACTGCGCCGCTGCAGAGGACCCATTGAAGACCGACAGGTTGCCCGCGAAGACCAACCCGAGAGCAATCGAACCCAGCCACCCCCGCAAATCGCCGAAGCCCATCTTGCAGATCCCTCTTCTTGTTGCCGCGTCCCACGCCGGCACACGCGTCTGAATCTCCTTGCACAGCGGACTGCAGCACCGCAGCTTCGGTGCATCCCACACGTCCAAAACCCGGCGCCACTGCCGCACGCATGACGCGTACCAATCTGATGGCCCGTGCGGCCCTGCCGTAGACCCGCTCGTGATCCTCCCGCCACCTCGCCACCTCGCCCGCGAAGCGGATGTTATATCATCTGCATCTGACCACAAGGCACAGTCATGCGTTATACCGTCTTGCGTAATGCTGCCGCAGTCCGCCAAGGACGCAATGAAATCCCGAATGACTACATACGCTTGATCGCCATTGTCGCGCCCGCTTTCACAGACATCGTCAAACGGGCGCGGTTCTGTGATTTGCCCTGAACCTGCGTCCTAGTCCAATGAGACTCGGTCTACGTTCCTCCCGAAGTACCTGGCCCTCCCCCTGTATGGATCAAACCATGATACGCATGCGCCAATTGAAGAGCCCCGCGTCTGCCCTATGCCTCGTCGTGGCGCTTGCAACCCAGGCACCGGGCCCGGCGGATGCCCATCCCCACGTCTGGGTAACGGTCGAGACGACAGTGAATTACGAGCGCGGCGCCGTAACCAGCTTCACGCAGAAATGGACGTTTGATGAAATGTACGCGGCAATGGCCATACAGGGCCTCGATGCCAACAACGACGGCCAGTACGACCGCAAGGAACTGGCAGAACTGGCCCAGGTCAATATCGACGGATTGAAGGAATTCGACTACTTCACCTTCCCGAAGCTCGGCGATGCACCACTGAAACTGGCTGACCCGAAGGACTATTGGCTGGAATACACGAACGGCCAGCTTTCGCTGCACATGACGATGCCGCTCGACCAGCCCGTGCTCGCCGAAGCGGAAGGTCTGAGTTTCGCCGTATATGACCCGAGCTTCTTCATCTCCTTCGAGTTTGCAAAGGAGAACGCTGTCAAGCTCGCCAACGCACCGGCGGGTTGCCAGGCAAAGATCTCGGTCCCTAAGGAGGACGAAGAGCTGGCAAAACGACTGGCCGAGGCTGCCCAGGTGGATGCCTCGGGAAGTGTCGGCACGGACCTTGGCTTCGCCGTTGCCAAGACCATCGTGCTCAGCTGCCCGAAGACATGACACTGATATGAGCCAACCGTTCACTGCGATGTGGGCGTTGACAGCGGGGCTGCTGGTTTTCGTGGCGACCCCGGCGTTGATGCAGGTTCACGACCCCGCGTTGTCAGGGGCCCTTCGACCGCTTCCAGTCTCGGCCCATTGCCATCCAGCGCAAAGCGCATCGTCCAGGCAGACGGCCCTGGCGGCACTGTTTCGGTGACTGCCCGCGGCTTTGTCTTCTTCGACGGACCGCTTCAGCCCGCAATGCCTTTCTGACCGGCCCCAAACGCACATCGCGTTAACCTTGACGAAAGGTTACGCGCTGTCGCGGCACGTCCCATCCCCACAACGGCCCGCGACTTGGATGAGCGATACCAGCTCATCATTTCGGCACGAGGCTGCCATGTCTGCCAAGCACCAGGAACTTCCCGCGCAAAGCCACGAACGCAAGCGGTACGCCCCGCGCATCACCGCTCGGGCGCGCGTTGCCGCGTCGCTCGTACTGCTGATCGCGCCGGTGTCGTTCGCCACCGCGCCCCGCGCCGAGGCTGCTCGAGACGCCGACACGGCGCCCAATTCGACCATCACCGGCGAACAGCCCGCGTCCAATCTGCAGCTCGTCGTGCTCGAAGCACCGGGCTGCACGTACTGCAGCATGTTCCGCCGCTACGTGGTGCCCGCCTACCAGACCTCGCCCAAGAGCCGCACTCTGCCGTTGAAATTCATCGATTTGAACGACAAGGCCTACGACGATCTGGGTCTCGATAGTCCTGTCGACATGGTCCCGACCACTGTCCTGATGCAGAACAATCGCGAAGTCGGCCGGATTCCGGGCTACGTCGGGCCCGAAAACTTCTTCCACGCCGTCAACCACCTAATGGGTCGCGTCAACTGATCGGCAAATGCGGCCACAACGAGCGCCGACCGGTACGGCCGGGTCATTGTCATGATCCGGCCGTTACGCTTTGATACCGCTCACTCCTCCCACGGAGACAGAGCATGGACCGCCGCAATTTTCTGAAGAGATCGGGCGCCGCCACCCTCGGACTTGGCACCGCCGCCGCACTGGCTGCGAACGGAGCAAAGGCTGCAGACGATGCCGCAGCGCTGTCGGCGCCGAGCATCGTGCCGCGGCGGCGTGCGCTCCGCTTGGTGAGCCTGTGGTCCGATTCGGTGTCGGGACCAGCCGATCACATCCATAGGCTCGCCAGACGCATCGGCGCGGCCACCGACGGTCGCTGGGTCGTCGAGATCGACGAGATGAAAGCGACCGGCGTCGATGCCTTCAAGACCGTGATGACCGGCGATGCCGACCTATATGCCGGCCACGAGCATGCGCACCGCACGCTGCACCCCGCGTTCTCATACTTCGCCGGCCTCCCATGCCGCACAGGGATCGACATCGACCATCTCAACGCGTGGCTCGCGGCGGCAGGCGGACAGGAGCTGTGGGACGCGCTCGCAGGCGAGTTCAACATGAAGGGCCTCGTCATCGGCCATTCAGGAACGCCACACGGTCTCTTCACCCGCTCGCCCGTCGGCACTCGTACCGACTTGCACGCCAAACGCATTGCAGTGACCGGTCTGGCCGCCGAAGTCCTCGAAGCTGTTGATGCCCGACCCGTCGACGGAATCATTCCTTCCATTGCCGCCATGAGCGACGACGACGCTCTCGATGGTGTTGAGCTGCATGGGCCGACGTTTGCCACAGGCCATGGGCAACCGGGGATTCTCCATTCGTCCTTCCCGCACCGACTGTCGCCAGGCCTCAGCGACACTGGCCATGCAATCACGCTCGGCTTGCGCCGCAGCTTATGGGACGGTCTTGCATTGAGCGAGCGCATCATGCTGTCGGCGCTTGCGAGCGAAGCCTTCGCCGCAAGCCGCGCCGACGCTATGGCGCATGTACGTGCGTTCGACAAGACGCACGATACCGCACGCAACGAGAGAACTGATTTGCGTGCGCCACGCAGGGACCCTGTTGCCGACGAGTTGTCTCATATCGCCGCCACCATTGTCGCCGACCTGAGCGGGCACGACACCCACTCCGCCCGAATCAATGCGAGCTACATGGTTTTCAAGGGCCACCCGCACGCTCCCCCGACTGCCTAACGAGGATTGGAGCGGACTGCGCCACATCTGTTCTTGCACCGGCGCACTGCGGCCAACCAATGGGCGGACTAAACGTTTGGCCCAACGCGAAAAATCATCTGGCGCCGCGAGGCCGTAATCCCACGGGCAAGCGCATTGAACGCTGCCGCACATCAGTTTTCGCGCTTCAAGCATCCCCCACCCCTTAATTTTCTCACGTCCAAGCGCTATGACCAGACGCGGACGGACGGTAAGGTGCATGCGTGCATCGCACGTGTTTGCCGCTCTGCAAAATGACTCAAGACTCGAATACGGGAGATCCGAGAATGAGCACCGAATATGTGGACGACCTCAAGCGCTACGTCCCCGGCGCCAACGAGAAGGCGGTAGCCGGCATCGTCAAACATTTGGGGATTGCGCTAAAGAGCAAGGACGCTTCCCTCGTCTCCTGCTCCAGCAAGGATGAGCTCGACCGTGTTCGCGACAGCTGGTGCAAGAAAAAGCTGGGCCTCGGCGACGACAAGGCTATCGACGCAGCCATCAAGGAGGTCTGCGAGAAGATGAAGGGTGACAAGCAGAAGCACCGCGTCACCTTTTATTATCTGCTCGCAGAGAAATTCGGCAAGGTCGACGCGCTCGCGGGCTGAAGCCTCGACACGCTCCGGCAACATGAGGAACCCCGGTGCAATACCGGGGTTTTCTCTTTGCACCATCCCCGATTGCAACCCCCCGCGAAGCGTGACACGCTTCCCGCGAATTCAGTTCGGCGTAGCGACGCGAATGCAGCCACCCCGCCGGCCGGAGACCCATGATGCAGCCGACGCCTCGGCTCACCGACAAGTTCGATCTTGCCCGCAAAAGTCAGCTGTTGAACGGCATGCAGGCAATTGTCCGCCTCGTGCTGATGCAGAAGGCGCGCGACACGTCAGCAGGTCTCAACACCGCCGGTTACGTCACCGGCTATCGCGGCTCGCCGATCGCCACGCTGGAAACGGCCTTTGCATTGGCGGGTGAGCGCGTGCCCGCAGCCGATATCGTCTTCCGACCTGCGATCAACGAGGACCTCGCCGCCACCGCGCTCTGGGGAACCCAACAAGCGGAACTGCGCGGTGAAGGCCGTTTCGACGGCGTCTTTGGCGTCTGGTACGGCAAGGGACCCGGTGTCGATCGCTCCGGCGATGCACTGCGACACGCCAACCACGCCGGCACGTCGAGAAATGGCGGCGTCATCGCGCTGATGGGCGACGACCACATCTGCGAAAGTTCGACCTCTGCGCACCAGTCCGAATTCGCTTTCGTGGATGCGATGATCCCGATCCTCAATCCCGCAGGCGTGCAGGATCTGCTCGACCTCGGGCTCTACGGCTTCGCTCTTTCGCGCTACGCCGGCACATGGGTCGGCATCAAGTGCGTCAAGGACAACGTCGAGAGCACTGCCGTCGTCGATGCCGATCCATATCGCTTGGCAATCACGCTTCCCGGCGAGACCGACTTCCCCATGCCGCCGGGCGGACTGAACATACGCCTCGCCGATCCGCCGTTGGCGAAGGAGGCGCGCTGGCATCAATACAAGCGCGACGCCATTCATGCCTTCGTGCGCGCCAATGGTCTCGACCGCATCGTTATCGATGGAAGATCCGAAGCCCGCACCGGCATTCTCGCATCTGGCAAGAGCTATTGCGATACGCGCCAGGCCCTCGACATGCTTGGCATCGACGAGGCCCGTGCGGCGTCGCTCGGCCTGAAACTCTACAAGGTTGCCCTCGTCTGGCCGCTCGAACCTCGCGGTCTGAAGCACTTCGCAGAGGGTCTCGACCTCCTCATGGTCATCGAGGAAAAGCGTTCGCTCATCGAGACGCAGGTGAAGGAGCAGCTCTATGAGCTCGACACACGCCCCCGCGTCATCGGCAAGCGTGACGAGCAGGCACGCCCGCTGTTTCCCGCTTCCGGCGCGCTCGATCCCCTGCAAATTGCCATCGCTATCGGCGAGCGGCTTGCGGACGTCACCGGCGACGAGGCGCTGAAGCGCCGCAGCACGGAGCTGAAGTGCGCACAGGATCGCCGCCCCGTCGATCCCGAAGCCATGCAGAGGCGCGCCTACTTCTGCGCCGGCTGCCCGCATAACACCTCCACTCGGGTCCCCGACGGCGAGCGCGCCTACGCCGGCATCGGCTGCCATTACATGGTGCAGTGGATGGACCGCGACACGGAAGGCTTCACGCAAATGGGGGGCGAGGGTGCCAACTGGATCGGCGAGGCGCCCTTCTCCAAGCGCCGCCACGTCTACCAGAACATCGGTGACGGCACCTACGTACACTCAGGCTCTCTCGCCATGCGCGCCGCCATCGCATCTGGCGTGACGATGACCTACAAGCTGCTCTTCAACGACGCCGTGGCGATGACCGGTGGACAACATCTCGACGGCGGCATGACGCTCGAGCAGATGGCGAGCCAGCTCGTCGGCGAGGGCGCAGTCCGCGTCGCCGTCGTATCTAGCGAACCGGAGAAATATCATTCCGGCTCGTTCCCGGCCGGCGTCACGGTTCACCCCCGCAGCGAGTTCGACATCGTCCAGAAGGACTTGGCCGCGATCGAAGGCGTCACCGTACTGATCTACGACCAGACGTGCGCGGCCGAGCTGCGCCGCCGCCGCAAGCGCCGTACCGCGCCCGATCCCGATGTGCGCATTGCCATCAACCCGCTCGTCTGCGAGGGCTGCGGTGACTGCGGCGTAGTCTCCAACTGCATCGCCATCACGCCGCTCGAAACCGAATGGGGACGCAAGCGCGAGATCGACCAGTCGGCCTGCAACAAGGATCGCACCTGCCTGGATGGCCTGTGCCCGAGCTTCGTGAGCCTCGAAGGTGCGCGCCCGCGCCTCCGACGGCCTCCAGCAATCGGCGATGCACTGACACGCCTGCCCGAACCCGAGCGCCCGTCGCTGCACAGACCGCTGTCGATTCTCACGACCGGCATCGGTGGCACCGGCGTCGTCACCGTCACCGCCGTACTTGGACAGGCAGCACACCTTGCCGGGCTGGGCTTTGGCGCCATCGATGTCACCGGAATTGCCCAGAAGGGCGGTCCGGTCGCTTGTCACATGCGGTTTGCCGGGAGAGCCGATGACATCCACGCCATTCGCATAGGCGTGGAGGGCGCAGACGTGGTGCTTGGCGGCGATCTGGTCGTGACCGCCTCCAACAAGGTCCTTGAGATGGTCGCCCCCGATCACACGGCGATGATCGTTTCACGTCATGCGGCGACCAGCGGTGACTTCACCCGCAACCCTGAGCTGACGACGCCGCACGTGGACCTCATCGCCGCGATCGTCATGCGGTCTGGTTCAAGATCGCCCGAATTCCTTGATGCGCACGAAGTTGCTGTGCGGCTTCTGGGCGACGCCATCTACGCCAATATGCTACTCGTCGGCTTCGCCTACCAGCGCGGCTTGGTTCCCGTGTCCAGCGAAGCGATCGAACAGGCAATCTCCCTCAACGCCGTCGATGTCGAACAGAACCGTCAGGCATTCCGCCTCGGCCGCCTCATCGCGCATCAACCCGGCGCACTCGATAGCCTGCATGGCGCGTCGCCGAACGAGCATGGCGAGCCGGCGGCTAGCGATTCCGCGAAGCCCCCTGCACCCCTCGACGATCTCATCGCCATGTGCGCAACCGATCTGTCCGCCTACCAGGACACAGCACTCGCCGAACGCTACAGGATGCGCATCGAAGCCATCCGCCGCGCAGAGCAGCGCGCCGCACCGGCGAGCACCAGGCTGACCGAAGTCGCCGCCCGCGCTTACCACAAGCTGCTCGCCATCAAGGACGAATACGAAGTCGCGCGCCTGTTCACCGATGGCCGCTTCGAACGCCGGATCCGCGACCAGTTCGAGCACGTCGAGGCTATCCACCTTCATCTGGCTCCGCCGCTTGTCGCGCGCATCGATTCGGCAACGCGCAGGCCGGTGAAGCGCCGCTTCGGGCCTTGGATCATGGTTGTCCTGCGTCTCTTGGCCAAGGGTAAACGCCTGCGCGGCACGGCTCTCGATATTTTCGGACGTACCGCGGAGCGTCGCGTTGAACGCGCACTCCTCGCCACCTACGAAGCCGACCTTGACAGAATCGCAGGAGCATTGACCGGCGCCGATCACGCCGCCGCCATCGCACTGGCACGCTGGCCGATGGGGGTCCGTGGATTTGGCACCGTCAAGCACGACGCAATCGCTCGTGCCAAGGCCGATCGCGCCGATCTGCTCATCGCCTTCGAGCACGCAGCACAATCGGGCCGCGAGCGCAACGCCGCGGAATGAACCGCCCGCACACGAGCAATTGCAATTAGAGCCTGATCGTCTGAGATGGAAGCAGCCATGCTTCCATCGAAGGCGTGAATCAGTCTCTCAAACAAAGAGATAGAGCAGGCCACGATGGTCAGGCCTGATTCAATCTAATACTGACCTGCTCTAGCGCCGCTGGAGCATGTCGAGCTGAAGCCTGGAGCGGTTCAGCGTGAAAAGCATTCTCAAAACGATAGGCTGGATCGTGCACGCGGTTCCACGAAACATGAGCACGATCCAAGTCTGAGCGGCTTTAGCGGCCGGCAATCAGTTGCCCCCGGAGCCATGCCTCCATCTGCTTGAGGCAACGCTGGCTGTGCAGAAGACGTATCGTGTCGTCGGCTGCCGGCAACGGATCGATCGGCCGCAGCCGGATCTCGCGTTTCGCGCCATCGGGAAGCACGACTGTGTAGCGCCCTACATCCGCGCCCACACCCCGCGGCCATGCTGCTGTCGCAGAGCCAACAGCGAATTCGGTGGAAGCACGTTTCTTGCTCTCCATGTTGACCACCACCACGGCCATAGGACGGCCCGGCGCAGCGCGCAGCATTTCCAGCGGCGCGCGCTTTTCCACGCACACATCGCCGTCACTGTCGATCGGGACGCGCCGCCACGAAAATTGAGGCGCGCCAGCACCGCTTGCACGCGGCGTGGCGCCGTCCGGCAAACCGGCCGACGTCCCTTTCGGGGTAACGGAGCGGACCGCGCCGACACTCGATTCCGAGGCGGTCTTTTGGCTTACGACGAGGCGGCTGACATCGTTCCAGAGACCTTCATTGCGATTTTCGCCTTGGCCAAGCGTACCCACCTTGATCGCGGCCGGCCCCTTGAACTCCTGCGTCCGCCCCGAGGGCAGCATCACGCGCACACGCTCTCCGGCAGGCAGCTCGATCGTGGCATTGTCGTTGAGTACCGTGCCGGCTTTCAACGTGGAGGTGCTTGAGCCGATCACGATCACTTCCGCCATCGCGCCGCCGCCTCCCGCCGTTGCAGCGAGGTACACAGCTACGGCCATCACCGACCTTCGCGCTCCGGCGGCCCGTTGCGCGACGTGCCAAAAACGATGCTCCCGCCTGTGCATGATGCAAACCCTTCCAATGAAACTTCGCGCTTCCGGCCGCAAGCGAACGCCGCACTCTACACTCTGGCACCATGGTCCTGCACCGTGCGCCCTAGATTCCGACGCCATAGGCTCTGATGAGCCGGCCAGCCATCGCCGCCCCGACAAACGCCGCGACCACTGCCGCCACCGGTACGATGGCCTTGAATTGCCACAACACCAAGGCGCTCACACCCATGAGCAGCACGATCCCTCCGCCGACAAGCAGAGTAGCGACGATGCGGCGGCGCGCTGCAAACCAGCCCAGCACGAAGCCCAGGAAGGTCGCCACGGTAGCGAGCGCGGAAACGCCTGAACGATCGAGATCGACGAGCGAGCGCCCGTCAAGCAGCCCAGCGAGAATCTGGGCGTGGACCGCCACACCGAGCATGTCGTCGCCCTCGACGGCGGAAAGCGGTGTCGGGTGCCGGTCGCGCCCCAGCATGTCGACGCCGACAAGCACGATACGGCCGTTGAGCTGATCTTCAAGCGTGCGCGCCAGGAGCCCACTTGGATCGCTTTCGGCCGCCAGAACCGCATCCGCATCGACTGCCAGGAAGGTATCGCGTCCGGCCGGCGCCCGCAGCCACGGAATACGCCGGCTTTCCGGAAAACTCCGCGCGCCTGTCGCGTGCGCCAGCGCCTCTGCAAAGCTCATCTTGAAGCGTGAGCCGGGAGCTGGCGCAGCCCGGTTGCGCACGATGTGGGACTGCGCCGCCTCGCGTACGTCGTAGCGAAGGTTAAAGAACCCGAACCCCAGTCCGGCCGTCTTCATGAACTCGGTCTGCCAAGCCCGTCGCCGCGTACTGAGCGGAGTTCGCTCGTCAGCGCCACCGAGGATGAGCGCCGCGCGGGTCAGCTTGAAACGTTCCAGAAGCTCGGCGTCCTTGATGGGCTCGGTCGCCTGGTCGAACAGGATATCCAGACCGATGGCTCGCGCACCAAGGTGATCCAGCGACTTGACCAGCTGGGCGATCAGCCTCCTGTCGATGGGAGTGATGTAGGCAAGATTGGCCAGCGTGTCCTCGGTTATCAGCACCAAGGCAATATCGGGATGGGGCTCAGGCGGCCGTTCCGCAAGGAGCGCCACCTGAATGTCATTTGAGAACTCCAGCAGCTTGACGATCTGATGCGGCATCCAGCCGGGGGACAGCAGGTGCATGTGCCAGACACCAGGCACGCGCGGCAGGAAAAACCCGCTGAACGCCGCGAGAATGCCGGCAAGCGCCAAGCCCAGTACGACCGAGCGCCCGGCGTCGCGTGGCATGAAACCGGCATCCGCCCCGGCATCCCTCGGTGCCGGTCCTTTCGCCATGCCAGATCCCCCGAAATGCCCGGTCCCACTCTGATCGAGCACAGTTTGCCCGAATTCCGGGTTACGGCCCCCAACATGCACAACGTACTCGTCGGGATCAAGAATTCGACACGCCCAAGAATTATTGTTGCAGATGCAGCAACGACGTACCAGCGCGAGTGCGGCAAAGAAGCCTAATATTAAGGCAACTGTACATTTTTACTCGTATCTGCAATCGTGGAACATCAATTATTACATGCATCCGTGGCATCATGACATTCTTTGGGTGCATTCGGACTTTTGCTCTGACGCTCATGATGACGTCTTCCTGGCTAGGTCGTCTATTCTTGGTCGGGAAGTATGCGTGTTGACTGTTCCGACCACACTGCCTACGGCGCAGCTGGTAAGCACCGGAGCGCGATTGGTGATGGCAAAGCCTCTGAACCAGCGCGGTGCAAACGATTTGGAAAGGTTGTAACGCCATGAACGCAACATCTCTCGATCAGTTGCGCACAGGCCCGACCCCACGCGACGGTCAGGACGAGAAAATGGACCAGATCCGAGACCTGCTGATCGGAGATGTCGTCAGACAGACAGACCGCCGCATGGCGGCGCTGGAGGCCCGCCTCAATGATCTCGAGACGAGCGTCGTTAGCCGCCTGTCAGCCTTGCACGCGCGCCTCGAGGCCATGGCCGGCGAGATGGGTGCGGAGCGGCGCACGGCATTTGACGAGTTGGCCAAGAGCGTACTCGACCTCGGCGAGCGCATCCGCAAGATTTCACGGGAATAGTCCGGTGCCCGTCGTACCGCCGTCCAGGAGGCGCCGCTGATGCCGGCTAGCGTCACGTCGCAAGGCGTCACAAAGCTCAAGGAGCTTCTGTTCGAAGGCGAGACAGAGCGTCTTGCCGATCTGTCGCGCCGACTCGAATTGCTCGGCAACGAACACGAGGCGCTGCGCAGTGCCCTGACCGAGCGTGCCGCCCAGGAAGCCGGCGCGCGCGCGGATCTTTCGCAGCGCATTGACGTCATCCATGAGCGCGCCGGCTCGCCGGATCGCTTTTCGCGCGCCGTTTCCGAGGTTCTCGACAAGGCCATCGAACGCGCTGAACGCGAGCGCCACGAAGAGCTGGAGACCGCACTGGCGCCCGCCGTCGTCCAGACCGTGAAGGCCGAGATCCTCAATTCCCAGGATGCGCTGGTCCAGGCGCTGTATCCGATGACCGGTCAGATGGTGAAAGCCTACGTGGCGAGCGCCATGAAGGACCTCGTCAACCAGGTCAACCGCCGCCTTGAGAGCAACGCGTTGATGCTTCGGATCAAGAGCATGACCACCGGGCGCTCGATGGCCGAGCTTGCACTGGCCGAAAGCCAGCGCCTGGACGTCGAGGAGCTGCTGCTTATCCGCCGCGGCACGGGCGAGCTGATCGCGCGCTGGCCCGACAATCCCGCGCGCAGCAACCACGATCACGTGATGGGCGGCGTACTCACCGCCATCAATTCGTTCGCTACCGAAGCCCTCGAACCCGACGAGAATACGCTGCGCCAGATAGACCTCGGCACTTCCCGCGTCTATCTGCGCAGCTCCCCAACCTATCTCTTGGCGGCGAAATGCACCGGTACGGCCGGAGTCTCCATCGAGCAGATCATCGATGACGAGTTTTTGGCAACCGTCGCCGGCATGAACGCAAATGACGAGCGCGGCGAACAGGCGCGCCACGGCATCATTGAGCTAGGCCCTCGCATTTCCGAGCGCATCGAAAAGCAATATGAGTTGCTTGATCGCCCCGCACTGGGCGTCAGTCCTATAAAGCTGGTGGCCGTCGTCATTGGCCTGCCGCTGCTGGCCTGGATCGGATGGTCCGCTTACGTAACCTACGAAACCGGCCGGGTGCGCGAGACGGCACGCCAGGTGATCGAGACCAGCCCGGAGATACGCGGCTACCCTACGACGCTCGCGGTCGCGCCGCGCGGTCGCTCTTTGACGATCTCCGGCTTGGCACCCGATAGCACCGCACTGCAGACGGTTCTCGACAGGCTGGCTGGCGCATTGCCCGGCACCGCCATTGCCAGCCAGGTGGCCGTCATGCCGCAGGGCCCAAAGGACCGCAGCAGTGAAATTACCCAGCTGCGCGGACAACTGGCCGAACTGAACCGGGAGATTCCCCGCCGCGCGGCATTGCGCGCGCTCGCCAACGCGCGCGAGGGATTGCGCGAAGCCAGCGGGCACCTGCAGCGCTTTGCCGATCTCGGCAAGACCAGCGACCGCGAGACAACCCAAAGCCTCGCCGCCACCGGAGGAAAGATTGCGCCGATACTGCTCGCCGCCGAAGAAGCCGTTGCACAGGCGGCCGCCTCGTTGCGCTCGCAAAGCCCGGATGAAGACGGTGCCGCACGGCTCACTGCTGGCATCGACAAACATGCGGAAGCTTTGCAAAAGGCGATCGACGGGCTCGCACGCGAAGCGTCGCTGATCGGCGTGCCTCCCTCGCCAACTCCGTCCGCGCAGAATGCTGCTTCGTCGGCGACCGTTGCCCAGCCCGCTTACGTCCTGGGCGCGGAGCGGCTGGAAACCATGGCCCAGCGCTTGCAGCTCATCGCCGTCTCTCTGATCCAATCCGAATTGACGCGCGCCGCCATCCCCAAGCCGCCGCAGCAGCAGATGCCCGATCCGACCCCGCGTCAGAAGCTTGCAGAATTCGTGCGCTCGCACGCGATCTTCTTCGCAGACAATGCCGAATATCGAAACGCGGAACGAGCCTCCATGACACTCGACTTGCTGGTCTGGCTCATGCGCGATACGGACAGCCTCATTCGCGTGATCGGTTATACCGACGAGCGCGGAACAAACACGCGTAACAGCTCATTGTCGCAGCAGCGGGCCGAAAAGGTGCGCAATGAGCTGATCGCTCGCGGCGCACCCGCATCGCGGCTCGTTGCCGTGGGACGCTTGTCATTGAATGATATTTCGTCCCAAGCAGGCCCGCAAAGTCCGAACAGACGCGTCGAGTTCGAGGTAGGCTTCGAAGGCGAAGGCGCCCCATGACCGCCCGCAAGGTGATGCTGCTCGGCGAAATTGGAGTCGGCAAGTCTTCCCTTGTGAAGCGACTTGTCTTCGATCGCTTCGATACGGACTACAAGCCGACGCTCGGCGTCGACGTCTACCGCTACGAAGTACCGCCCAGCGACACACACGCACCGATCACGCTCATCATTTGGGACACGGACGGCAATTTCGGCGAGGCGATGTTCCGCCATGTCTACATGAAGGAGGCATCCGCAGCCTTCATCATCGGCGACGTCACGCGGCGTCCGACACTCGACACGATGCTGCGTCTGTCGAAGGGATTCCGCGAGCACTTTCCAGGCCGCTACGAGGCCCTCATCGTCAACAAGCTCGATCTTGTCGAGGGCGAGCCGCTCAATCTGCCCGAAGCGCTCTCCCCGAACCGCGAAGGCGTGTTCCATACCAGCGCATTGACCGGCGAAAATGTCCAACTCGCCTTCCATGAGGCTGCCGCAACGATCTTGAGGCGACGTCTTTGAATCACTCCGATGACACGCGCGGAGAGCAGGAAGTCGCGCCGGCGCCAAGCCCCTTGCTTGCAGCCGGACGTCTCCTTGCAGAACGCGGAGTCTATGGACTCGTCTGGTTCGATGAGCACCTCCTGGTTACCGCCCGCTACGGTCGATTGGCCGATTTCATCGAGGTCGACGAACCGCTACTCGACACCTGCCTGCCGCTGATAGGCCTCGAAGAGGATATCCGCGCGCTCAAAGGTCGGCCGGGCAAGGTAATCGACCTGCCGGCGGTCCTCATCGCCTCGCCGGACGACACCATGCCACGCCTCAACTTGACGGTCTTCTGGCACGACGAAGGCACCCATTTTCTGATGCTCTTGGCGCGCTCGTCCTCCTATTCGGATCTGGAAGGCGAATTGTCCAAGCAGATGCGCGCCCGCCTCATTGCAGAGACTGCCGTTGCCGAGAAGTCGCGCGAGCTTTCCCGAGCGAATAGCGAGTTGGCGCGCGCCAATCAGGATCTGGAGGACTTTGCCGCAATCATTTCGCATGATCTTAAATCGCCGCTGCGTGCGTTGCGCTACGCAACGGAGGACATGGCTGGCCTGATCGCCGCCGGTGAAATGCAGACCGCCCTCCAGCGGCTTGAAGAAATCGGTCAGCGCACCCAGCGCATGTCCAGCATGATGACCGCTCTGCTCGACTACGCCAGTGTCGGCCGCAAGGCGGAGATCGCCGAACCCGTTGCGACACGGCGCATCGCAGAGGACATTACGCGTTCGCTTGCGATTCCCGTCGGCTTCACCGTGGAGATCTCGGGCCGGTGGCCCCAGGTGACCACTGTCGCTGCCGCGCTCGACCTTGTCCTGCGCAATCTCGTCCAGAACGCCATAGTCCATCATGACCGCCAGACGGGCCACATCAAGCTCGAAGCCCATGATGCCCACAAAACCTTCACGATCTCGGTGATCGACGACGGACCCGGAATCGATCCCGAGCATCACGACGCGATCATGCTCCCGTTCCGCACTCTCAACGCCCGCGCGAGCGCGTCCGGAATGGGGCTGGCATTCGTCAGCCGTACGATCGCGACGCTCGGCGGAAGATTGGAAATCCTCTCCGACCCCGCCAAAGGGCGCGGCGCGACGTTCCGCTTGATCTGGCCAAAAACGCTCGACGGCTGAATTCTAGAGCATGTTCAGCTGAAGTGTGCAGCGGCTCAGCGTGAAGAACATGCTCAATTCAAAGACTTGGATTGTGTTCATGCGTCCATGCGACATGGACATTATCTGAGGCCCCGGCCTCCACAGGGAAGCACCCGAGCCGCTCCCTATTAAATCCGTACACTGTTTTATTGCGCGGGTGACCGGGCAATTGCGGACAAAGCAATCATGTGGACCGCGGTTCGGTTGCGCGCGGATTGGTTACGCTAAGTTCACTAAACCGAGCACAAGGCTCACCAATGCATTGCGGGAAGCTGCAAAGACGGCTAAGTGCAACCTTCGGCGGAAAACGAAAACTAACGGGCCCCGGAATGGCGGGTAAATCGAACAAATCGGGGGGTGACTACCTCGCAAAGCGTAGCGGGGTGACCAAGTCACGCGCGAGCCTGCCCCGGCTTTCGAACATCCTCATCGTCGAGGACGAGACGTTTGACGCCGACCGCCTCAAGGCGACGCTGCATTTGATGTTTGGTTACGACGTCGATATCCGTCGCGCCGCAACTCTGGGCCGCGCATTGGACGAGGTGATCGCCCGCCCTCCCGATATCATCTTTCTCGACGACGTTTTGAAGCCCAGTGACAATGCAGCACAAACCTTGCCGTTTCTGCGCCGCGCCGGCTACGACGGGCCCGTCGTCGTCGTTTCAGGACAGGCTACACGAAAACGCAAGTCGGTGTTGATCGAAGCTGGCGCCGCGGACGTCATCCACAAGGACGAAGTCGATAGCGTCCGCGTCGCCGAGGCGTTGCATCGCGTTTTCGACAGGCCAGCCGACTAGAGCCGTGAAACCATTCTGCAGAGGCGGATCTAAGCCACTTGATCCCGAACGAAAGCACGCCGCTCGGATGCCGTCAGTGCCGCGATGTGGTCGTGGACGGCCCGAACAGACGCTGATCTCGCAATGTCGGCATGGGTGACGATCCAATAGGTCCGCATGAAGCGCACCTCCGGCAGCACCAGCTCGATGTCGTCGTGTCGCCTCGCAGCATAGTCGTGCAGCAAACCGATCCCCATCCCGCTCCTCACCGCCTCGATCTGTCCCAGTACGCTCGCGCATTGGAACGCACTCGTATCCGCGAGGCCGAGTTCGCCACGAACATCGAGCGAGGATGCAAACAGGAGATCGGGCACGTAAGTCACATGGCGATGCCCTCCCAGATCCTCGCGCGAGCGCAGTTGCACAGCTTTGGAGAGATAGCTGCGCGAGGCGTAGAGCGACAGCGTATAGTCGGTGAGTTTGCGCACCGTCAGCCGACCCTCCAACGGACGTTCGACAGTGATCGCAAGATCGACCTCGCGCTTCGATAGTGAGAACGAGCGGGGCAGCGGCACCAGATCGATCTCGAGCCGCGGGTGGACATCCAGCAGCGCAACGAAACGCGAGGCAAGGAACAGCGTACCGAAGCCATCGGGCGCGCCGACCCGCACCCGTCCCTCGACTGCATCCGCCGTTTGCGACAACTCAGCTTCCAGCCGCAACACCTCGGCCTCGATGCGCTCGGCCCGCTCGGCGAGTTCAAGCCCCGCAGCGGTTGGCACCGATCCCGTTGTAAGTCGGTCGAACAGGCGCACGCCGAGGCTCGACTCCAAAGCCCGCACCCGGCGGGTGACCGTCGCCTGGTCGACCCCCAGGCGGCGCGCCGCCCCCAGAAACTGGCCTGCGCGCACCACCGCGAGAAAAATCCTCAGCTGATCCCAATCGAAGCCGTGCGTGTTTTTTTGCATAGCGGATCGTGGATTTATAGGAATTGATGCAAACCGTCAAAGCGCTCAAGACAATACGGAGATCGACGGGAGGACTGAATGACGAGAGAACTGACCCACTTCGTCGGCGGCAAGCCGCTTCCCGCCACCTCCGGCCGCTTCGGCGAAGTCTACTGGCCGATGACCGGCGAGATCGCGGCCCGGGTGGGGTTTGCCAGCGTCGCCGATGTCCGCACTGCCGTCGCCAACGCCAAGGCCGCCCAGCCCAATTGGGCAGCGACGAATCCGCAGCGACGCGCTCGCGTGATGATGAAGTTCGTCGATCTCTTGAACCGCGACATGGACATGCTGGCCGACGCCCTCGCACGCGAGCATGGCAAGGTCATTCCCGATGCCAAAGGCGACATTCTGCGCGGCCTGGAAGTCGCGGAATTCGCCTGCGGCATCCCGCATCTGATGAAGGGCGAGTACACCGAGGGCGCCGGCCCCGGCATCGACATCTATTCGATGCGCCAGCCTCTGGGAGTCGTTGCGGGCATCACACCCTTCAACTTTCCCGCCATGATCCCTCTGTGGAAAGCGGCACCCGCTATCGCCTGCGGCAATGCTTTCATCCTGAAGCCGTCGGAACGCGATCCTTCCGTGCCGCTGATGCTCGCCGAGCTGTTTATCGAGGCAGGTCTGCCTCCCGGCGTCTTCAACGTCGTCAACGGCGACAAGGTTGCCGTCGATGCGATCCTCGAAGATCCCGACATTATGGCCGTCGGATTTGTTGGCTCGTCCGATATCGCCCAGTACGTCTATGCGCAGGGTGCTGCCCACGGCAAGCGCGTGCAATGCTTCGGCGGCGCCAAGAACCACATGGTCATCCTTCCCGATGCCGACATGGACCAGGCCGTCGACGCCTTGATCGGCGCGGGCTATGGCTCGGCGGGCGAGCGCTGCATGGCGATCTCCGTTGCCGTGCCCGTTGGCGAGGACACAGCCGAGAGGCTGATGCAAAAACTCGTACCGCGTGTGGAAGGGCTCAAGGTCGGTCCCTCGACCGCGCTCGACGCCGACTTCGGGCCGCTCGTCACGCGCCAGCACCTGGAAAGAGTAAAGGGCTACATCGACCTCGGCGTGAGCGAAGGCGCAAAGCTCGTCGTCGACGGTCGTGGCTTCAGGATGCAAGGCTACGAGAACGGCTTCTACTTGGGAGGCTCGCTGTTCGACCACGTCACGCCCGACATGCGCATCTACAAGGAGGAGATCTTCGGTCCCGTTCTTTCCGTCGTGCGCGCCAGGACATATGACGATGCGATCCGCCTCCCCAACGAGCATGAATACGGCAACGGCGTCGCCATCTACACGCGCGACGGCGACGCCGCCCGCGACTTCGCCGCCAAGGTCAATGTCGGCATGGTCGGCGTCAACGTGCCAATCCCTGTGCCCCTCGCCTACTACACGTTCGGCGGCTGGAAGCGGTCCGGCTTCGGCGACCTGAACCAGCACGGTCCCGATGCCGTACGCTTCTATACGAAAACCAAGACGGTCACCTCGCGCTGGCCATCGGGCATTCGCACAGGGGCGGAGTTTTCGATCCCAACCATGAAATAGGACCGAAGCCGTCCGGCGGCACCCGATCAGGCGGTCTTGGGTCCGGACGATAGTGTTCTGGATCTGAAGTTTGTTGCCCGGACTAAGGTCGTCAAACGTCAGCGCAACCAGTACACCACCAAAGATTTGCCAGGGTTGCCGGCTGGCGCGCAGGTGTCGATGGGCAACCTAGCGTCCAGATTTGGAACACTTGCCAACCTCACGGGACCAACCGTGTGCCACGAAGTTGTCCTCGCCCCGCCGTCTCGGCCCAGACTGCACTAGGTCAGACATCAAAAAAATATTGCAGAAACAATGCGGAAAATGATCTGCACAATGAGCGTTTACAAGCACCCATGCGGTTAGCTGTCGCAGAGACGACAGGCGCCCTTATTCCGCCGCCGGCGGCGTGGTCTTTGCGGCCCAATCTTGAGAAAAAAGCAAGTACGGGGGTTCCCGATGTTCCGTTTCAGCATGGCAGCATTTGCGCTTTTCGCCACCGCACCTGTCTCCGCCCAGGACAGTTTCAAGCTTCCGCCAGAAGTCACGCCGGCGTTGCGCGCAGCCTGCGAGGGCGATGTGCGCCGCTTGTGCATGGGCCCGAGCCCTACGGTATCGAAGGTTAAGCGTTGCGTGATGATGAAGTTTTTCCAGCTCGGCAAACGCTGCCAGAGTGAGATCAAGTCCGCCGGACTGTTCTGATCCCCGGCTTACCCACGTCGCATCCCGCACACCACGCGCCGGCGCTCGAATGAGCCCCGGGGCATTCGCCTATGCTATGTCGAAGGGGCGGTCGAGCACCGCTTCATCGCCTTGAGCCATCTGGTTTCCGTTACCCGCCGCCGGGGCCCTTCCGCTTGCGTTTCGCTGTCGGACAGTCGACAACGTTCGGCATGATCTTCACAGCTGAGCAATTGACCATCCTGGCGCTGCTCGTCGCGGTCTTGACGATGCTGGTTTGGGGCCGCTGGCGCTATGACGTCGTCGCATTCGGTGCTTTGATCGCCTCGGTCGTACTTGGTGTGGTTCCTGGCGATAAGGCGTTCGAAGGATTTGGCCACCCCGCTACCGTAATCATCGCGCTGGTGCTTGTCGTCAGCCATGGACTGGCAGGTTCGGGCGCCGTCGCGCTACTGGCGCGCGCAGTACTTTCCCCTGGAGCAAGCGTCCCTGCCCACATCGCGCGGATCTCGGGCCTGGGCGCCCTCCTGTCGTCCTTCATGAACAATGTCGGGGCATTGGCGCTTCTGATGCCGGTCGACATCGAAGCCGCCCGCAAAGCCAAACGCGCGCCGGGGCTTACCCTCATGCCGCTCTCGTTCGCAACCATCCTCGGCGGCCTTGTCACCTTGATCGGGACGCCCCCCAACATCATCATCTCGACGTTTCGCGAACGCGCTCTCGGTGCGCCCTTTCAGATGTTCGATTTTGCTCCTGTAGGGATCGCATGCGCTGTCGCCGGAGTCCTCTTCATCGCCCTCCTGGGCTGGCGTCTCATTCCCAGGCCCGAGGGGGATTTCTCTTCGCACGACCAGCCCTACAAGCTCGACGACTACATTGCCGAGCTCAGCATCACGGAAAGCTCCAGCCTCGCCGGCAAGCCAATGGTGGAGGTCGAGACCACATGCAGCGAAGCAGAAATCACCCTGCTGAGCGTGATTCGTGAGCATCAGCGCCTGCCCCACGCAGCAGGCTGGATCAAGCTCCAGGCCGGCGACGTTCTACTGCTGGAAACGGCAGCCGAGAACCTCGACAAATTCGCCGGCGAGCATGAGCTGGCTTACGTCGACAAGGAACACCACCAAGCCGAACTCGAACATGCCGAGCTGGAGCTGGCCGAAGTCGTTGTCCGTCCGGGAACCGCAATCGAAGGCCGCACGAGCACATCGCTCCAGCTTGTCGACCGCTTCGGCGTCTGGCTCGTCGGCGTCTCCCGCCAGGGTCGGCAGCTGCAAACCCGTGTGCGGCGAACCGCGCTGATGGGCGGCGATGTACTCTTGCTTCTGATTCCTAAGGAACGAGTCTCCCAATTCATCGAGGCGACAGGCGTGCTGCCGCTGCGCGAGCGCGGATTGGAGATGCAGAACCGCTCGCAGGCGCTCCTCGCCGGCGGCATTTTTGCCGCTGCGATCGCATTGTCGAGCTTCGGCATCCTTTACCTGCCGATCGCACTGGCCGCCGTGGCCCTGATTTATGTCGTGATCGGCATCGTACCCTTGCGGCAGCTCTACGAGACCATCGAATGGCCGGTCGTGGTGTTGATCGGCTCGCTCATCCCGATCGGAGCTGCGTTGGAGACATCGGGGGCTACGGCGATCCTGGCGAAGGGTCTGGTGGACATTTCGATGGGATTGCCCTCCTGGGCGGTCCTGACCATCATCATGGCACTCACGATGACCCTGTCGGATGTGCTGAATAACACTGCCACCGCCCTTGTCGCGGCTCCGGTCGCGGTCGAAGTGGCCGGCAAGCTCGGCGCCAACCCCGATCCATTCTTGATGGCCGTCGCCGTCGCCGCATCTTGCGCATTCCTCACCCCCATCGGACACAAGAACAACACGCTCATCATGGGACCGGGTAGCTACAGCTTCGGCGACTACTGGCGCCTTGGACTGCCCCTTGAGATTCTCGTCGTCGCCGTCGGCGTACCCATGATCTTGCTGGTATGGCCGCTCTGAGCGACGCGGCAAGGTGTCTTTGGTTCTCGCCCACCGCTCGGTCCGAACGTCGGCGCTGGAAAATGTGAGTCCCGAAAGACTCACTTCAAGAAAAAATGCACGGACCGGACTAAGTTCGTCGCCAATGTTGCACATCGAATCACTAAGATCGTTGCATCGCGAAGCCAACAGTCAAACCGCGAAAGGGAACGATCATGCCCACCGCGAAGCGCACTGGTTTGGGTTTTGTCGCGTTTGCATTTCTTGGAGTTCTCATCGCCGGCCATGCGCCGCAGGCGAATACTGGAACGGTCGGCGCCAAATCGTACACATTCGCCGTGTCGGGCAGGTCGCGTCTGCACCTGATCGAACTGGGTACGGATTGGCCGACCAACACACGCCACCCTGACGACAGGCTCATGTTCTGCCGGCACGTCTTGCGCTTGGCCGATTTCGAGATCGGCGCCAGCTGCGCCCCGGAGGCGACGACTATCGCCGACGCCGGCATATGAGGCGCGCCGTGTTCGCCTGATTGCTCAGCGATAGATCAGCGGCGGAGACGCCGCGCGTGCCCGTGCGACCCCATCACGATGAGGCCGGCGCGGCAATTTCTGCCGGTTGCGGTCAACATCCCTTGAACGTCTCGCAAGCGTTGCAGGAGCGCGGGGCACGCCCGCCCGACGGCATATACTTTATGCCGATCCAAGTTGGCTTTTTCCCACGCAAATAAATTTTCTGTTTCAAATTTCGTCACTTAATGATTGTGATGAAAAAATTCCAATTCAATCCATTTCGCGACTAACTGCTAAATTTCTTCACCCCCACCTTCATGGCATAGCTAAGCAACCCCGCCACCGTCCCTGCAGCGCGATGCGACGACGGGGTTATCGCGGGACGTCAACGCAACCGAGAACCGAACCCCGCTCGAAAAGCAGCTCAAAAGCCCGCAGCGTCGTCGACGACTTGCGGTTGCGACCGCGCGCGCCAAGGAGAACGAACTTATGTCGCCAGAAGAAATGAAACGAATCCGGTCCCACCCGGCCTACGACGAGCTCGTGCGCAAGCGCACCAGCTTTGGGATTATCCTCTCGATCATCATGCTCACCATCTATTTCGGGTTCGTCCTGCTGGTTGCCTTCGACAAGTCGTTGCTGGCGACGCCGATTGGCAGCGGCGTGACCACGATCGGCATACCTCTCGGCGTGTTCGTCATCGTCTCCGCCTTCATACTTACCGGCATCTACGTGCGCCGCGCCAACAGCGAGTTCGACGCTCTGACGCGCAAGATCAGCGAGGACATTTGATCATGTTCCGCCTCTTCTCAAGATCGTTCATATGTATCGCTTCATTCGGCCTTCTCAGCTCGGCGGCGGCGGCGGCCGGCGCCATCGAAGGAGGCGGCAAGCAGCCAATCAACATCGAAGCCATCGCGATGTTCGGACTGTTCGTGCTGTTCACCCTGGGCATCACGAAATGGGCGGCCGCCCGTAACAAATCCGCGGCGGACTTCTACACCGCTGGCGGCGGCATCACCGGCTTCCAAAATGGCCTAGCACTCGCCGGCGACTACATGTCGGCCGCTTCGTTCCTCGGCATCTCGGGCCTCGTCTTTGCTTCCGGGTTCGATGGCCTCATCTACTCGGTGGGCTGGCTGGTCGGCTGGCCGATCATCCTTTTCCTGATCGCAGAGCGCCTGCGCAATCTGGGCAAGTACACTTTTGCCGATGTCGTGTCGTTCCGACTGCAGCCGGTACCCGTGCGCACCATGTCGGCGATCGGCACATTGACCGTCGTCGCGTTCTACCTCATTGCCCAGATGGTCGGCGCGGGCAAGCTGATCGAACTCCTTTTCGGTCTTGATTACCTCTACGCAGTTATCTCGGTCGGCATGCTCATGATCATCTACGTTGCGTTCGGCGGCATGACGGCGACGACGTGGGTACAGATCATCAAAGCCTGTCTTCTGCTTGGCGGCGCCACATTCATGGCATTGATGGTGCTGGCCGCGTTCAATTTCTCGCCTGAAGCCCTGTTCAAGAAGGCGACCGAGGTCCATCCCAAAGCGATATCCATCATGGGACCGGGCGCACTGATTTCCGATCCCATTTCGGCAATCTCGCTTGGCCTCGCCCTGATGTTCGGCACGGCCGGGCTGCCGCACATCCTCATGCGCTTCTTCACCGTTTCGAACGCCAAAGAAGCGCGCAAGTCGGTGTTCTTCGCCACCGGTTTCATCGGCTACTTCTACATCCTTACGTTCATCATCGGTTTCGGCGCCATTACGCTGTTGATGAACGACCCCTCCTATTTCAAGCTCGGTGCCAATGGCACCTACGACAAGGTGAAGGACTTGCTCGGCGGCACCAACATGGCGGCCGTGCATCTGTCCAAGGCGGTCGGCGGCTCCCTGTTCCTGGGCTTCATCTCGGCGGTCGCGTTTGCAACCATCCTGGCGGTGGTCGCCGGCCTGACGCTTGCGGGCGCTACCGCGGTCAGCCACGATCTCTATGCCTCGGTTATTGCCCGTGGCAACGCCAACGAGCAAACCGAAGTGAGAATATCCAAGATTGCCGCAGTAGTTATCGGGATCTTCGCCATATTCCTCGGTTACATCTTCGAGAAACAGAACGTGGCCTTCATGGTGGGTCTCGCGTTCTCGGTCGCTGCCTCGATCAACTTTCCCGTTCTGGTCATGTCGATCTTTTCAAAGAACACGACAACCAAAGGCGCTGTGATCGGCGGATTGATAGGGCTCGTAACATCGGTGACGATGGTCGTGCTCTCGAAATCCGTGTGGGAGGACGTACTCGGCATGCCCAAGGGCTCGGCACCCTTCCCCTACTCCAACCCGGCACTGTTCTCCATGACCTCAGCCTTCGTCGGTATCTGGTTCTTCTCGCTGATCGACCGGACTGCGACAGCAGCCAAGGAGCGGAACTCTTTTGAAGCCCAGAAGCTGCGCTCGGAAACTGGCATCGGCATGGCAACGGCCACGGCTCATTGAGCACATCCGGCAATGGTGCCGAACATTCTCAATTCATAGACTTGGATCGTGTTCATGCGTCCATGCGATACGAACTCGATCACGATCCAGATCCGCCACTGCAGAATGGTTCCACCTGAGCCTGAATGGCTCCAGGCTTACGCAACGCGCCGGGTTTGCCCGGCGCGTTCTGCCTTTTGAAAAACCTGTCGCACTCCCGCGCGCCAAGAGTGAAGCCGAATGCCGCGGGTGCGGCGTCCCTGAAGCGACAACCATCGCCGCTACCGGCAAATAACGCGCCGTTTCCACCTGAACGCTCAGCGATAGACCAGCACCGGTACCGTCGAGTGCGTCAGCAGCTTCTGAGTCTCGCTGCCCAGCACCATCGCGGAGACGCCGCGACGCCCGTGCGAAGCCATAACGATGAGATCGGCACCCTTCTTCTTCGCCACCTCGATGATGGCACGCCAAGGTTCGCGGTCTTCAACCTGGATAGTTCCCAGATGCACGTCCTGCGCCTTTGCCTCCGCACGCGCAGCGTCCATTCGGTGATCGAACTGCTTGGCCAGATCTGCGCGCTCCGCCGCACCAACGGTGATCGTGACGCCCTCGACGACGAAATCGGTGAGCGGCGGCTGCACTGTCATGGCCGTCACCTGGGCCCCCAGGACTTTGGCAAGGGCAATGCCATGCTGCACGGCTTTGAGCGAAAGCTCGCTGCCGTCCGTCGGTATAAGGATATGCTTGAAGAGCATCTGCTTCCTCCTTCGCCGCCATTGTCGAACCCGCTCGCGGGTGCGCGGAGCGGCAATGACGCATTTGTCTGGCAGCGTTCCGAGTTGGAACGCTAGACACAAGAGTGTCCCGCAACCTTGATCGCCGTCAACATAATGCACACGCCTTCAGTCCGCAGCCGCTAAAAGACCCTGGAGACTTGATACGATCCTTTCTGGCTGCATTTCGGGATACTCGTCCGGCCGGCCAAGCCTGTTGACCCAGATGCAGCGGAACCCGAACGTGCTGCCACCGGCGATGTCCCAGCGGTTGGACGAGCAGAAAGTCATGGTATCGGGCGGCTCGTCGAAAGCGTCGACTGCGAGCCGGTAGACGATTGCATGTGGCTTGAATGTCCCCGCATGCGCCACCGAAAGCAAACGGTCGAAGTACCCTGCAAGACCGGCGCTATCGACCGCACGCTCCAGTAGGTCGGGATCGCCATTCGAAAGGATCGCGAGGCGCGCACCGCCTTCCTTCAAGGCCTTGAGAACCGGCGCGACCTCGGGGTAGGCGTCAAGCTCGCGATAAGCATCAAGCAGCGTCGCCCGAGTCTCGTCGTCAATCACCGCACCGCAGGCTGCAATGGCATAGTCGAGACTCCGCTCCGTCAGCTGCCAGAACGTCGCCCGCCGTTCCGTGGCCGCATGAATCCAAGTGTATTCGAGCTGTTTGGCTCGCCAGATCTCTGAGAGGCGATCCGAGTCCGCGCCGATCCGCGCACTGAGACGCGCCGCTGCCGAATGCACGTCCAACAAAGTGCCATAGGCGTCGAACAGATAGATATCGCCAGTGCCCATGTAGCCTCCTGTCTGCAATCTCACGCATGACATTCTTGCAAACGCAATAGGCGCGAAGGTTACCCCCGCGCCCTGAGACTAATGCATGTAGAATTGAAGTGTGCAGCGGTTCAGGGTGAAAAACATGCTCGCACCGTTGAACGGATCACGTTCGCGTCTGAACGGAACCCGAGCGAGTGCGTGAGCCAGTCCGCGGCATCGGCGAAGCTCGCTCGGCAACCGCCGCCCTGCTCGTCAGGCAGCTTCTGCCTTTGCCTGCGGAGCACGGCCGGAGAGATAGTCCATCGTCGCCTCGACGCCACCCTTCCGGTGGGGCACCCCGGCAATGCTGAGGGCCATTTCAACCCCCGACAGCGCACCGACCATGGTAAGCTCGTTCGTATCTCCGAGATGACCGATGCGGAAAACCTTGCCCGCCACCTTGCCGAGTCCAGTGCCGAGCGACATGTCGAACCGGTCCAGCACGAGCTTGCGGAACTGATCGGCATTGTGCCCATCGGGCATCAGCACGGCCGTGACTGCCGGCGAGTAGTCGGCGGGATTGGCACACAGGATCTCCAGTCCCCACGCGTTCACCGCGCGCCGTGTCGCCTCGGCCAGTCGTTCGTGGCGCCTGAATACGTTCTCGAGTCCCTCCTCGTTGAGCATATCGACCGCCACGTCGAGGCCGTAGAGCAGACTTGTTGCCGGAGTATAGGGATAGAATCCGGTGGCGTTGTTCGCCAGCATGTCGTCCCAATTCCAATAGGCCTTGGGCAGCGTCGCGCTCTTGGATGCAGCGAGCGCCTTGTCCGATACCGCGTTGAATGACAGTCCCGGCGGCAGCATCAGACCCTTCTGTGAACCAGAAATGGTGACGTCGATACCCCAGGCGTCATGCTGCAGGTCCATGACCGCCAGCGAAGAGATCGTATCGACCATGAGGAGCGCCGGATGCCCTGCTGCATCGAGTGCGGCACGCACGGCCTCGATGTTGCTGCGGCACCCCGTGGCCGTTTCATTGTGAACGACGCAGACCGCCTTGATCTTGCGCTCCGTATCGGATTTGAGCCACACCCCAACTTCGTTCGCATCGACGCCCGAGCGCCAGTCCGTCGTGATGAACTCCGGCCGGAGGCCGAGCTTTGTCGCCATGTTCTTCCACAGCGTCGCAAACTGTCCCGTCTCCACCATCAGGACGTGATCTCCGGGCGACATCGTATTGACGAGCGCCGCCTCCCATGCGCCCGTGCCCGACGACGGGAAGATCATCACCGGGTTGCGCGTCTTGAAGATGCCTTTGATCTTGTCGAGCACGCGCTGCGACATTGCCTGGAACTCCGGGCCGCGATGGTCGAGGATCGGTCGCGCCATGGCGCGCTGCACGCGATCGGGAACGGGGCTCGGACCTGGGATCTGCAGGAAATGGCGGCCCGCAGGGCGCTTCTCGGTCGACATAGGCTTGCTCTCCTCCGCTGCCCCGTCGCGACACCGGCTTTGCTTGAGCCGCAAGGACCTTTCCCCGTGCAACGCGCAAAGAACACGCGCGAAGTTGCAATAGGGCCAAGGGCAGAGAACGAGGTCGATAGTCTGCGCGAGGTGCCTCGCTATAAGATTTGCGACGATACCGGTCAAGCTTCGCGTACCGCGGCCGAACGCCTGAATGGCATGCGTCGCAGCCCGCGGTTGCGGTTCGTCTGCGGCGATCCCAACGAACCTGTCCGACGTTCGTTTCCGACGCATGCGTGCACACGCCTGCGCCTCCAGCAGACATGTCCCGAAGTCGGATTATGCTGCACTGCGGCTTCAGCATTGGACTGCTCGCCCGGCCGGCGATAGGGTGACGTTGCCGGCAAGCCAATTGCTGTGGCCATAGTTGATAAGGCACGCCAATCGAACAGTCTGAAATTCCAATTTTCGCGCGACAGGCCGCCGCGATTTGCGCTATATGGCATACCAAGGGTGTCAAAGAATGCACTCACAAGAATTCAGAACAACTCATACAAGTCAGGGAGATATCGCCGCATGACCTCCAAGTTAGAATCGAAATCCGTTTCGCGCCGCAGGTTCCTCAAAGGAGGCGCCGTGGCCGCCGGCGTCGCCGCCACCGGCACCGTTGCCATGCCCAATGTTTCACGCGCCGAAACCGTGACCTTGAAAATGCAGTCATCATGGGGCGCCTCTGACGTTTTCCAGGAGATGGCGAAACAGTATACCGACCGTTGCGAGAAGATGTCGGGCGGGCGCTTGAAGTTCGACCTCCTGCCAGCCGGCGCCGTCGTCAAGGCATTTGAAGTGCAGAACGCCTGCCATACCGGTGTGATCGACGCAGCTCACACCGTGACGGCCTACTGGTACGGCAAGAACAAGGCCGCCTCCCTGTTTGGCACCGGT
The DNA here is from genome assembly GCA_050246945.1 of Hyphomicrobiaceae bacterium. Classification (GTDB taxonomy): domain Bacteria; phylum Pseudomonadota; class Alphaproteobacteria; order Rhizobiales; family Hyphomicrobiaceae; genus JAEUMD01. The sequence continues at coordinate 84,805 of JBFWVC010000008.1, forward strand.
CCGGTGCTCGGCTGCGACGCAACGCAGATGCTGGCCTGGATCCAGTCAGCCGATGGCCGGGCGCTCTACAAGGAGCTTACCCAGGGCATCCTCAAGCTCGACGTCGTTGGCTTCTTTGCCATGCCGATGCCGACCCAGCCGCTCGGCTGGTTCAAGAAGCAGATCAAATCGGTTGATGACCTGCAGGGCCTGAAGTACCGCACCGTCGGCCTCGCCACTGACATTATGCAGGGCATGGGACTGAAGGTGACGCAGCTTCCCGGCGGCGAGATTATCCCGGCCTTGGAGCGCGGCGTGATCGAGGCGTTCGAATTCAACAACCCGACGTCCGACCGCCAGTTCGGCGCTCAGAATGTGTCCAAGGACTACATGCTGGGGTCCTATCACCAGGCAGCCGAGTTCTTTGAGATCATCTTCTCCAAGAAGAAGTTCGATTCGCTCCCGGCCGAAATGCAGGCAATCCTGGAGTATGGCGCCGAAGCCGCATCGACCGCCAACTACGGACTGGCACTCGACAAGTACTCCAAGGATCTGCAGGGCTTGATGAAGGACGACGGCGTCAAGGTGCACCGCACGCCGAAGTCCGTCATGGAAGCCCAGCTCAAGAGCTGGGATACGGTCCTCGAGAAGTTGAACCAGGATCCCTTCTTCAAGAAGGTTGTCGACAGCCAGAGGGCCTGGGCGGAGCGCGTTGCGTTCTACTACCTCACCAACGCGGCCGACTACGAGCTTGCCTTTAACCACTACTTCCCTGGCAAGCTACCGAAAGCTTGATCGACAACAGGCCGAGAAACATGCGAGGGTGGGCGACATCCAACGCCCACCCTTCGGCTTGCTAATTACGTCGGGGGAGATTGAAGTGCGATCCTTCATTTTCGCTATCGATAAATTCTCGCAATGGGTGGGCCATGCGTTCGCCTGGTGCATCGTCGCCATGACGTTCGGCGTCGGCTATGAGGTTTTCGTCCGCTACGTGCTGCGCGACCCTACCTCCTGGGCCTTTGATCTGAGCTACATGATGTATGGCACCCTGTTCATGATGGGCGGCGCCTATACGCTCTCGCGCGACGGCCACGTCAGGGGCGACGTGTTTTATCGGATGTGGCAGCCGCGCACCCAGGCCATCGTCGAATTGATACTCTACATCATCTTTTTCTACCCCGCCGTTCTGGCTCTCATTTTCGCCGGCTGGACGTTCGCCGATCAGTCGCTCGGCTATCGCGAGGTGTCTGTCATGAGCCCGGCGAACGTGCCGATCTTCCACTTCAAGATGGTAATTCCCGCTGCAGGGGTGCTGCTGTTCATACAGGGTCTGGCGCAGATCGCCCGCTGCTTCCTGTGCATCCGCGAGAACAATTGGCCTGAGAAAATCGTCGATGTCGAGGAAACCGAAACGATGATGATTCATCAGGCCGAGGACCACGCCGAGGTCCAGTCCGAGCTTGGCTCGAACGGCAAGGGGAGCGCACGATGACCGACCCTCAAGTCGCCATCATGATGCTGGCGCTTTTCATTCTGATCATTCTTCTGGGCTTCCCGATCGCATTCACGCTGATGGCGATGGGCGTCGGCTTCGGCTACTACGCCTACTACGATCCGTCGCGAATGCAGTCGATCTTCGACAATCGGATATTCGACCTTTTCGTCAACCAGACATACTCGGTGATGTCGAGCGACGTTCTGACTGCCGTGCCCTTATTCTTGTTCATGGGCTATATAGTCGAACGAGCCAACATCGTAGACCGCCTGTTTACCACGCTTCAGGTCGCCGCGCGCCGGGTGCCGGGCTCAATGGCCGTAGCTGCATTGCTCACCTGCGCGCTGTTCGCCACCGCGACTGGCATCGTCGGCGCGGTAGTGACGCTGATGGGCCTTCTGGCCTTTCCCCAGATGCTGCGCGCGCGCTACGACACCTCTTATGCGGCCGGCGTCATTTGCGCGGGCGGCTGCCTGGGCATCCTGATTCCGCCCTCGATCATGCTGATCGTCTATTCGGCAACGACCAACGTCTCGGTCGTGAAGCTCTACGCGGGCGCTTTCCTGCCGGGCTTCATGCTGGCCGGCCTTTACATGCTTTATGTGGTCGGCCGGGCGGTCCTTCGCCCGGACATTGCGCCGCCACCGCGCGAAGAAGACATTCCCAAAATGTCGACGCTCCAGCTGACCGGCATGGTGATCACGTCGTTCGTGCCGCTTGCCGCGCTGATCCTCTCTGTGCTGGGCGCAATCTTGTTTGGTCTTGCTACACCCTCGGAGGCCGCCGCCGTAGGCTCGCTCGGTGGCCTGGTGCTGGCCCTGATGTATCGTTCTCTTACGTGGGAGCGGCTGAAGGAGAGCGTCTATCTTACGGTGCGCACGTCCGCGATGGTTTGCTGGCTCTTCGTCGGCTCGTGGACCTTCTCGTCAGTATTCTCCTACCTGGGCGGCGAACATCTCGTGAAGGACTTCGTCCTCGCCCTCAACCTCTCCCCGATCACCTTTCTTATACTCACGCAGATCATCATCTTCCTATTGGGTTGGCCGCTCGAGTGGTCGGAGATCATCATCATCTTCGTGCCTATCTTCCTGCCGCTGCTGCCGCATTTTGACGTCGATCCCCTGTTCTTCGGCATCCTGATCGCGCTCAACCTGCAGACGTCGTTCCTCACGCCGCCCATGGCGATGGCGGCCTACTACCTGAAAGGGATAGCGCCGCCGCACGTGCAGCTTATGGACATCTTCAAAGGCTGCATGCCCTACCTGGGCATGGTGCTCATCTCGATGGTGCTGCTGTACATTTTCCCCGGCATCGCGCTCTGGTTGCCTGAGTATTTCTATGGCAAGTGATCGCCGCCTCTCGACCGGCATCGGTTCCGATGCAGCGGAATTGGGCCTCGCAGCCGCCGCCGCGGATATCGCCGCCGGTCGGCTGACCTCCGAGGCGCTGGTGTCCGCCTGCCTAGAGCGCATATCGCTGCGCGATCCCGAAATCGGCGCGTTCGCTTGGGCCGATCCCGCATATGCAATCGAACAAGCGCGCCGTGCCGATCGCTGGCGACAGACGGGAAACGGCTGCGGACCGCTTCACGGCGTCCCTGTCGCCATCAAGGACATTATCGATACCGCAGACATGCCGACCGAGAACGGCTCACCCATCTTCTCCGGACGCCGCCCTTCAACAGATGCGTTTTGCGTCGCCGCCTTGCGGTCTGCAGGCGCTGTCATTCTGGGCAAGACAGTCTCCACCGAGCTGGCACTTCTGACGCCGGCAAGAACCAATAATCCCGCTGCCCCCGGCCATACGCCGGGCGGATCTTCGGCCGGCTCTGCTGCGGCGGTCGCAGCGAACATGGTACCTGCCGCACTGGGAACCCAGACCGCAGGCTCGGTCTTGCGCCCCGCATCCTACTGCGGAGTTTACGGCTACAAGCCGACCCTCGGTCTCGTCTCCCGCCGCGGCGTGCTGATGCAATCCCACACGCTCGATACCATTGGCGTTTTGACCCGCTCGGTCGAGGACGCTGCACTTCTTGTCGACTGCATTGCGGCACGCGACCCGGATGATCGGGCGAGCTACCCGCGCAGTCAGCCCAACCTCGCCGGCGTGGCTTCTGAGGACGCCCCGGTGGCGCCGGTTTTCGCATTCATCAAGACACCCGCTTGGGGCGATGCCGATCCAAGCCTGCATGAGGCCTATGCCGAGTTGGCGTCCGCATTGGGGCCATCGCTCGAGGAAATCGATGCGCCGGTCCTCGCCAATGTGATCGAGTGGCAGCGCATAGTCCAGCTTGCCGAAAACGCCGCCTATTATGGACCGCTGCTCGATGCCCATGCCGACAAGCTGTCGCCGGGCCTGCGCCAGCGCTTGACGCAAGGCAGCGATGTTCCGGTACGCAAGTATCTCGAGGCGATCGCGGCCCAGGAAGTCGCCTACAACAGAATTGCAAGTCTCTTCACGCGCTACGCAGCGATCCTGACGCCTGCCTCGCCCGGCACTGCGCCGCGGCTGGAGGAAGGCATCACTGGCTCGCCGGTGTTCAATGGCCTTTGGACCTATCTTGGCATGCCGGCCATCTCCGTGCCTCTGCTCGAGGTTGATGGTCGTCCACTGGGAGTCCAGCTCGTGGGCGCGCGCAGGGACGACGGCCGCTTGCTGAGAACCGCGCGCTGGCTTGAAACGCATCTGGCAGGCTTCGCAGCCGGTGCCATCGCATGAAGGAGAGCGGACATGTACGACAAGATCCTGGCGATCTCTACATTCGTGGCATTCGCAGTGTTTCTCGCCATCCTGGGAATCTGGGTTGACAGTATGTCCCTCAAGATAGTGCTTGTGATAACCGCCCTGATGTGCGGCTACGATTTCTGGTTGGAAGCCTTTTCCTCGCGCAAGAACGGCAACGGCAAGGCGGGACACTGAGCCTGCATCGTCTGGCACGAAAGCCTTGCACTGCACACCTTAATCGCGCAACACGCCAAAACGACCAAAAGGCCCGGTTCTTGAGAACCGGGCCTTTTCATTTCTGTGAAATTGCGGGAGGCTTCTCCACCCGATCAATTGAGTGCGAACGGCATCTTCTTGCCGGCAAACGCAGCATCGATGTTGTCGAGTGCCTCGAACCCCATCTGGTTGCGCGCCTCGATGGCCGCAGAGCCCAGATGTGGCAGCAGGAACGTGTTCGGCAGGTCGTAGTAGGCCTGGTTGATCTTGGGCTCTCCATTGAACACATCGAGACCTGCAGCCGAAAGGCGGCCCGCCTTCAGCGCGGCGATGAGGTCGTCGTCGTTGACGAGATCGCCGCGCGCCGTGTTCACAACGATGGCGCCCTGCGGCATCTTATCGATTGCCGACTTGTTGAAGAAGTAGCGCGTCTGCTCGGTGGCGGGAGCATTGATCGAGAAGAATTGTGAAACGCTGAGCAGGCTGTCGAGCGTTTCATGGTACGTCGCGCCCTGCTCGTCTTCTGGCTTGGCACGCATGATGTCGTGATAGTGGATCTCCATGTCGAAGCCGCGCGCCATCTTCGCCAATGCCCGGCCGATCTTTCCGAAACCGAAGATGCCGAGCTTCTTGCCGTCGAGGCGCTGCCCGACCAGCTGCAGCGGCGCCCAGCCCGGCCAACTGCGCGAGCGGATCATGCGCTCGCCCTCGCCGGCACGACGCGCCGCGCCCAGTAGCAGCAGTATGGCGATCTCCGCGGTTGCCAGCGTGACGCCATGCGGCGCGTTGCCTACCTTGATACCGCGCTCTGCCGCCGCCTTCAGGTCGATGTGGTCGAAACCGATCGAATAGGTCGACAGGATCTTGATGTGGTCGGGAATCCGGTCGATGGCCGCCTTCGGCATCTTGTCGGTGATGGTGATCATGATGGCATCGACATCCTTCGCCATCTGCATGATCTCGTCCGTCGTCATCTGGTGATCGTCCGCGTTCTGGACGACCTCGTAATCGCGGTTGGCACGGGCTTCAGCCTCAGCCGGCAGCCGGCGCGTAATCAACAGACGTTTCTTCTGCATTTTTTCCGTGTCCTCCCAGACATCGACTTTTGTTGTAGAGCCGTGGCTTCCGCTTTTGCCGCAACCATCCGCCCCTGACAAGCAAATCCACCGCGGCACAGCGTCCAACGCTTTATTTACCCTCCTTGATTAGGCTCGCTCTCGAGCCGCGGTCCATCTGGCCCCGTCAGTCCGACGACTAGCCACCACAAACAGCCGTCGCACCAGCCCGCCTTCCCGCAGCGCCGTCTGGAAGCCACCCCATGATGAGATTTATCGCAGTATCGTTGGCGCTTCTCGCAGGCGCGAAAATCTGGACACAGGAGCAGATTTACCGTTCCTCGACTGAGGATGCGCTGCTCCAGGCCTACCGCAGCCAGGCTATCGCATCATGCCGCACGGCACCGCAAGCCGCAGGCGCCGGCGTCATCGATCGGCCGGTGCGCCAGCGCATCGCCTCGGCCCTCGCCACCCCCTCCGCCACTCGCCTGGAAATCGGAAATCGGACGATATCGGTACCGATCTGGGATGTGAACCACGCCGCATGGGCGATGCGCTACACATATCCCTACATCGTCCTGGAGACCGCAGACCCGGCCGCACGATGCGCCTATGACGTCAAGCTGGGCACCGCGCAGATCTCCCTGCTATGAACGACTGCCGTAGGTTCCGGCCCCCCAGTCGTACCCACCCCATGCGCCGGACAAATGCGTTGCGCAAGCAATCCTGCACGGCGAGCGCGCATTGCCGACACATCGCAATCCGGATCTATGGACAGCCCAATGCTTGAGGCGCACCTTCTCAGCGGCGATGCGCTTCGATCGAGATCTGCGTCATGAACAGGTGATCCCAGCGGCGGCCTGTCAGCATGGAAAAAACGCGTGTCCTCGGCGAGAACGGCGTGACGGGCCGCACACGATCCACGGTGAAACCGGCGTCGTTGAACATCGCGGCAAAGCTCTCCGGCGTGAACCACCGCATGTGGGTCCGGTCGAACACGCCCTTATCGGCGAGAGGGAAGCGCCCTTGCGACAATTCCCGGATGACGCGCCAGTGCGAAACATTGGGTGAACTCGCCAGGACCAGTCCGCCGGGACGCACGAACCGCGACAGTTTGTGCAGTACCGCCCAGGGCTCGCGCAAGTGCTCGAGCACTTCCGACAGGATCAGTGCATCGAAAGCGGCAGGTTGCCAATCAAACTCAAGCTGCTCCACGTCGCCGACGACCACTTCTGAAAGAACCTCGCACGCGGATTCTGCAGCGCCCTCGAACAGCTCCACTCCGACATAGCGGCCGGCCCGCCCCCTCTTCAGCGCGAGCGCCCCCGTAGCCCCCGTACCGCAGCCGATCTCAAGAACCGACGCCGTCGGATCGAGCGGCAGGCGATGCACAAAGTCGACGCGCGCGCGATCGAAATAGCTGCGCGCTTTCTTTTCATAGCTGGCTGCAAAATCCGGAACCCCGGAAAGACTCTTACTTGTCACGCGACACCTGCATCGATCGGATCGAATTTTCAAAAACGGTGCAGGCCAGTCTAATTGCGCCACTTTAATGAGACGTCTAGATTTCGCGGCCAATTCGCATAATTGTCCCGCCAAAGCCAAAAACAAAACAATGTGAAATGACTGATTAAGCAGAATGAAAATTCTTTAAATAAAAATGGCGCCAACTAGTTAAACCGAAATTTAGCCTATTACACGATATACGGTTTAGGTCGGATCCGTTTCCGTCCCGATTTTTGTGTTCACTCGCGTACGCAGGTAGTCATGGTTGAAAGTCTCAATAGATCGAGGGCCGTACGTGCTCACGCACTCGCCGCCGCCGCCGGTCTTCTGGTGGCCTCGTGCGCAAGTGGCGCCGATATTCCCGCACCAAGCTACGCAACGTCGAGTCCCGAAACGCAGCGCACCTACCGACTGGGCATCGGCGACAAACTCAAGATCGTGGTTTTCGGTGAGGAAAACCTGTCCGGCCAATTCGAGGTCAACGCGCTAGGCCAGGTTTCGATCCCCCTTGTCGGGGAGGTGCCTGCGGCCGATCGGCCCATTTCCGAGTTTCGCGAAGCGATCGGGAGAAAGCTCGCCAGCGGATACCTGAAAAATCCACGCGTCACCGTCGAAGTCCTCAATTACCGCCCGATCTACATCCACGGCGAGGTCAAGAGCGGCGGCGAATTTCCCTTCAAATCTGGGCTTAGGCTGCGCGACGCCATTGCACTCGCAGGTGGCTACACCTACCGGGCAAATCAGAGCTACGTCGCAATCTTTCGTGAAGGCGAAGGCGAACTCAACGTACCGATGAGCGGTGCGTTCGCAATCCTGCCCGGCGACAACATCCGCGTCCCGGAGCGCTTTTTCTGAGCCCGCAGGGACAAACAGAAAGAATCAACCCGGCCGAGCCGGCTGAAAGTACGAAGCCCGAAGAATGTCAAAGCGAATGCACACGAAGCCAGCGATCCCGAGACGCCGCCGCGGCGTCGTCGTCGGCATTGCCACTGCGTGCGCGTTCTATGCCTTGCAGTCGATCTCGGCGTTCGCCTTTGATCTCGATGGAACTGACGGCCTCGTCACGGAGACGATCGCGAGCCGCGAGAGGCTCAAAGACTACGACAATATAAAGATCTACGGTGCCGAGCGCGTGAGCGAGCGCGACCGTGCCTACACCAAGCCCGATGGCTTGCGCGCCGGCAACTACACGATATTCCCGTCGGTAGGAGCCGCTGTTGTCTTCGATGACAACATCTTCCGTTCCAATCTCGACAGGGTTTCCGATTGGCGCAGCGAGATCACGCCGAGTCTCAAATTCCAATCGCAGTTGCCGCGCCATGTACTCGACATGTCGCTTGACGGGAAGATCGTCAACTATCTCGAACACACCAGCCAGGACTATGCCAACGTCCGCGCCAAGCTCGACGGCGCCCTGCATTTCGATCACGCCCATACACTCTCGGCCAGTATCCTGTCTGGACTGGAGCATGAAGAGCTTGGCGAGATCACTACGCCGCTTGCCGCCGCCGAGCCGATCCCTGTGTTCCACAATCGCGCAAGCGTTGGCATCACACGCGATGTCGGCCGCCTCTACGGCACGCTTATGGCAACCTTCGAGCGGTGGGATTACGCGGATGTACGCGCCATAAACGGCGACATCCTGGACCAGGATTACCGCAACACCAACCAGTTCTCGACTGCATTGCGTTTCGGCTACCGGTTCTCGCCGGGCTACGAGTTGGTCGGCAAGATCCGCGCGCTGCGCGACCGCAATCGCGGCAACGACCTTTATGACCGTGACGCCTACGGCTACGAGCTCATGGCAGGGCTCGCCTTCGAAAGTTCACCCCTTCTGCGCTGGCGCCTTCTCGCCGGCTACGGCTTCCGCGACTTCGAGCAGAATGACATCGAGGACATCTCCACCGGCCTCCTTGAGGCCCAGGTCCAATGGCTGCCGACCGAGTACATGACATTCACCGGGATAGCGACACGCCAGATCATCGCTGCCGACACAGTGCAGGATGCCGGCCGCATCTCGACGCGACTGCTCGGTCGCCTGGATTACGAGATCTGGCACAACGTCGTGATGAACCTTTCGATGGAATATTCCAATGACGAATTCATCGGCACGAGGCGTACCGACACCACCCTCTCAGGTCGCATCGGCCTCGATTACCACATGAACAAGAATTGGCTGCTGAGCCTCGGCTACGAGCACGCCGTGCGCGATTCCACCGAAAGCATTTACGACATGTCCCGCAATCGCTTCACCGTTGGCGCAAAGTTGAGGTTCTGAAGCGACATGAGCGAGTCCAACCTTCATAGTCCGGAGAATGGCGGCGGCACCCTCAGTGTCGACCGGATCCTATCGGCCGTCCGGCGGCGCCTCAAGATCGTCATCGCGACGCCGATCGCCGTCGCGATTCTCGCATCGCTATTCGCAATCTCGCTGCCCAACCGCTTTGACGCATCGGCCGTTGTGCAGATCGACCCGCGCAAAAAGTCGATCTCGAACCTCGAAGGTGTGCTTTCCGAACTGAAGGCCGACGCGGCTACCGTGGACAGCGAGGTCGAGATCGTCGCATCGCGCTTGATCGCACTCAAAGTCATCGACGTCCTGAACCTGCGCGAGGATGCGGAGTTTTCCCGCCCGCCCCTATTGACACGAACGTTGACGGCCCTCGGTCTCCGCAAGCCCGAATTGCCTGCACCTACTCCGCCGCCATCCGCGCTTGGACCGACCGTAAACGTCGATCCGCTGACAGGTATGCTCGGACCCGACAAGCCCGGCCAGACGCACCCCGCTCCGGACGAGGTCGCCGTCGCATTTGCCGAGCGATTGAAGGTCACGCGCATCCGCAACACACTCCTGATCGACATCCGCTTTTCGGCGGAGACGGCCGTGAAGGCCGCCAAGATCGCCAACACGATCGCGGAGGTTTACCTGGCCGAGCAGCTCAAGCAGAAACACGAAGTCACAGACCATGCCGCCAAGCTCCTTGAAGAGAAGCTTTCGGGCCTGCGTGCCGAGGTGACCGACGCTGAGCGGCGCGTTGCCCAGTTCAAGGCCGACAACGATATCTTCGACTCCGAGGGTCAGATCCTCGGCGAGAAGCAGCTCGCGCGCCTGATGGAGCAAACCGTCATAGCCCGCAACAACACCGCCGAGGCCCGCGCCAAGTTCGAACTCGCCCAGCGCCGCGCCAATAGTGGCAGCGACTTCAGCGACATCGCCGACGTTTTGCAGAGTCATACGATACGCTTGCTCAAGGAGCAGTATGCGAAGGCCAGCGGACGCGAGGCCGAGCTTACCACACGCTATGGTCCGCGACACCCCGAGATGCAGAAAGTCCAGGCCGAGGTTGCCGACATCCGCACACAACTCGACGTCGAGATCAAGCGGCTGATCTCCAACCTGCGCAATGAAATGCAGGTCGCCGAGCGCCGTGAGCGCGATCTCAACGAAAGCCTCAAATCTTTGAAGGGTGACGACATACTCTCCAAGACGGCCAGCGTTAAGCTCAAGGAGTTGCAGCGCGACGCCGATACGACCAGGTCGCTCTACGAAGCATTGCTCACCCGCTACAAGCAGACCGTCGAAACGCAAAGCCTCCAGCTGCCCGACGCCCGCATCGTCGAGCAGGCAGATGCTCCCTTGTTCCCCGCAGCACCGAAGCGCAAGCAGCTTGTCATCCTCGCGACGCTGGGAGGTGGAGCACTGGGCCTCATGATAGCCGTGTTTCTCGATCTCCTCACATTGGGCATTGGCCGTCCAGAAGATGTCGAGCGCGTCTTCGAACTCGCCCATTTGGCCTCCCTGCCCGCCGCCGCGCAGGACGACCAATCAAAAACAACACTTCAGGAAATGCGCATCATGGTAGCCGAGCCCACCGGGAGCTTCGCAGAGGCGATCCGGGAGTTGCGTCGCGAGGTCGACGTTCGGCGCGCCTTCGAGGGCCCGCGCATCGTCCAGGTCGCAACCGCGCTGCCAGGAGAAGGGGGCAGCATCGTCGCATCGAATCTCGCACTCCACTACGCCCTGACTGGCACCCGTGTCCTTCTTGTCGACGGTGACCTGCGCCGCGCGAATCTGACGCGCGAGCTTGCCTCGAGCCGGCGCTATGGCCTCGCCGATGCGATTGCGAACGGATTTGCACCCGAGCAATTCATTCTCCGGGATTCCTCGACAGGCTTGAACTTCCTGCCCGCTGTCGGACCAGCGCCAACGACCCTGGCCGCAGCAGAGATACTGTCGTCGCGCGCCACCACGCATGCCCTGCATCGCCTCAAGACGCAATTCGACATTGTCGTCGTCGATGCTCCCCCGCTGCTGCCGGTGATCGATGGACGGGTCCTGGCTGACCACGCCGACCAGATTGTCTTCGTCATGTCCTGGCGCCGCACACCCAAGCAGCTCGCCCGCCGGGCGCTGTCGAGCCTCGGCTTCAACCAGAGCAAACTCGTTGGCGTTGTCGTGAACCAGGTCGATCAGGACGTCCTGGCCGATCAGCGCGGGGGCATTCCCGACGCGCGCCGCGCCTGGCCATCGCAAGCGCCACCGGCAAGAAGCGCGGCATGAATCCGAGGCCCACCGGACGCCGATGTCGCGCAGGCGCTCCGCTCGCCACCGTCCTCAACCGAATTTCGGAACCACACTTGAAACGAACCGCATCAGAGCCACGACCGGCCAAGGATGAAGAGTGATGAGCATACCGACAATGGCGGCCCAGCCTCGCGAACCGGCGGCATCGAATGCCACCGCACTTTCGATGCCATCGGCATCTCCGCAGCCTCGCTCCTCACGCACGGTCTCCATGGACATGGTCGCATTCGGCGACATCTTGGCTGTCGCCACAGGCGCACTCCTGCCTGCGCTCATTTACGATAGCTTTGGCGATGTACCTGCCAATTGGGCAATCATCATCCAGTCCGGACTTATTGGCGGCTTCATCTCGTATCTCTGGCTGCGCAACATCGGCATGTACGACCTCGAGAAGATGCATGACTTGCCGCGCAACCCGTTCCATCTTTTGACCGGCGTCGCAGCCGGCGCTGCGGCCGTCATCGGCATCGCATTGCCCGTCCTCGCCATGCACTGGCACATCACGGTATCCTTCGTCACGTGGGTGTCGGCCAGCTTCACGTTGATCCTGCTCAATCGTGGCATTGCCCACGCAGTTCTCGCGCGCATGGCGGCGGCAGGGCGCTTCAACAGATCGGTCGCGGTGTTCGGCGCGGGCACCATTTCCCGTCGCGTCCACGACTACCTCAAGGACAGCGACTCGGGTGTCACCTTCATTGGAGTTTTCGACGACCGAATCGGCGATGATCGCATCGACCCGGAGGGCCTGGAGGTCGCTGGCGAATTCGACAAGCTCCTGTCCGACTCATACGCCGGCAAGATCGACGACATCATCATCGCATTGCCGCAGTCGGCCGAAGGGCGAATCTCTGCAATCGTCCGCAAGCTCGAACAGGCACCGTGCAACGTGCGCGTGGTCACGCACATTGCATCGGACCTCATTCCCTCGCGCAACGCGCTGCGCGTGTCCCGGATCGGCGAGATCGGACTGATCGACGTGAAGGACAAGCCACTCGTCGATTGGGCACCGCTCGTCAAGCGCACCGAGGACATCGTCGTCGCAGGAATGGCATTACTCTTCACCTTGCCTCTCCTCCTTGTCGCGATGATCGCTATCAAGATCGAGAGCCGGGGCCGGGTGATCTATCGCCAGCGCCGTCGCGGACTCAATCGCCGCGTCATCGACGTGCTCAAGCTGCGCACGTTGACCGTCGCCGACGATGACGATCAGGTCCGACAGGTTACGGTCGGCGACGACCGCATCACGCGGGTGGGCCGCCTGCTGCGTCGCACCAGCATCGACGAATTGCCGCAGCTGTGGAACGTGCTCAAGGGAGAGATGTCCATCGTCGGTCCTCGGCCGCACGCTCTGGTCCACGATGAACAATTCAGCACGATGCTTGAGGATTACGCCAACCGCCACCAGGTCAAGCCCGGCCTTACCGGCCTCGCCCAGGTGAAGGGCTTTCGCGGCGAGACGAACACGCCAGACCGCATAAGGAATCGCGTCGAACAGGACATAGCATACGTACGCTCGTGGTCGTTGTGGCTCGACCTCAAGATCATCGCCCAAACGATCGTCGTCGTCCTGACGGGCAAGAACGCGCACTGAAACTGGGAATTCCGGACATCCTCGGAGGTCCGGGGAGGCGAGGGTCAGACCGGGGCGGCACGTACCGCCCCGGTCACCCGGAGCCTCCAGGAGATTGAAAGGCAGCCGGTAACGAGCAAGCCATGAAGCGAGCAACGTCCAATGTCCCCATACCCGTCGTGCTCATTCTGTTGAGCTTCCTGTGCCCGACGGAGTTGTCGCTCTATATTGCCGGGCTGCGACTTCCGCCGCACCGTCTGGCGCTGCTTGTCCTGCTGCCCTTGGCCTTCATCAAGCTCGTCGGTTCGCGCGATCAGCGCATACGCTTGTTCGACGTACTCTTCGCTCTCTACGGCGTCTGGACTGTCGGAGTTTACGCCTACCATGCGGGGCAGGAAGGCTTCGTTTACGGCGGCTCGCTCGCCCTCGAGGCTCTCGGCGGCTACTTCGTCGCACGCGCATTCGTGCGCAGCACCGAGCAGCTCCGTGCCACCATGCGCGTGTTCATTATCGCCGTTCTTGGGGCGGCACTCTTCGCGCTGCCCGAAACGCTTCTCGGTCAGATCTATACCCACGACTTCCTGCACAAGATGACCGGATACCACCATCCGACCGGCGTGGAGACACGGCTTGGGCTTACCCGCGCCTATGGCACCTTCGATCACCCGATCCATTACGGCACATTCTGCGCCGCTCTTTTCGCACTGTTCTGGTTTGCCGAACGCCGCACGGTGAAGCGCCGGATCAACGCGATCATCATGGCCCTTGCAACGTTCCTCGGACTGTCTTCCGCACCCATGCTGTGCCTTGGACTGCAAGGCGGCATGCTGGTTTGGGATCGCGTTACGCGCACGATACAGGGCCGCATGAGTCTCACGCTGGCTGGCCTCGCCGGCATCTACGCTGGCATGTCGCTGCTCTCCAACCGCTCGCCCATCGCATTCGTTGCGACGGGCATGACGCTCGATCCCTGGACCGGATTCTACCGCATGCAGATCTGGGAGAACGGCATGCTCAACGTCTGGGCCAATCCGTGGACCGGCATCGGTCTCAGTGACTGGACGCGCCCATGGTGGATGATCTCCGATACGGTCGACGCATTCTGGCTGGTGACGACGATGCGCCAGGGCATTCCCGCCTTCCTGCTGCTCGCGCTGGCCATCGTACTTCTCGGACACGATGTGATGAAGCGGCGCCATCGCCATAGCGACGGCCAGGCTCGGAAGATCGCGATGGGCTGGATGATGTCGTTGATAGCCTTGTCCCTGGTCGGCGCCACGGTGCATTACTGGAACGTGCTGCACACATATTTCTTCTTCTTCATTGGCCTGGGAGCTTGGATCGCCGATCCGACACGAGCCGCACTCGCCAGCTTCGCATTGACGCAACGCGCGCCCGCTCGCGCAACGGACAAGAAGCCAGCGAGCAGACCCGAGCCGGTCTATGGACGCCCATATGGCCATCCGGCCATGGCGAAGGCCATGGCATTCCGCGGCCGGCCGTATGGCATGGCACACTGACCCCGCCTGCCAGCAAGCGATCAAGGAAGGCTGCAAGCAGCCCCCCTTTCCCATTTATGCTGAACCAAGGTGGTAGGGGTCGTTCACGCCGCCCGCTGCGAAGTGGCATTCGCACATTTCGAGCCTCCGAGCTCAGCCTCAGAGAGTTCGGACAGGGCCTGCGCCAGCAGATCAGCCTTGTCGTCCCACGTCTCGTGAGCCACGCGCTCTCGCGCCGCACGTGCGTCAGCAGGGCTTTCTATGGCATGCCGAATGGCCGCAGCGAACGCTTCAGCACCCTTGGCCACGGCTACGAGATCGCGCCAGCCGTTGAGCGCATCGAAATCCGTCGTCACGACCGGCCGCCCGACCGCCAAGTACTCCTTGAGCTTGATCGGGTTGCAGGCCTTGATCCAGTCGCTGGTGTTCCACGGCATGATGAGGCAGTCGGCGGCCGCCATGTAGTCGGCCACCTCGTCATAGGGCTTGCGCCCTACAAAATGCACGTTCGCTAGCGGGCACCAACCCTCCTCCAGCGAGCACCCGCCGACCATGACGAAATTAACATCGGGCAAACGCCGCGCCACCTCGCAGAAGAGTTCTGGATCGAACGTGTGCGCGTCGATGCCACCGATGAAACCAACGCGTGGACCTGGAATACGAGCCACATCCGACGGCACGCCGCCGCCCCCGTCACCCGCCGCGGCGAAGCGATCGACTTCGACACCGTGGGTAATCAGCACCTGCCGCTTCACCGAGCCCGCCTCTTCCTGCATGAAGGGCGCAGCTGCATAGACAACGAGATCCGCGCGCTGCTTGAGGTGCGCAATCTGCCGCGCGACGACTGTCGGATCGGCCTCCGGAAACGACTCGAATCGATCCGTGCGTTGCATCACCACGTGCACGGCCTCGAAGCTCTCTGTGAGTGCTGCGCCCGCCGGGCAGTGGACCCACAGAAGCGGACGCCGCATGCCCGCCCGCGCAGCTGCCAACCGGATCTGCGGTGCGAGAGCCCAGTTCGAAAGTCGCTGGCCGGTTTCCCCCGGCACCGAGAACGGTGAAAAGACCCAGAACCCCGGTTCCACTTCGACCAGTCCTCGCGCCAGGCTCTTCAGCTTTCGCCCGATGCGCGCCACGAAGAGCCTGTTGTCCTTCAGGCTCGGAACCCGAACACCCAGAGAATTCACGAACAGCACCGGCCAACGCTTCGCCAGCCGCCGCATGATCTGGAAATCGAAATGGCCTCGGTTGTGATACCACCAGTCCTCGCCACCGATGCAAACGATCCCGTCGAATGCACCATCGCAGACAAATTCAGGCGGCATAGCGCTCGAAATATCGCGTCTCTCGACCATCTTCGACACCATCTCCCAGCGGTCCAGGCAGAACCCGCCGCTATTTTCTTCATTAGCTATTAAGCTTCTCTTGCCATCCGGTCCAAAGCTGGCGGTCATGCCGAAATTCTTGCCCTGTATGTCCGGGTTGTCGCAGCAGCCTTAACGCGGGATTAGCCCTGGCTTGCTAGCGTCCGGTTATCGGCTTGGAGTGAGGCCGTTGGCCCGGCTCCATCGAACAACCTGGACATGCAACAAAGATGGGCCACGTACCCCACCCCGAAGTCTCGATCCTCATCGTCTCACACAACACGCGCGAGCTGACCCTTGCCGCGATCGACGCCGCCGTGCGCCAGACCAGCACGCTTCACGAGATCATCGTTGTCGACAACGACTCGACTGATGGTTCGCCTGAAGCCATCGCCGCTCATCCCTCTGCGCCCCGCCTGATCTCGCTGAAGGACAACATCGGCTTTGGCCGCGCCAACAACCTCGCCGCACGATATGCCAAGGCTGAAATGCTCCTGCTGCTCAACCCCGACACCGTCGTTCTCGATCACGCGATCGACCGGTTGCTGGAATTTGCGCGCGAAACCCCCGGTGCGAAGATCTGGGGTGGGCGCACACTGTTTGCGAGCGGCACTCTCAACCCATCATCGTGCTGGCAGCGCATTTCAGTGTGGAGCACCTTTTGCCGGACCAGTGGTCTGGCGGCGCTGTTTCCCAATTCACCTATTTTCAACGCCGAAGCGATCGGAGGTTGGACGCGTGACTGCGAACGCGAGGTGGACATTGTCTCGGGCTGCTTCTTCATGATCCCAAAGTCGCTGTGGAGCGAGCTGGGCGGTTTCGATCCAGCCTTCTACATGTATGGCGAGGAAGCCGATCTGTGCCTGCGCGCCCGTCGCTACGGTGCCCGCCCGGCCGTCACGCCCCGCGCAACGATCGTCCACCTTGGCGGCGCCTCGGAGCGCACACGTGCGGCCAAGATGATCAAGCTGCTGGCTGCCAAGATGACGTTGATCGACCGCCACCTGCCCACTTGGCAGCGGCCGTTCGCCAAACAGATCCTGCGTCTCTGGCCGCTCACGCGCAGCGTTGCACTCGGCACGGCCAACCTTGTCCACTGCTCCGAGAGGTTCGCCCAAGGCGCTGCTGAGTGGCGCGAGGTCTGGAAACGGCGCGGCGAATGGCAGAACGGCTATCGCGCCGATGCAGCACCCGACGACGACGGCTGCACGTTGAGTAGTGCACCGCCTTCTCTGAAACTGACCACGCAGTGATATCCCGTTTCGACCAGGATGCCCTATGCCACTTCGCCGCCTGACATACTCGGCCATCCGACGCCGCATCATCCGGTCCGACTGCGCCGTCGAGCGGCGTGGCGAGACGCGCTACACGATAGCCTCGATCGTCAACGATCACGCCCAGCTCGAGGCCATGCACCGCTCCTTCCGCACCGGAGGCTTCGATGAAGCCGACTGCGAATACATGCACATCGACAACACCTCCGATGAACAGATCTGCGCCTACAGTGGTCTCAATGCACTGCTCAACGAAGCGCACGGCCGCCACGTGATATTATGCCATCAGGACGTTCGCCTCTTGACCGACGCGCGCACGGAACTGGACATGCGCCTCGCCGAACTGGAGGAGCACGACCCGGAATGGGCTCTTGCCGGGAATGCCGGAGGCGTGGCAGCCGGCCAACTCGCCGTCCGCATTACCGACCCGCACGGGGCCAATCAGAAAGTAGGCGCGTTCCCTGCCCGCGTCATGAGCCTGGATGAGAACTTCATCGTCGTTCGCCGGGATGCACGCATCGGCTTTTCCAACGACCTGTCGGGCTTCCATTTCTACGGCGCAGACATTTGTCTGAACGCCGCCATCGCGGGCTGGAACGCGTATGTCATAGATTTCCACCTGGCACACTTGTCGGCCGGGAAGAAGGACGAAAGCTTCGCGGCGGCGCAGGGTTCTTTCCGCAGCAAATGGTCGAATGCCTTGGCTCCGCGGTGGATGCAGACGACGTGCACCCTCATTCACCTCGCGGGCAATCCATTGGGACAACTGGCCGGGCGCATTGCCGAGACACCGTTTCGCAAGCTCTCTCGTCGCCTGCCGGGAGCCGCAGGCTGGACCGGCGGGCCGGTCGGCAAGAAGGCTGGCTGACTCCATGTCCAATACGGCACCTATGTCGATCGGAAAGAGGGTTGCCCGCCAGGGCGCCATGTTGTTTTCCGGTTTCGCTCTGGCGCAGGCCTTCTCGTTCGCCCGCAATGCCATCGTCGCCCATTGGCTGTCGAAAGGCGACTTCGGCATTGCCGCTGCCATCCTCCTCTTGCTGCAACTCCTCGAGACCCTGAGCGACCTGGGCGCAGACCGCCTGATCGTGCAGGCCAAGGACGGCGATGACCCGCGCGTCGTTGCCGCCGCGCAGCTGACGCTCGTCGTCCGCGGCGTTGCAACCGCACTGCTCCTTCTTGTCCTGGCAACGCCCATGGCGGCTTTCTTCGGCGTTCCCGAGGCCGCCTGGGCATTCGCCGCCACCGCACTCGTCCCCTTCGTCAAA
This sequence comes from Hyphomicrobiaceae bacterium, assembly GCA_050246945.1. Lineage (GTDB taxonomy): Bacteria > Pseudomonadota > Alphaproteobacteria > Rhizobiales > Hyphomicrobiaceae > JAEUMD01. Next base: position 103,343 of record JBFWVC010000008.1, read on the forward strand.
GGCTTCCTCAATCTCGACGCCCGCGTTGCCCAGCGCGCGCTCGAAAACCGGCCGCAGATGATGATCGAGGTCTTGCCGCAGCTGCTCGGACTTGCATTGACGCTGCCCATGCTGATGCTCGTCGGCGGCTACGCCGCGGTGCTTTGGCTCTCCGTATCGCAGGCCGTCATCGCCATCGCCGTCTCCCACGCCGTGGCGCGCCGTGGCTATGCACTTGTCCTCGACATCAAGCAGGTGCGCCGGCTGGTAGCCTTCGGCTGGCCCATTTGGGCAAGCGCATTCCCGCTGATCGCCGTCTACCAGGGCGACCGCATGTTGATCGGTCACCTTGCCGGCATCGAAAGTCTCGCCGCCTATACAGCAGCCTTCATGATCACCATGGTCCCCGGCTTGATCGCCGCCAAGATTGCCAATTCGTTGATGCTGCCGCTGCTTGCCGAGGCGCAGGACGATGCGGATCGATTCGCCGAGAGGTTCCGCATGATGGCTGAAGCCACGGCGCTCGCCGCCGCGCTCTATCTCACGGCCTTCGTCGTCGCAGGCGGCGCCCTGCTTCCCATCGCTTTCGGCGCCAATTATGCCGGGCTTGGCCCGCTCGTCGGCTTGCTTGCCCTCATGTGGTCGATACGCATGCTTCAGTCCGTGCCGGGAGCCGCACTTCTCGCTAAGGGCGTAACCCGTCCCTTTTTCACCGCCGGCATGATCCGCGCCACCGGGCTTCTTCTTGCCTGGGTCGCACTCTCGCTGGGATGGGGACTTGAGGGCGCCGCGGCCGCCGGCGCCATCGCCGAACTCTTTTCACTCGCATACGTCACGTGGCGGCTCGATCGCCTCATCGATGCGCCCGCGGGCGAGACTGCCTATCGCCTCGGCAGCGCTCTTGCGATGCGGGGCCTCTTGATGCTCCCCACCGGCGCATTGGCACTGGCGGTCAACACCGCCGCCGGCCAATCAGTCACGCCGCTGAACGCCATGTTCATTCTTGCGGGCGTATCCCTCGTGGTGACTGCGCTGGCGGCGGTCACCATGCCAGAAGGCAAACGGCATCTTCTGGCGATGCGGAATACGCAGGCGCGCTGACCATTTGCGGCACGGCACGGCACGTCATAGCGCCCGGCCGAAAAGCCCGCGTCCGCGACTTCGGGTCAAGAGCGAGCAATCGACGACTGCATTCCTCCCGCACGACTCGCGCAATCGTCCGCCAAGACGTTGCTCAAGAGATGGGGCTCGCGGGCGCTGGTCCTGCAATGACACAGATCAACGGCTCGAGGCTGGCAGCGACACCGGGTGCGGCGCAGCCACCGACGTTTCAGGCCGGGCAAGAACGGTCTCGTAGGCGCTGAGAAGACGTTGCGCTTCCTCGTCCCAATTCAGAAGAGCCTTGGCGCGCACCTGCCCTTCCGCAGCGAGCTGCGCATTGAGATCCGTGTCGTCGATCAGGCGGCCGATTTGCAAGGCAAGATCGACGGGAGAGTTGTCCGACGCGTAGAGTGCCGCGTCACCCGCGATCTTGCGCCCCTCCATCAGATCAAACTGCACGAATGGAATGCCAAGCGTCATGTACTCGAACGCCTTGTTCATCGAGATCTTGTCATTGTAGGTGTTCTTGGGATCGGGGATGACGCCCACGTCGAAGCTCGACAGTGCCGACAGCAGCGGCGCGCCCGAAAGGAACCCTGTGAAGGTGACGTGCTCGTCAAGACCGCGCTCCGCGGCCATGCGCTGAAGGTTGGGCAGTTCCGTGCCCGACCCTACGATCACGCAACCGACGTCCTTGCGTCCCTGCCCATGAACAAGTTCGTCCATCGCCTCGATAAGCAGGTCGACGCCGTCCTGCGCGCCCATGATGCCCACATAGCCGACGACGTGCTTGCGGCCCTTGCGCAGCTCCCCATTCGGCTCCACACGCTTGAACCGGCTGACGTCCGGGATCGATCGCACAATGAAAACCCGGCTCGCATCCATGCCGCCGCGCTTGACCGCAATCTCCTTGAACGTCTCGTTCGTCGCGATGGAGGCATCCGCGGTCCAGAACGTCAAGCGCTCTAGCTTGGTGAGGAGCGAATGGAAGAAGCCGCGGCGATTGAACTTTGCCTCGTAGAGTTCCGGGTTGATGTCATGATGGTCGAAAATGAACCGCTTGCCGAACAGGTACTTCCAGAAGCCCGCAATGAGGAATAGCAGGTCGGGCGGATTGCACGCCTGGACGACGTCGAAGCCCACCTTGCAGTAGGCCTTGACCGACAACGCGAACTCCCAGGCGAGCGCCCAGGAATATTCGACCAGGTAGCCAACCGGCCCATCCGCCTCGTAGGGCAGCGGATGACGGAACACGTGGATGCCTTCCATCACCTCGTATGGTGCGGTGTACTTGCCTCCGACCGGGCAGATGACGGATACCGTATAGCCGCTATCACGCAGCGTGCGTGCCTCCTGCCAGACTCGCCGGTCTAGTGGCATGGTCAGGTTTTCCACGATGATGAGAACGCTGGGCGATTTGGGCACGCTTGGACTCCTGCACCTGTTTCGGCGCCGAAACGGCTACGCGCGCGGGCTCTTCCACCGGCGGCGAATTGATGATCGATCGTCCATGAAAAAGGTGAAAGAACGTGCCAATGAATTGGTGATGAAACGCCAAGCAAGCGTCTCGTATCGGGACAGGAAGCCGCGCTTTTCCCCACTTGCGCGCTGGCCTCATTCTTGCGATGAGAAAATCTGAAATTCGAGGTGTTTCATTAAGCGTCCATTTACGTGTTCGTGTTCCGGAGGGTGTCGCCCGTGTACCACATTCCCAGATCGAACCCCTGGCCGCCGCACATCGACCTTTCGACCCTGCGCGAAACGCTTCTCTACATGCATGACGATATGGCGCGCGCGCCAGGGCTCGAGAAGCTGCGCGATGCGTTGGCACTTGCCCTGAAGGAAGCAGAGGCGGCGGAAGCCAGCGCAAGGGCGCGGTCCCCGAACATAATCAACGCGCGATTTCTGCCGCGCCGTTTCTGATCTGCAAGAGGCGCGGTTGGTTGGGCCTGCCACGAACGGCGCCAGAACCACCGTTGAGCCCAGCGTGCATTACCGCAACACGAAACGGAACGGCAGCGACAGCACGATCTGCTCTCGGTCGATTTCCTTGGGGAACCTCGGGAAAGGCGCTGCCTTCTCCACAGCCGCCAGCGCCGCCTCATCGAGTTGCGCCGAACCTGAGCTGGTGGCCACGGTCCGATCGGTGACATTGCCGTCGCGATCGACCGTGAACCGCACAACAACAGTGCCCTTTTCACGCGCCTTCGGCTTCACCTTGAACTTCTCGATGTGCGAGCGGATCGAACCCAGGTAGGCGCGGTAGAGAGTTGCATCGCCGCCTTCTTGCGATTGTGACGACGCTTTTTGTTCCAACACGGCCACCTGCTCGATCCGCTCTTCCGTTGCCACTTGTTTCGGCTGCGGGCGCTGAACCTCCTTCGGCGGTGGTGCGGTGACGATCTCCTGCGTCGGACCGAGCGGCGAAGTGATGATGTCCTTGAGTTCCGGTGGCTTCTCCTGCTGCGGCACGTCCTCCGGCGGCGGCTCCTCTGGCTTCGCCTCCGTGGTTTTGACCTCTTCCAGCTCCGGCTGGGCGATGCTCGCCTGTTGTTCGACGACTTCGCGTGCCTCGATCGATTCGGGCGCCTCGCCAAGCCGCGTCAGGCCCTCGAGCGCAATACCCTGCTCGATCCGCAGCAGATCATTGCCGGTGCCTTGCTCGAGTGACCGGCCGCCGGCGGCGAAATCGAGGTACGTCACCAGCAGCGAGCCGTGAAGCGCTGCGGACAGAAGCAAGCTCGACACGCGGAGGGCGTTCATCCGGATCAGTTCCCGACTGTTGCCGGCCCAGGTTGCTGCGCCAATCCCGCCGCACGTGCCGCTGCAGAAGCGGCTGCGGCTGCTGCGTGCGGTGACGGCTTCGACAGGAGCGAGACGCGCGCGTATCCTGATTCACCCACGCGCCCCAGGATTTCCATGACGTCGCCATAGGCCACCGTCCGGTCAGCCCGGACATAGACGACCGTATCGCCCTCGCTGGCCCGGATCTGCGCAAGCCGCGATACCAGACTGCCGCGCGTCACTTCTTCTTCGCGAATGTAGAGTTGCCCCTGGCCGTTGAGCGTCACCACCATGGGCTTCTTGGTCTGCGAGAGTTTGCCCGCCGATGTGCTCGGCAAATCGACCGGCACTCCCTGGATCAGCAGCGGTGCGGCGACCATGAAGATGATGAGCAGCACCAGCATCACGTCGACGAACGGCGTGATGTTGATCTCCGCCATCGGCCGATAGCCACTGTCTTCGTGGTCGTCGGGGATGTGACCGCCCAGCTGCATGCCCATGGCTGAGGCTCCTTACGCGTTCGCCGTGGACGCCCCGCGCCCGTTCGAAAAGCGCGGCGCAATGCGATGCACCGCGGCGTTGGTGCGTTCCGCCGCGCGCCCGAGCGCTACCGAAATCTGGTTGTAGGCGATGACGGCCGGAATAGCGGCGGCCAGACCGATGGCCGTGGCAAACAAGGCTTCGGCGATGCCCGGCGCGACGACGGCAAGGCTGGTGTCCTTCGCCTGCGCAATGGCCGTGAATGAATGCATGATACCCCACACGGTGCCGAACAGGCCGATGAACGGTGCCGCCGAACCGACAGTCGCCAGGAACGGCAGTCCCGTCTCGATGCGCTTCAACTCGCCGCGCACCGCGCCGCGCATCGCCCGCTCCACCCTGAGGCGGAAGTCGTTGGAGCCCTCGCTCATGTCATGGCCGACCTGGCGCTCGAACTCGCCCGCGGCGACGATCGCGCTGGCGTAGCCATTGCCCGATGGCGACGGCAGCGTCGCACCATGAGCCGCCTCTTCCAGTATGCGCACCTGGCTCTTCAATCCCGCGATACGGATCATCTTCTCGAAGATCAGTGCCCAGCACACGACCGAAGCCAGCGCCAACAGCACCATGACGCCCTGCACCACGATGTCGGCATTGAGGATCAGCGAGGTCAGCGACAGGTCATGCGCTGTCGCGGCGGCAACGGTCTCGCCCACGGCAAGAGTCCCTATTTAGAGAGTTGAACGTTTGAGCGGGTCGACAAGGCGAGCCTGTCCAGGCATGTGCTCTCGTCGGCTCCGCCGGACTTGCATTCCATAATGTCGTTGATGAGAAAGCTGCCAATCGACTCGCACTTCACGCCGTCGAGGTCGAACAGTTTGACCGAGCGCTTCTTTCCCTTGATCGGCGCCAGATCGAGCGCGAAGCGCCGGCCGATGATGCCGTCGGTCTGGAACAGCACCAGATCGAGCTTCAGGACGTCGTAGGATTTCTCGCTCTGATTGTCGATGACCAGATAGGCCCGGCAACTGGACTGCTGCGTCTCCAGCTTGTTGAGTTCCACCGCAACCTTGGCTGCCGATCCCGTGGCAACTGCGGCGCCCGCATTCGCTTGCCCGCCGCCAGTGGGCGTGTTGTCCTGGGCCTGAGCCGCGCCCGCAGCCGCAAACACCGCCATCGCCGCCGTGAGGCCCGCCGCTCGCAGCCAGAAGCCGGTTCGCGCCGCACTTGAATTGTTGTTCTTCTTGGCGTCGGACGCCACGCAACTGGCCAGCCGCAAGTGCACCTCCAAAATAACAGCCCGGGCTACGAACCGAGCCTCAGCCTCATCCAAACCCCGGCGCTGCTTGGCCGCTTTCCAATTGGCCTTCGCCAACCGATCCCGGGAGCACACTGTCCGCCGCGTTGGGACCGGTTCTGCGACCGAATTTCCCGAATCTCCAAGCCGACTGCCCAGGGGCTTGGGGCAGTCAATCGCTCAATCTCGGCTGACAACCTTCCGAAAGCCCAAGCCCCTATGGCACTACAAAGACATGAACCGGGGCCGAAGCCGCGATGGGCTCCATAGCAGCCGTCTATCACCATCGCAACTTGCAAACGAATCAGAGGTTTGTGAGCGCGCAACATCTCTTCTGCCGCGTCAACCGTGGCACCCGCGCAACGTCAATGTTCTGTTATATAGTATCATCATCGGTTTCGTGGTCAATCGCGTTGACCGGGTGTGCGCGAACCACTTATTCAAAAAGTATTAACAGACGTCCGCGCGCGGCCGGTTCGGGGGAACCACGCGCGAATTTGCCGGGCAAACGGACGATCGGGGGATCGGGAAAAATGATGGACTCGACTCTGAAGTCGAAGCTGGCCGGCTTGACGGTCCTCACCGCGGCACTTTTCGCCCCGCCCGCCATTGCGCAGCAACCACCGGCCACACCCGAACCGACAGCACCCGCGGCAATACCAAGCGCACCAGCTCCTGCCACGCAGCCACCTCCGGCGACCCAACCGGCAACGCCAGCGACCGCACCCGCCGCGCAGACCCAACCCGCCGCTCCGCCCGCCGCACCCGGCGCGGATGCCGCCCTTCCTCCCGTCGAGGTGATCCAGCAGCAGCCCAAACCGCCAGCACCTCCGCAGGTCGCAAAAAAGCCAGCGCCTGAGACGAAGCCGGTCCAGCAAGCCGCCCCCCCACCGCAGGCGCAGCCTGTCGTCCAGGCGCAACAGCCCGCACCTCCCGCGGCCACCCCGACTGGATCTGCGGCATACGCTGCCCCAGCTCTCACCGATGCCATCAAGATGTCGCCCGCGGCTGGCAGCGAGATCGCGCTGGAAAAGGTGCCGGGTGCGGTGGGGCGCGCCAATGCGGCCGACTTTGCGCGCCAGCCGACACCGACCCCGCAATCGGTGATCCAGTCTCAGGTTCCGGGCGCTATCCTGACCGACATACAGGGCAACGAGTTCCAGACGCAGATCGACTATCGCGGCTTCTACTCCTCACCCGTACCCGGCGTCGCCCAGGGCCTTGCGGTCTATCAGAACGGGGTGCGCATCAACGAGGCGTTCGGTGACTTCGTCAATTTCGACGTGCTGCCCTCGAACGCGATCTCCGACATCACCATCGTGTCCGGCAACCCGGTATTCGGCCTCAATGCCGTGGGCGGCGCGGCCGTCATCACCATGCGTGACGGCTTCAACTTCCAGGGCACGGAGATAGACACCCGATTGGGCTCCTACGGCCGCATCCAGGGCGGGCTCGCCACCGGCCAGAAGTTCGGCAACTGGGGTGCGTTCCTGGCGGTGGAAGGCATCCAAGACGACGGCTGGCGCGACTTCTCGCCATCAAAGATCAAGCGGCTGTATGCCGATGTCGGCTTCAAGGACTCACGTCGTGAGTTCCATCTGAACTTTACCACGGCAGACAACTTCGTTGGCGCCCTCGCAGCTTCGCCGGTCGAGCTGCTGGCACTCGGCTGGGATCGCACTTTCACCTCGCCTCAGACGACCGACAACCAGGTCGCCATGCTGTCGTTCAATGGCAGCGTCAAGGCCACCGACACGCTGACATTGTCGGGCCTCACCTATTTCCGTCGCTTCAAGCAGCGCCACGTCGACGGCAACATCGCCGAGTTCGCGGCGTGTGAAGACGCTGGCAACCTCGGCTACGTCTGCGCCGAGGACGATGCCGGCGGCGAGTTCCCGCTGACCTCCGGCGGCTCGCCGATCGCCGTTGACGACGACGACGTGCTCGGCTCCATCGACCGCACTGGCCAGAATGCGAACGGCTACGGCTTCACGTTGCAGGCGGTCGAGAAACGGCAGATGTTCAATCGTCCCAACCAGCTAACCCTCGGCGTCAGCTACGATGGCGGCCATGTCAAATACCGGGCTCACAGCGAGGTCGGCGTGATCGGGCCGCGCTTCGTGATCGGCGGAATCGGAGCGTTCATCGATGGCCCGGTTGAAGACGACAACGAGTATCTGCCTCGTTCCATTACCTCGCGCAACAACTACTGGGGCCTCTACGTTCTCGATACGCTCGACGTGACGGACCGCCTGTCGTTGACATTTGGCGGTCGCTACAACCACGCGTCGGTCGAGCTCAAGGACAACACCGGCAACTTCGAGGACATCGACGGGACCAGCAAGTACCAGCGCTTCAACCCCAGCGGCGGCGCGACCTTCAAGTTGTTTCCGGGCCTCTCGGTCTATGGCGGCTACTCGGAGGCAAACCGCGCACCGACACCGGCCGAACTCGCCTGCGCCGATCCGGAAAACCCGTGCCTCATCGAAAGCTTCCTGACCGACGACCCGCCGCTGAAGCAGGTCGTGTCGAAAACCTGGGAGTTCGGCTTCAGGGGCGAATCGGTGTCGCCGTCGGGCTTTGAAAAGGTCCAATGGTCGATCGGCTACTTCCACACGCTCTCCAAGAACGACATCATGCCTCTGCCCGCCGAAGAAGCTGGCCGCGGCTACTTCGCCAACGCGGGCGACACGCTGCGGCAAGGCATAGAGGTCGGCGTCAATTACGCTTCGCCGCGGCTCAACGCCTACGCGAATTACGCCTACGTCGATGCGACCTTCCGTGACACCAATATATTCCCTTCGCCCAACATAAACATGGCGGGTACCGATATCATCGATTGCGACACCCAAGCCCCCTACGACCCCGATGATGACACCATGACATCGTGCGTTATCGGCCGCAGCGGCGACCGGCTTTCCGGCATCCCGCGCCACCGATTCAAGGCTGGTTTCAACTTCGCCATCACAGAACGCTGGAAATTCGGCGCGGACCTCGTTGCCTCCAGCAATCAGGTTTTCTTCGGTGACGAAGCCAATGTGGCACCGAAGCTGCCCGGCTGGTGGCGTGTGAATCTCAACACGAGCTACGACATCACCGACAACATCCAGATCTACGGCATCATCAATAACGTGTTCGACAAGCGCTACGGGTTGTTCGGCAACTTCTTCGGACTGGAGGACGCCAACGAAGCCGCCGAGGCAGCAGGACTAGGCAGCGACTTCTTCACCAACTCGCGCACGATCATGCCGGCTGCCCCCGTCGCGGCCTACGGCGGCGTCAAAGTTAGGTTCTGATCCACCGGACGGCCTGCACAACGCAGAAGCGGCCGCCTATCGAAGCTGCCGTTTTCGTTCGCTTACCCCAATCCCTGTTTCGTAGAGCATGTTCAGCTGAAGTGTGCAGCGCTTCAGCGCGAAGAACATGCTCAGTACAATGGGCTGGATCGTGTTCGTGCTTCCATCAAACATGAAACACGATCGAGAGCCAGTCACTCAGAACTCCATCTCCAGGCTCAGCTTTAGGGTTGTATCGGGCGTAGAGTCGTTGAGACCGAAGAGGACCCCGGTGCCAAGCCGCATCAGGACACCATCTTCATCCTCATCGTCATGGCCAGCACCCTTGTCGTCGTCGACATCGGCGACCTTGCTTATCCGGGATGGAACGCGACCCGCCCCGCCACCCGTCCTCCACTCATGGTAGACCACCGGCCCAGCACGGTGCTGGTCGTGATCTCCAAACAGCAGCGCTCCTTCGTTCGGCCGGCCCGAGTTGCCGATGCGGTCGAACGTGCCGTACCCTTCCAGCGCCAGCGCCCAGGAAGGGTTAAAGTCATATTTGATCTGCGCCGCGTAGCCGAGGTCCCACTTGTCGTCCTTCTCGCGACCCTCATCCGTGATCTCGCCCGAGCCGAAATTCTTTATGAAGAGAACGTTGAGCAGGGCCGAGAGCCTGCCTGCCTTGGCGCCGAAAATCGGTCCCACCACGATTGAATTGAGCTCTCCCGCCGCGATTGGATGCTCGAATTCCGCAAGCACGCCGAGACCGACGCCACCCGCCTTCGGAACAGGTTTGAGGATCACGACGCCTTCTACAGCGACTTCCGTGAGCTTCAGATCGTCGAAGGCATTGGCAAGCCCCGGCGCAACCGGCTCATCGAACCGTTCCTTCTCGAATTCGATGCCAACGCGCATGCGCAGGAAGTGTGTCAACGACATCTCTATTTCCAGAGCGTGGCGCTGGCGCGTGACCGTATTGTCATCGTAGACGAACTCACCGGGCTCCTTCTCCCCAAAACGCCGGCTCGGCTGCCCGAACGACCAAGCATTCTGAGACTGGAATTCGATCTCACCCGGTTCGGCCTCCAGGCCCTTGACCTCGAACTGGCCCACTGCCGGTCCGGCATGGACCCGATGCGGAATGGTCATCACCGTCGTCGCAGCAAGAACCGCAACCGCGATCCGCATCAGTCGGACACGTGGTGGTCTGCCGCCTTTGCCAGTTCGCCCCATCTTATCCCCCGAAGCGACCTAACAGAAGAGCGGTTTGGTTCGGCTGTCCAGCACCGAAATAGAAGCAGCCTCGATCGTCCATCACCGACAAGCACGCCCGCCTCGGTCGAGAACACAAGATAGCCTGCTGATTATCACTCGGCAAATACAAGCCAGGCTCCCCTCCGGCTCATGACACCCCACGCAATGTTGATACAACGGCCTTCTGCGAAATACAGAAAAAATACCAACTTTATTGAATCGACTTCATCAACAATTCCAATCTGAAAAGTCGTTCAAAAACGGGGGGCATGCGTTAACTACAAGTTATTCGTTGCGCGACTACATTTCGATGCTGGTGAGAGGCAAAGCGAAACCCGATGCTTGGCAAGTCCATACGCGCGAGCCGTACTAACACGCTGATTGGCGAGTATTCCTCGCTGCTTGGCGATGCCGTACTTCGCCACCGCACGCGCATGGCTGAGCACAGCGCACGAATCGAAACAGAGCTGGCAAATCGGGTCAAATCCGAATTCATCGCCAACATGAGTCACGAGTTGCGCACGCCACTCAACACCATCATCGGATTTTCCAAAATCCTGTCTGAGCACGACAAGCGCCAGATCCCATCGAACGATATCGTTGAATACGCCCAGCTCATCAACGACTCGGCGGGGCATCTGCTGTCGGTCATCAACGACATCCTTGATATATCCAAGATCCAGAGCGGCAAGTTCACGATCGACGCCCGCGAGACGAACGTCGACGACATAATTGCCTATTGCATCGCCTCGTTCCGCAAGCTGGCTGACGACGCCGGCGTCGAAGTCACCAACACAACACAATCCTCGATACCACCCGTTCGCGGCGACCCGGCCAAACTGAAGCAGATCTTCTCCAACCTGCTCTCCAACGCGATCAAATTCACCCCCAAGGGCGGAAAAGTAACGATCAGTGCGGTCGCAACGGTGGACGGAGGGCTCGTCGTCGAAATCAAGGATACCGGCGTGGGCATGAGCGAGGAAGAGCTCGATATCGCCATGACGCCGTTTGGTCAGGTCGATGGAACCAAGACCCGGTGGCGCGAAGGCACCGGGCTCGGACTCCCTATCGCACGCTCCCTGGTCGACCTTCACGGCGGTCGCATCGACATCAAGAGTTCGAAGGGTAAAGGAACGACGGTCTCCGTTATGCTGCCATCGCGCCATCTCGTCTCCGCCGCCCGCGGCAGGGAGATGGTCTTTGGCGGACAGATCGGCGGCGGAAACTGAACCGGTTACGAGCAAGAAGAACCATGCAGGCTCACATTTCTCAGGAAAGCAATGTAAGTGCGGATTTGACCATCGGCCGCATCGTTTCTGTCACCGGCGCCAAAGCCATCGTCCTGCTGGATGGTAGATTGGACGCGTCCGGCCGCAAGACTTTGCACCGCCCGGAGATGGGCACGCTGCTCGCAATCGACACGACCTACTCGGTTGTCCTTGCCATCGTCTCCGCCCTGAGCGTGCCGGTGCCTGCGCAGCGCGAAGGTGAAAACGAAATCTGGATTGCCGAGCTCGGCCTTGTCGGCGAGCTTTGGCTTGCCTCGGATCGCACCTTGCGCAACTTCAACCGTGGCGTCACCATCTATCCGGCACTCGGCGACCGCGTCCGTGTCGCCTCGAAGGACGAACTGGAGTTCGCCTTCTGCGGCGACACAACAAGGTCGGTCCGCGTCGGCTGCATCCGCCAGGACAGCTCGATCCCCGCGATGATCAGAGTCGACGATCTTCTCGGCAAGCACTTCGCCATCCTGGGGACCACCGGCACCGGCAAGTCCTGCACGACGGCTCTCATTCTGCGCGCCATCCTGAAGGAGCATCCTGCCGCCCACATCGTCCTGCTCGACCCCCACAACGAATATTCGACCGCCTTCCCCGAATGGGCCGAGGTCATCAGTCCACGCAACATGCAGCTCCCCTTCTGGCTACTCACGTTCGAGGAGATCGTCGAGGTAATAGTTGCCGATGACACGCGCAAGGCAGAGATCGAGATCCTTCAGGAACTGATCCCGATTGCAAAGTCGCGTTACAGCTCAGGCCGCCAAAAGGATAGCAACGTTCGTCGCGGCATCGTCGATCATGGCCGCTACACGGTCGACACTCCCGTTCCCTACCGCATCTCCGATCTGACCGCGATGATCGACGAACGCATGGGCAAGCTGGAGAACAAGAAGGACCTAGCGCCCTACCGCAACCTGAAACAGCGCATCGACATGATCACGCAGGATGCCCGATATGCGTTCATGTTCGGCTCGCTCACCGTTTACGACGGCATGACCCAGGTGCTGTCGCGAATCTTCCGCGTCCCCGTCAACGGCAAGCCGATCACGATTCTCGAGCTGACCGGCATCCCCACGGAAGTCGTCAACGTCGTCGTCTCGGTTCTCTGCCGCATGACCTTCGACTTCGCACTGTGGGGCGAAGGCAAGGTCCCCGTCACCCTCGTCTGCGAGGAAGCCCATCGCTACGTCCCCGCCAATCCGGCGGCGGGCTTCGAGCCGTGCAAGCGCGCAATTGCGAAGATTGCCAAGGAAGGCCGTAAGTACGGTGCCTCGCTCTGCATCGTCACGCAGCGGCCGGCGGAAATCGATCCAACCATCCTTTCCCAGTGCAACACGGTGTTCGCCCTGCGCATGTCGAACGACCGCGACCAGGAGATCGTCACTTCGGCGATTTCCGATACCGGCTCTGGCCTGCTCGAGTTCCTATCCGCGCTCGGCCAACGCGAGGCGATCGCGTTCGGCGATGGCGTCTCGCTGCCCGTACGCATCAAATTCGATGAACTGCCCAAGGAGGCAATGCCCCGTTCGTCGACAGCGCGTTTCTCCGAGCGTTGGCAGAAATCGATCGGTGACGAGGGGTTCCTCGAGCAGATCGTAGAACGCTGGCGCAACTCGGGTGGCACCAGCGACGACCAGAACTCGGGACAATTGATGGCCGACGCCATATTGAGCGACGATGGCCACGACCCTCTGATGGATCCGGGACCAGCCCAATATGCACCGGCCCAAAACGGCGCTTCGGCCAGGATGCGGGAACCTGAGCCCTCCCCGCTAAGGTCTTCGGCCCGTCGTGACGCCCACCTGCACTACGCCGAGGCCGCAGCCCCGCCTGTACGCTCTTCTATGCGGCGAGATGCTCAGGTCTCGGCATCCGGACGGCCAGGCGGTTCAAACCTGCGGCGCGAACCGGCTCCTGTCGCTGCAGATACTGTTGCCGCCGATCAAGCACAGAGCCAAGCCCTGCGCTCGTTGCGTGATCGACTCATGCAGCGCCAGCGTTGACGGGAGAGACCAGAGCGAATGCGCCAAGGTCACTTGCTGCCTTGCGCACTTGGGGCCGATTTCGAGAAGTCGGCACCGACGCCGGACGCCGAGCGTCCCGGATGGGACTGCTCTGCGGTTCACGGTGAAGGCATGAACCGAATTCTCCAACAATGGCTTTGAGCACGCCAAAGTCGCACATGACAGTCCGACGTAATTGGAACTGTCGATACGTGCGACGGATCGGCTGGGATGGAAGCTGGCGTGCATTTATCGATGTCGTGAACCGATCTCTCAAGCCAAGGGAGGCGCAGACCACGACAGCCAGACCCGATTGAGTTGTTACCCCACCCGCTCTACGAGCGTGGCTCGGGCGACCTCAGCTCCACGACGCGCCCGCCCTCGTTCTTGGTCGCACCCTCGTTCTTCGCGTCATCTCGCATCTCGGACGCAGCCTTGCCCATGCCCGGCCCTGCTTCGGGTGCCGCATTCGTCGATGCGCTGCACTGCGCCGAACCCGCAGCTTTTTCGGCCGCATCGCGCGCGAGATTGTGCTGAAAGCGCCGCCACCCTACCGGAATCATCGCCAGATAAATGATCGACGTGCCCGCCAGCGTTTCGTGCGGATAAGTCACGAGCATCGCCACATAGAGGACCGCCAGCACGAATATCGGCAGAACTAGCTCGCGCGAGATGCGCTCGCCCAGCAGCTTGCCGGAATAGGTTGGAATGTTCGAGACCATCAGGAACGCGATCACAAGCGTATAGAAGATGATGATGTTCTTCATCCACCGCGCGTCTCTCAGATCGAACCCGATCGACGCAAGATAAACCGGCAGAAGCACCACGATCGCCGCGGCGGGCGTCGGCATGCCGGTGAAGAAGTCCTTCTGCCAGCGAGGCTTGTCCTCGTCGATCATTACGTTGAAGCGGGCAAGCCGCAACGCCGAAGCCAGTGCGAAAATCATCACCGCAATCCAGCCGAAGCTTTTGAGATCGCCAAGGCCCCATGTGAAGATCATCACCGCCGGAGCCACGCCAAAGTTGACGAAGTCGGCGAGGCTGTCGAGCTCGGCGCCGAACCGGGACGAAGCCTTCAGTAGCCGCGCCACCCGCCCGTCGAGGCCATCCAGCAGAGCCGCGAAAACGATTGCGGCCAGCGCCAGATCGTAGCGCCCTTCGATCGACATGCGGATCGAGGTCAACCCGGCGCTCAATCCCAGCAGTGTGAAGAAGTTCGGCACCAGCATCCGCACTGGGATACGCTGATGGCGGAACAGAAGGCGCCCACGACGCCGGCGCGTTTCCTCTTCCAGTTTCGGCACAACGGGATCCATGGCCCCGCCTCCTTCCATCACGTATTTCGCTCGCCCGTGGGCACCTTGCCGACCCAAGGACGGCACGCAATCGCAACGAGCAAGCCGCTCGACCTAATGCATGTCGCCCAGAAGTGCGCAGCGGCCTTGCGACGACGACATGTACAAAAACAGGGACTTGAAGCATCAGGAGCAAATCTGAGAATTCGCGCCACGTCCTAGTATAAGCTCAAGCACCTCTGCGGCGCCAACATGGCCTCGGCGATCCGCTTTTCACGACTGGCGCGCCTCCCGCTCCCCTTCGTCCGACTTGAAGTCCGCAAACACCGTCTCGCCGGCCACCGCCCGTTGGCCGACAGCAACGAGTGCAGTGCGTCCTGGCGGCAGGTAGACATCGACGCGCGAACCGAACCGGATGAGGCCGAACCGCTGGCCCACGCCTATGCTGTCGCCTTCCTGAGAGAAGGTCACGATGCGACGTGCAATGAGACCTGCGATCTGTACCACCGCTATCTCGTCGCCCGCAGTCGTCTCGATCACGAGCGACCGGCGCTCGTTCTCCTCGCTCGCCTTGTCGGCTGCTGCGTTGATGAAGGCCCCTGGAACGTAGATTGAACGCACGATGCGCCCGGCGATCGGCGCGCGGTTGACATGCACATCGAAGACGGAAAGGAAAGTGGAGATGCGCAGCCGCGGCGTCTGTCCCAGCCCCAGCTCCATCGGCGGGGTCACCACCTCCGCGCCGGTGATCCGCCCGTCCGCAGGCGCGATGACCAAGCCCTCACGCAGCGGTGTGACGCGCTCCGGATCGCGGAAGAAATAGGCGATGTAGAGTGCCAGACCCAGGAAAATCCAACCGAGAGGCGCCCACAAAATGAAGAACAGCAGCGACAACGCAACCGCAATCGCGATGAACTTGTGGCCGTCGCTATGAACCGGTGCGAGATTATCGATGATGGTATCTACGATGCCATGGCGGTTCGACACTTCCAATGAGCTCCCGTCTTTGATGGGCATGCCGTTTGAGGCAGGCGGCGTAGTCCGATGCGGCAGCGTCTTGCCGGCGGGCCATAGTTGAAATTCACGAGGCTATTAAACTGTGCCGCCCCCGAACTCAACGCCAAGCACGTACCGCTGCCTGCAACACAGGTCGCACCAGCACGGGCAAGCGGCACACGCTGGCCCGTCGCCTGTGCCAACTCAGCTCAGCGGCACAGCAACGAACCGAAGATCTCCCTTGGCATCCTCGATCCTGAACAGAACTGCCTTCCGCCCAAGTTTCTTGACCTTCTGGATGCTTCGCGCCACGTCGGCAGGCGTCTCCACCTCGTCCTGAGCAGCCTCCACGATGACATCGCCGGCCTTGATGTTCTTGGCCGCTGCCGAACTGGCCGGATCTACCTCCGTCACCATCACACCCGTCATCTTCTTGTCGATCTGGTATTTGGAGCGCAACTCGTCGGTCAGCACCTCGAGCTTCAGGCCGAGCATCTCCTGCGACTCTGGTGCACCGTCGGGGGCATCCGGCTCGGTCTGCTCGTTCGCGATCTCGTCTTCGACGAGACGCCCGATCTCGACTTCGAGGGTTTGCCTTCGTCCGCCCCGGATTACCTCGACGGCGACCTTTTTGCCGATGGGCGTTTCGGCCACGATCCTCGGCAGGCCGCGCATGTTGACGACCTCTCGGCCGTCGAAACCGATGATCACGTCACCCGCCTGGACGCCGGCCTTCGCCGCAGGGCCGCCCTCCGTGACCGATGCGACGAGCGCACCCTTGCCCGCAGGCACGCCGAGCGTCTCGGCAATGTCGTCCTCGAACGACTGCAGGTTCACGCCGAGCCAGCCACGCCGTGTCTCCCCGTAGAGCTTGAGCTGTTCGATCACATTCGTCGCAACATTCGAAGGGATCGCGAAGCCGATGCCGATCGAGCCACCCGTCGGCGAGATGATCGCCGTATTCACGCCGATGACCTCCCCATCCATGTTGAATAGAGGCCCGCCCGAGTTGCCGCGGTTGATGGCGGCATCGGTCTGAAGGAAGTCGTCGTAGGGGCCGGTGTTGATGTCGCGTTGCTTGGCCGAGATAATGCCGACCGTCACCGTACCGCCCAGACCGAACGGATTGCCGATCGCCAATACCCAGTCGCCCACCTTGAGCTTGTCGGACGAGCCGAACTTCGCATCGATCAGTGGCTTTTTCGGTGTCACCTTGAGCAGCGCCAGATCGCTCTTCTGATCGCGTCCCAAGACCTTGTCGACTTTGAGCTTGGAGCCATCATGGAAGTTGATCACGATCTCGTCGGCATCCGCGATCACGTGATTATTGGTTACGATAAGTCCTTCCTTGCCGTCGATGACAAAACCCGACCCGAGCGAGGAGACCTTGCGCGGTACCCGCGGCCCGCCGTGTCGGTTGAAGAAATCCTCGAACATATCGTCGAACGGCGAGCCTTTGGGAATTTCCGGCAGCGGCAGACCCTGCGGGCCTTTCGCAGTCTGCGTCGTCGAAATGTTTACGACCGCATCGATGAGCTTCTCCGCAACCGGAGCGACGGACTGCGGGCCTCGCTGTGCCGCCACCGGCTGGACAGGTATGACAGCCAAAGCGGCCCACGCCGCCAGGACGGTTGCAATCACCCGACCTGAAACGCCCTGCGCCGCGCAACACCGGGTGCCAGATTGCCTGCCGCACTTCACCGACATGAGGTCCTCTTGGAAGTGATTGTTGCCACGGTTCATGTCCTGCCATGAATCCAGCAGAACGTCACGCATGCAGCCCGACGCTTCCCCATCCTCTACGCGTCGCAGACCGGCAAATGCCCCAAAATGTCGATGCAGGCTCGGAAATGAACACCCGCACAAATCGCTCGTCGCGCCGGAATGCATCCCAACTCGCGTCACATGAACCGCCGCGCCGCAGCGGCGAACGGTCGCGCTGCGTCATGCGCCCTCGTAGCAAAGCGCCGCATCCAGGTCCCTGCGCCGGGGCAGACATGGGGTCGCGGCACGCAAAATCGCCGCGCACCATCGGCCCGTTCAACCACGAATAAGCCAGACGATGACCGCGCCAGCAGCGATTGCGGACCAGCCCGCCCGGCGCAAAATGGCATCAGGCATTGACGACACCATCGCCGCCATACGCCGCCCCTGATCGGGGGACAGCGCCCAGATTAACCCCTCGATCACGAGGACCAGCCCGACCGCGACAATGAGATCACTCATGGCGAGGGCTGTGTCACCGCACGCTTGCCCGCGGCAGTGCCGCTCGCCTGGCCGCCGGCACTGTTGAAGTAGCGGAAAAACTCCGAGTCGGGCGAAATCACCATGCGGGTGTCGCCGGATTTCAGGCCCTGCTCGTAGGCCTGCATCGACCGATAGAAGGCGAAGAAGTCGGCATCTTTGCCATAGGCTTCGGCGAAAATGCGGTTGCGCTCCGCATCGCCCTCACCGCGCAACTGCTCGGCATCGCGCATTGCGTTGGCTCGGATCACCGTCACCCGGCGATCAGCCTCCGCTTTGATACGGCGCAGTTGCTCTTCACCCTCGGCACGGAAACGTGCAGCCTCCTGGTGGCGCTCGGTCTTCATCCGCTCATAGACCGAATCTCCGATCTTTGGCGGCAGGTCGGCGCGCATTATCCGCACGTCGACAATTTCGACGCCGTAATCGCCCGCCACATTGTTCACGCGCTCCTGGATATCGTCCATAAGCTTGGAGCGGTCGTCGCGCACAACGGCCTCGATGGTGGACGAACCGACGACGAGACGCAGCGACGAATCGAGCACCACGCCAAGCTGCTGGCGCGCATTGGCCTCGTTGTTGAGACGCTGGTAGAACTTCAGTGGATCGATAATCCGGTAGCGCGCAAAGCTGTCGATCACGAGCTGCTTCTTGTCAGCCACGGTAACAGTCTGCGGTTCCGTATCGATATCGAGGACGCGCTTGTCGAAAAAGACGACCTGCTGCACCACCGGGATCTTCCATTTCAGACCCGGTTCCTTTTCCTGGCGAACGAACTGGCCGAACTGGAGCACCAGCGCCTGTTCGTTCTGGTGGACAATGAATGCGGAAAGGTAGAGAGCGCCAGCACCAAGGCCCAGGACGACGAGAAGCGTTGCAAGTAGTGAACGCATGATCACTTCCCTCCCTGCTTTTTGCCAAGCTCGCCCAGGGGCAGGTAGGGCACGACCCCTCCGCCTCCGGACTGATCGAGAATGATCTTGTCGGTTCCGTTCAAAACGCGCTCCATCGTCTCCAGGAAGAGACGCTTGCGGGTCACTTCCGGCGCTTTCTTGTATTCCTCGAAGACCTTCAGGAAGCGCGCCGCCTGACCGTTCGCCTCGGCGACCGTCTGCTCCTTGTACGCCTGTGCCGCCTGCAGGATGCGCTCCGCCTCACCGCGCGCTTCCGGTTCGATCTTGTTGGCGTAGGCCTGCGCTTCGTTGACCGCGCGCTGACGATCCTGCAGCGCCGCGATGACATCCTCGAAGGCACCACGCACCGCCGCCGGCGGCAGCGCCTGCTGGATCTTCACCTCCTGGATCTTGACGCCCGCCTGATAGTTCGTGAGAACCCTTTGGATCAACTCCTTGGTCGCTATTTCGATGGGCTCTCGACCCGGCGCAAGCACATCGGAGACCTTGCTCCTGCCGATCACTTCGCGCATCGCGCTTTCTGAGACTGCGCGCACGGAGAAATCCGGATCTTTGAGCTTGAACAGGTATTTCTCCGCGTCGTCGATGATCCACAACACGACGAAATCGATATCGACGATGTTCTCGTCACCCGTCAGCATCAGGCTTTCTTCCGGCACGTCACGGCTCGCACCGCTGGTGCGACCCTCGAACGAGCGAAACCCAACCTCCACCTTCTTTTGCCGTTGCACAGGCGGCAACCTCACTTCTTCGATGGGTGCCGGCAGACGCAGATGGATGCCCGGTTCGACGATACGGTTGACCTCTCCGAAACGCAGCACAATGCCCTTCTCAAAAGGCGCCACCGTGAAGGTGAACGCGTAGAAGACTACGGCACCGATGGCAGCGAGGCCCAGCAGCAGCAGGATTGGAGTCGGAACACCCCCACCCCCACCGCCGCGCATGACCTGCTTCATGCGGTCCTGGCCACGCTTCAGGATTTCCTCAAGGTCCGGTTGTTGGCCGCCCTGTCCGCCTCCCTGGTTCTGGCCCCACGGCCCTTGACCCCAGGGGCCACCGCCACCGCCGCCGCCGCCGCCGCTTTTCCAGCCGCCACCACCGTTCTGATTGTTCCAGGGCATTGCTTCTCGATCTCTCGCGTTGGTGGCTCGGGCCAATATCGAACTCGAACCGGAAACGGAATTACGGGATGTTTTGGAGGACGCATGAAAACCGCCAAGCGACGGCGCCAGGGCGCCCACGTCCCCAGGCAAAGGTTGGCACGCTTATAGGGCAGGGGATGAAGGCATGCAAACCTCCCCAGCTACATTGGTAAGGCATCCAAGCCGTTCAAGGGAGGCCGGAAAATCAGTCCCACGAGGCGACTCACGCCCGCGCCCGGTCGAGCACCCGCAGCCGCGCCCGGTACTGGTCGTTGGGACCCTGCGGAATTTCCTCCATGGACGTCTCGCTCCATGTCTCCCCAACGAGGTCGGGAAAGAACGTGTCGCCAAGCGGTTCCGCGTCGACTTCCGTCCAATAGAGTCGGTGAGCATATGGCAGCGTAGCCTGATAGATCTCGGCGCCGCCGATCACCATGATCTCGTCGGCGCCGCGCTCCTCCGCCCGGCGCTGCGCCTCGGCAAGCGCCTCTTCAATGGTGTGGACCACGATGGCCCCGTCGGCGCGGAACCCCAGATCCCTCGTCATGACGATGTTGTCACGGCCGTCGAGCGGCTTTCTGTGCAATGTCGCCCACGTCCGCCGGCCCATGATGATCGGTTTGCCCATCGTGAGCCGCCGGAACAGCTTCAGATCCGACGACAGCCTCCAGGGTAGATCGCCATCACGGCCGATCACGCCATTGCGTGCAATAGCGACGATGAGGGCGATTCGAATGTATTGCATGCTCGATTTGTCTCTAGTGTCGTGATCGCGAAATATGCACGCTATCTAAAGCGGCGACGCCCGCCCTTTCTGACCAGCCGGACTGTCACAGCTGGCAGCTGGCGTCAGCGTGACGCTTGTCTCCTCCGGATAACTGTAGACTACGACGCCAGAGGCAAGCCTTTGACCTTCGCTAGTGATCATGACCGAGGCGTCGAGATAGCAGCGCTTGGCACATCGCGCGACGATGATCTCCGGGCTGCGATCCACTTCGATCTTTGCTGGAGTGGTGACGGAAAGCCGTCCGACCGTTGCCGACGTCAGCACGCATTGCGCTCCAGGAGTGCCGGGCGTGTCGATCGTAATGGATTGGGTATCCGAGGTACGCCCTTGTTTCGGAAGCGTCTCGCAACCGCTGAGCAGCAGCGACGCCACGATGAGAACGAGTGCGGAAACTGCATGAAGGCTAGGCAGACGAATCAATGGCACATCTCGCAAGCAGCAATGACACACGAAACTTCAACGCAACATCCTTTGCCACCGATCTGCGGCCGGCAATCCGACACGACAGCACACTCTCCCGCTGCAAGCTTGCGTCACACGGCGACGGGCGCCTTGATATGCGGATGAGGATCGTAGCCCGTGATACTGAAATCCTCGTACTGGAATTCGAAGATGGATGTCACGTGGGAATTGATGTGCAACGTCGGCAGAGGGCGTGGCGCCCGGCTTAATTGCTCATCCGCCTGCTGCAGATGGTTGAGGTAGAGATGCGCGTCACCGAAAGTGTGCACGAAATCCCCGACGCCCAGCCCCGCAACCTGCGCCACCATATGCGTCAGCAGAGCATAGGATGCAATGTTGAACGGAACTCCGAGGAAGATGTCCGCTGAGCGCTGATAGAGCTGGCACGAGAGCCTGCCCTCAGCCACGTAGAACTGGAAAAGGCAGTGGCACGGTGCCAGCGCCATCTGCGGTATGTCTGCCGGGTTCCAGGCCGAAACGATGATCCGGCGGCTATCCGGATCGCGCCTGATCAGATCCACCGCCTGTGAGATCTGGTCGATGGTGCGCCCGTCCGGCGCCGCCCAGGACCGCCACTGCTTGCCGTATACCGGACCGAGGTCACCATTCTCGTCAGCCCATTCGTCCCAGATCGAGACCCCATGCCTCTTCAGGTATCCGACGTTGGTGTCGCCGGCGAGAAACCAGATCAGCTCGTGCACGATCGACTTCATGTGGAGCTTCTTTGTCGTGACCAGCGGAAAGCCTTTCGCAAGGTCGAAGCGCATCTGAAACCCGAACACCGATCGCGTGCCGGTACCGGTGCGGTCGTGCTTCTCCGCGCCGTTGTCACGCACATGACGCAGGAGATCGAGATATTGCTGCATCGAAGGTCCCCCTGAAGCCATTGCGGCCCGAGCCCCGCAAACCGGACGGCGGGCAGACGTCGTCGCCGCATCCACGTTCACGTAGACTTGATCCTGACCTGGATGCCCCGGTCAGCCCGGCGCCGCAACCGGGATATCCACAGCCAAGAGCACGATGAGCGCACTCAGGTTGTAGGCGGCATGGCAGAACACCGGCACCCGAAGACTGCCTGTTTTGACGAGCAACCACGCGAAGTAGAGCCCGACGAGGAACACCTCCACAAGTCCTGCGACCGAATAGCCGGCGTGCAGTGCCGCCCAGCCCGCCGACGTGACGACTGCCGCCCCTCCGGTTCCGAGCCGTGAACTGGCCAGCGCAGGAAAGAGAAATCCCCGAAACATGAGTTCTTCCATCACCGGCGCGCCGACGACGATGACAAACACCGCCAGCGGCCATGCCGGCGACCGGATCAGGTCCGCATATAGTGTCAGATCCCTGACGACGCGCTCCGGTTCCAACATCCACAACACCGCGGAAAGGCAGCCAAAAATCAGTACCATTGCCAGATATGCCAGCACGTAGGACCGCACCCCGTACGAGGGAGGCCCGAGAGCCAGCAGGCTGGAGCGCTGGTCCCCCAGAAGTCCGGCTGCCCACCAGGTCAGGGCGATGCACGTCGCCTGGCTGACGGCCAGAGCCGCCAGAATTTGCCAGTGTATGGCGTTGATGCCGGCCGCCTCCATGAGCATGATCGCTCCCTGCGCGGCAAAGGTCGCCGCGGCGAGCGCTATGACGACCAGCGCCGTCGCCCGCCACCACGACCATCGTGTCCGGACGCGATCGGAAAATCGCTCGCTCAGAGCCCTATCGTTGTCCGAATTACCCGCCAGGTCGCCGTTCATGAACCAACCGTTCCGAAAATGGTGCCGCACGCCATCGGCACGGGCACAATGCACCGCACAGGCAAGCTGGCGAATCGGGCAATCTCCGAAACGCCACTGCGGCAAGCACAGACCGACGCCCGGAGCAGATCAGAAGGCGCGACGCGAATGGCATTGAAGGACGAACTCCGCCACCTCTATCACGGCCACGACGCCAGGGCCCGTTCGTTCAGGTTTGCCATCCTGGCCTTTGACATTGGCACGATCATCTTTTTCATCGCCTCGTCCCTTTCCCGCGACAAGCCTTGGATCTACACGGCCGACGCAGTCATTGCGGTGTTCATCATCGCTGACCTGGTCGCTCGCTTTTGGATCGAGCCCAACCGCAAAGGGATGCTGCGACAGATGACCACCTGGGCCGACATCGTCGTCGTCATCACTCTGTTGTTGCCGGCCATAGTGGAAAGCTTCCTCTTCCTGCGAGTCCTGCGCGCGCTCCGCTTGCTGCGCTCCTATCGCGTGCTCGCCGACCTGCGCAACGAATCCGCCTTTTTCCGCCGCAATGAGGAAGTGATCCAGTCTAGCGTCAACCTCATTGTTTTCGTGTTCGTGATGACCGCTCTGGTTTACGTCTTCCAGGTCAGCACCAATCCCAAGATCACGAATTACATCGATGCGCTCTATTTCACGGTGACGGCCCTTACCACGACCGGATTTGGCGACATCACATTGGAGGGAACCAGTGGCCGCCTGCTGTCGATCGTCATTCTACTTATAGGCGTGGCCTTGTTCTTGCGGCTCGTGCAGACGATTTTCCGCCCCCCCCACGTCAACTACGAATGCCCTGACTGCGGCCTCAGGCGCCACGACACGGATGCCGTCCACTGCAAGCACTGCGGGCGATTGCTCCACATTGGCACCCAGGGCCAGGGCGATTGAACCGGTGATGACAAATTGACCGTTTTGCAGCGGCCAGGCTGCCAATGTGGCAGCTTTCCCCACCCCGCCGCCAACAATTGAGCCATACCGCACCGCACACAATTGATATCGACTTGGGACTCTGTTGTGTCGCCGTCGAGCCTGCGCTTCAAAAACATGCAGCGTTGCCGTCTTCCCTCAGTGTGGCACTTTTTTTTCACGCGCAGCCCGCCTATATTGGAGATGCCGGAGCGATCCGGATATGGCGATAAATGGCCATCGGAATAAGCCGATCGGACCCGGGGGCAGTACCCGGCGCCTCCACCACCAGCTCACCGGGAATGGGACTTGTAGCCCGGAGGGCGACATGGACCTAAAGGTCCAGTGAGCTGCTGATGGGGGCGAACCAGCATCGACGAAGGTGTAAAGGGTGTGCTTTCGCCCGGCATGGTTCCGCCGTTATCGGGCCATCCAGAATAGTTGCCAATGACAACTATGCTGAGGTTGCTCTCGCTGCGTAATGCAGTGCGAAAGACCTGAACCAAAGTCCTTGCTCCTAGCCGGGTAAGGCGCGGTCCGGAGGGCACCGGGCAACAGAAGCCCTCCACTCGATCACACCGGCAAGGCCGGTGCGTTCGTTTCAGTCGCAGGAACAATGGGCAATTGACGCGGGCGCCGATGACATCCGGACCAACGATCGACTACGAGGCACTGCAGCAGGAGGCCATGCGCGGCGTCGTGAGATCCGTCCTCAAGGAGACCGAGCGCAATGGACTGCCCAGCGAACACCACTTCTACATTTCCTTCAACACCCGCTCTCCGGGCGTGATTCTCTCGCGCCGGCTGAAGGAGAAGTACCAGCACGAGATGACGATTGTGCTGCAGCATCGCTTTTGGGGCCTCGTCGTCACCGATGACCGCTTCGAAGTGAACCTGACGTTCGACGGTATACCCGAGCGCCTCGTCGTACCCTTCCAGGCCATCCGCGTGTTCGTCGATCCCAGCGTGCGCTATGGGCTTCAGTTCGAGATTGCCGATATAGGTCCGGATCCTGTAGCGGCGCTGCCGGCGGATGACGCTGATAACGGGTCCGTTGCCCCGCCGCCCGATGCAACCCGTGAGCCCATGCGTCCAGCGGCCACCCGCAAGCGGACCACCAAGAGGACCATCAAGCAGGGCGAGCGGGCGCCTGCCGAAGCCGATCACGCGGCGCAAAAAGACGCGCCGCTCGAGCCTGCCTCCGAATTGGCGGCCGAACCGGCTGCACAGGCTTCCGGAGGCGCCAACGTCGTCAGCCTCGACGCTTTCCGCAAACGCTGACCCGCTCCCATAGCGCCCCGCGCGACGACGCCTCATCGCTCGCCGGAAACGCTGCTTGCACAGCCTTCGCCAGCGCATGTTCAGCTGAGGTGCGCGGCGGTTCGGCGTGAAGAACATGCTCAATTCAAAGACTTGGATCGTGTCCACGCGTCGATGCGACATGAACACGATCTAGGGTCCGGACCCTCTGTTATTGGGTCCTGTTCCCAAGCGTGAACGACTCCAAATTGCCCCGCATCAATGCAGCCGGTCGATCAGGATCGATGAGTTTGCACCGCGCTATGACCCGCGCGAAACCGGACACCAGCGGGTAGCTCCCAGTCTCTGGAATCGCACGGTTCGTCGATCTTCGCTATCAGCTCGCAAAGCGCGGCTGTTTGTTGGCCCCCGTAGCACCGTCCTTGGTGCCCTCGTCCTTCCACTTGAAATCGAGCAGAAGCTTGCCGTCCGTCAGTTCCGAGCATTCGACGTGGGCAACAAAAGGATCCGACGCCTCGATGTTCGCTTCAGCGACGCAGTGGTCAACCGTCGGCATCGGCTTGACATGCACGCCGCTGTCGCCATTCGGCATGGCCAGCGTGACAATCATGACAATGATTTTGGGCTCCATGGCGTTGATCCTCCGTTCCATGGGCGAGAACTACGAGGAGGCTGAAGCGCCTCCGTGCACGCAGCAAACAAGAAGCGGACACAGGAATGAAACGACGCCGCACTTGAATGGGACAGAAATTCACCGACTGAGGCCAGCAGCACGCCCCGTTGTTCGAGCCAATGGCCCGGAGCGCCAACCGTCGAGACGAGCATGTTAGCCCCCCGCGGCCCATTTTCCCCCTCGAAGACGCGCAACACGCAAACACCAGCCGACTCGACGTGCTGTGGTGACTCAATGGGCACTTCAAAAATGGCATTAATTAGAAGCAATTAACCTCGCCTCCGTGATATCGACCTCAGCGCCAGCCTCGGCCTGCCGCCAACTTCCGTTCAACTGGAGACGCTTTCACGTGCATGCTACCTCACGCGCAGCGCATCCTGATGGATGCACCAAGCACACAGCACGAGAGAGGCCGACAGATGAGCCAGGCGATGACCACCCGTACCGAAACCGACACCTTCGGCCCCATCGAGGTCGACGCATCGCGTTATTGGGGGGCGCAGGCGCAGCGCTCGCTCGGCAATTTCAAGATTGGCTGGGAAAAGCAGCCACAGCCCATCGTCCGCGCGTTGGGCATCGTCAAGCGCGCCGCCGCCGAAGCCAACATGGCGCTCGGCAAACTCGATCCGAAGCTCGGCGAGGTGATCGTCAAGGCTGCGCAGGAGGTGATCGACGGCAAGCTCGACGAGCACTTTCCCCTCGTCGTCTGGCAGACGGGCTCGGGCACGCAGTCGAACATGAATGCCAATGAGGTGATCTCCAACCGCGCCATAGAAATGATGGGCGGCGAGATGGGATCGAAGAAGCCGGTTCATCCCAACGACCACGTCAACATGAGCCAGTCGTCGAATGACACGTTCCCGACCGCCATGCACATCGCCTGTGCCGAGGAAGTTGCGCACCGGCTGATCCCGGCGCTGAAGCATCTGCACACCGCCCTCGACGCCAAGTCGAACGCTTGGGCCGATATCATCAAGATCGGCCGCACGCACACGCAGGACGCAACGCCTCTCACTCTCGGCCAGGAATTCTCCGGCTATGCCCAGCAGATCGCCAACGGCATCCGGCGCATCGAGATGACGCTGCCTGACCTGATGCAGCTTGCGCAAGGTGGCACGGCCGTCGGCACCGGATTGGCCTCCCCCGCTGGCTTTGCCGAGAAGGTCGCCGAGAAGATCGCAGCCATCACCCGGCTAGCCTTCACGACTGCGCCCAACAAGTTCGAGGCGCTCGCCGCACATGACGCTATGGTATTCACACACGGCGCCATCACGACAGTAGCCATGAGCTGCTTCAAGATCGCAAACGACATCCGCTTCCTCGGCTCCGGCCCGCGCTCGGGCCTTGGCGAACTGGCGCTGCCCGAGAACGAACCCGGCTCCTCGATCATGCCCGGCAAAGTCAATCCGACTCAGTGCGAAGCCCTGACGCAGGTCGCCGCCCACATCCTCGGCAACAATGCGGCGATCGCCTTCGCCGGCAGCCAGGGTCACTTCGAACTCAACGTCTATAATCCGATGATGGCCTACAACTTCCTGCAGTCGACGCGCCTGCTGGCCGATGCCGCCGTCTCGTTCACCGACAATGCCGTCGTCGGCATCGAGCCGCGCCTGGACAACATCGCCAAGGGCCTTGCCAACTCGTTGATGCTGGTGACGCCCTTGAAGGAGAAATACGGCTACGATCTTGCCGCCAAGGTTGCCAAGACGGCGCACAAGAATGGCACCACCCTGCGCGAAGAAGCCGTGAAGCTCGGCATCTCGGGCGAGGACTTCGACGCGATCGTGCGCCCTGAGAAGATGATCGGCCCCGATCCGGCATAACGTCCCGGGCCGTGTCGTTGCTGGGCGCCATCAACCCACTGGCCACGCCCCACCATCCATGGCAGGAAGGCCTGTAACATCGTCTCCTCGAAATCCGTATTGCGAAGGGAAGCTATTGCGCGACACGCCTGAGGACTTGGCAGCCCTGATGAAGTCTGGCTTGCAAGGCGACGAGGCCGCGTACCGCCGCGCGCTCGAGCTGATATCCCGGCGCGTGCGCGGTTATGTTGCATATGGCTTCAAAACCTATGGCTATAGGGGAGAGGATGTGGAGGACGTCGTGCAGGAGACGCTGCTCACGGTTCACTTGAAGCGGCAGACGTGGGACGATTCACGCCCGATAGAGCCCTGGCTGAAGGCGATCTCCCGCAACAAGCTGGTCGATCACCTGCGCCGCAAGGGCCATCGCAAGCTGGTTCCGATCGACGATTTCGCCGAGGTTCTGGCCGCCCCCACCAATTCGGCGGCCGAGCAGCTCGGGCCGCCCGAGGATCTGCTCTCCGGTCTGAAGGAACGGGACCGGGCGATCGTCGAGGCGATCTCCATCGAGGGGCATTCCGCTCGTGAGATCGGTGACCGGCTCGGCATGCGCGAGGGCGCCGTGCGCGTAGCACTTCACCGGGCGTTGAGGACGCTCGCTGCACGTCATCGAGGCGATTGAGGATGCAGACCGACGATCTCATCAAGGCATTGACAGCGGATGCGGCAACCCGGGCGCCGGCGCCGGGCCGCGCGCTCGCTGCTGCCTTGGTCGGAGGTATCGCGCTTGCCGGCGCACTCTTCGCGATCTTCCTGGGGCCACGCGAAGATATCGCCACGGCGATCGGTACGTGGCGATTCCAGTTCAAGCTCGTCGTCACGACGCTGCTGCTCGTTTCGACGATTCCGATTCTGACCCGCCTCGCCCGCCCGGATGCCTCTCCCCGTGCCACGATGGCCCCGCTCGCCATCGCTCCACTGCTGCTCGCTGCTGGCCTTGTCGTCGAACTGATGACCACACCTGCCCAGTCGTGGATGGCCCGCACCATTGGCCACAACTGGCGCGACTGCCTCACCATCATCCCGCTGCTCGCGTTGACGCCGCTCGCCGCTGTCATGGTTGCCCTGCGCAGCGGCGCGCCTGCCTCGCCGACGCTCAGCGGCGCCGTGGCCGGCGTATTGGCCGGCGCCATATCGGCCACGTATTACGCCACGCTCTGCACCGACGATTCGCCCCTGTTCGTCGCCACATGGTATACAATCGCCATCACTGGTCTCGCGTTGGCTGGCGCAATTGCCGGACGCGCCGCGCTCAGATGGTAAGCACAGAACGCCACCGCAGCCGTCTCCTCACGCGATCGTGAGCCGTCACTAAAATTCTTCTGAAACGAACCTGCTGCATCGCTCGTAAACGTCTCCAGAACAGTCAATAAAGGGGAGCGAACGCGCCAGGAGATCATCCAACTGCGTACACGTGCACCAAACGTGCATGTGGTGGCAGCTAGCGGCCTGATCGCATCCATCACAAGGATCGTTCGCTCCAGCGCCGGCATCTGATCGAGCACTGTGGCGACTACAGAGTCCGACGGAGATCGGCATGCGCCCTTCTCCGGAGGCCGTCGGCGCGCGTCGTCAAGAGCGTTCGCTCGGCGCAATACGGACAAGCGCACGTCGCGCTTGCTCCAACCAAAACCGAACCGTGACCAGGAGTGATTCCGATGAACAAATCGACCGCCACGATTGCCGCCGCCGCCACCGCTCTCATGATTTCAGGCGTCCTCGCAGCACCTGCCGCCTTTGCCGCTGCCGACGCCAAGGGCCATTGCGTTGGCGCCAACGCGTGCAAGGGCCTTGGCGCGTGCAAGGGTGCATCGAATGCGTGCAAGGGTCAGAATGCCTGCAAGGGGAAAGGCTTCACCGATACGACGGCCGAGGAATGCGCGAAGATCAAGGGCGCCAAGTTCGAACCCGCGAAGTAATGCGAGGAGCAGTGAGACGCTGACACGGGATGGCCGCTTGCGCATTGTCTTGCAGCGCCCATCCGCGTTCAGCGGCGCGTGCCGCCGGTTTCGCGGCGGCACGCCGACTGCTTCCTGCAAGTGCCACGCCGATCATGGACCGACGCAATGAACCGCCACCACTCCACCCGTCAAGCCAAGCCCGACTTCCTCGGCTTCGGTCTCGGCCTTCGTCCGCAGCACTACGACGAGATCCTGAGCACCGACCCGCCGATTGATTGGTTCGAGATCATATCGGAAAACTTCATGGTGGCCGGCGGACAGCCGCTGCGCATCCTGGACCAGATCCGCAGGCGCTATCCTGTCGTCATGCATGGCGTATCGATGTCCATCGCGTCGGCAAGCCCGCTCGACCTCGACTATCTCGAAGACCTCAAAGCTCTCGCACGGCGCGTCGAGCCACGCTGGATATCGGATCATCTGTGCTGGACCGGCGTTCACGGTGTCAACCTGCACGACCTCCTGCCAATCCCCTACACCGATGAGGCACTCGACCACGTCAGTGCCCGCGTTCACAAGGTCCAGGATATCCTCGGCCGTCCGCTCACGCTTGAGAACGTCTCCTCTTATGTTGCCTTTGAGGGCGAAGACATGAGCGAATGGGAATTCCTTGCTGCCCTGACCAGACGCACAGGTTGCCACCTCCTCTTCGATGTCAACAATGTCTACGTCGGCGCGCGCAACCACGGTTATGACCCGATGGACTTCCTCAACGGCATACCGCATGAAGCCGTGGTCCAGTTTCATCTCGCCGGCCATGAGGATCATGGCGACTACGTGATCGACACGCACGATCATGATGTCTGCGATGAAGTCTTCGATCTCTACCGGACTGCATTGCGGCGTTTTGGTCCTGTTTCCACTATGATCGAGCGCGACGACAACATCCCTCCCCTGGTCGACGTCGTGGCCGAGTTGGACCGCGCCCGCAACATTGCATCCGAGGTTTTTGAGATCGCTCCACCATCCGTCGTCGCCAATGCCCGCCCCCTCGCGGAGTATGCGCGATGACGTCGCTCTGCTGGATCCAGGAACGCATGCAGGCCGCAATCGTATCGGGCGGCGAATCTGACCGTCGCCAGCTGCTGCGAGCACTGAAGCCTGCCGCACGCGCGGCAAGAGACCAGATGCTGGACATCTACTGCAACGCCTACAGCGCTCGTCTCGCCGAAGTACTCGAGAACGATTTGAGCGCTGTTTCGCGCTACCTCGGCGAAGAACTGTTCGCTCACGTCACCGCCGGATATATCGCCGCCCACCCCTCGAACGTGCGCAATGCGCGCTGGTACTCACGCCGCGTTGCGGACTTCCTGGCTTGTACCCCGCCATTCTCGCGTTGGCCCCAGGTGGCCGAGTTGGCGGCCATTGAGCTGGCCTTGGCCGACGCCTTCGACGCCGCAGATGCAACTCCCTTCACCCTGCAGGATCTGACGGCGACGCCATCTGAGAAATGGGCATCTCTCGTAGTTCGCGCGCACCCCTCTCTGCGCCGCTTGGACACCACGACCAACGCATACGAAATCTGGACAGCGATCGAGCAAGACGACGAACCGCCGTCACCTCGGGTCCTGGACCAGAGCCAGCCACTTCTCGTGTGGCGCCAGGACGCGCGAACCAGGCTGCGCGCGCTTCCCATCGCCGAGGCTCGCGGCCTTGATGCGCTGCTGGCGGGAGCCCATTTTGCGCAGGCATGCGACGCCATGACCTGCGACGCGAGCGAAAATGGCCAGGCGCCTGATGCCAGTCAGTTCGTCGCATGGCTTGCCGGATGGTGCGCGTCGCATCTGTTCGTGACGCCGCCGCCTGCGTGAACGTTGCCCGAGCCTGCAAGAGCCTAGGCTGGAAATCGAAGACGCCCGCTTGGGTTCCAGGCGGGCGTCACGCAATCTGGGCCTGAGGGCCTAATTCTCGGGCGATCAGAAAACGCCCGGCACCAGCCGGTATCGCGTTGTTTTCATCAACTCGCGATAGGCGGGATCTTCGCTCAGAACCCGCTCCTCCTTCATGATGCGCACGATCTGGAGTCCGAGAGCAGCCGTATAGACGACAAGGTTCTGCCAGCAAGGGAACAAAAGCAGGAAGCCGACGTGTGTGAGGGTATATCCGGCGTAAATCGGGTGACGAACGATGCGATAGGGACCCGAAACCTTAACGCCCCGATTGGCAGCGATGATACCGAAGCTGCGTCCCAGGAATAGCTTGCTGGACGACTGGACGAACAAGCCCACGACCATCAGGGCAACGCCGATGCTCACGGGAACAAGCGGCTCGCCGATGAACGTGGTGGCAAACAGCGGAGCGCTGGTGCCGGCTATGCCGAACAGCCAATCCGACGGCCGCAGCGACATCGATTCGGAAGGCCCCCGGCTCAGTACAAGCAGGATCGGCAAGCTCTCGGATATGACGATGAGCACCGTGGCAGCGCTGATTCCAGCGCCCTTACCTAGAATAACGCCGACGAAATGCACAAACAGCGCCAGTACGACGACACGCTCGACCAGTTCCATGACAATGAACTTGCGGGGCAGGTCGCTCCATCCGGAAAAGGGACCTGGTGTCTTGTTGACGTGAGCGACGCTCATTAAAGCACTCCTGATATCGGACGCATGGGACTGAAAACTCCGGAGAACCATACAGAACCGAGGTAAAAGCCCCGTGAACCCAGCGATAACAAAACGTCAATTTTTGTCTCTGGGGAAGCACGATAGGCATCCGCGCATGGCACGGGTGCCCTTTCAGCCGGAGTACTGCCGGCAGGCTGACGTTCGCGCTGGCCCAGGGCACGATTGTCCCAGATGCGACCGTTCACGGCTCGAGCGAAGCAGCCAAACAGGCGCCGGCAACTCTTGAATGCGGAGCACGCTCGCAAATCGACCGCACCAGGATGGATCTGCGCCAAAGCACATCGCGCAAACGTTTGCAGCGGTTTTGCGTGTGCGACACGCACGACGAAAAGGACTTGAACCCTCAGGAACAAATCTCAAGAATTCGCTACACGCTTCAGCGCGAAGCGGCCCGTCGGGAGACCTCCGCCTGCGAGACCTCGCCAGCCGAAATCAGCGCACTCACGCAGCGCTTCGAGAGACGCGGGCCGGCATTGCTCATGCAGCGCCGCAGTTCCGGACTGTCGACGGCGTGCTGGCTGCAGTAGGAGAAATAATCGCCCATGCAGGCGCTTTTGACGGCAAGCGAGACGGCCGATGCCGTACCCGACTGGCCGACGAGCGCAACCATTGCCACGGCGGCTGCGAGCGCCAGAGAGGAAGACTTCACAAAGGCATTGGCTTTGAGGCTGAAGTTCTGGGTCATGGCGGTCTCCATTCGTTTGTGCATGGAGTGAACGTATGCCACCGCCGCTGAGGACGCTGTTCCCCAGGAAACGCCCGCCACGATAAAGAGGAAGCGCCCACGTGCGCGAAGCCCCGAACCTGCGGCGTGTTCAGCTGCAATCTTGAGCGGCTCAGCACAAAAAACACGCTCGAAACACTGGACTGGATCGTGTACGTGGTTCCATGAAACATGAACAGGATCTACGGACCTGACCCTGATGTTCTGGATCTGACGTCTGTTGCCCGGGCGAAGATCGAAAAGCGTCAGTCGAACCAGAACACAAACTGAGAAATCTGGGGTTCCGGGCTGACGTGCAGGTGCCCGATAGGGAACCAGACGAAAGATTGGGAACACTACAAAGAACGAGCACCAATGAGCGCTGAAATCATCAACCTGCGCCGCGCCAGGAAAGCCAGAACTCGCAGTGCGAAGGAAAAGACCGCCGCGGAAAACCGCGCACTGTTCTCAATGACGAGAGCCGAGCGCGATCTTGTGCACGAGGAAACGGCACGCGCAAAGCGCCACCTCGACGGCCTGCACCTCGACCACAAGGCTTCGACCCCGTCCGACACGGACAAGGATGGCGACGGACGGGAGAACTGATCCGTGCGACCACGTAAGCGATCGTTCTCCATCAAGGGCCACCGAACCTCGATCTCGCTCGAACCGCCGTTCTGGGAGGCCCTGCGCGAACTCGCTGGGCGCCGCGCCTTGCCACTCGCAGCCATTGTTGCAGAGATTGACGCCGCGCGCGGCTGCCAGACCGGGCTTTCGACCGCCGTTCGCCTCCATATCCTCGCCGACCTGAAGACACGCGCCAAAGCAAACGATCACGATGAAGATGGCGAAAACGAAATGCATAAGGACAAGAACTCGAAGCGCCAGGAGCAAATCTGAGAATTCGCAACACGCTTTGGAGCACGTTCAGCTGGAGTGTGCAGCGGTTCAGCGTGAAGAACGTGCTCAAAACATTGGACTGGATCTTGCGCGCTTCCACGAGACGCGAACACGATCTAGAGCCACTCAAGCAGATCATGAGGAGGGCTGAGACGTGCAACCCAACTCGTCGTGCACGATTGCAGTCCAAAGGCCAGGCTCGCGTACCCCGGCACGTGAAATGCTTTTAGTTCCGAAGCAGAACGCTACTTAGTCGGGGATGTAGCCCGGGTTGAGCGATCGCATCAGCGTTTCTCCGGCATTGGGAGCACGCCGTGGTGACCGCCGCTCCCGCACCACCGGGCGGGGCTGAGGTGCAACCGGAGCGGCCTCCTGCGCGCCGACAGCACCGCTGGTCTCTCCGCCCCCGTTCTGCGCCCCGGCGCCCGGCTCGCCGGGCGCCGCCGCCGGTTCCAGCACCGCGCTGCCCTGTTGCGTATCAACCGTACCCGCCGGCGCCGCCCCACCGCCGTCCGCTGCTTGCTCGGGCGATCCTGCCGCAGGATCCGCACCGGCCGGAACGTCGCTGCGCGGCCCAGGCAATTGCGGAGTAAGCGTGCGCTGCTGCTGTTCGAACTGCTGCCGCAGGCGCTCCGCTTCCAGCGCCCTCTGTCTCTCGCGCTCCTGGCGCGCCGCTTCCGCAAGCGCCTTCTGGCGCTCCCGCTCGAGCCGGGCACGCTCTTCGTCGAGCTTGCGCAAGCGTTCGAGCTCTTCCACCTCGTATTCCATCCGGCGCACCGTCAGTTCGCGCTCGAAGCTGCCCAGTGCGACGCGCGGCGTGATCGTTGCGAGTGAACCCAGCGAACCCGTATAGTAGATCGAGACAGGCGGCCACGCCGGCTTGCCGGGAGCGCGCGCGCCGGCAATCAGTCGCCACTCCGTCTCGGCTTGAAGCTTCGACAGATCGACTGTCACGAGCGTCTCCACGCGGCCCGACTCTCCTCGCGTTTCCATCTTTGCTATACGCAGCACCCCATCGGCGATTTCCACGCCGACATCGGTGTGTCCGATAGCGAGGCGGCCAGTTCCCAGGCTCTTCAGCAGCTCCGCTTCAAGCGTCCGCCCCTCTGTATCGATTTCCTTCTGGAACGCGCGCGTGATGATCGCGTTGACAATTTCCGGCGCCATGCCGCCCACCCAGGCATCCACGAAGTTCATCCGTCCACTGCCACGCAATGCCGTTATCAACGAGCGTGGGCTCAGAGCCTGCCCCGAAAAAGCAACGGTGAGCGATGCTGTACCGCCCGCGTCGATGGAGCTTGCCGCGCCACGCGCGATCGCTGAAATCTCCACGCCGGCCGCCTCCAGCTCGC
Source organism: Hyphomicrobiaceae bacterium (assembly GCA_050246945.1). GTDB lineage: Bacteria > Pseudomonadota > Alphaproteobacteria > Rhizobiales > Hyphomicrobiaceae > JAEUMD01. Next base: position 138,655 of record JBFWVC010000008.1, read on the forward strand.
CTTTCACCCTTGCGCCTGCCGCCGCCTTGGCCAGCACCACATTGCCGCGCAGCGAACCGCCGAGCATGCCGGCTTCGATTAGGGAGACGTCGATCTGTCCCGGCACGAATTTGAGACCAAGGCGCGCCGAGGAAACGCCAAGGCCCGGCGCAACGCCCAGATGCTTGAGCTGCAGCATCACGTTGCCCTCGAACCTCTCGAAGCCGGCATCCGCAAATGGCTGATCCGTCCAGGGACCCTGCCCTTCCTGGAATGCAAGATCGGCAGCGGACACCGGAACCGGCCGCGGCGCGCTCTGCACGACACCACCCAGAAGCCCCGCCACCGTCGCTTGATCTATCGCTATCTCGCCATCGACCTTGATCCGGCCGCCATCGCCGCGCGCCACCCGCAATGTCCCCGTCACCTCCGAACCCGCAACCGTAAGTCCGCTGGGTGTGAGCTTGGTGCGGCCATCGTCCTCGAAGCTGAGACCGAGCGTACCGGTCACCGAACTGCCGCCGCCGATGTTCGATGGAACGCCGACGAGCGCCAGCACGTCACCCAGCCTGTCGGCGGCCACCTCGGCCGTGCCTGACAGTTTCGGCACCGTATCGGCGGCGATCGTCGCCCGGCCATTGTAGGCGAGCGACAGTCCTTCGCGGGACAGTGCAGCATCCGTCACGAGGCCTTCTTCCGGCACGCCGACTGCCTTGATGGCGACGTTGGCGCGCATGCCATCGCGGGCTCCGCCCGCGTCGGCGCCTGGCGCACGCGCGAATATCAGCGCCATGAGACGCGCGGTTGCAAGGTCGTCGCCTGAAAGCGTGAACTCCGCAGGCATGGCACGCCAGTCATCGGCGAGCCCGCCATCAAGATTTGCCTTGAAGGAAATCCGGCCGTGCATCGCCGACCCGTCTGCCATCACGTCGACCGCGCGGACCATGCGCTGACCAAGCGCGATCCTGCCCGCCAGACGCAATGGCAACATGTCCCTAAGCTGGCGGATACGCTCGCTTTCAGGCATGTCGAACACGGCCACGGCCGTCTCCAGCGCCTTGCTGTCCATGGCTCCGAGCACGCCATTGACGAGGCCTACCGGCTTGCCGTCTTTGCGGCCGATATGGCCGTTCAGATTGACGTCCAGTCCGTCGCCGCCGCGAAATGCGAGCCGCTTCAGGCGCAACTCCCCATCAGCCATGCTGATGTCCGCCACGACATCCCGCAGGGCCCGGTCGGGACCGCGCAGTACGCCCGTCGTCAGCTTGAAATCGAGTCCCCGGACCGCCTTCGCACCCTCCTTGGCCGGTTTAACCTTCGCGTCCGCCTTGGCCTGACCGCCCCAATCCACTGCGGTCGCGCCAGCGACGATTCGGTCGATCCACCCCATCGCAGCCGTGCGAGTCAGCCCGCCGCTCCAAAGCCAGTCGCTCTCGAAGGTTTCCGCAACCACCTCGACACTAAGCGGACCACCGTTCTCGAGCACCACGGAGCCGCTCAACTCGTGATCCGCAAACACCGCCCTGACGTCCTGCAACGCCATTCGCCTGCGCCCGACGTTCAAATGGCTATCTAGTGTGAATGCTCCATCAGGTGCCGCCATTCCGAGCTGCTGGCCCGGCATACCCCACTGAGCCAGCCGCGCAAGGCTCGGCCCTGCGCCCGTGACTGTGCCGTCGAACTCGGCTTCCTCGCCGCGCTTCTGCAGAACGCCATCGAGAGCGATGCGCGCGCCCGCCGGCAATTCCGCGAACAGCCGCTCGATCCGCAGACTGCCCGTGCCCAAGCGGGAAACCGCTAGATCCAGTTTCGCAAGCGGCGCGCCGCCGAGCGTCATCTGGTCAATTGACACCACGCCGCGCGTTGCGGACTGTTCCGGCAAGGCGCGGATGAGACCATCGATCAGGACTGCCGACGTACCGACAGGAGAAGCCCGCCCCGTGGCGCCTGCCAGCCTATCGAGATCGAGCCATCGCGAGGCGATTTCGAAATCGAGCCGGCGAAGGCGTCCCCACTCCAGCGTCATGTCGCCCGTCAACAGCTGCGGCTGACCCACATTCTCGATACTGGCGACGACCTCTTTGATCTCGAGCTGATCGGCATTGGCCAACATCCGTCCCTTGACGTCGGCATAGACGGAGCCCCCCGGAATCGCGCCGTTCGCCGTTGGCGCGCCATTGGTTGCGGCAGGCAACTCCGGAAGGGGCAGCGTTGCCGAAAGCGAGCCGGAGATCTCCGGCCGCCCTGAAAACCCCGTCAGACTGCCTTCCAGCTTGTAGATGGTCCCAATCGTGCCTTTTGGATTAGCCGCGGCCTTGAAGCGTATGGTTCCGTCCGGATCGGCCTTGGCTGTTGCGATGCGCACGTCCCGGCTCGCCCCCGCCAGTTCGACGTCGCCGCCGAATTTGTAGGGCCCGTCGAGTGCCTCCGCTGATATGACCCCGGTGATCCCGGTGAGCCGTCCAACCTCACCTGCGCGCGGGTGCTGGAGCACCACCGTGCCGGAATTGATGTCGACGGCCTGCAGCGCCACGTTCTGCGGCACGAACGGCAGCGTTCCTGGGCGAATGCCGAGCGTCGTCCAGTTTCCCGTACCGTCCTTTTCAATTCCAAGTGTTACAACCGGTTCCTGCAGCGCGACGTGCCGGGCTTCCAGGTTGCCTTGGAGAAGCGGTGGCACAGAAAGCCAGATCGTGAACGATTCGGCCCGGAAAAGCGGCTCGCTTGCCCCCAGGCGCGTATCGGCGATGCGCAGCTTTTCAAATCTGAGATATGGCGTCGGCAGCAGCCGCACGTTGATCTTCCCGCCGACCCGCACTTCGCGACCGAGAATTCGCGTAGCCTCTTCCTCGATGACGCCCCGGTAACCGTTCCAGTCGATGAAATAGGGCACCGCGAAAAGCGCCGCCAGAACCGCCGCCAGGAGCCCGCCAATCCACATCAGAACGGTGTTCACCGCCCGTTCCTCCCGCTTGCGGCCGTGGTCCGGCGCGACCCTGCGGGTGGCCTGGACGCCCCAACGCCCGAAGCCCCGTCGCACCCGTATGCTCGGATCGACCGCAACGCGACGGAACAGAACGCCGGTCGACATGTCCGATCACCCGGCGCGGCTTGAGAGCGCGCCGTCTGGCATTGATATAAATAAAGCAGGTTCAATGGCTTACATCCATGGGCGAGCGCGGCCCCCTCTCCGTGACGCGATCGGTCCTCTTCGGCAAGGCGATCCCTGCATGCTGGTCCACGACCCGGGAATCACGCATGACCGGAACCATGGTTAATTAGCACAAGACCGGACAGAACACTCTGAAACTGCGACTTGTCCAATCCGCGGCGCACAAGCTGTCGGCGGCACTTTATTTGTGGGTCGGTCCGCCCCATAGTGCGATGCAGAAGCGACATGCATGAGCCTGACCAACCCGTGACGAGCCAAAACGACGGCCCTGCCCCGCCCGGTGTCGCGCCCTCCGGTGAGTCCGCGAGCCGCCGTCACTCAGTTTCCGCGATCCTCGACACGGCCCGCGAGAGCCTTCACAACGCTCTGGTCGAGCGCTTCCAGCACAACTTCAACGAGTTCCTCTGCGACCGTCAGCCGCTGACGTGGTTATTGGGCCTCGTCATAGGTATTGCCGTTGGATACACCGCGCTGGCGTTCCGTTTCCTGATCGGCGTCTTCCAGCTCCCTTGGCTCGGCACAACGAGCGAGCGCGTGGTCAGCGCAGCCGCCACAACCCCGTGGTGGATCATCATGCTGGCGCCGGCGGTGGGCGGTCTTGTCGTCGGCTACACGTTGCAGAAGTACATGCCTGGGCAGCGCGCGCATGCCGTGGCCGATGTCATCGAGACGCGCGCCTTGCGCGACTGTAAGATCGAACCTCGCGTCGGCCTGTTGAGCGCGCTGTTGGCGGCGTTGTCCCTGGGCGCCGGCGCGAGCGCGGGACGCGAGGGTCCCGTCGTGCATCTGGGCGCGACCATCGCCTCGTGGCTGGAGGACCGCTTCCAGCTCTCTCCTGCCAACCGCCGCACTCTGCTCGCATCTGGTGTCGGCGCCGCGGTAGCGGCTTCCTTCAATGCTCCCATCGCCGGCGTCCTGTTCGCACACGAGGTGATACTCGGCCACTACGCCATGCGTGCCTTCGTGCCGATCGTCATCGCCAGCGTCACCGGCGGCGTCATCAGCCGGCTGCATCTGGGCAATTTCCCTGCATTCGCGATCCCGGACTACCAGATCACCACCTATCTCGAGGTACCCGCCTTCGCATTCCTCGGCGTAACCTGCGCCGCGGTCGCTATCATGTTCCAGTTCGCGGTCATGGCCACGGAACGGGTGGTCTGGCACTTCGAGATGCCGTTATGGCTCCGCACCGCCCTGGGCGGCCTGGCTGTTGGCGTAATCGCCCTCGCATTCCCGCAGGTTCTGGGGGTCGGCTACGAGACGACCGACCAGGCGCTTTACCGCAACCTGCCGCTTTGGCTGCTGATGGCCCTCATCGTCGCCAAGACCGCCGCGACTGCCATCTCGCTCGCCGTCCGCTTCGCGGGAGGCATCTTTTCTCCCTCGCTCTATCTCGGTGCGGTGACCGGGGCCGCCTACGGTGTGATTGCCACCTCCACCTTCCCCGAGATTGGCGCCAGTCACGGCCTCTATGCGCTGTTGGGCATGGGCGCCGTCGCCGCCGCCGTGCTCGGCGCCCCGATTTCCACGACGCTCATCTGCTTTGAGCTGACCGGAGGCTACGAGCTGGCCGTCGCGCTGTTGCTCACTGTCTCGATCTCGGTGGGCCTGTCCCAGGCGCTGCTCGGCCAGAGTTTCTTCCATTGGCAGCTGGCCAAGCGCGGTCTCTTTCTCCAGGAAGGCCCACACAAGTCGATCATGCGTCGCCTGACCGTCGCCAACATCATGAGTGAGCTCAAGCCTTCGGCAGTCGATGAAGGCGGCGAGCCACTGCGGATCACCAGCGACTCCGACGAGCCTTGGCTGCTTGCTTCCGACACTTTGGAGCGAGCCCTGCGCACGTTCGACCGCAGCGGACGCACGCGCGTAGCGGTCGTCTCCGAGCACGACCAGACACTCGTCATCGGCTGGGCCGATCGCATGCTTGCACTCAACGCCTTCAACAAGGCGCTGATTGACGCTCACGTCGAGGAGCACCGATGACGGTTTCCTTGACGTTCGACAAGTCGAGCGATCACACTGCCGAATATGCTGGCTTTTCAGGAGGCCTCATGTTTCGCAATGCACTGGATACGAAATCGCCCCTCGAGTTGATCCTGATGGGCTTCGGCTGCCTGCTCATGTTCATTGCACTCCTGAGCTATGCGGCCGCTGCTGCCTTTGTCTTGATTTCAAATTCCGCCGACGGCCACGTTGTCGGCTTCCAGGTCACCCCGAAGGCTGCGCGTTCGGGCGCAGTGACGCAGGAAAACGCCGCTCGCGCACCCGTCGTCGAATTCATCGCTGACGACGGCAAGCCCGCGCGCATCGTCGGTGAGTTCTACGAGCGTGATCCGAGCTACGCGCTCGAACAGATCGTCCCCGTACGCTACCGCTCGGGCGCGCCCGAGGCTGGCGTCATCGATGTTTTCTCCGAGAAGTGGGCATTCCCCCTCGCAATCGGCGGAACCGGCTTGTTTTTCCTGCTCATATCGCGCCTGTTCAGGCGCACAGGCGATATGACCGGAACTGGCAGCAGCGCGAAGACTGGAAATCGCGTCGCCGCACGCTGACATTCCAGCCTACCGGCAATCCTGCACTGTGGAACTGGGCAGACACCCCCTTCCCGCCCCCTCCCGGGTGCTATAGTCCGCCTGAGATGGCCACGAATCGAAAGCGTTCCGAAAATCCGGACAGCGCCAGCACGCTGTTCGACGACTTACCCTTCGACCTGCCGGAAGCCCCGGCCAAGGCAGCGACGCCACGTGCCAAGCCTGAAAACAAGAAGAGCGACCCCGCCGGATCTGGTAAGCAGCCACCGAACTCGGGTGCGCCCGCCGGCGCACCGTTGCAGCGCCTGCCGCTGCCGTCGCCACCACCGCCGCCGCTGCCGCAGCGCCACGACCCAGCGCATGATCCGGTGCCTGAGGAACCCCCGCCCAGGCTGTCGATTTCCGAACGCGCACTGCGCGCCGGGCAGGGGCCTACGACCCCGCCCTATCTGGAGGGCCTCAACCCCGAGCAGCGCGCCGCCGTCGAGGCCCTCAATGGCCCAGTGCTCGTGCTTGCCGGTGCCGGCACCGGCAAGACGCGCGTGCTGACCACGCGAATTGCTCACATCCTCAGCCTGGGGCGCGCCTGGCCCAGTCAGGTCCTCGCCGTCACCTTCACCAACAAAGCGGCCCGCGAAATGAAGGAGCGGATCGGTCATCTCGTTGGGGGTGCCGTCGAAGGCATGCCGTGGCTCGGCACGTTCCACTCGATTGGCGTTAAGATCCTGCGCCGCCATGCAGAACTGGTCGGACTGAGGCCCGGTTTCACCATCCTCGACACCGACGACCAGCTGCGACTCGTCAAGCAGGTGATCGAGGCCGCCAACATCGACAAGGACCGCTGGCCCGCGCGGCAACTGGCAAGCCACATCGACGCCTGGAAGAACCGCGGCCTGACGCCCGACAAAGTCCCGGCCGGTGAAGCGAAAGCTTTCGCGGGTGGCAAGGGTGCGGAACTTTATGCTGCCTACCAGCGCCGCCTCAAGGAATTGAACGCCTGCGATTTCGGCGACCTGCTTCTGGAAGGGTTGCGCCTGTTCCTGACCCATCCAGACGTCCTACATGGCTATCAGAAGCGCTTCCGTTACATCCTCGTCGACGAGTACCAGGACACCAACACCGCTCAGTACCTCTGGCTGCGGCTGCTCGCCCAGGGCTCACCCAACATCTGCTGCGTCGGCGACGACGATCAATCCATTTACGGCTGGCGCGGCGCGGAGGTCGACAACATCCTTCGCTTTGAGACAGACTTTCCCGGCGCCACTGTCATCCGTCTGGAGCGCAACTACCGTTCGACGAGCCACATCCTCGCCGCCGCCTCCGGGGTCATCGCCCACAACGCCGGGCGCCTCGGCAAAACGCTCTTCACCGACGGAGAGTCGGGCGAAAAGGTAACCGTGACCGGCGTCTGGGACGACGAAGAAGAGGCCCGCGTCATCGGCGAAGACATTGAAGCGTTGCAACGCCGGCATCATTCGTTGGACGAGATTGCCATCCTTGTTCGGGCCTCTTACCAAATGCGCGTATTGGAAGACCGCTTTGTGACGCTGGGACTGCCCTACCGTGTCATAGGCGGCCCGCGCTTTTATGAGCGCCAGGAGATTAAGGACGCGATCGCCTATCTCGACACGACGTTGAACCAGTCCAACGACCTGAAGTTCGAGCGCATCGTCAACGTCCCCAAACGCGGCATCGGTGTCACCTCCGTCAAACGTATCGTCGAACTGTCGCGCGCGCGCCGGATTTCATTGTTCCATGCCGCCCGCGAGATCGTCGAGACCGAGGAACTGTCGGGCAAGGCCCGAAAGGCACTCGCCGATCTCATCTTGAGTTTCGAGCGCTGGCGTGGACTGATCGGCGAGATGCGCCACACCGAATTGGCCGAATTGATCCTCGACGAATCCGGCTACACGGCCATGTGGCAGGCCGACAAGAGCCCGCAGGCCCAGGCCCGCCTGGAAAACCTCAAGGAACTCGTGCGCTTCATGGACGAGTTCGACACGCTCGAAGGCTTCCTCGAGCATGTCAGCCTCGTCATGGACGCCGACCAGGGCAACGACGGCGACCGCGTTTCGCTGATGACGCTGCACGCCGCAAAAGGCCTCGAGTTCGACACTGTATTTCTGCCGGGCTGGGAAGAAGGCCTGTTCCCGAGCCAGCGTTCTCTCGACGAGAACGGTCTCGCCGGACTGGAGGAGGAGCGCCGCCTCGCATACGTCGGCATAACCCGCGCCAAGAAGAGCGCCCGTATCTCCTTCGCACAGAACCGTCGCAACCGCGGCCTGTACCAATCGGCCATCCCCTCGCGCTTCGTCGATGAACTGCCCGAGGCAAACGTCGAAGTGATCGAGAGGAAGGGACCGTTCGGCGGCGCGTACCAGAACTTCGGCGGCTATCGCAATCCCTTCGGTTCGAGCCGCTTTGATCGAAAGACCGACGGCCGACCCGACACTGGACCAGCCTCGTCTGCGACCGGCGGCTTTTCGTCGACCTACGACACGCCCGGCTGGCAGCGAGCCCAGAAGCGCACGGCTACCGACTGGAACAGGGATGCCAAGGCGCAACGCGCCCGCCAGCCGCTCACCATCGAGGGCGAACTGGTTGCCTCCTCCGCGGCCGAGCCGCGCTACACGGTGGGCGAGCGCGTCTTTCATCTGAAGTTCGGCTACGGCGAGATCGTTGCCGTCGACGGCAACAAGCTCACCATCGCATTCGACAAGGCCGGCGAAAAGCGGGTGATGGACAGCTACGTGGAACGCACAGATTGACCCCGCCGCCCCGCAAAAAAACGCCCGCTGGGGACAGCGGGCGTTCAGGGTGGGTCGCCGGTCCAGGAGGAAGTAGGACCGGCGCCCGGAGATGATGAGGTCTGGCTTAGCGGGCAGGCTGGGCCGGAACCTGGACCTGAGCCTGCGGAGCCGGAACCTGGGCCTGCGGAGCCGGCGGAACCGGAGCGCCGTAGGGGCCATAGGCATAGGGAGCCGGAGCATAGCCATAGGGGGCGTAGCCATAAGGTGCGCCGTAGCCATAGCCCGGATAGCCGTAGCCATATCCCGGATAGCCATAGCCGTAGCCGTTACCGCGGCCGGCCATGTTGCCACCGAAGTTCATCGAGAAATTGCCCGTGCCCGAGCCGTCGCCCCAGCCGTTGCCCCAGCCACCGTCATTCCAGGGGCCCCAGCCCCAGGCGCTGGCGGAGGTGCTGAGACCGGCTGCGCCGATTGCCAGAACTGCTGCCGCCGCGGCGGACTTGATAACGCTCTTCATGGTCCTACTCCTTGAGTTTCCTGATCCAAGTCACGAAATGTCTGCTCTTCCCAGACTGCGACCGCTCCTCGCGTCGCCTCCCCTGCCGCCGTAATGCTTTGGCCGGCTGTGGGGGCGTCGCTTTCGGGCGCTGCCCATGCAATCACCATCGCAATGAGCATGCCAATATTCGAATGCATTGATATTTAATGAAATTCTGGTCCATGAACGACCCGGCCGGGTTGCAACAGCGCAACAGAAACTTCCGGCGCAACAATGTAATCTACTGTTTTAAAAGTAGATTTTCCAAAATGTTGCTCGTGCAGCAGACGCAACGCTTGCAACACAGGCAGACCGCAAGCGGGTAATGCCATATGTGCGACATTCGCGCGCAAGGGGAGCAAAGTAGCGTTCGGGGGTAAAACTAACCTTCAACGAAAGGGACGAAGCGGACAGGCAGAAGATCTTCACGGCTGACACTGCCGTCCTCTTGCCGTGTGAGCACCGCTAGCATCTGCCATGTACGCCCCAGGGGTAACACCAGTCGGCCGCCTGGCTTCAGCTGCGCAACAAGTGTGTCGGGAACGGCGTCTGCGGCGGCAGTAACGATGATGCTGTCGAACGGAGCGGCTTCTGGCCAGCCCCGATGCCCATCACCCACGTGCACGTGAACATTCTCAACTCCGAGCCCCTCGAGCACCGCAATTGCACGCTCGGCAAGTTCCGTCACGATTTCGATCGAATAGACCTCTGCGACCAACCGCGCCAGGACGGCGGCCTGATAGCCCGACCCCGTACCGATCTCGAGCACGCGCTGGCCAGCCTGCGGATTGAGCGCGCCGGTCATCAAAGCGACGATGAACGGTTGCGAGATGGTCTGGCCGTAACCTATCGGCAGAGGCGCATTTCGGTATGCAATGACTTCATCCACCTTGTCGACGAACCGCTCACGCGGAACGCTGGCCATCGCTTCGAGCACGCCCGGCCACTCGATCGCACGACGAACCTCGACCGAAAGTTGCGCCGCTTCCGATCGAATTTCCGCGACGAGAACTCGGCGATCGGCTCCGAAATTCGGCTTTCTCGACGACATGTCACTGCACCCGGGAATTGTCCCGCAGACAGACGTATTTGCGCTGCGGGCTACAATCGCAGCAATTATCCACAGACTAAATTGGACGCTTGAATCAGCGCCCGCGAGGCGTTGGCCTATGAATGAACTCGGTTTCTCGAATTCTTTCTATTTTGTAACAGCTATTTGCAGAACTCAAAAAATAATAACGCCTCTCCGGTTGTGCATCATTGGTGCAACGCCTTGAGGTGAAGTCGTTGACAGGCTCTAGCCTCTGGTGCCGCTGCCGGTACGATCCTGGCCACATCTAGCAAGGCGACTTGGTAACGCCTAAATGCGTCACTAGGTCATACCTTTACGCACGGCTTGTCGCGCGCCTTTTATGAACGATTTGTGTATTGGATGTGCAAAGTCTGCGGGTCAGGAAATCGGCAACGCGCCACGAGGTTCTGTCAGCGTTCTTGTACGTCTTGGGTTGAGGTAACTGTCATGGTCCACTTGACCGATAACGAGCGCGCTATGCTCGAGCTGCTGGTGGAAACACCGCGCGCGCTCATTCCGCCCATGCACTTGGCCTATGCGCGCCGCCTGTCGAAGCATGGCTTGGCCATCCGCGCCGATGATGGCCAGTGGTATATCACCGCCGCAGGCATCCGCCAGGCCGACCGCCAGTTGCACTGACGTTTTTCGCCCCTGAAGCATGATACGCAAGAGTGGGCATAGGCTTTGCGGTCTCGACATTCATAAAATCAAAAACTTAAGGCGTGGCGAGCGGATCTGAAAGTTCGCGCCACGCTCAAGTGTTCTGGATGCGGCGCTTGACTCCCGGGCGAAGGTCGTCAAACGACCGTGCATACAGATTCCGAACGAAAAGATGGCGAGGATTCCGGGCTGAAGCTCGGCAACCAAGCGTTGGGTCGGCGGATACAAGCAAGACCGCCGTTGCGGCGGCGTGCCGAACGCCATTGCCGGGACAATCGGAACGCGGGAAGGCGTGACACGGCGTATGTCACGCCTTTCTCGCTCTAGAGTCGCTGGCAACGCACGTCCAGGAGCCATTCAGATCTGGACCGCGTTCATGACTCCAGGAAACATGAACGCGATCTCGGCACACTGCTCTAGTGGCCTGTCGCGCCAAAATTGAAACATAGCCGCGACTGCATACAATTTTGGTGCGACATGAAGGCCACTAGTGTCGTGATCGCGAAATTCGTCACATTCTGCGGCAACCTCGGAACGAATTTCGCGTTTCTCACGACACTAGCAATTTCAGAGTTCTAGTGTGATTGGGATCGAGAAGTCCGCCTCGCAACCCGGCCGAAAAGTATGAAGCGGACTTCTCGATCATCACACTAGCAAAACCATTGACTTAGTGTGGCGTTCAGCGCGCCTTAGTTGACTCCGCGTCGGCCGCAACGTCGGTCAACTAAGGCGCGACGCCACACTAGTGCGACAGCAACACTGGCACCATTTGGTTCTGCAGCACGTAACGCGTGACGCCGCCGAAGAACTGCGCGCCGAACTTGGCGCGGCCATAGGCTCCCATCACCAGCACATCGGGATCGAGAACCTTGCACTTCTCCAAGAGCGCATGCCCAATATCGTGTGACGTCGTTTCAAATTTAACGACCTCAGACTCGATGCCATGCCGCTTCAGATGAACCTGCAGATCGAGCCCGGGCAGATCACCGATGTCGCGAGACTGCTTTTCCGCCTTGGCAGTCAGGATGTAGAGCTTCTTCTTTGTTTCCAGGATCTGCATCGCGTCGGTCAAAGCGCGCGCGGCGTGACGGCTTCCGTCCCATGCCACAGCCGCGTCTCCCCGGAACGGTCGCGGCTGATAGCCCTTCGGCACGATAATGATCGGCTTGCCGGCGCGCTGCAGGAGTTCCTGAGGATCGACCGTCCGGTGCTCTGTTTTGAATGCCGTGAGGAACTGGCCAATGATCAGAATGTCGAAGAACCGCGCTGATCGCGCCAGCGTTAGATCGGGTTGACCTTCTTCGACCAGCCACTGCGTCTCGCCGGCAAAACCCAGCGCCTTGATTTGGTCGCGGAACTTGGCCTCGATCGACTTAGTCGCCTCGAGTCGCGCCGTCACCATGCTGTCCTTGACGTTATCGGGTATCCAACGCTGCAGATGGCTCTCGAACGGATCAGGCCGCGACACTGTCATGCCTGTTACCGTCGCCTGATATTTCTGCCCCATTTGCACGGCGAATTCGAGGGCATGCTGTGCTGCCTCGTTGCCGTCGTAGGCGACAAGCAGATCCTTTATGGCCATATGGCGTTCCTCCTATTGGACGGGGTTATCCCCTTGCCGGTCAGATGCAAAATTCGCCGCAGCGGCCGGACCGGATTGCCGATCGGCCGGACAACGGCGGACGCCGTCTTTTTGGTATGCAATATACCAAAATGCGTTTCCGCGCTACGAGTGAATGCATATTTGCCGGGAGCAACGAGGATCGCCTCGAATCGAGGGAGGTGCAACCCACTTGCGGGACGATTTAGTGCTCAGAGGCAACAGGCTTGGCCGCTCGGCCGGCAACAGCGAACGAACCGAAATTCAGCCTCACTGCTGCTGCTGCCTCCGCTCATGCTGCACGGCACAATCAGCAGGGCCAGATGGTACACGCTGCCGATTTTCGGTTCGCATGCCGCAGGCCAATGCTTATGGCGCAAAGGTGCGCAGCGGTTTTGCGACGCCGGGATGCACAATAACAAGGGCTTTGAGCATGTTGAGCTGAAGCGTGCAGCGGTTCAGCGTGAGTAACATGCTCTCAACTATGGACTGGATCGTGTGCGTGTTTCCACGAAACATGAACACGATCCAAAGCGTAGGGAGCTAATCTAAGAATTCGCGACACGCTTCAGGTTTCAATCCTGCTGCGGCTTGCCGGAGATCAGCTCCATAGCGATGTTGATCTGCTTGATGCGTTCTTCCCTGAGCGCGAGGTCTGCCGCATCGTGAGCAAGATCGGGGTGCCAGCTCATACGCAGGGCATCGACGCATTTCTTTACTGTCGCCTCGCTTACGTTGGCATTCAGCCCAAGTAACTGGAGCGCCTCGGCGCGGTTGCGTGGTACCTGACCGCTGCCTGACGCCGCCCCGCCGCCACTGCGCGCGTTTGCCGAAACGGTGTCACGCGCACTCTCGCCAATTCGCCGAATGCGCTCTAGGTCCCGCATCAGCACACGATAGGCGGCGGCCGAAATCTGGCCATCGGCTGACGCGGCCTTGGCGACCGCGAGCCGCTGGCGTACGCGCTGCATTTCGTCTTCCAGCACACTGCGCAGCGGCAAGTCGGGAGGCAGCGCGCCGACCACACCGGAAACCGCGCCATAGGCGGCCTCCAGCCCCGCCGCCGGGAAGACACCGCCGGACCGGCCAGCTTCTTGGTGCCCCGGCCGCAACGACGTGAAAGCGCTGGAGGCGCGGCGCAAGAGCCCAGTGGCATGCCGAACCAACGGTGCATTTTCCGGCAATCGGCCGACCGCGTTTCCCGACACCCGTCGCGCCAGAACTGCAAATTGCTCCGGACGCGACCATACTATCCAGCCGGTCGTGACAAACAGACTTGTCAGCACGAGCCACAGCATCACGTCGCGTTGCGTCGTAGAGGTCTGTTCTGCCAAAGCCGCGGAGAAAGTTGCAGCATCGCCCACTTCCGATGAACTGCCCGTTCCCGTCGGAGTGACGGTGACGCTCCAGGCGCTCCGTATGCGTTTCGCCGAGTCGCCGACCGTGACCTGGTGCTTTCCGGCCACCGGCGCGCCGCCACCCGCTGCGTCCGTGGGCATGCCTTCGCCGGCGCGCGGAAAACGCTCTGCAGCGCTGCTGCCCTCAGAACTTTGCCAGTCCTGATTATCCCTGGCGGCTTCCTCCCGCAACCCTGTTATCGAATCGATTTCGGGAAGCGGTTCGGTCAGGATCGTGCGTTCGAGAAGCCGATGGTGCGTAGCCGGCGCGGCGGCGTCGGAGCGCGCTGCTGCCGCTAGTACCGGAGCGCGCGCAACCTTGGCTTCCGCAATCGGCGCTGCCGTTGTCATCGCCGCTTGGGTAACGATACGCGCCCCGAAATGCGAAACGGGCGCATAACCGGCAGGCAGCACGAAATGCAGCTCCCGCGCAGCCGGCGTCTTGCACGGCTTCGCCACTGCCCGCTCCATGAATGGGTCGCTATCCGGCACCGCATCGGTTTCCACGGCGTCCGGCTGCTGAGGCTTGCATGGCGCAGCGGACGCGACCGCCCCTTCCGGATCGTTCTCCCGCAATGCGATGTTCAACTGCTCGCCTTCGCGCCAGACGCGCGACGTGCGCCGGCCACCAATGGCCTCCGCGACGCGCATCCACGACACACGCTCTCCACCGCACATGACCGCGAAGTTGTGCGCAATCATGGTTCGGCATTGAACGGGCCGCCCCTCCGCACAAGCCAGCACGACGCGCTCCTGCCGCGCCCCCACGACAGCGAGTGTTTGTTCGCTGGCAGGTGCCAGGCGCACGTTCCCGCCGTCGACGCTGCATGTGAATGGCAGCGACAACCGCTCACCCGCCGCCGCCGGCTGGATCCCGGCAACCAACCCCGCCGACACCCCGAACAAAATCATGAAAATTGCTTGCCGCCCGAGCACCCAAGACCCCCCTTGTGCCGGCTTCCCGCTAAACTTGGAGTAGTTGCGTCCTGAACCGTGTCACCACTGTGACCCGCGGTCACGATTGGCCGTGTCGTCCACATATTCAATGATTATCGAATCACTTGCATTTTGAGCATTTAACCCGAGAACCCTCTTAGCCACGAAACGAGCCTAACGATCATCGCGGAGAAGTCGGGCAAAACCCCCGCAGACAATGCGCCGGGCAACATCGGAAAGGTGCGCTCGCCCTCCAACAACGCACTCCAAGTCGGCATGCATAGTTGCGCCAATTAAGCGCCATCGCCCTCTCACATTCTGATCGCACGCTGTTGTCCGTCGGGATTGACCACCGCCCCGCGAAGCACCGCAACGACCCAACTACCGCTCGCGAGCGGTCATGTCTGGCGGCAACGGCGCCAAAGATTGCATCATCTGAGCTCGGACCTCGCACGCACGTTGAGCACGTAGACCAACACCTCTGCCCTCATCCCTGAACAGAGCGGGTAGGGGCTCGCCCCTCAGCATAAGACAACGCGCTCATCAAATTCGAGCCTGATCGCGCCACAGTATTGCCAAAAAGCAGCACTGCAGGCGAATTAGCGTATCAGCTGAGCCGACTTGCACGTCCCGACCTCGCACCCCCGGAGAGGTGCTATAAGGTCCACACTGCTCGGGTTCCGGGGCCCGTTGTCGCGTAGATGGGAGGGAAACGAGAAAATGTCGTCCGTTGAGACCATGGCGTCGCCGCAAGGCAAAATGGCGGGAGCCAGAAACCATGGGACAGGAGCCCGTCCACCCCGGTCTGTCAGCATCTCACTGAAGGGCGTTGAGCCGGAGAAAGCCGCTGCCGAGGTGCAGCCGCCCGAGCTCCCTGCCATCAGCGAGCCTGACCGCGAAACCTTCATCCCCGTGACGCGCTTCGCTCTCATGGATCGGCTCACCGCGCCGCAGAGCTGGCCGGGATCCGTATGCCACGACGCCCGCCGCTTCTTCCAGTACCTCGACTACTGGCGCCACCAGCGCTACGCCTGCCGCACGCTGGCGCTGGAACAGGCTTATGAGCCATTCAGCCCCGACACCGACCTTCTTTTGACGCGCAAGTTCACCGATGACGAGCGGCGCACGATGCAGCGCCGCATCATCGATGACATGCGCCATCTGCTCGAGCAGGCCAACTATCGCCGAATCTCGCCCGATGCTGCCGAGATGATCCTCACGCGGGAATCCCACTACGGCCTCGACCTGCATGTCGACTTCACCGCATTCGAGGAGGTGTTGATCTACTATCGAGGCGCTTCCACGATGCAGCGCGAGCGGCGCACGCTTCGAAAGTTCATGCGCAAGGTTGAATTCGACGTCCCCATCTACCAGCGGCTCTGCCTGCTCTTCAAGCTCAAGCCCTTCGAGGTGCGCGTCCGTGAGGTGATGGAAGAGGAGCACGTCAGCTTGAAGGAGGCGCGCAGGATCGTTACCAAGCTGCGAGCCATGCTCCCGCCCGAGGTGCGCGAAGACAACATCTATCTCAAGCTCTTCAAGAACATCCCCCGCACCGACTTGGAAATGGTGTTCCCCAACACCGTTGTGAAGTTCCGCCTGATGGACAAGCTCAAGCTCGGCGCCACATCCGTCGGCGGCCTCGGCGTGGGCGTGGCGAGCGCGGCCGGCAAACTGGCGTTGGTCTTCTCCAACCCGATCGCCGCCGCCGGTGCGGTGGCGAGCCTCGGCGCCGTAGCCGTGCGCCAGGTCATGAGCTTCCTGAACCAGAAGCAGCGCTACTTGGTCATCATGGCGCAAAACCTCTACTTCCACTCGATGGCAGACAATCGCGGCGTGATGGTGATGCTGGCCGACCGCGCCGCGGAGGAGGACGTGAAGGAGGAGATGCTGCTCTATACCGTTCTTGTGAAGGAACGGGCCCGGCATTCCGACTTGCCCGCGATCGACGCGGCGATCGAGCAATATCTGGCGACTGAATTCGGCATCAACGTCGATTTCGACCTGGAAGACGCACTCCAGCGCCTGATCGCCGACGGCATCGTCACCGAAGGACCCGACGGCTATTTGCACACCATGCCCCCGCGCGAGGCCGCCGCCCACCTCGATGCCAAGTGGGACCTGTTCCTCGACCATTTGCCCGACCCGCGCACCGGCGAGGGCTACGAGTTCGAAGGCGATGCCACTGCCGTCGGCGATGCTATCCTGGAGGCTCAGAGGGTCCGCCAGGCCGAGCAGATGTCCGTCGCCGTCGACTCCAAGACTGCGCCGGGACAGTGATGGCAGCGATTATCCCCGACCGTCCGACCGCGTTGCCCGGCGCAGCAACACTGTCCCGCACGAGGGCCTGACGTGACAGCCCGGATTTCCGCTGGCCGGAACCTTGTCTCAATCAGCACACGCGCCAAGCGCGCAATTCGCCGTTACGCGCCCACCCCAACCTCGCACCGAAACCTTTCAGCACCGGACCACCAATATGATCGCCCGCCGCATCACGCTTGCGGTCGCCACGCGCGACCTGGCCCACACGTTGGCGGGCGCCATCCAGAATCTGATCGATCCCCCGCCCGCGGCGCTGACACTCTTCGAAGCCCCAGAGACCGGCGGCTGGCGCATCGACGCTTATTACGACACCCCGCCGGCACCGGAGGCGCTCCGCGAAAGCCTGTCTGCGCTGCTCGGCATTGCGCCTTCGGAAACCGGCAACATCTCGCTCGATGATGTGCCGGATCTCAATTGGGTCGCGCTTTCGCAAGCCGCCCTGCCGCCCGTCACCGCAGGCCGCTACACCATCCACGGCAGCCACGACCGCCACCGCGTCCCGCAAGGACCGGGCGCCATCTTGATCGATGCGGGCGAGGCGTTCGGAACGTCCCACCACGCGACCACCTTCGGCTGTCTGTTGGCCATCGACCGGCTGACGCGGTCACGCACCTTTCGCAACGTACTCGATCTTGGCTGCGGATCAGGCGTACTGGCGATCGCCGTCCGCCGCGCGCTCCCTCATGCGCGCATCACCGCCACCGATCTGGACGCACCCTCGATCGAGGTTGCGCGCCGGAACGCACGCCTGAACCGTTGCGGCGGAACGATCGGTTTCCACGTCGCCGCGGGCCTCCACCACCCCGCCTTGCGCCGACATAGATACGACCTGTTGATCGCCAACATCCTCGCCGATCCGCTGGTCCGCCTCACCCGCGACATCGCCAGCACCGTCGCGCCCGGAGGTCATTTGATCCTGTCGGGTATCCTCGTGCCGCAGGCGCCGGCCGTCATAGCGGCGTATCGCGCGGCTGGTTTTCATCTTGTCGAGCACGCGCGCATTCACGAATGGGCGACGCTGGTGCTGCGTCGTGACGAACGCTCGCCCACCCGCAATTCGAGCCTCATCGGCTGAGACGGAAGCAGTCGTATATTTTCAGCGCAAGCCATTCAGCCCGGACCGGCGCACCGATGCCGAACTGGCAGAAATTGGCCCTCGCTTCAGCCTCGGGACGCAACGCTTCTCGCGACTTCAATCAGCCACGGTTGGCCTCAACGCCCCCCAAAACCAACGCACCCCGACTTGGCAATTGCCCGTCGGGGTGCTCTTCTCTGAGCCACCAAGGTGGCCTGGATGCTCTTCTAGACCCACCTTACGACAGGAAGATGACGGTCCTTCCTGATCGATGCTATCTCGGCTGCGCTAAAGCCAAGCTGCTTCAGATCGGCCTCGCCAAGCTGGGCGAGATAGGGCCGCACCAACCGGTCGGCACGGGCCTGCTGTACGGCGATTAACCTTTCTCCGAACGCAGCAAGTGCTGCTCCGAAGCGCGACTTGCCATTTTCGACCGGCATAGCCCGGCCGAGCGACATTGAATTCAGGCTCATGATCCTTCACCCCCTTGTTCGGGGGCCCTCTTTGTAACGCTTCGAGCCCACGGGTTTTCCCGCATCACCCAAAGCACTGAGCGCAAACCTAAGCGCGCGGCCCAGGTCCCGCCAGACCTTATGTTGCATCGCAGCAATGCGGTGACGACATGGCGGATGAAGAACGTCTTAATCTGGCCCTCAATTCCACATCGTCGCGAATCGCGCCCGCTGAAAGGCCTCCAAAGCCGGGTCGTGCCCAGAGATCGCCCGTTGCTGAATGCCCGCGCGAGCCTTAAGAGGACTCGATGTTCCAAACCTTCGACACTTTTGCCGAGCCCGCTCTGGCTGCCGATCGCATCAAGCAGTTGCGCGCCGCCATGCGCAGGCGCGGGCTCGACGCCTACTTCGTGCCGCGCGCAGACGAGCATCAGGGGGAATATGTCCCTCCCGCGTCCGAGCGCCTGAGATGGCTGACTGGCTTCAGCGGATCGGCTGGATATGCCGTAATCGGGCAGCAGCGCGCCGCGCTGTTCGTCGACGGGCGCTACGCCGTCCAATCGCGCGCGGAGGTCGATGGCCAGATTTTCGAGATCCTGCAGATCCCCGGCAAAGGCTTGAAGGACTGGGCAGCCGAAGCGCTCAAACCAGGTAGCATTATCGGTTTCGACCCGTGGTTGGTGACGCTCGCCCAGGTCGAACAGCTGCGCAAGGAACTTGCCCGCCACGAGATTCGCTTCAAGGACATTGGCGGCAATCTGGTCGACCGCATTTGGGGCAAGGATCGGCCGAAGTTACCGGCAGCCCGTGTCCGCGTGCACCCTGTCGAGCTGGCCGGCGAAGCGGCCGCCGACAAGATCAAGCGGCTGCAGGAGAAGCTGATTGCCGAACGCCACGACGCCGCAATCCTGACCCAGCCCGACTCGATCTGCTGGCTCTTCAACATCCGCGGCTCGGATGTGGCACACAATCCCGTGGTGTTGGCCTTCGCGATTCTGCACGCGCGCTCGAAGCCCGACCTCTTCGTCGACCCTGCCAAGCTCGACGCCGAGACCCGCCGGGCGCTGAAGCCGGTGGCCAACGTCCGCGCACCCGACGATCTGGGGCCCCTGCTCGATTCGCTGAAGGAGGCCGGCCGCTGCATCCGCATTGCCCCCAACAACACGGCGTGGTGGTTTGCACGCCGCATCGGCACACGCCATTTCACACGCGGCCCCGATCCCGTCGTCCTGCCGAAGGCCATCAAGAACGCAGCCGAAATCGCAGGAAGCCGCGCCGCCCATTTGCGCGACGGCGTTGCAATGACCCGCTTCCTTGCCTGGCTCGATACTGCCGCAATCGCAACCAGGCAGGGTATCGACGAAATCGAGGCCGTCCAGAAGCTGGAAGCCTTCCGCGCCGAGACAGGCATGCTGAAGGAAATCAGCTTCGATACCATCTCAGGCAGCGGTCCTAACGGCGCCATCGTCCATTATCGAGTGAGCCGCAAAACCAACCGAAAGCTGCGCAAGGGCGAGCTGTTCCTTATCGACTCGGGTGCGCAATACGCCGACGGCACGACCGACATCACACGCACCGTCGCCATCGGAAAGCCGGACGAAGATATGCGACAGCGCTTCACGCTTGTACTGAAGGGCCACATCGCGATTGCAAGGGCGCGTTTCCCTGTCGGGACGCGTGGCGTGGACCTTGACAGCCATGCCCGCATGGCACTTTGGCAGGCGGGCCTCGACTACGATCACGGTACCGGTCACGGCGTCGGCAGTTATCTGTCGGTTCACGAAGGCCCGCAGACACTGAGCCGCCTGGGCCAGGTGCCGTTCGAGGCAGGAATGATTCTGTCCAACGAGCCGGGCTACTACAAGGAAGGCGCCTACGGTATACGCATCGAGAATCTGGTTCTGGTAAATGAGGCCGAGGTGCCGGAGGACGGCGAGCGGCCGATGCTCGGCTTCGAAACGCTTACACTGGTCCCGATCGACCGCCGCCTTGTCGTCAAGGCTCTGCTCTTGCCCGAGGAGCGGCGCTGGCTCGACGAGTACCATGCGCGAGTCTGCCGTCTGCTCTCTCCGCACCTCGACGCCTCCACGCGCGCCTGGCTGGAAGCCGCCTGCAAACCGCAATAGAGCATGTTGAGCTGAAGTGTGGTGCGGTTCGGAGTGAAAAACATGCTCCAAACAAAGGGCCGGATCATATCCATGCTTCCACGAAACATGAGCACGATCCGTGCCTCACATGTGGCACTCTCTGCGCGTCGAGCGCGGCGCTGTTCGATGAGCGCGCGCCCTAGGCCACTCAATCTGAGCCGGGCGGCGGCCTTGCGCTAGCCGGATTTCGATGCTCACTGGCACCATGATCCATACCTCTAAATCATCCCGTCCCGCCCGTAGTCATCGGCCCCTGTCCGTTCGCGCCGCCGCCGTTGTCCTGTCCGCCATAGCAGCCGTTGTCGCACCACCGCCGGCGATGTCCGAAACCGATACGATCGTTCTCACCTTCGTCGGCGACGTCGGTTATTCAGGCAACCACACGCCGGTCTCGCCCGAAGGCATCTCGAAGCGGGGCTTCCAGCGCTGGCGCGACACCACCGACCGCATCGCCAGCGAGATCGACGGCGACTTGAACTTCATGAATGTCGAGACTGTCGTCACCGATCGCAACGATCTCCCGCGCGACCTGAAGGGCCAGAGCGGTCCGTTCAATTTCCGCACCCACCCTGAAGGCATTGCCCACCTTCTGCTTACCGGATTCAACGTCTTCTCCCTCGCCAACAACCATTCGATGGACTACGGCCTGCCCGGCCTGAAAGAGACGCTGCACCACGTCGGCGAATTGTATGGCAGCGGATTGAAAGCTGCGGCCGGCCTTGGCATGAATCGCGAGGAGGCCAGCCGACCGCATATCATCGACGTCAAGGGCGCTAAGGTTGGCTTTGCCGCCATTGGCATCGTTACCAACAATCTTGCCCACCACCGCGCGGGCGAGAATCAGCCGGGTCAGATCGCCTACCGCTTCGATGATGACTACGCGCTGATCCGCAAGCGGCTGAGGGAGGCGAAGGCCGATATACGCATCCTCTCCATTCACTACGGCACGGAAGGACAGGTACGCACCGATGCACGCCAGATCCAGGAATGGCGCGCAGAGGCGGCCCGTAAGGACGGTATCGACATTATCGTCGGTCATCACGCCCACGTCGTCCGCGGCGTCGAGATCGTGGACAAATCGCTGATATTGTACGGACTGGGTAACTTCCTCCACCACGGCACCGCCGACATCACGGGCAAGGGCGTCTGTCGCGACTATGGCTTGATGGCTCGCGTTTACATGCATCGGGGCAGGGATGGCCGCTTTGCCATCGCCGCCGTGCAGGCCATTCCGGTGACCGACACACATTATCGTCCGCGGCGCCTCACCGGCACCGAGGGCGCCAAGCGAATATTCGGTCTGAACTACCTCGCAACCACCCTCGACAGCAGCGATGGCGCGAAGGGATTGCGGTTCACGCCGCAGGACGACGGTACCGGCCTCTATTGTTCCCCGGACGGGCAGCGCGCCAATGGAACGCTCGGACGGCTGTGCGCCGGCTACAAGCCTGCGCCGCCTCTGCCTTCGAACTACGAAAAACAGATTGCCGAGTCATGCAGCCGCTGACGTCGTCGGCTTCGAATGGCAGTATCAGGCCGCCCGCGCCGGTTCCGACTCGAGCGCATGTTCCATCCACTTGACGATCTTTTGCAGATCCGGCGGCGGCCCATTGCGCAGGATGCTCTGGCCCTCTCGCGTCGTCGCAAATTTCAGCACCGCTGACATCAGCGTTGCCTGATCGGCGAGCGCCACCTCTTCAAAGGTGCGGAAGCCGGAGCCGACCAGAAGCTGCGCGTGCGTCCCCCTGAGGAACGGAATGGTGATCACGAGCCGCGCCTGGTCCTGCCAGTCGCGAACCGCTTGCGCCGTGATGTGCCGGGCCGTCACCAAGTCTGCTACCGCGTCCGCATCGGCATGGAGCAGGTCGCGTACCGTGAAGACCCGCGCCGGACGCAGCCGCTCCGCCGTCTTCGGGCCGATCGAGGGAGCGTCAACGATATCGTCGTCCATGGACAGGTAGAAGCGCTTTTCCTGTTTCCCTCTGTCGACGCCGCCACCAAGCACGAGACGTGAACTTCGAGACCGCCTGCTCGAAGCCCCGCCGCGATGGTTGAAACGCTCGCCGAAAGCGCGGAACCGACCTCCGCGCTGACGCGCAGACCGCCACCGCTCGCGATCCGCAAGCCATCGCCACCACGAACGTTCGCGCCGTTTCGGCCTACCGCGAAGACCGAGCCTCGCAACCTGTGCAAATCGCAGGCGCCCGAACTGCCGGCTCGTGAGCCGCCGCGCCCGCGCGCGAATGGCACCCGCCGGTCGCCCGCTGCCACACATTCTCGATGACCGGATCTGAGACCCGCCATGCGAACGATCCGCCTGCCGCTGCGCGCTGGCTTCGCCCAATGAATGCTGCGCTCTCACTGGCGCAGACAGCGACTCCGATCGGACGTCCTGCGAAGCGCGCATCGCCAGCTTCGCTGCAGCCGATGCAGCAACAGCCGATGCCGCAGCATCCGAGCCCCAGCCGGCGCGCGCGCACTCGCCTTCCCCTGGCCTGGTATTCGCCCCGGCTTCCACCGGTGCGCGATCGCTGTTCGCAACATTTGGCAAGCTGCCCGATGTTGCAGCGACTTCGGCATGTTCCAGCCGCGCGACGATCTGCGAAAGCCGCTCCAGACCACGTGTCTGCCGCTCCAGCATACCGACCAGCCCCGCGATGCGCCGGTCACGTTCCCTATCCGCCGCTAGACGGGCTCCATTCGCATCGCTGCCGGACTGCTTCGCGATCTGCCCATCCGCCCCGTCGCCAGACGACCCGAAGGCGTTCGCCGGATTGCCGCGCAAAACTTCGCCGGCTGCCAGCTCCGCAAGTTGCCTTTGCATCGCGTCGAGCTGAGTGACAAACGCCTGCATCTGCGATTGCCAGTCCTCCGCAGCTGGCAAACGCTCGCGTTGACGCGAAAGCTCATGAAGCGCACTCACGATGCGCTGGCGATCCTCGTCGGCACGTGCTTCGATCCCTTCAAGGCGCACGTCAAGATCACTCAACGCAACGCGGACATCGAGCATATGAGCCGCCTCTTCGCGCGCATCCACCGCGAGCGTTTCGTCTTTCGAACCAGCGCCATTCACATCCGCGCCGCCTTGCATCCCGATTTCCGCAGTACCCGTTACGGCGTACCGAAAATCGCGTTGCCCAGCATGCAGCACGGAGAAGAGATCGGAAAGCACCTCATCGCCCGGCTGGTAGGCCATCAGCACGGCAAGGAAATCCCCGGGCTGCGCAAAAGCCGCCCCTCGCGCGCGGGCATCTGCCGCCCCGAACTCCAACGCGGTTGCGACATCCCCAGCAAGAGTGGGGACGTATGACAAAGGTCCGAACCGTTCCGCGGCCGAATGACCTGTCTCGGCCATAACCTGCGCCGCTTCCTCGCGAAGCCACGCAATATTGACGCTCGCGCTCGCAAGCCAAGCACGTCCCACGGCCAGCGAAGTCATGGCGTGCAGCACATGCTCGAATCCGATTTCGGCCGCACCATGTGCATGTGCGGCACGAAATGCCACATCCATGATATCCGCGACCTCCTCGTCGACTCCGCAAACGACATCGTCATCCATGGCGGCGGCAAGGCGCTGACAGCGGCGGCAGACACACATCATGCAATTCCAGGCTCGTTGGGCGGGCACCAGACCCTGATCGTGCGGACTGGAGCCGCCAGCTCTTCCAGCAACGGTGAAAATCAGACTCTCGATCGAAGTGAGCTAAGCCTGAGTCGCGCGGCCTGAGGAACCGCACTGTCCACAGTCATGACACCGTCCACCCAATGAATTGTGAGCAATCACCGCAACTTCCCGGCCAACATGGAGCGGTTGCATAAGGACGCGGTCCACTGCATGTCGCGCAAAAGTGTGCAGCGGTTTTGCGAGAACGACATGCAGAAGGACGTAGCGCATGTCGCGCAAAAGTGTGCAGCGGTTTTGCGAGAACGACATGTGAAGAAGCAAGGCCCTGAAGCGTCCGGAGCGAACCCGGAAATAGGCGACACGTTCCAGAGCTCATCCGCCGATCAGTGCAATCCACTCATCTTCGCTGAGCACACTCACGCCGAGTTCCGCCGCTTTCTTCAGCTTCGATCCCGCCTCGGCTCCGGCAACAACATAGTCGGTCTTTTTCGAGACCGATCCTGCCACTTTTGCTCCGAGCCGCTCTGCCTGCGCCTTCGCTTCGCTGCGCGTGAGACGCTCCAGCGTACCGGTGAACACGACCGTCTTTCCGGCCACCGGCGAATTGGTCGCCACCCGTTCGAGCGCCGCCGGCGTCACATGCTCCAGAAGCCTGTCGACGATTTCGACGTTATGCGGCTCCCCGAAGAACTCGACTAGGGCATCCGCAACTACCCTGCCAATCCCGTCGATGTTGTTGAGGTCCTGGTAGGCCTCGCTACTTTCATCCTGCGCGGCAGTCATCGCCATCCGCAGCGCATCCATCGTACCGTAGGCACGCGCCAGCACGCGCGCCGTTGTCTCACCGATATGCCGGATGCCGAGCGCAAAGATGAATCGGTCGAGCGCAATCTGGCGCCGCGCTTCGATTGCCGCAAACAGCTTCTTGACCGACTGCTGCCCCCAACCCTCGCGTTCCTCTATAGGCGGATCGAAGCCGATGTTGCGTTCGCCAAGCGTGAAGATGTCGGGCGGCGAGGCAATAAGCCCGGCGTCATAAAACTCTTGCACGCTCTTTTCGCCGAGCCCCTCGATGTCGAAGGCGTTGCGCGAGACGAAATGCTTCAACCGCTCCACGCGCTGCGCCGGACAAATGAGCCCGCCCGTGCAGCGGCGCACGGCGTCCATATCCCCTGTCTTCTCGTCGACCTCGCGCACCGCATGACTGCCGCATGCAGGGCATACGTGGGGGAAAACGAATACCTTGGCTCCCTTCGGCCGCTTCTCGTCGACGACGCGCACGATCTGCGGGATCACGTCGCCGGCCCGCTGTACCACGACCGTATCGCCGATCCGCACGTCCTTGCGTGCGATCTCATCCTCGTTGTGCAGGGTCGCATTGGAAACGACCACGCCGCCCACCGTCACCGGCTCGAGCTTGGCGACGGGTGTCAGCGCGCCGGTTCGGCCAACTTGGATTTCGATGTCGCGAAGAATCGTCATTGCCTGTTCGGCCGGAAACTTGTGCGCACTTGCCCAGCGCGGCGCTCTGCTCACGTATCCCAGCCGCTCCTGCAGATCGAGCCGGTTGACCTTGTAGACGACGCCGTCGATATCGTAGCCGAGTTTGGCGCGTCTCTCCCCCAGCCGATGATAGTAGGCGAGCAGCTCGTCCGCCCCCTTGCACACCCTCATAAGGGAATTGACCGGCAGCCCCCACCGCCCCAGCGCCTCCACGACAGCCGACTGCGTGTCGGCCGGAAGCGAGGATACGTCGCCCCATGCGTAGGCGAAGAATGCCAACGGCCGGGCAGCCGTGATCTTCGCATCGAGCTGCCGCAGCGACCCTGCCGCGGCGTTGCGCGGGTTGGCGAACACCTTGTCACCGGCCTTCGCCTGCGCCGCATTGAGCTTGGCGAAATCCGCGTGGCCCATGTAGATCTCGCCGCGCACCTCGAAGACGTCTGGCACGTCCTCGCCCTTCAGCCTGTGCGGGATCTGCTTGATCGTTCTGACGTTCGCCGTGACATTTTCGCCTTCCGAGCCGTCGCCGCGCGTCGCCGCCTCGACCAGGCGCCCTTTCTCGTAGCGCAGCGAGATCGAAAGGCCGTCGATCTTCGGCTCCGCCGTGATCTCGAGCGGCGCGTCCTCGGAAAGCCTCAGGAACCTGCGGATCCGCTGCACAAACTCGATGACGTCCTCGTCTTCGAAAACGTTCCCCAGCGACAGCATCGGCACGCGATGGCGGATCTTGGAAAAGCCCTCCGCAGGCGATGCTCCGACGCGCTGCGAGGGACTGTCGGGACGAATGAGCTCCGGATAGCGCGCCTCTATCTGGGCGTTGCGCACCCGTAGAGCGTCGTAGTCGGCATCCGAAATTTCCGGCGCATCGTGTTGATAATAGAGCGCATCGTGATGGGCGATCTCTTTGCCCAGTCGCTCGAGTTCGCACTGTGCCTGTGCCGCCGTCAGCGCCTCTACCGGAATACTAGCCTCCGGACCTTTCGATGTGCCGCCTCTGGTCATGCCGGATCTGCTCCGCGCCGTTTCATGTCCTGGCGCCATCAATAGCCGATGCGCAGCAGTCTCAGAACCCGGGCAAGGAGCCAGGCCGGCCCGATCAACAGATCCAAGGCCATTTCGCCCAGGAGCCGCGGCCGCCCTTCGATGCGCCGGCCCACCAGCCACAGGACCGCGCTCAGCACAAGGAAGACGAGCGCGGGTTGCCACAAGGGCAACGACTCGTTACCCGCGTAGTAGGCAGCGACAGCGATTAACACGAGCGAAGCGACGGCCATGGCCACACCGAGACGCCACGAAAGGATCGCATACCCCAGACTGATTGCAGCACCAGCCGCCACAGCCCAGTCGACGCCGGGAATGACGGCCAACAACGCCGGCTCCGGAAGTGTCTTGGCCAATGCGAAGCCCGACCACATCAGAACCGGAATGGCCACGAATTGTATGAGGCGATTGGCAACGGCATGATGCCGGGTCTCGAAACGCTCGAACAGCCGGTCGATGAGGCGCTGCGGCGGACGGCGCCCCGTGACGTCTGACGATGCCGCATTCATGTCCGTTCCCCGGTGCGCGGAAATCCCGCACGGCATGCCCAGGCGCCGACGTGTCGCCAAACCATCAAGGCGTTCATGAATTCGCAGGCGCGCCCAAGCTGCTCAGATATCGCAATCAGCGACTTTGCACCACGCCGCACGTCTCAGCCCGGTCCGCCGAGCGACAGCTTCGGCACGCTCTTCCACGCCTTCGACAGCCATGAATCGCCGTCCTCGCGCGGCGCGAGACCATCGGACTCAAGGAGAGCATAGGCATCCTTGTACCAGCGCGAGTTCGGGAAATTGTGCCCCAGCACCGCAGCGGCGGTCTGCGCTTCCTGCTTGATGCCCAGCGCCATGTAGCACTCGACGAGGCGCATCAGCGCCTCCTCCACGTGTGCCGTCGTCTGGTAGTCGGACACAACCGTTTTGAAGCGGTTGATTGCAGCGACGTAGTTCGAGCGTTTCAGGTAGTAGCGCCCGACCTCCATCTCGGCAGCCGCCAGCGTATCTTCCGTCAGCCGGATACGGTTGTCCGCCTTCTTCGCGTACTCGCTGTCCGGATAGAGCGCCTTCAGCTTCTTCAACTCAGCCAGCGCCTTCTTCGTCGACGACTGATCGCGGTTGGGCGTGCGCATTTCGTCGAAATAAGACGACGCAATGATGTGATGGGCGAACGCCGCCTCCTTCGTGCCCGGATGCATCGTCGTATAGCGTTCCGCCGATGCGATCGCTTCTGGCAGCTTGCCCGCCTTATAGTAGGCGTAGGCCGACATCACGATCGCGCGCCGGGCCTCCGGCGAATAGGGATGATCGCGATCAAGATCCTCGAACTTCTTGGCAGCGGCCTCATACTTGCCCTTGGTCATAAGACGATCGGCAGCCGCATACATCGTCCCCGGCGGATCGGGATTGAGCGCCTTCTGCAGATCGTTCGACGAGGCGCACCCCTGGAGCACCATCAGAGCGCCCCCAAGCATCGCGCAGACGAGCAGGTTGAAACCTCGCGTTTTGTTGCTCATCGCTCGTTCGTCCCCGTATCTACCCTGCAGCGGCCGTGCCCAATGAAGCGCTATACCCGGATCCGCCGGCTTACCGATCGCCGCTCCACGGACAGAGAACCTGTCCTGAACCAAAGCGACGTCGGTCACCGTTAGATCGAACCGGCGTCACATCGGACCGTCGAAACGCGAAGCCAGCGCAACGCCGGACCGCTGTCACGAATACTGCAGACCCACCCGTTCTGAGGGCCTCCGAGCATCAGCACCTGAGGCCGCTCCCCAAAAGTTGCAATAGCATACGAGTCGCCCTCGTGTCCCATCGCCTGCCCGCCGGTTCGACATAGTCCCCCGGCGACTTGACCGACCCTCCCTCAAAGCCACCATCCCGACGCTCTCGGGAGTCTCCCGAACCATAGTCCGCGCTCGCTAGAGCATGTTCAGCTGAAGTGAGCAGCGGTTCAGCGTCAAGAACATGCTCAATTCAAAGTCGTGGATCGTGTTCATGCGTCCATGCGATATGAATACGGTATGGTCGCCACACAAGTGGCTTCTTGAGCGATCCAACGCGAGCGCGACCCGGCCAGAGTCCCGGACGCAGTCAAACCGATTGTCAGCATCGCTCGTCATCTTCGTATAGAGCCACCAGAACCACGAAATGCCAACTCGATGGCCGCGCAAATAAACAGGGCGGGGCAAAGTCATTTAGACGGCCCCACCCGCTGACTTGTGACGCCCCGCGACGTCGGAAATGCCCCCTGAAACGGTGCGGTGGCGTAAACGACGAGCGCTCGCCAACCGCAGCCCGTCCGCCTACCCCCCGGTGGCAAACGGGAAAACCAGAAGCCCTACTCCGCCAGCGCGACAGCAGCCGCGCCCGCACCGAAGCCAACCTCAAGAGCAGGAACCTCACGAACGCGCGGCGCCTGAACGACCGTCCACGCCGTATCGTCAGCAAAAAGTGCCTGCAGGACGTGCGAATTGAGGCGATGCCCACCGCGAACCGAGCGGTAAGCGCCGAGCAGAGGATGCCCGGCCAGCGTCAGATCTCCCACCGCATCGAGCATCTTGTGACGCACGAACTCTTGCGGGCAGCGCAGACCGTCGCGATTGAGAATGCGGCCGTCGCCGATGGCGACTGTGTTGTTGAGATTAGCGCCAAGCGCCAGACCGGCCTTCCAGAGGCGCTCCACGTCGGACATGAAACCGAAGGTACGCGCGCGGGACAATTCGTTGCGGAAATTGCCCGGCGACATCTCCAGCGCGAGACGCTGGCGACCGATTACAGGCGTATCGAACTCGATCTCTACATCCAGATGAAAACCGGTGTGGGGAACCAGCTCGCCCCAGCAGTCGCCGTCCTGGACGCGGATCGGCTTCAAGACTTTGATGAACTTCCGCGGCGCACTCAGCTCGCGGATCCCGACCTCATCGATCGCCTCGACGAAAGCCGCCGAGCTGCCGTCCATAATCGGGACTTCCTTGCTGTCGATCTCGATGAAGCAATTGTCGACACCAAGACCGCGAAGCGCAGCCAGAAGATGTTCGACGGTGGAGACGGTAACACCGCTCTCGTCGCCGATGACTGTACAAAGCGTTAGGTTCTTGACGTTGCGGACATCGGCAGCGATGTCGGCAACTAAGCGCGTATTTTCCGTGACGACGAACCGGAGCCCGGCATCGGCCTCTGCCGGATGCAGTATTACCGAAACCGGAGCTCCGCTGTGCACCCCCGTGCCAACAAGCTCAACCTCGCGAGCAATCGTCGTCTGTCGCGCGCCGATAAAGCGATTCGACATTTAGCCGTCCCTCGATTTTCCCCGGCGCGATTGCGAAACCGTCCCCTTGCAATCGCCCCACCCCCGACGACCCTGTAAGCTCTGATCCCTTATCGGGACCGCCGTTGGACCAACTCCTAGAAGTGTGTCCTGCGGGCCACCCTATGTGTCTGCAAAAACACTTAAGCCCTTGGAATGCTTACGTTCGTCGTTAACGATTAAACGATAGCCGTGCCCCACCAGCGACACAAATCACGGTTTCTTACACTCTGTTACGCCACATTTTCCGTCTCGACGGGGCGGATGTTTGGGCGATCATCAGCGGTCGTGTCAACGCCGATTTTTCCCAAAAAACATAGGTAGATCAATAGTCTCGTCGGAGCCCTCAGGCTCCCGGGCGACGCCTTGACGTCCACTCGGGCCAGACTGGCCATCTCCCAGTCCGCGATTGCCGGCTCCATATCCGTCTCGCATTGAAACATTTTCTGCGTCCGCAGAAAGCGAATCAGCGCCCTTCCGGCGACGTCCGGTGATTCGCTCGAAGAACCCTGGCCGGCGGCGCTCGCCCGAAGTCGCCTGTTGCAGATTGTCATCGCCCGACCCAACGGAGTGCTGCGAACGGGCGCCGTCCTCTTCCGTTCCCGTGCCTGCATAATAGGCACGCTGCCCCACGACAGGGAATTCTCCGACGTCTGGGATGCGACGGGCTGGCGGCCTGCGCACCTCGCTCGGCGGCTGCGGACGGAAGGCTGCAGGGTCTGCGGTCGGTGGCGGCGGTGGCGGCGGCATGGTACCGGCCGGAGGCGGCTGGTATCCGCGCTCGATAAGTACGTTGCCGGGCGCCTGCCAAGTCTCACGCGGCGCTGGAGCTGGTCCGCGGGGCGGCGGTTGCTGAGACTGAGGGGAAGGCGGTTTTGCACCAGCCGCGCCCGCGCCGGCGCCCGGAGCTTCGCGTGCACCAGTTACCGGCTGCTGGGCCGCTCCCGCGCGCCCCATCGCGGCTGAAAGGCGCTGCTCGTAGCCTTCCGCCGACATCCGGCCAGGATTCGGCGCGGCTGCCTGGGGCGGTACGATTCGCGTATTGGGCCACGCCTCGGGCGGCGGCGGCGGCGTCTCTGCCCTCTCCAGACGTTCCATGCCGGACGCCACGATTGACACGCGCATCGCATCGCCAAGGTTGTCGTCGAACGTCGCTCCAACAATGATGTTGGCTTCCGGATCGACCTCCTGGCGAACGCGGCTTGCTGCCTCGTCAACTTCATAGAGCGTCATGTCGTGGCTGCCCGTAATCGACAGCAGCAACCCGCGCGCACCTTTCAGCGTCACGTCGTCAAGCAATGGATTGGCGATCGCTTCTTCCGCAGCGAGCACCGCGCGGCGCTCGCCAACGGCCTCGCCCGTGCCCATCATTGCCGCGCCCATGTCCTTCATCACGGTGCGCACATCCGCGAAGTCGAGATTGATGAGGCCGTCCTTGAGAATGAGATCGACGATGCAGGCGACACCCGAATAGAGCACCTGATCGGCAAGGACGAACGCCTCTGCAAAAGTCGTCTTCTCGTTGGCGATCCGGAACAGGTTCTGGTTCGGGATGACGATCAGCGTATCGACGTGCTTCTTCAGCTCTGCCACACCGGCATCTGCCGTGCGCGATCGGCGTGTGCCTTCGAACATGAAGGGTTTCGTGACGACGCCAACGGTGAGGATGCCAAGCTCGCGCGCCACTCGCGCGATCACCGAGCACGCGCCCGTGCCGGTGCCACCGCCCATGCCAGCCGCAATGAAGAGCATGTGCGATCCCGAAATCTGCGCGCGGATCTCGTCCACCGCCTCTTCCGCGGCCGCCTCGCCGATCTCCGGTTTGGAGCCCGCTCCCAGCCCTTCGGTCAGATTGATGCCCAGCTGCAGGCGATGCTCCGCGCTCGATGCCACCAGCGCTTGTGCATCCGTATTGGCGACGACGAACTCGACGCCCGTCAATCCGGCCGCGATCATATTGTTGACCGCGTTGCAGCCCGCGCCGCCCACGCCAATCACAGTGATCCTTGGCCGCAGATCTGTAAGCTTCGGCAGTTGTAGCGTGATGCTCATGGGTCCCCTCGCCTTGCCCCGGGCGTCGCAGGCGCCCGCATGCCGTCATTCCGTCCAGGTTCTGAAAGGTGCTGCGGCGCGACCACAGGGCCGCCGACCCGCTTGTGACCTCAGAACCCCTCCTTGAGCCACGTTCCGACGCGACGAAGATACCCCTGGCTCAACAAATCTCTTTCCTGCCGCGCATCGACGAGCCCTTCGCCTGCCACGGCCGCGGCCACCAGACCGACGACTGTCGAGAACGCCGGCACCGAAATGCTTCCCGGCAATGCCGCAGCCCCATCCGGTCCCGACACGCGCACTGGCGCCCCGAGTAGGTTGGCGACAAACCCGTCACAGCCCACCAGCTGACTGGTTCCGCCCGTGAGCACCACCCGATCACCCGCCCAACTGCGCATCCCGCTCTGCTCGAGCCGCTCGTCGATCAAGCCCACCAGGCTCGCCATGCGCGGCCTGAGAATCTCGCTCAACGCAGCTTTGGTCGTTTGCGACAAAACCCCCTGCTCGTCTCCCGCAAGCGGGAACGAAAACGCCTCGCGCCCGTCAGACGGCGCCGTACTCAATGTGCCATATAGCGCTTTGATTCGCTCGGCCTCGACGAGTGGCGTCTGCAACCCGCGTGCGATATCGAACGTCAGATGCTGTCCGCCGATTGGCAGCGTGTCGGCATGGACGAAGCGGCCGTCGGCGAACAGCGCGATCGAGGTCACGCCCCCGCCAATGTCGATCACCGTGACGCCGAGCCGCCGCTCCTCCGCGCTGGTTGCCGCGAGTGCACTTGCATATGGCGTCACCACCAGCCCTGCGACGCCCAGATAACAACGGTCGATGAGCAGCATCAGGTTGCGAACCGGCGCATCGTCGGCGCTGACTGTGTGCAGATCCACGGTAAGCCTGTTCGCCGCGAGGCCGCGCGGATCGCGCCCGCCAGGGGCTCCGTCGAGCCGATATCCGACGCGGTTCATATGCACGAGCATCCGCCCGTCGCGCTCGGCATAGGCGCGCGCGCCGTCCAACACCCGGTTGATGTGGCGGTCGCCGATAATGCCGCCATCTACATCTGCATTGGCGGCGAACGATTCCGACTTCAGCCGTCCGCAAGCGACTGAGACATAGACGTCCTCGAGCGTGACGCCTGCCATGCGCTCAGCCTGGTCCACCGCCGCACGCACCGCCGTTTCCGCCTCCGCGAGGTCGGTGATCACACCCGCCTTCAGCCCGCGCGAGCGCTGATGGCCGATGCCGAGCACGCGGAATGCCGTCTGCATTCCCGCGAGAATCGAAGGTCCGCGCGGCTCCAGCGCCACGATCAGGCAGGCCACCTTGGACGTACCGATGTCGAGAAGACCGAGGACTGGACCTGACGGCTGGCGGGGCGCGCGCATCATGGCCGCCCTCCTTTGCGTCCGATCTCCTCGATCAGCGCTCCGATGCCGGCCACGCTGCGATGCTTTGAGGAGGAGGTCACGCCCTCGGCGGGACGGATGGCGATCCGCCCAGGGGCCCTCAGATCGACGATCGTCGGCGCGTCTGCTAGCAGCGCCGACAGCTGCCCATTCGCCTCGAGTTCAGACAAGGCGAGCGCTTCCCCGTCAGCCGGCAGCTCTATGCGTCCGCCCGTATTGAGGTGCACCGACCACCGTCGGCCGTTGACCCGCTCGGCCCACGAGAAGGACTCTGCGAGCGGCTTGTACCGCGCCAGCAGCACCAACAGGTTGGCGGCCTCGCGCGCCGCATCCTCGCCTGCAACGACGGGCAGATGAGTAATTCTACCGGCATAAACCGCCTGCAGCACCCGCCCCGTTTTGTCGATCAGCTCTTCACGACCGTCGTGACGCCATAGTGCAAAAGCTGCGCGTTCCGTGATGCGCACATCAAGTTGCCCCGGATAGACGCGCGTCAGCTCCGCGCTGGCCACCCACGGCAGCTCTTCCAGCCTGAGCCGGGCAGCCTTCGTATCCAACGACCACAGCGAGCGAGTTCTATCGAGATCGAGAGCCTTGAAGACGGCCTCGTCTGATGTGGAATGGAGGCCCGAGATGGATACCTGGTCGAGACCGAGGCCAACCTCCTGCACGATGTCCGACGTCGGCGGGATCTGCGCGGCGATCACGTCGGGCAGCGCGAGCGTTCCCTTGTTCAAGGCGACGGCAAGGCCGATGCCTGCCAAAACCGCCAACATCGGCAAAATTGCGCGCCGGTGCGGCACGCGTCGCTGCCGCCTTATACGCCGATGCGAACGCTGTTGCTTTCGCCCAACACTCATCGGCAACCGGTCCGCGCCAATGCCGATCGAGAACGGCACCGCGCCACGCGGCTCGCCGCCCGGCGCCGGCATGGCAGCATGATGATGATGTGGAACTTGTTGCGGGTGTGCGCTGCAAGTGGGAAGCATGGCCGGTTGGGGCGAGGCCACTTCAGGCCGCCGCCAGGTCCGATCGCTTGCCTGCCCTATCTGTTGCAACTCGCGTCCTCAATGATCCATCGAACGAGCGTGCCGAACGGCCATCCCGCATGCGCCGCAAGCTCCGGCACCAGCGACGTCGCAGTCATTCCGGGTTGCGTATTCACCTCGAGACAGGCCAGCGCACCCGTCCCTCCCGGAGTATCGTCGAACCGGAAGTCGGCGCGCGACACGCCGCGGCAGCCCAGAGCCTGATGCGCCGCAAACGTGAATTTCCGTATGGATTGGTAAACATCTGGTGAAAGACTGGCCGGAAGCACGTGTTTCGAACCGCCGGCACCGTATTTGGCCGCAAAATCGTAGAAAGGCAGGTCCTCGCGCGGCACGATTTCCGTGATGTCGGTGACGAAATCGCCGATCACACCGCACGTCAGTTCTCGTCCGGCGACGAATCGCTCGACCATCACGATCTGCTCCGGATCGCCGTCCGAAAGGATCGCCTGGGCCATGTTGTTGGACCCGGGGCGTACGATCACGACGCCTACGCTCGAACCCTCATCAACCGGCTTGACCACGTACGGCGGCTCCATGACGTGGCGCGCGGCTGCCTCCCGGCGGCTCACCAGCTCTGCCTTCGCCACCGGCACTCCGGCAGCTGCCATGACCGCCTTGGCACGCTCCTTGTGCATGGCCAGTGCCGAGGCCAGTACACCTGAATGCGAATAGGGAATTTGCAGGAACTCGAGGATGCCCTGCACCTCGCCGTCCTCGCCGTGCCGGCCATGCAATGCGTTGAAGCAGGCCTCGGGGCGGATTTCCATGAGATGGGCGGGAAGATCGCGGGTGACGTCGATGCGCGTGACCTTGTAGCCTTCGCCTTCAAGGGCATCGGCCACCGCGGCTCCCGACTTCAGCGACACCTCGCGCTCCGCCGAAAACCCGCCCATCAGTACCGCGACATGATTGCGCGTGCGCGTTGGCGCAGGGCTCAGCTGCTTGGCCTCGATCGACGTCATGCTGCATCGACCTTGGCCAACGCCTCGCCCGTCGCATGTCCCGGCAGCGGCTCGCCTAGCCGGATGATCTCCCACGTGAGCGTGATGCCTGACTTCGCCTTGACCCGCGCGCGCACCGTCTCGCCCAGCGTTTCGATATCCTCTGCCGAGGCACCTTGGTGGTTGATGAGGAAGTTGCAGTGCATCTCAGAAACCATCGCACCGCCGACGCGATAGCCGCGGCAGCCCGCGGCGTCGATCAGCTTCCACGAAGAGTTGCCCGGCGGGTTCTTGAATGTCGAGCCGCCTGTGCGTTCCTTGATCGGCTGGTTCTGCTCGCGATAGGTGGCGACCTCCTCCATCTGCTTCTGTATCTCGGCCGGGTCGCCCTGTCGCCCTTGATAGAGCGCTTGCGTGAAGATCCAGTCCTCCGGAACACCGCAATGGCGGTAGGTGTAGTCCATATCGGCGTTGGTAAGCTCATGAAGGTTACCCTGCCGGTCGACGGCCCGCGCCGACACGAGCACGTCCTTGGTCTCTGTCCCGTGCGCGCCTGCATTCATGCGCAGTGCACCGCCGATCGAGCCGGGAATGCCACGGTAGAAAGCCAGCCCTTCGATGCCGGCGTCGGCAGCCGCCCGCGCCACTTTTACATCGGGAACGGCGGTGCCGACGCGGAGCCGGTGTCCGGGTTCGACCCGGATGTCGGAGAAACCGCGCCCCAGCCGGATCACGACACCCTTTACGCCACCATCGCGCACCAGGAGATTCGAGCCGAGCCCTATTGTGACGACTGGGAGATCGGCGGGTACGTTTTTCAGGAAGTACGCAAGGTCGGCCTCGTCAGCGGGTGAGAACAGAACCTCCGCCGCCCCGCCGACGCGAAACCAGGTGATGTCGGCGAGCTTGGTTCCCGCCGATAGTCGTCCGCGCAAGTCCGGCAACAGAACGGTTAGCCGTCCGGCGAGTGCCCCGGCTGTCTGCGTGTCTGTCATCGCCATCACTCGCCGGCCATCCGCGGCTGATCGTCCGCCAGCCATTGGGGCAGTGCGTGTGCCCATTCTGTCGACGTGCCCGCACCCAGACACACGACCATGTCGCCAGGTCGCCCATGTTTGCGCAGAACGCCGATCAGTTCCGTCGGGCTGTCGATGACAAGCACGCCCTGATGTCCCTTGGCGCGAATCCCTTCGGCAAGAGAATGATTGTCGATGCCTTCGATCGGCGGCTCGCCGGCCGTGTAGAGCGGCCCGACGATGACGCCGTCCGCGTCACCGAAACATGCGCTGAACTCTTTGAAGAGGTCGCGAACGCGCGTATAGCGGTGCGGCTCAACGACGGCGATCACACGTCCCTTGGCGCCGGCCCGCGCCGCCTGCAACACCGCCGCGATCTCGGCAGGATGATGCCCATAGTCGTCGAAGAACGAGATGCCGTTCCACGTGCCCGTTGGCTGGAACCGGCGCTTGACGCCGGAGAACGTCATCAACCCCGTCCGGATCGCCTCGTCGTCGAGGCCGGCCTCAAGGCCTGCCGCGATCGCCGCCAGCGCATTGAGCGCGTTGTGATGGCCCGGCATCGGCAGCTCTAGGCGCTCCAGAGCGCGCGCCCCTCCAGAAACCCGCGCGCCGAGCCGCGCATCGAATCGCGTCACGTGACCAGTCTGCGAAACGTTGGCGAGCTGGATGTCGGCATCCTCGCTCACGCCATAGGTGACGAGGCGGCGACCGTCGTGACGCATGTCCAGTCGCGCCAGCATGTCACGCACGACGGGATGATCGATGCACGCCACCAGCAGCCCGTAGAAGGGGATGTTGCGCATGAAGGCTTCGTACTCACGATGCATCGCCGCGACCGAGCCGAAATAGTCCAGATGTTCCGGATCGATGTTGGTGACGACGCCGATCTCCGTGGGGAGCCGCGTGAAGGTGCCGTCGGACTCATCGGCCTCCACGATCATCCATCGACCTTGTCCGAGCCGCGCGTTCGAGCCCCACGCATTGATGATGCCTCCCGTGATGACGGTCGGATCGCGCCCGGCCGCCTCGAACATCTGCGAGACGAGCGATGAGGTCGTCGTCTTGCCGTGCGTTCCCGTAATCGAGATCGTCGCGTGCAGGCGCATCAGCTCCGCCAGCATCTCGGCGCGGCGGATGATGACCAGGCCCTTCTGGCGTGCCGCCTCCAGCTCGGGATTGCCGCGCTTGACCGCCGTCGAAATCACCACCTGCCGGGCGCCCACCAGGTTGATCGGATCGTGCCCGACGAAAACCCGCACGCCCTTGGCCCGCAACCGCCGGACGTTGGCGCTATCCTTCTGGTCGCTTCCCTGAACCGAATAGCCCTTGGCGAGCAGGATCTCGGCAATGGCGCTCATGCCGATTCCGCCTATCCCGATGATGTGAAACGTCCCAAGTTCAGCGGGCATTTGCATGGTGTTCGTTTCCCTCGTTAGCCGGTCCCCCGCCGGCGCTGCTCAAGCGCCAGCTCGCCCGGGGTGAACACGAATGAGCTCGTCGACAATGTCGGCAAGCCTCTTCACCGCATCAGGCCGACCCTGCTTCTTGGCCGCAATTGCAGCGGCTTCAAGACGATCCGGCGATGCGATGAGCGTGCCAATCTCGACTCGCAAACGATCCGCATCGAGATTTTTCTGCTCGATACACCAGCCGCCCCCCGATTCGGCAAGCCGTGTTGCATTATAGAGTTGATCGTTGTCGAGCGCATGAGGCAAAGGCACGAGCAGCGATGGCCGGCCAAGCACCGTCAACTCCGCCGTCGATGACGCCCCGGCCCGCGCGATCACCAGGTGTGCGGTGGCCATCCGCTCGGGCAAATCCTTGAAAAACGGCGCGATCTCCGCCTCGATGCCGGCTGCGGCATAGGCTTGGCGCACGCGCTCGACATCCTCCTCGCGTGCCTGTTGCACGACCGAAAGACGGGAACGGTCCCCTTCGGAAAGACCTGACAGTGCTGGCGGTACCGTGTCTGAGAAGTAACGCGCCCCTTGACTGCCGCCGAACACGACGAGCTCAAAGCGTCCACCCGGCTGCGGCTTTTCGTAGGCCCGCCCGGCAAGCGCCACCACCTTGTCGCGCACCGGATTGCCCGTGAAACGGACTTTTGCCGCCAGCGATGCCTCGATGTTGCGCACAGCGGGGAACGACGTCGCAATGATGGATACACGCTTGGCGAGCATCCGGTTGGCGCGTCCCAGCACCGCGTTCTGTTCATGCACCACGGTTGGTATGCGCCGCATCCCCGCCGCGATCAGAGGCGGGAATGTCGGATAACCCCCGAAGCCGACGACGGCACCAGGCTTCACCCTCCCCAGGAGCGAAAACGCCCGCGTAACCCCGCGCATCAGCGTCGCTGCAGTCTTCGCCACCTTCAACGGCGAGCGCCCCGCTAGTGTCGCGGATGGAATTTGATAAACCGTGCGCGCCGGGAAACCCGTACCGTAGCGGTCGCCACGCTCGTCGGTGGCGAGGTCGACGTCATGGCCGCGCCGGCGCAGTTCCTCCGCCAGCGCAAAAGCCGGAAAAAGATGACCGCCTGTACCACCGGCCGCGAGCATAATGGAAGGTTTTGTGTCACTCACTCTTGACCGCCCCCGTCGACACCTCAGCGCGACGCCCCCGCTTCGCTGCCAAAATTCACTCTGGGATGCAATCGCGGCTTTTTGAGGCGGGCAAGATCCGCACGCCGCCGCGTCAGCGCAAGGATCATCCCCAGCGTGATCGAGATCGCGATCGTCGATGATCCGCCCGCCGAAATGAATGGCAGCGTCATGCCCTTGGCCGGAATGAGCCCGACGTTGACGGCCATGTTGATCAGCGCCTGAAAGCCGAACAGGAGCGCCAGAGCCTGGATGGCGAGTCTCGTCGGCGCATCCGGCTCGCGAGTTGCTGCGACGAAGGCACGAAGCACGATGAACGCAAACACGCCGAGCAGTGCCAAGCATGCGATGACGCCGTATTCCTCGCCCACGACCGCAAAAATGAAATCTGTATGCGCGTCCGGCAGCACCGTCTTGATCGTGCCTTCTCCAGGGCCGCGTCCCAGAAACCCGCCCTCGGTGAAGGACTGGATCGCCCGGCTGACTTGCGTATTGTCGCCGACATGTGGCGTTAGAAACCGATCGACCCGGCTCGCGACATGCGGGAAGATGTTGTAGGCAGCGCCAAGTCCGAGCGCGCCGACGCCGACAAGCCCGAAAGCCGCAATGATCGGCTGCCCCGACAGGAAGAACAGCGCCCCCCAGACAACGGCCACAAGCAGGGTTTGTCCCACGTCGGGTTGAGCAACCAGCAGGCCCGCGAATACCCCACCGGTCAGCACGGCCATCGACAGCGCCGGCATGTCGCGGCGACGCTGCGCTTCCGCGAACAGCCACGCCATAAGTACGGCGAACGCGGGTTTGGCGAACTCCGAGGGCTGCAGCGAATGGCCGCCGATGCGCAACCACCGCCGTGCACCGTTGATCTCCGCGCCGGTCAGATTGACTGCAACGAGCCCGCAGAGCGAGACGGCGAAGAGCACGAGCGCCAATCGCCGCACGCCCCCGCGGTCGAGTAGCGAAACCGCCAGCATGACGCCAACGCCGGCCGCAGCGAAAAGAAAATGCCGCTCCACGAAGTAGTAGGTCGCAAGCCCTTTCTTCTCCGCCACCGCCGGGCTTGCCGCGAGCGATAGGACGAGCCCCGCCCCGGCCAGCATCAGGATTGCCGCCAGGAGCGTATGATCGACCGTGAACCACCAGTCGGCCAATCGGCTTCTATCGGCGCGCGAAACCCTCATATCGCGCGTTCCCGGCTACGAATGCCAGGCAACGCAGCGACGAGCGCGCGAAATTTGTCGCCGCGCACTTCGAAGTTCTTGAACTGATCGTAGGATGCGCATGCCGGGGACAGGAGCACGACCGGTTCTGTGCCCTCATTCGTCGCCGCATCGCGCGCCGCGGCAGCGACCGCCTG
This sequence comes from Hyphomicrobiaceae bacterium, assembly GCA_050246945.1. Classification (GTDB taxonomy): domain Bacteria; phylum Pseudomonadota; class Alphaproteobacteria; order Rhizobiales; family Hyphomicrobiaceae; genus JAEUMD01. The sequence goes on from JBFWVC010000008.1 coordinate 179,182, forward strand.
ATCCAGCGCTCCCGATCGCTCAAATACGACCTTGCCTTCGAGCGTATTCGCGAACTCGTCCGAAGCGGCGCCGATGAGATAAGCCTTGGCGATGCGCGAAAAGAGCGGCGCGAGCGTCGTGATGCCGCCTTCCTTCGGCTTGCCTCCAAGTATCCAGTAGATGTCGGAGGGGAACGCCGACAACGCCTTCTCCGCGGAATCCGCGTTCGTTGCCTTGCTGTCGTTGATGAACAACACGCGACCCACCCGCCCGACTTCTTCCATGCGGTGCGGCAGACCTGGATAGGTTCGAAGTCCCCGCTGCGTCGCCTCGGTCGTCAGATTGAACAGACCCGCAACCGCGATGGCTGCACAGGCATTCTGTGCATTGTGCGCTCCTCTGAGGGTGGAAATGCCAGCCAGGGAGAAAGGCCCGTAGCTGGTAAGCCCAGCAAGCGCACCGTCTTCGACACGAACCTGGTCACCCACAACCGAGATGTCGGCCGCGATACCCGCACGCACCGTCATCGTGACCACAGGCCGCGACGGCTTGGACTGTCGCTTCGCAATCACGGACGACCACGTGTCGTCCAGCGAAACGACGGCATGATCGGCATGTGCGATCGTCCGCTCCTTGATGCTTGCGTAGTTGTGCATCGCCAGATCGATATCATCGGCGGGACCGTGCCGGTCCAGGTGGTCGGGCGTCAGGTTCATCAGGACGCCGATGGTTGGCATAAGGCTCGGTGTAAGATCGATCTGGAACGACGAAATTTCGATGACGTGGACGCGATCCATCGCCGGCGGCTCGAGCGTCAGGATCGCCTTGCCGATGTTGCCGCCCATCTGCACGTCATAACCCGCCGTCTGCAGGATGTACGCGACAAGCGCCGTCGTCGTCGATTTGCCGTTGGTGCCGGTGATGCACACGACCGGCGCATCCGCACAGTCCGCCGCGCGCTGCCTGAAAAACAACTCGATATCACCGATGATCTCCACGTCGGCAGCGCGTGCCTTATGCACCACCCAATGCGGTTCGGGATGGGTCAGCGGCACACCCGGCGCCAGCACAAGTGCGGCAATGTCCTTCCAGTCGGCAACGCCGAGATCCTCGACCGCGAAGCCTTCGGCCTGCGCCGCTTCCCGGCCCGCGGCGCCATCGTCCCAGCACACCACGGTTGCATCGCCATCCCGCAGCGCGCGTGCCGCAGCAAGGCCCGAGCCCCCGAGCCCGAACACCGCCACCCGCCGCCTCGCGAATGTCGTGATGCGAATCATGGACTGCAATCTACCGCAGTTCGCCACGAGGCGCTGTTGCGCCTATGGCTCTCACCCCTTCTCATGGCATGCCCGCATCAGCGCAGCTTGAGCGTCGCCAGGCCGATGAGCGCCAGGATCACCGAGATGATCCAGAAGCGGACGACCACGGTCGATTCCTTCCAGCCCTTCTGCTCGTAGTGGTGATGCAGCGGCGCCATTCGGAACACGCGCTTGCCCGTCAGCTTGAACGAAACGACCTGGATGATCACCGACATGGTCTCCAGGACGAACAACCCGCCGACGATGGCCAGCACGATCTCATGTTTGATCGCAACCGCGATGGCACCAAGAGCACCGCCCAGCGCCAGCGACCCCGTATCGCCCATGAAGATCATTGCCGGCGGCGCGTTGAACCACAGGAAGCCAAGCCCGGCGCCGATCAGCGCGCCGCAAATGACGGCAAGCTCGCCTGCGCCGGCAACATAGTGAATCTGCAGGTACTTGGCAAAGTCGACACGGCCGGAAAGGTAGGCAATGAGTCCGAATGTCGCCGCAGCGATCATCACCGGCACGATGGCCAGGCCGTCGAGGCCGTCTGTCAGGTTCACCGCATTTCCGGCACCGACAATCACCAGGACGCCAAAAAGGACGAAAAACGCTCCCATCTCGATCACCACGTTCTTGAAGAACGGCACTGTGAGCGCGTCCGAAAAGCCCGGCGAACCGAGCTTGATGATCATGTAGGTCGCGACACCGGCAATCGCCGCTTCCAGCGACAGGCGCACTTTTGACGAGAACCCCGACGAGGTGCGCTTCGTCACCTTGAGATAGTCGTCGTAGAAGCCGATCGCGCCATAGCCGAGCGTGACCAGCAACACGGTCCACACATACATGTTGGTCAGGTTGGACCACAGCAGCGTCGCCACCAGCACACCGGCAAGGATCATCAAGCCGCCCATTGTCGGCGTGCCGACCTTCGCCAGATGCGTCTGCGGTCCGTCCAGGCGGATCGGCTGCCCTTTGCCTTGCTTGACGCGCAACAGATCGATGATGCCAGGCCCGAACAGCATCACGAACAAAAGCGCCGTGAAGATCGCCCCGCCCGTCCTGAACGTGATGTATTTGAAGACGTTGAGCGGACCAAATTGTTCGCTGAAATTGACGAGCTCGTAGAGCATATGTGTTCATTCCCTCGCGTCCCGCGCCGCAGCGCGGATCCAATCCTGCGCGGTCTCATGCCGCCTTCTGCCCGAGCGAGCGCACGAGCTCGACGAGCGGCCCCATCCGCGACCCGTTCGAACCTTTGACCATCACCACGTCGCCCGGCGCAAGCTGCTCCTTGAGCGCAGCCTCCAGACCCGCCGACTTTTCCGACCACACACCCCGACAACCAGCTGGAACAGCATCGTAGAGATGCCGCATCATCGGACCGGCAGCAAAGACCAGATCGACGCCCGCCGCAGCAATGGATTTGGCGAGAGCCTCGTGCAACGTGCGTGCCTGCGCGCCAAGTTCGAGCATGTCGCCGAGCACGCAGACGCGCCGCGGATAGGCTTCGCGCGGAACCGATGCCATGGCCGCAAGCGCTGCGATCATCGAGGCGGGATTCGCGTTGTAGCTCTCGTCGATGAGCAGGATGGTGCCGCCGCCGACCGACACCTCCTGACGCGAACCGCGTCCCTTGGGCGGACCGAATGCGCCAAGCCCCTCGGCTGCCTTGACGAGATCGGCACCCGCCGCAAGGCATGCCGCCAGCGCCGCCAGCGAGTTCATCACCATGTGGCGCCCGCTGGCGCCTATCTCGAATGCGATCTCTTGGGCCGCCGCACTGCCATCGTGCCCCAACCGCGCCCGAACGTGCGTGCCGGCCCCGCGCACCTGCGCACCGATCAGGCGCAGCGATCCCTCACCGTCTCCCTGCGGAATGACGCTTTCGCCAAACGATACGACGTTGACGCCGGCCCGCGCCACGGCCGCCGCGCGCAGAATTCCATAGTGAGGGTTATCGCGGTTGAGCACGGCCACACCGCCCGGCTCAAGTCCTTGCATGATTTCTGCCTTGGCCCGCGCGATGTCTTCGACCGAAGCGAACGCCGCCAGATGCGCCGCTTCGACCGTCGTTACAATGGCAACGTCGGGTCGCACCAGCCTCGTGAGCGGCGTGATCTCGCCCGCATGATTCATGCCGATCTCGAACACGCCGAACCGTGTTACCGCAGGCATCCGCGCCAGGGTCAGCGGCACGCCCCAGTGGTTGTTGAACGATTTGTCCGAGGCGTGGCATCGGCCAGTCGGTGTAAGCGCCAGCCGCAGCATCTCCTTCGTCGTGGTCTTTCCGGCGCTGCCCGTCACCGCAATGACCCGCGCCTCACGGCCAAGACGCGCACGCCCCGCCACGCCTATACGTTCCAGCGCCTTGAGCGCGTCGTCGACGCGAATCAGCAGACCGTCGCCGTCATTGCGCTGATAGCGTTCGGCAACGAGCGCAGCGACAGCGCCTTTCGCGAACGCTTCCGGTACGAACTCGTGCCCATCGCGCTGATCCTTGAGCGCCACGAACAGCTCACCCGGCACCAGCGTGCGCGTGTCGATGGATATGCCCGTCACGCCGCCCGACGGCGGGAAATCCCCATCTGCTCGGCCTGCAGCCGCCGCCACGAGCGCATCGATCGTCCAGAGCGCCTCAGCCATGTCCCGCTTCCCTGAGGATCGCCGCCCGCGCCACCTCCTGGTCCGAGAACGGCAACACGGTGTTGCCGACGATCTGGCCGGTTTCATGGCCCTTGCCGGCAATCACCACGACGTCGCCCGCGCCGGCCATCGCTATCGCCTCTTCTATGGCGGCCTTCCGGTCGCCAATCTGTAGGGCTTGCGGTACATCCGCGAGAATTTGGGCGCGGATCGCCGCTGGATCCTCGGTGCGCGGGTTATCGTCGGTTACGATGACGACGTCGGCATGCACGGATGCGATCCGCCCCATGATCGGCCGCTTGCCCTTGTCTCGATCGCCGCCGCAACCGAACACGCAGATGAGCCGCCCCGACACGAACGGACGCACACTCTCCAACGCCGCCTGCAATGCTTCCGGCTTATGTGCGTAATCGACGACGACAATGCCACCGCGCACGTCGCCCACCCGGTCGAGCCGTCCAGGTACGCCCGAAAGCCGCTCCAGTGCGCCCAGCGCATCGCCCGAGTCGACACCCGCCGCCATCGCCAGCCCGGCCGCAGTGAGTGCGTTCTCGACCTGGTAGGCGCCGATCAACGGCAACCGCAGCGGTTGGGCGACGCCATCGGCCTCGATCCTCAAGATCTGCGCGAAGCCGTCACGAACCACATCCAGGAGCCGCAGAACGCGGCCGTTGCGTCCGACGGTCATGAGCCACAAACCACGCGCCCTCGCCGCGTCCACCACGCGGTCCGACATCGCGCCATCGGTATTGATGACAGCGGCCTGACCCGGCCGCAAAAGCTCGGTGAAGAGCCGCAGTTTCGCCGCCAGGTAGTCCTCCGCCGTCGCGTGATAATCCATGTGATCGCGGCCGAGGTTCGTGAATGCAGCCGCGGTCAGCCGCACGCCGTCGAGCCGATGCTGATCGAGCCCATGGGAAGACGCCTCGAATGCCAGATGCGTGATGCCCTCTTCGGCCAGGTCGTTCAACGTCCGATGCAGCGCTACCGGATCGGGCGTCGTCAGCGAACCGTAGACTGCGCCGCCGGGCTTCACCAAGCCAATCGTACCGAGCGATGCGGCGCGGTGACCGCACGCCGAAAAGATCTGTCGCGTGAAATCGGCAACGGACGACTTGCCGCTGGTTCCTGTGACCGCAACGATTTTCTCGGGCTGTCCTGGATAGAACCGCGCCGACATCAGTGCCAGCGCGCGCCTGGGGTTTGCCACCCTGAGGATCGGAATGTGTAGATCTTTGGGAGCGTTTGCATTGGAGCCCGCAAGGACCGCCACGGCCCCCCGTGCGGCGGCATCGCCGATGAAGCGAGCGCCATCGACATTGGCTCCAGTCAAAGCCGCGAACACGAATCCCGGCGCAACCTCGCGGCTGTCCGCCGTCAGCCCTGTCACGAACAATCGTGAAACGCCCTCGGGTGCGGCGATCTCGGGACCCAGAAGTTGAGTGAGAAGCATGGAGCAACCCCAGGTCGATAATTCGGCGGGCGGGAGCGAAATCGTCAGTGTCGACGCCGCGGCGCGGCCATTTCGCCTCGAGGGCTCACCGCGCCGCGTCGGTCGCAATCGTCTTATTGATCGAAGCGAGGATCGTCAAACAGAGCGGGAAAACGTCCGGAGCCCGACGCCGGCGGCCGCGAAGCCACAATGACGTCACAACACTCCTGAAGCCATTTTTTGGGGGGCGACACCCAGCAAGGGTGCAATGCGGGAGATTAGCTTTCGTGTCACGGGTGCTGCCGTGTGACTTGCGGTGATCTCGCCCGCCGACGCCTCGGTTCGCGAGGGCCTGAACACCATGACCAACGTGAGATAGCGCGGCTTGTCGATCGGAAATGCTCCGAGGAAGGACGCAATGACGGCGTTGTGGTCATAGCGCCCGCGAACGGCGATTTCTGCCGTTCCAGTCTTGCCGCCGACCGCATAGCCGTCGACGGCAGCCCGGCGCCCGGTACCGCCGCGCTCTTCGACGTTGGCGCGCATCATTTCCCGCAATGCGGCACTCGTCGCTTCCGAAACGACGCGACGGCGCCCTATGTGTGCTCCGGCAGACCGCTTGAGAAATGTCGGCGCCACATATTCCCCACCGTTGACGATCGCCGCCGCCGCCGCTGCGAATTGAAGCGGGGCGACGGCGAGACCGTGGCCGAAACCGATCGTGATCGTCTCGATCTCGCCCCAGGTTTTCGGCAGGAGCGGCGCCGCAACCGCTCCCGCCTCCGTGTGCATGCGATCGCTGAGGCCGAGCGATGCCAGAAATGCGTGCTGCCGTTCGGCGCCGGCTTGCAGCGCGAGCTGGCCCGAGCCGACGTTGGACGACTTGATGAATACGTCCCTTACCGACAGCTTGGCCGCGCCGCCATGGTGATCCTTGATCTCGAAACGTCCCACCTTCAGCGGCTGCGAAACATCGATCATGCTTTCTGGCGTGACCATCCCCGAATCGAGCGCCATGGCGACCGTCATCAGCTTGAAGATCGAGCCCAGTTCGTAGGTGCCTGCCGACATTCGGTCGATCTCGTCGGGACGCGGCGCAGCCTGCGGATGTGCCGGATCGATGCGCGGCAGGGAAGCCGACGCGACCACTTCGCCCGTCTCGACATCGAGGACAACACCTCCCGCGCCCTTCGCACGGTAGGTCTTCACCGCCTCCAGAAGCTCATGTTCGAGGGCATGCTGCACCCGGACGTCGAGCGCAAGCGCCACGGGTGGCCTCGTTGATGGCTGCGCCCCGAACACAGGATCGACGAGACCGTGTACGTCGAGATACTGCTCGATGCCGGCGACCGCCCGGTTGTCCACGTTGACCCCGCCAAGGACATGACCAGCCAGACGCCCGGCAGGATAGGCGCGTTTCAGCTCGGGGCGGAACGCAAGGCCAGGCAGACCCAGATTGTGCACGTTCTGTGCGATGCCCGGAGAGAGCCCGCGGCGTATCCATTCGAACCTGCGCGTGCGATCGCCAAGCGTCTCGAGCAGCGCCCGGTCATCGAGATCCGGAAACACCGTTCGAAGCTTCTCCACCGTCTCGTCGCGATCCACGATCAGCAGCGGATCGGCATAGAGCGAAGGCATTTCAACGTCGCTGGCCAGAAGCCGCCCGTTTCGGTCGACAAGGTCCGGCCGCGAAACGCCCGTGGCGATCGGCGCGCTGATCGAGATATCTGCAGCCCCCTCGTGCTTTGCCGCGAGCCGCATCAGCTGCCCGCCCACAGCCGCGAAAGCAGTCAGTACGACAAGTATGATGCTCGCCGAGCGCAACGGATGACGTGGTGTGAACTCGACCGGCTGTGGCGCTGGCCGCGGCCTTCCCGCGACCGGGATGAGCCCGTCCGATATGGTGACGGTGTGGCTCATGGCATGTCCTCCCCGCCTGATCGCTCAGCGACCGTTCCGCGTGGCACGCTCCTCCACAATGGCGTCCGCGAATTGTGCCGGGCGGGGCGGCTCGAGCCCTAAATCGCGCGCTGCCGGCTCCATGCGTTCAGGCCGCGCAAGATGCGCGCGCTCTGCTTTCAGAACCGCAATATCGCTCCGCAGAGCACCGGCCCGCTGCTCCTGCGCCTGCACTCGCCCTTCCAGCAAACGGGTCTCGTTGTTCAAGGCGTAGAGAAGAACCGCGCACGAAAGCGCCAGAAAGATCGTTGAGAGCATGAGGAGACGCATCGTTGCTTAACTCCCAAGTTATGCAAAACACCCCGCGCTAGCGCCGCTCCGGCCCTGGCTCGCCGCCGTGACCGCCTGGCCAGGGTGGCGACGCCGTGCGCACTGCCGCCCTCAGCCGTGCCGAACGAGCGCGCGGGTTGACGTTCAATTCACCTTTCTCAGACGTTAACGGGCGCCGGTTAACAATCTGGAAACTCGGTTCGTAAAATTGATTCGGATTTTCCGGCAGATGGCGCGAGCCGCGCGGCGACTCGCCCGATCTGTTCGTGAAGAATCGTTTGACGATGCGATCCTCGAGCGAATGAAAGGTCACCACGACCAGTCGGCCGCCGGGCTTCAGCACCCGTTCTGCGGCATCGAGCGCGCGCTCGAGTTCCCCCAGTTCGTCGTTGACGAAGATGCGCAGCGCCTGGAACGTCCGCGTCGCCGGATGGATCTTATGTTCTCCCCTCCGCCCGCCCATCGCACGCGACACCACATCCGCCAGGTCGAGCGTTCGCGTGAACGACTGTTCCGCCCTCCGACGGACGATCGCGCGAGCGACGGCGCGCGAGCGATGCTCCTCGCCGAGCCGGTAGAGAATGTCGGCGATCTCGCCTTCCTCGTAAGTGTTCACGACGTCGGCGGCCGTAAGTCCACTGCCGCTCATGCGCATGTCGAGCGGCCCATCCGTCTGGAACGAGAACCCCCGCTCCGCCTCGTCGAGTTGCATCGACGAGACTCCGATGTCGAGCACAACGCCGTCGACCGGCGCAAAGCCCTCGCGCTCCGCCACCTCGTCGAGAACGCCGAACTCGCTTTCAACGAGCCTCAGCCTTGGTGAGTAGCCTTCTACCAGCGCCGCCCCGCCGGCAATCGCACGCGGATCGCGGTCGAGCGCCAGCACCTGGCAATCCGCCGTATCGAGGATCGCGCGCGTATACCCGCCCGCACCGAATGTGCCATCAATGATATGCTGCCCACCCCCTGGACGCAGTGTCTCCAGGACTTGCGAGAGCAGCACGGGAATGTGCCTCGACCGCACGTCGCGTATCTCCGCCCCCGCAGGCTGATCGCGCCGTGGCGTCATTCCCGTGCTACCTCTCCTCCCCCACCTGCAGCTCCCCCGCCGCCGAACAGTTTTCTGTGGTCCTGGACTTTCTCGCGAGCGCGTTGCCTGCGCTCGTCGAAGCGACCCGGCTCCCACATCTGGAACTTGTCGCCAAGCCCGACAAAAGTAACCGCGCCCGAAAGTCCGGCGTGGGCGCGAAGCCCTTCAGGAAGGACGATGCGTCCGTCCCCGTCCACCGTGAGTATCTGGACATCTCCGTAGAGCGCGACAGACAATTCGTCTCGCTCGTCCGAATAGTCCGGCAGGCCCGATAGAAGCCCGTCGATCTTCTGCGCAAGCCTCTCGCCGCCCGCATCGAGCGCAGGAGCATCGAGCGAAGGGTAGCAGTAGATCCCGACCACGCTTCCGGACTTGTATCCGTCGCGCTCGAGCACGGCCCGGAAGGCCGCCGGAATGGAGACCCGACCCTTGGCGTCGATCTTGTTTGTATATGTCGAGACAAAGCGGTCCATCCTCTGGCTGAAGCCTCAACCCCAACGCTGCACACGAAGGGCGGCAGGCTGCCGAGCGCCACCCCACTTCCTGACCGACTTGGGCCGGCGCAGTGCGCCGAACCCGAATTCCTTTTCCCGCACCATCATCCCGACCCCCGCACCGGAGCCGTGATCCCTGAGGGGTGGACCGCGGCAGTCGCTCGGACCCTGGCCCTCTCACAGGGCCGGCGCCAAGCCGCGATCCCTTGAGCCCGGTGCGGACGGGCATTTATGGGATTACATGGGATTTTATGGGAGTCAATGGTTTCTTAAGGATTTCCACAGAGACCGGCTGGGATTACCTGCCCGAATGCGCGGGGAATTCGGTGCCAGGACCCGTCCAATGTTTGCGGCCGTCCCCGACTTCGCCAATGTCGGCGTGCACAAGCTGATCCGCCCTCGCCCCTCGGCCAACGCAGATGGTTTAGTTCTGACCGCCTTGGGCTCGATCAATGTATGGTGCCGGCTCAAGCACTATGAGCAGGATGCACCGCCGGCCTCGGCTGGACACCAAAGGGAAAACGCTAATGATGCTTCTCACGACTCCTCGCGCCGCGACGCTTGCGTTCTCATCGGCCCTGGCCGTGCTGGTGGGCACTCTCTCGCCGGCGCTTGCCGAGACCGCAAAGGTCGTCGCCGGGACCCTGACCTGCGATGGCCATGGCACCGTGGGCCTGATCGTCGGGTCCAAAGAGAAGCTCGACTGCAAGTACGCACCTGCCGGCGGCGGGCCAACGCATCGCTTCTCCGGTTCCACCACGCGGGTCGGTCTCGATATCGGCGTTCGCGGCAAGAGTGTAATGATCTGGACCGTACTCGGCTCCACCACAAAATTGCCCAGCGAACAGCTGGGAGGCGCATATGGGGGTGTATCGGCGGATATCGCCGCGGGCCTCGGCGTCGGCGCCAACGTCCTCGTCGGCGGCAACAAGAAATCGGTCGTTCTGCAGCCGTTGAGCGTAAAGGGCGAAACCGGCATCAACATCGCCGTAGGCGTCTCCAGCCTGACACTTACGCCAATGCCGTGACGAAGCCGCGCCGGCCAGCCGTGCGCTAGAGCCCGATCGTCTGAGATGGAAGCAGCCATGCTTCCATCGAAGGCGTGAATCAGTCTCTCAAACAAAGAGACAGAGCAGGCCACGATGGTCAGACCTGATTCAATCTAATACTGACCTGCTCTAATGCCGCTCGTACCGCTGAACAACAATCCGCACATGGAAAGCGCGCCGTTGGCAACACGGCGCGCACGAATTGTTGGCGGACTAAGGGTCCGGGCCCTGGAGCATGTTCAGCTGAAGTGTACAGCACTTCGGCGTGAAAAACATGCTCAAGGACAGGCCCGCATGTTCAGATGAAGTGTGCAGCGGTTCAGCGTGAAGGACATACTCAATTCAAAGATTTGGATCGTGTTCACGCGCCCATCCGACATGAACACGATCTACTCCAACATCTTCTTGACCGTGAAGGCGCCACGCATGTCGCCAGCCGCGAAGCCCGTGGCCTGATCCGCCGGATAGAGGTCCTTGATCTTGGCCGACACCTCCGGCGCCAACTCCGACCCATGACAGGCGAGACACGGCGTTCCCGCCGTCATGATCGGCTTCATGTAGCGGAACACCTTCTTGCCATCCTGCTCCACCACTTCGGCATGATCGAGCTTCATCGCGTCCGCGCCGCTCTTGAGATCTGCCACGAATTTCTCCATCACGCGCTTCTCGAAATCGTCGGGCGCGTTGCCAGGGTTGCGGACTTTCAGCGCTGTTCGCCCGACGTCCATACCGCTCGCCGACGAGCGCTCCGCAGTTACCTTCGGCGCATCGACCTTGCAGACGTCGAGCGCCGCGACCGGCCCGCCGGCTTTCATTGCGCCGACCAGCTTCTCCTTGAGCCCTTCTCCAAGGCCCTTTACGGCGGCACGCGCTGCAGCAATGCGTTCGGCCTGTGGATCGGCGGTTTTGTCCTGCGCTAAAGCCGGAGCGGCACAAACGATGGTAAGAGCAGCGAGAGATGCGGATAAGCGGCGCATGAGGAACCTCGGCGTTGGATGGGCGTGGAACTTCGCAAACCTAGTGTGCTGATGGAGAAATTCGTTCCGATTTTGCCAGGCATTGGGACGAACTTCGCCATCACGACAATTAGAGCATGTTTAGCTCAAGCGTGCATCGGTTCGGCGTGAAGAACATGCTCAATTCAGAGCCTTGGATCGCACTCATGAGTTCATGCGTCATGAACACGATCTAGTATGATGATCGATACCGAACCCGCGTTGCACAGTTTGTGACACGCATCACAATGCTGACAAGAATCAGGCCCGCCCCACGCCGCCGCCGGTCGGCGTTTGCACGATGATGGCCTCGCCGGCAGCAAGCTGCGTCTCCGCACACCCATCGAGAATTTCCAGGTCTTGATCCGCACGTCGCACCGAATTGCTTCCGCGCTCGCCATCATGGCCCCCGTCCAGGCCTGGAGGCGCCACCTCGCGGAAACCCGAGAGGATTGCACAGCTCATCGGCTCCAGAAACCGGATGACCCGGCGCACACCGTCACCGCTGACGAAGCGCCCCTTGCCGCCCGAACCGCGACGAATGGAGAATTCCTCCAGAAGCACCGGATAACGCAACTCCAGGACCTCGGGATCGGTCAGGCGCGTATTGGTCATGTGGACGTGTACGGCGGCGGCCCCATGGAACCCGTTGCCATCCGCATCGTAGCCTGCCGGCGCGCCCGAGCAGATCGTCTCGTAGTATTGCACGCGATCGTTCCCGAACGTTACGTTGTTCATCGTGCCCTGCGCGGTGCCGAGCCCATGCATGGCGGCGAACAACGCATTCGTAACGACTTGGCTCGTCTCCACGTTGCCGGCCACGACGGCGGCGGGATAAGCTGGCTTCAGCATCGAGCCCTCCGGTATCACAATCTCGATCGGCTTGAGGCAGCCCGCATTCATCGGGATCGGCGCATCGACCATCACGCGAAAGGCATAGAGTACCGCGGCGCGCGTCACCGGCTCGGGAGCGTTGAAATTGTTTGGTTGCATCGCGCTGGTGCCGCCGAAATCGACACGCGCCGTCCGCGCCGCCTTGTCGGTCGTGATAGCAACCGAGACCACCGTGCCCTGATCGGTGCCGATCGAGAACCGTCCTGGCTCGAGACGCTCGATCAACCGGCGAACACTCTCCTCCGCGTTGTCCTGCACGTGGGCCATGTAGGCCTCGACGACCCCGAGTCCGAAATGCTCGACCATCTTTCTGAGCTCCACGACCCCCTTCGCGTTGGCGGCGACCTGCGCCTTCAAGTCCGCGATGTTCTTGTCGGGCCGGCGCGCCGGATACCGCGCGCCCTGGAGAAGCGACCGTGTCTCCGCCTCGCGGAACCGCCCCCCCTCCACCAGCAGGAAGTTGTCGATATAGACGCCCTCCTCCTCGATCCGCGTCGCCTTGGGTGTCATCGACCCCGGCGTCAATCCGCCGATATCCTCGTGGTGACCGCGGCTAGCCACATAGAACAATACGCGCGCGCCCGCTTCGTCGAACACCGGCGTGACAACGGTAATGTCGGGAAGATGCGTTCCGCCGTTGTAGGGCGCATTCAGCATGTAGACGTCGCCTGGCTTCATGGTGCCCGCACGCTCGCGCACGATCGTTTCCACCGACCGGTCCATCGAGCCCAGATGCACCGGCATGTGCGGCGCGTTGGCGACGAGAGCGCCCGAGGCGTCGAACACCGCACAGGAGTAATCGAGCCGCTCCTTGATGTTTACCGATTGCGCCGTGCTGCGCAGCGCCTCCCCCATCTGCTCGGCAATCGACATGTAGAGGTTGTTGAACACTTCGAGCAGGATCGGATCGGCCTGCGAACCCAGCACCTCACGCTTCCGCTTCTCCCGGCGCGTCATGACGACGTCGTTGCGCGCCGTCACCGCGAGTTCCCAGCCCGGCTCGACAACGATCGTCTGGTTCGGCTCGATGACGAGTGCCGGCCCCGCTATCGGCGCCGTGCCCGGCGCGAGCCCCTCCCCGCGCAGGTAGATAGCCGCCTCGTGCCATTGCGATTGCGCGAAGAGCCGCGTCCGTCCGACAGGCCGCACCTCGCCCGCCGCCGCAGTGGCTTCGTCCATGCCGAAGGTCGCCGCTGACGTATCACGCCCTGTTGCCTCCACCTCGAGTGCGCCAATCACCAGTGCCTTTTCTGGCGACACGAACCCGAATTGGCGCATGTGCTCGCGCTCGAACGCCTCGCGCATGATCTCAGGTCGCGAGAGCCGCACCGGAATGGCCGTATCGGTCCCCGTGTAGCGCAAGTGCAGGCGCGAGGCGACACGCACATCCTTGAGCGTAACGCCTTCCGCGATGACGGTTTCCATCATCTCCTTCGCCAGGACTTCGACCATCTGCGCAAGCGCATGCATGGCAGCCTCGTCGAGTTCCGCTTCGATCGACTGCTCGCGGCTGGCACGAACCGGCGCCAGCCCCATCCCATAAGCGGAAAGCACGCCCGACAGCGGATGGATCAGCACCGTCTCCATGCCAAGCGCATCCGCGATCAGGCAGGCATGCTGACCGCCGGCCGCGCCAAAGCAGTTGAGCGCATAGCCCGTCACGTCGTACCCGCGCGCCACCGAGATCCTTTTGATCGCATTGGCCATGTTCTCCACCGCGATGCGGATCACGCCCTCCGCCACTTCCGCCGCTGACCTGCCTCCGCCCATTTCTCGCGCCAGCGCATCGAACGCCGCAACGACGCTGTCGAGATCGAGCGGCTGGTTCTGGTCGGGCCCGAAGACGCGCGGAAAATGCCCAGGATCGAGCTTGCCGAGCATGAGATTGGCGTCCGTCACCGTGAGCGGCCCGCCGCGTCGGTAGGCCATGGGTCCGGGATCTGAACCGGCACTTTCCGGACCGACCGTCAGCCGCGTGCCGTCGAACTGTACGATCGAGCCGCCTCCGGCCGCGACGGTGTTGATGCGCAGCATCGGCACGCGCAGCCGAACGCCCGCAACCTCCGTCTCGAACGTGCGCTCAAATTCCCCCGCGTAGTGCGACACATCCGTTGATGTGCCCCCCATGTCGAAACCGACGATGTTCTGAAAGCCCGCGGCACGCGCCGTCTCCACCATGGCGACGATGCCGCCCGCAGGCCCCGAGAGGATAGCATCTCGTCCCTCGAACAGGTTTGCAGACTTGAGCCCGCCGGACGACGCCATGAACATCAGCTTCGGCGGCGCCACCGTGCCATCGGCTGGCATCAGTTCGCCGGCCACGCGGTCCACATACCGCTTTAGGATCGGCGTAAGATAAGCGTCCGACACTGTCGTATCGCCGCGACCCACGATCTTGATCAGCGGCGAAACCTCGTGGCTGACGGAGACCTGCCGGAAGCCGACGCGACGCGCAGTCTCTGCTGCGCGGCGCTCGTGCTCCGGATGGGCATAAGAATGCATGAGCACGATCGCTACCGCCGTCATGCCATTCGCTCTTGCCGCCCGCAGATCGCGTTCCAGCGCCGCTTCGTCGAGCGGGCGCTCGACGCACCCGTCAGCGCGCACGCGCTCATCGGCTCCGATCACCGCGGAATAGAGCATCGACGGCTTGATTATGCTTCGTGCGAAGATGTCAGGTCGTGCCTGATAGCCGATTTCCAGCTGATCCTCGAGCCCGCGCGTGATGACGAGTACGGTCTTCTCGCCCTTGCGCTCCAGAAGCGCGTTGGTCGCAACCGTCGTACCCATCTTGACCGAGGCTATGCGGCGAGCGGGAATCGGCGCGTCCGACTTCACGCCGAGAATCAGCCTGATCCCTTCCAGCGCAGCGTCACGGTAGGCACCGGGGTTCTCCGAGAGAACCTTGCGCGCGACGATACGTCCATCCGGGCCGCGCCCTACGATGTCCGTGAAAGTCCCACCGCGGTCGATCCAGAAGTCCCACCGGTCCGTTCCTGACTCCGCGCTGCTCATCAATTCACCGTATCCGATATCCCGTCCCGCGAGCCCGCAGAGAGTTGGCACCAGTGCCGCCCGCACTCGCCCAGCCTCGACATGCCAGCACCTCGGTTTCACCCGATGGCGGAACGCAACCTGAGCTATCGGCTGGCGACGCGTGCGTCAAATCCGGACCGACCGATTGTCCAGAGCGTGGTTGACAATACGCAACCATAGAGCAGCGGCTTCGCAAATAGCGCAGGCTGATCTGCAAGGCGACAGCGCAACACGTCGCCGCACACGCCAGCACACGCCACAATCGTCAAGTCGACCGCGACGTGGGGGTGACAGTGAAACTTCGACAAAGCGGAATCACACGGGAATGAGTGAGGCCTGAACCGTGCGCCAGTGTTCCGACACTGACGCTTGGTTCCCTATCGGGCACCTGCGCGTCAGCCCGGAACCCTAGATTTTTTGGTTCGTGTTCTGGAACGACTGACGTTTGACGAACTTCGCCCGGGACTCGAACGTCAGATCCAGAACACTAGGCAACCAGAAGTGAATTTTCAGGAGGTCGTCCATTTGGTCTGGAAGAGATCACCTGATGTCGCCTAGACGTCAGTTGTTCTCCGGAGAGCCCAATGAACGTCCGCCAGAATGAACACCCGACACCTCGCGGTCGGGAGACGATAGTCCGCGCCGCTATTCATGACGGTCTCACCTAGACCGAAGCCGCGCGGCGGTTCAAAGCCGGCACCAGGGCCGTCATAAGGTGGGTTACCCGCTTCTGCGCCTACTGCTCAACCGGCAGAACGGCACTCCGCCGCTGCCAGCTCACCGTGCCGCCGAGGTAAATGCTTTCAGTTATTGCGATACGAACATTCCGACGATGGCCGGTGGCCCGCAGGATCCGTCGAAAGTTATTTCCGCTCTGGCCCCGCTTGCCAGGATGGCAAAGATGGCCGCCGCGCAGATCGCGAGAAGCAGACTTCTCATACGTGCCTCCTCCAACACAAACGCCCACAACTGCGTCTGTTCCAGCGCTCTCCGGCGCCTTGTTGCCCTACGGTTCCCACCCGAGGGCATTTGCCGTCATTCTCCGGTCCGCGGCATGTTCGCCTCACGCATCGGCCCACCCACAAATGCGGCATATTTTGATAGTGTGCTCACGAACCCCAAAACGGTCAATTCAATGCTGCTGAAACATCCTTCACATCGCACTGCACTGTGGATGAACTTGGCTCGGATGGAACGAGAACGGACTTCGCAGACGCTGGCGCGCAATTGCCCGAATCGCGTCGCAACTGAACTCCGCGCGTACCAACCCTGGATCTTGTCTCAACCGTGGCCAATTCCTTGCGATCTCCGGCAGACAGTGTCGCAGAAGCGGGAGACCTAGCCCGATGATCTGGGCAAAATTGAAAACGCTTCTCCAACCGGGTGCGAATTTGAAGCGTCTGGCCGCCACTCTGGGACTGGATGGCCACCGCTGCAGCACGCCGGGTCACCAGCGCGCGGCCTTCACCATGGCGTTGGTGGCGTTGGCCGCCAAAATGGCTAAGGCTGATGGCGTCGCCGTCGCCGCCGAACTCGAAGCGTTCGAGCGATGGTTTCATGTGCCCGACGACCAGCGCGATGCCGTCCGCCGCGTATTCGATCTGGCCAAGCGCGACGTCGCCGGCTACGAGCAGTACGCGCGCCAGATCGACGATCTCCTGGCCGAGGACCCCGAACTCAAGCGCGATGTATTCGAATGCCTGTTCCACGTCGCCTCTGCCGATGGCGTGCTGCACACCGCCGAGGAGCAGTTCCTCAAGCGGGTCGCCGGGATCTTCGGATTCTCAGAGCGCACGTATCGTGATATCCGCCGCGTCTTCGTCGTCGACCGGGAAGACCCCTACGAGGTGCTCGGGCTCCCCCATGACATCACCGACTCGGCGCTGAAAAAGGCCTACCTTCAACTCGTCAAGGAAAATCATTCCGATCGCCTTGCCGCCCACGGCGTGCCACGCGAATTCCAGGCTGTCGCAGACCGCAAGCTCGCGGCCATCAACGCGGCCTACGACGCCATCCTCGCGGAGCGCGCCAGCCGCCGTCTCGAAAGCGCAATGTCTCCCGAGAGTACACCCCAGCCCGCAAAGAAATCCGGGAGCGGTATGTGAGCAAACCTCCACTGATCGAGACGCCCGACAGCCCGAATGTCCATGCGCTTCATCCCTCCCCCAACATCGAACCCCGCAAGCCGGGCTTCCGCCCCGACCTTCTGCTGCTGCACTATACGGGCATGCTGTCGGTCGAAAAGGCCATCGACTGGCTGGCCCGCCCGGAAAGCAAGGTTTCCTGCCATTACGTGGTTGCAGAGGACGGCACCATCACGCAGATGGTTGCAGAGGACATGCGCGCCTGGCATGCCGGCCTGTCGTTCTGGAATGGCGCAACCGACATCAACTCGTGTTCGATTGGCATCGAGATCCATAACCCTGGCCATACGCAAGGCTATCCGGATTTTCCGAATGCACAGATGGACTCGGTCACGCGGCTCGCCGCCGACATCGTCGCCCGCCACCGTATCCCCAAGGACCGAGTATTGGCTCACGCCGACGTGGCACCCCAACGAAAGATCGATCCAGGCGAGAAGTTTTCTTGGCGTCGATTGGCGATGGCCGGTGTCGGCAGGTGGATTGCACCCGAACCGGTTGATGAGAGCGGTTGGTCGCTCGGCCTAGGTGCACGTTCCGACAAGGTTGCCGACGCCCAGCATCTCTTGCGTGCTTATGGCTACGGCATCGACGTGACCGGCGTGCTCGACGAAGCGAATACTTTTGTTTTGCGAGCATTCCAGCTCCACTGGCGCCCCGCCCGCGTCGACAGCCGGCTCGACGCATCGACATTGGAAACTCTGCGAAGACTGGTGAACGATGCTGCTCGGGACGGAATGGGCGGACACCGGGAATTCGTTGCCTGAATCGCCTTCCGCGCGCTGTCCTACATCAACGCCGCCAGATAGAACATGTTCAGCAGAAGTGTGCCCCGGTTCAGCGTGAAGAACATGCTCAATTCAAGGAGCTGGTGTTCTGGATCTGACGGTTGTTGCCCGGGCGAAGGTCGTCACACGACAGTGAATCCAGAACACAAACCAAGAATTCTAGTGCTCCGGGCTGACGCGCAGGTGCCCGGCAGGGAACCTAGCGTCAGTGTCCGAACAGGAGATCGCGATCATGATTCTATGAAACATGAACGCGATCCAGGCCGCGACATGGGCCCCGCAGCGGTTCCGGCGTTTGCCGAAATTACCAACCCTCAATTGACGGTTGTCTGACCCGCGATCCTGAGGTTCTTCGACTTGATCTTGTCAGCGATCGACTGGAACACAGAAGCCACGTCGGACTGCGAAGCCACATAATTGTAGCCCGGGCTCGCACAGCTATTCAGCAACTCCAAGCCCTGAGGTTCCATTTCATAGGCAACCGTCATGATCGTGACGCCTTTTGATTTGATGTCGCTGCACAACTGTTGTGTGTTTTGCACGACAACCTCATCCACGCGTCCGGTTTGATCGGCTATTTCGACCATAGGGGCCGCCTGTCCGTCCGACAGCAGCACGATATATTTCGGATATTCCTTCGCGTTGTTCCACGGCCGGCTATCCAAGCCGAAGAAGGATGACCAATCAGGCGACAGGACACGCTTCGCCCACAGCAAGCCGACGTCATGCGATGTACCGTAGGCAATAGTCAGTGCATCGACGGCGGTGTCGAATGTGGCCTTGCTGTGAAGATCGACCTGAAGTCTGCTGCCCGAATCTGGGCAGAACGGCCACGTACCACTTACCACGGCGCGGATGTAAGGCGTCGCTGACCGATCTTCCGGCACGGCTTCGCTGGAAAATTCCGATTGCTTCGTTTGCAGGCATCCATTCCAAGGCCTGCTCCAGAAATTGACGGTTTCGAAATTCCATCGACCGGACGAGTAGACGTACGAAGTCTCTCTGTATGTCAGATCGCCGATGACAGGAAAATTTACCGTCTCCACGTGCTTCCGAGCACCGTCCGCCGTGACGACATTCTCATAGTAGAGTCTGTGGTTGATCGCACGTGCCGGATTCGGCTTGTATTCCCAGTTTCCCGCCAGCCTTTTTGCCGCCGGAACATTCGAGACATTGACGGTGTCGGCGTAAGGCACGAGGCTGACCTTCAGCTTATCCGCAAAGATCGGATCGACCTGATAGATCGAGGTCGAAAACGCCTTCAATGCACCCCTGAGCGCGGCCAGCCGCTGTCCTCGCATCGTCCAGGAGATGTCGGGAACTATCGCAACGCTCACTGCGGGAATGTAGGCGCGCGCATAGGATGATACCTGCAGATCGACTGTGTCGTACCCGAAGATTCTCATGACCGTGTTGGAAAAGGTCGCCGTTCCGGTTGCGGTGAGTTGGATTTCCGTTTCCGAGAGGACCGCATCCTGGAACGTCCAGTTCCAATGCAGGTTGGAACCATCATTCGCATCCGCCAGCCCCCTGGCGTAGTCGGTGACGTTCGGCTTGTTCTGGGTATTGATGTACTGACGCACATAGCCGAGAACCGCGGCATCGAGTGCTATTTGGCCTCGTTCACGCTCGCTCACGAGCCTTGAATAGTCGATCGCCATGCCGATCGAAAAGAACAGCACGGCCGAGATCAGCGCGAACGGGAAAAGCACGCCGCCTCGACGCTCCGAACCGAATGCATATATTCGGCTAACGAGCGGTCTTTCTGCTGTGTCATTCGGCTTGGTCATTTGCAGCATTTCTCACAACAACGATCGAAACTAGCCACGCGAAGGCGCAGCAGTGATTTTCCGAGATCGTTATTTGCACGCAGTGCCGCTACAAAACTATTCTTGCATTCTTTAAAATTCGAACGATCGTATCAGAGACAGGAAAGTGTGAACCTGGACAATCTGTCACGAGAACTACATAAACTTCTGATTTCAATTGAAATTATATGATCAGTAACCAGATTGTAATTCGATCTGGCTTTTCTCAAACTTAGTCACAACGTGATGGCCGCCAATCGGTATGCAACCATTGATTGCTATCACCGTAACCGGAATGATGGGGTGCGCATCCGCCGATCCAACTTTGCGCGCGGCGCAGCCGGTTTCGCACGGAAGCGGTGGGTTCCCCTCTTGACCTTCGCCCCCCGTGTCCCCTAATTCGCACTACCAGTCGGCCGGACGGCTACTGGCGGCGGGTCTCGCAGGAGGCCCCTGTTGGAGGAAAGTCCGGGCTCCAGGGAAGCACGGTGGCGGCTAACGGCCGCCGGGGGCGACCCCAGGGAAAGTGCCACAGAAAGCAAACCGCCTTGGCCGCGCTTCAAGCGCGACGGGTAAGGGTGAAAGGGTGCGGTAAGAGCGCACCGCGCGCCTGGCAACAGGTGTGGCAGGGTAAACCCCACCGGGAGCAAGACCAAATAGGGGTGGCCGGGCGTGTGCGGTTCTCCGCACGACGCCAAGCCCGTTTCCTGGCCCGCCACCCGGGTTGGTTGCACGAGGCGGCGCGCGAGCGTCGTCCCAGATGAATGGCCGTCGCGGAGGCAACTCCAGACAGAACCCGGCTTACAGGCCGACTGGTGAATTCAAGACCGATTTGGATCTGCCGACGCTCGAGCAGCACAGGCATCTGGAACGGGTAACAGCACCCGCCAAACCCAAAAGGCGGATGCTCACTTGCAGACACGATGTGTCCCATCGCGCCCATGCCGCGCGAGGTCGAGATGGAAGTGATCGTGGTGATGCTGGTCGGCGAGTGGTCCCAGCACTGTCGTGAAGGTATCGCAGGCGCCGCGATGGACTGCGCGCAGGAACGACCGCTCGCGCTCGTCACCCCACCAGCCCTTCTCCACCGATACCGTTCGCCCGTTGACGAGGTGGAATTCCGAGATGTCGATGGCGTTGGCGTGGCCGTGCTCGGACAGTCGTCCGCCAGATACGTGATTGATCGGACGACAACCGTACGAGGCCGCAACCTTCAAAGTATCGACCCCAACACCCAGATGGTATCGCGCCGCAGGTTCCACGACCGCCCGCACCCAGCGATCCACAGCCGGAATCATCGGGCAACGCAGGATCGCCGAGGGCTTCAGCTGAACGCGTCCCCCCGCCGTCCCCGAAACGACGAAAGGCTGTTCTGCGCCGCAAACGCTCGGTCCGCCAAGCGTTGAGCGCGTTTGCACGAACGGGCTCTGGTGAACGATGCCGGATGCCAGGCATTGGCGCTCTTCGAGAGCCCGCCAAGGTTCGTATTTCGCAACGAAATCGGGCCCGCCACCGAACTTGCCGCAACCCGAGAGGGGCGCCAGGACGGTCGAGCCGATGAGAATGAGTGACAGCGAACGCAGCACAGACATGAGATGATTATGCAATGGGTAACCCTAACAGGCCGTTAACGCCCCATCCCCGCGTCGCTCGCCTCCCACTGACGACATCGCTCAAAATTCCCCAATATCCGGGCCTATTGACGGCGACACCAGCACAAATCCAAGGCAAGTGCCGATCCGTTGTGCGGCGCAAGGTAAATTTTGCGACGTCATGCAAGCGTCACAAAGTGTTATCCACAACCTTTTTCGGGACGTGCTCGGAAAGTTAGCGACTTGTGCCGCCGTCATTGCTACCATTGGTTATGTTCAAGGAGCGGTGTTCGCGTTCACTAGGCTCTGCGGCGTCAGGGCCAGTGGTTGGCCCCTTGGATGTGAAGTCCCCATTTCGATGGGGTGGAAGTCGGCGCAAAAACTTGATTATTGCACGCCGCGTCGGGTTCTACGTGTTGTGTGTGCGCGACTTCGCTGTGCGCCCCTAAACGTGCGTTATGTGCCGTGCGTCTTGTTCAGCGCCGGTCGTGTGTAGCGTTTGTGTATTGCGTCTTGTAGATGTGCGTCGTGTAAGCGCGCAATGGCCACCCCCCGTCCCCCCATGGCCCGATGCGCGCGATGGAGTACTGCTGCGGCCCTGGTGATTTGCCGGCGTAGCTCTGCTGAAAGCCCCCGCGCTTTTTGATTTGCAGAGCGTCAAGCTAGGCGTGCCGGGGCCGTTCGCTATGCGCAAGCACGCGGAAGTCGTCGTCTCGCTCTAGATGTGATACCTCAGGAGGTTGTACCCGTTCAAACCGATGCGACCTGCCGTCATCCCCCTGCGCTACTTCGCGTCCACATCCGCCAGAAATGAGGCAACGCCCTCCTTGTAGACCCGGTCGCCCACGGCCTTCATGTGGTCGCGGCCGGGAATCGTAAACGCCCGGGCTCCCGGAATGAGCGCTGCCAGATCCTCGGCAGAGCCACCCACCACGTCAGTCTCGCCGACCGCTACGAGTACCGGACAGGAAATCCGTCCCACATCTTCCCGCGTCAATGGATCTCGCGACGACCGGATGCAAGCTGCGAGCGCCTTGAGGTCGCTCTTTGTCTGCTCGGCGAAGGCGCGGAACGTACGCGCCGTCGGGTTCGTCACATCGTCAATCGAAGCCGCCTCGAGCGCCGCCGCAATCGGTCCCGTGCCCGCCATGCCACGCACCATGTTGATGCCGAGCCCTCCGAAGATCGCACTCTTCACGCGCTCGGGATGGGCGAGACTGAGGAATGCCGTGATCCGCGCACCCATCGAATAGCCCATGACATGGGCGCGCGCGATGCCGAGATGATCGAGCAGGCGACGCGCATCTTCCGCCATAAGCGGCCCCCCGTAGTCCTCCAGCCGGTAAAGCTTGGCGCTTCGCCCATGCCCGCGATTGTCGAGCGCGATGACGCGATAGCCCTTGCCGCGCAGATAGCCGACCCACGAGGGAAACACCCAATTCGTCTGCACGTTCGACGCAAATCCGTGGATGAGCAGGACGGGCGGCCCCTCCCCCTCGTCGATAAAGGCGATACCGACACCGTCCGAATCGAAGTTGAGCACCTCGCGCACCTCCTTTGCGACCATAGTGCGGCGCACCTCCCCTACCATTTCCCATCCGGCGGGGCTATGGTCGCGCCCGAACACGAACGGTCCAGCCAAGGAGCAGCCACGCATGGCTTCGAGCGTCGTACCCCACTTCGCCAATGATGCCGGCGTCGAGAAAGTCTTCATCGGCGTCAAGGAATTCCAATGTATGGGAGCACGTGCCCCCTACGACCATCCGCATGTGTATCTGGACATGGGTGCCGACGGCCAGATCCTCTGCCCCTACTGCTCCACGCTCTATATTCACGATCCGCGCCTGAAGCCGAGAGAGAGCGATCCCCCAGGCTGCCTCGTCGCAAGTGAAAGCGCGCTCGCCGAGGGCTGAGGGCGACGTACCACCCGAATGACGGTCCGGCTGCCGTCCCCGGGAGAGGCTTACGCATGACGACGCCGCCGAACGCCGCGGTACGCACGGCGCTGGACTTGCAGCCAGCGCGCGCGAACGCGCCACACATCTTGATTGCCGGCGCCGGCATCGGCGGCCTCGCCACGGCACTCGCTCTGGCTAGGCGCGGCGTGGCAAGTCACGTGCTCGAGCGGCGCGACGCATTCGAACCGGAAGGCGCCGGCATTCAACTTGGTCCGAACGGCACACGCATCCTCCAAGAACTTGGCGTGGCCGAGCGACTGGAACCGCTCGCCGGCAAGCCGGATTTCATACACGCGCGCAACGCGACGACCGGAGCATCCTTGGTGCACCTTCCCCTCGGGGAATGGATCGCCGCGCGTCATGGCGCACCCTACTGGGTCCTGCACCGCCAGGACTTGCATGCAGCGCTTCTTGAAGGCGCCCGATCGACACCGCTGATCCGTATGTCGATGGACTTCAATGTTGTCGAGGCCGAAAGCAATCACGAGAGTGTCACCGTCAAGAGCCGCAATGGCCTCAAACTCCATGGCGATGCGCTGATCGCCGCCGACGGGCTGCGCTCTCATTTGCGCGACCAGATCTTCGAGGCCCAGCCCCTGCGCTTTGCACAATGCAGTGCGGCACGCGCTGTCATCCCCGCCGATGCCATACCGCAAGAACTCGTCGAGAACGCCGCCGCACTTTGGATGTCTCCACTCGCCCACGTCGTCCACTACCCAGTCCGCTCCGGTCGGGAGCTCGCGATGATCTTTGTTCGCAAGGACACTGTCGCCACCGATGATTGGAGCACTGCCATCCCGCGATCGTGGGTGCTGGATGTTGTGAAAGGTTTCTGTGCTCCGCTGCGCAAGCTTCTCGACACGCCCCCGCAATGGAAGAAATGGGCACTGTTCGAGTTGCCGCCGCTGGCGTTCTGGAATTCAGGACGGATCGCGCTCCTTGGCGACGCAGCACATCCAACGTTGCCATTCCTCGCCCAGGGTGCCGTACTGGCGCTTGAAGATGCCGCAATCCTCGCCCGCCGTATTGCGGAACAGCCCGCCAATATCCCGCGCGCGATTGCAGCATATGCCACTGCACGCCGACACCGCGCGACGCGTGTGGTCGCCGCCGCCAAGACCAACGGCCGCATCTACCATCTGGATGGCCCCATGGCCGCGGCCCGGGACATGGCGCTGCGCGTTACGCCGCCACGCTCGCTCATGGCCCGCTACGATTGGGTGTATGGCTGGCGCCCTTGAACTGGACGGTGCCCGGCGGCCGGTCCAACCTCTTGCGCACGATCAGCTGCGCCAGAATTCTGCGCGGAACAGGACCAGCACCGTGAACAGCTCCAGCCGCCCGAGCAACATTGCAAATGACAGAACCCACTTGGCCTCCGATGGCAATGTCGAATAGTTGCCGCTCGGCCCGATGATGTGGCCGAGCCCCGGCCCGACATTACCCACCGCCTGCGTTGCCGCCGTAAGTGCCGTAACGAGATCCAGATCGAGTGCGGCAAGCAGCACCGTGAAAATACCAACGGTCGCGAGGTAGATCGCCAGGAAGGCCACCACCGAGAACGGCACGTCACTGGGCAAACGCCGACCGTTGTACATAAGCGTCACGACTCGATTTGGGCTCATGAGATGAAGGAAATGACTGCGCGTCAGCATGCCCGCGACCTGCAGCCGGTAGATCTTGATGCCGCCCGTTGTCGATCCCGAGCAGCCGCCGACGAATTTGAGCAGGAAGAAAAGACCGACCGAGAACGTACCCCATGAAGTATAGTCCTCGACTGCGAAACCTGTAGTCGTGACGATCGAGACGACGGAGAAGGTCGCCATCCTCACCGCCTCGCCGAGTGCAATTTCGCGGGTGACGGTCAGCCACACCGCCAGCGTCAGAGCCACGACGGCAATGAAGCTCAGGAAGCCCTGAACCTGACTGTCGCGCCAGATCGCCAGGCGATCCCCATGCAGCGTCTTGATGTAGACCACGAACGGCAGCGCGCCGAGAATCATGAAGAAGACGCATGCCCATTCAAGCGCTGGCGACCGGAAGAAGCCGAAACTTTCGTCGTGCGTCGAGAAGCCCGCCGTCGAAACGGTCGATAGCGAATGGCACACCGCGTCGAATACGCTCATGCCGAGCACCGCATAGATGACCGCGCAACCGGCGAACATGCCCAGGTAGACACCGGTGATCGACATCGTCAGCTCGAAGGCGCGCGGCATGATCTTTTCCGATCTGTCGGAGCTTTCAGTCTGGAACAACTGCATGCCGCCGACTCTTAGGAACGGCAGGATCAGGATCGCCATCACGATGATCCCAAGACCGCCGAGTCCCTGCAACAACGCCCTCCAGAACAGAACACCGCGCGGCAGCTTGTCGAGGCCGACGAGCACCGTGGCACCTGTCGTCGTGATCCCCGACATGGCCTCGAAGAAGCTGTCGGCTGGACCGAGACCGAGGAGCTTGAACGGCACCGCCGACGCGATCGTTACCGCAAGCCAGCTGACCGTGGTTAGAAGAAAACCTTCTTTGATGCCGAGCCTAATGGGCTTGTCGTCGTAGGCGACGAGCACCATCAGGCCGCCGATGAAGAACGTCATCACCGCTGCACCGAAGAAGATCTTCCAATCCTCGTGGCCATCAGCGACGTCCACGATGGCCGGCAGCATCATTGCAGCCGCGATCATGCACAGCATCAGCCCGACGATGAAGACGATGGGTCGCAGCTGGATCAATCAAGCTCTCCGGAGGTGCGGCCAGGCGTTGTGCACGCTACAATCTGCGATGATACCGGTGCGCCCGTCACTTTGCGGGCGACATGGTAAAGCGATCGTCAACTTCGATTGAACTCCAAACTGTTCCACGGAAGTAATGCGCGAGCGCGGGAACGCCATCACGGCACCCGTCCGCTTGGGTCCCCGGACCGATTGTCATTGAACCTGGACCCTGAGCGCCGCCTGGGCCGCAGCCAACCGTGCGATTGGCACGCGGAATGGCGAGCAGGAGACATAAGTCAAACCAATGTCGTGGCAGAACGCCACCGAAAGAGGATCGCCGCCGTGCTCGCCGCAGATCCCTATCTTGAGGTCGGGCTTCACGCGCCGGCCCCTCTCCGTGCCGATCTGCATGAGTTCGCCGACACCATCCCTGTCGATCGAGACAAACGGATCGGCCGGGAAGATTCCATGTGCCGTATAGCTGGTGAGAATAGGCGCCGCGTCGTCGCGGCTTAGTCCCATCGTGGTCTGCGTGAGGTCGTTCGTACCGAACGAGAAGAACGCAGCCCCCTCATCGCCTTCGGCGATGTCCGCTGCCCTGAGTGCCGATCGCGGCAGTTCCACCATGGTGCCGATATGATAGTCAAGCTTCGTTCCCCGCTCCGACTCGACCTCTGCCGCGGTGTCGCGAATGACGGCGGCAACGAGATCGAATTCGCGCCGGTCGATCACCAGCGGCAACATGATCTCGGGTATGACGTGCTGACCGGTCGCGCGGCCCGCTTCCAGTGACGCCTCGAAGATCGCCCGAGCCTGCATCTCCATGATCTCCGGGTGCAGGATGCCGATGCGGCAGCCACGGAAGCCCAGCATCGGATTGACCTCCGACAACTCCGCAACGCGTCGGCGGATGCGCGCCACGTCGATGCCGAGATCGTTGGCAACGGCTTCCTGCTCATGCTCGTGATGCGGCAGGAACTCGTGCAGCGGTGGATCGAGCAGGCGGATCGTCACCGGCAGTCCTGCCATCAATTCGAACAGTGTCACGAAATCGGCGCGCTGCATCGGCAGAAGCTTGTGGAGAGCTGCGCGGCGGCCAGCTTCGTCGGCCGCGAGAATCATTTCACGCACCGCGATGATCCGATCGCCTTCAAAGAACATGTGCTCGGTACGGCACAACCCGATGCCCTCCGCACCGAAATAGCGTGCCTGCTCTGCATCGCGCGGTGTATCTGCATTTGCCCGCACACCGAGCCGCCGGTAGTCGTCCGCCCATGACATCAGCGTGCCGAAGGCGCCCGAAAGCTCTGGCTGGCGCATCTGCACCTTGCCCTTGATGACCTCTCCAGTTGCCCCATCGATGGTGATGATGTCGCCCGCCTTGAACGTTTCTCTGCCTATGCTGAGCGTTTCGGCACGTGCGTCGATGCGCAGCCCGCCTGCTCCCGAAACGCACGGTCGCCCCATCCCGCGCGCCACGACGGCCGCATGACTCGTCATTCCGCCCCTCGCGGTAAGGATCCCGACAGCCGCATGCATGCCGTGAATATCTTCAGGGCTGGTCTCGACACGCACAAGGATGACGTCACGCCCCTGCGCCCGCGCTTCCTCAGCGGCATCCGCCGTGAAGGCGATCTCGCCCGATGCCGCCCCTGGCGATGCAGGCAGCCCTGTTGTCATGACATGTTTGTCCGCCGCCGGATCGATCGTCGGATGCAGCAGATGATCGAGGCTTGCCGGCTCGATGCGCATGATTGCCTCTTGCCTGGAGATGATGTCGTCCTGTGCCATCTCCACGGCGATCCTGAGACCTGCCTCGACGGTGCGCTTTCCCGAGCGCGTCTGCAGCATCCACAGCTTGCCGCGCTCGATCGTGAACTCGATGTCCTGCATTTCGCGGTAGTGCCGTTCGAGCGTTTGGAATACGCCAACAAGCTCGGTGAACACCGCCGGCATTGCCTCTTCAAGCGAAATGGCCTCGGCATCGCGTTCGCTACGCGCCGATTTGGTGAGCGGCTGCGGCGTGCGGATTCCGGCTACGACGTCCTCGCCCTGCGCGTTGATGAGAAACTCGCCGTAAAGCTGGTTCTCGCCCGTCGATGGATTGCGCGTGAATGCAACGCCGGTCGCCGAGGTCTCGCCCATGTTGCCGAATACCATGGCCTGCACGTTGACAGCGGTGCCCCAGTTGTCGGGGATGGAATGCAATCGCCGGTAGGTCTTCGCGCGCGCGTTGTCCCAGGAGCCAAACACCGCGCCGATTGCCCCCCACAGTTGGGCGCTCGTCTCTTGCGGGAACGGCTCGCCAAGCTCGGTCTCCACGGCCTCCTTGTACTCGTCGACGATCTCCTTCCAATGCTCGGCTTCAAGATCCGTGTCGAGTGCGAGACCGTTGAGGTTCTTGAAGTTCTCCAGAATGTCCTCGAACAGGCCGTGATCGACGCCCAGCACCACGTCGGAATACATCTGGATGAAGCGCCGGTAGCTGTCGTAGGCGAAACGCTCGTCGCCCGCATGGCGCGCCAGGCCGACGACGGTTTCATCGTTGAGGCCGAGATCGAGAATCGTATCCATCATCCCGGGCATCGATGCGCGGCTTCCCGAACGCACGGAGACGAGCAACGGATTGCCTGGATCGCCGAACCTCCGGCCGGCGGCCTCGCCCACCCTCGCTAGAGCGTGTTCAACCTCGCCGCGGAGCCCCTCGGGCAGCTTCCGGCCGTTCGCGTAATAGGTGTTGCACACCTCAGTCGTGATCGTGAAGCCGGGAGGCACCGGCAGCCCGAGGAGTGCCATCTCCGCCAGGTTTGCACCCTTCCCACCCAGAAGTTCTCCGAGTTCCGCACGCCCGTCGGTCGTCTGGGCCCCGAATAGGTAAACCAGCTTGCTAGCGGGCATCTCTCACCTCATTTGCAAGTCCATGGCACCGGCCCGAGGCAGGCCGAAGCATCTTGTTCCCTGCCCGCAATAGCAGGAAGGGCGCCTTGCCGGAAGTCTCGGGCGCCGCCATGCCCTAGTGGCCTGTCGCGCCAAAATTGAAACATAGCCGCGACTGCATACAATTTTGGCGCGACATGAAGGCCACTAGCAAAACCATTGACTTAGTGTGGCGTTCAGCGCGCCTTAGTTGACTCCGCGTCGGCCGCAACGTCGGTCAACTAAGGCGCGACGCCACACGAGCGACAACAGCATGGCGCAGCACCACGATGCCTTTGACCTTGACAGTACGATCGCGCAACATCCCGCTCGCCCGCACAAGAACTTCGGATGCCAAACCAAGAGAGCCCCATGACCGACCACCTGCCCCACGTTCTCAAGGCGCTGAAGGACGACGAATCCGCAGCTCTTTCTCGGCTGTTCGAGTTGTTGCGCATCCCCAGCATTTCCACCGATCCGGCCTACAAAGGCGATTGTCAGCGCGCCGCAGAGTGGTGCGCATCGCAATTGAGCGATATCGGCTTCGATGCGTCCGTGCGGCAGACCAAGGGGCACCCGATGGTCGTCGGCCACGACCGCAAATCCATACCAAAGGGAACACCCCACGTCCTTTTCTATGGCCATTACGATGTACAGCCACCCGATCCGCTCGACCTCTGGTCGTCACCGCCGTTCGAACCTCGCATCGCCAACGACAAGCTTAACGGCAAGGTGATCGTCGCGCGCGGGGCCGAGGACAACAAGGGCCAGCTGATGACCTTCCTTGAAGCTGCGCGTGCCTGGAAGAAGGTGGCCGGCGAACTGCCGATCGCCGTTTCCGTCATGATCGAGGGCGAAGAGGAGTGCGGCTCGCCGTCGTTGCCGTCCTTCCTGAAGAAGAGCGGCAAGGAGCTGAAGGCGGACATCGTTCTCGTCTGCGACACCGGCCAATGGGACAAGGACACGCCGGCCATCACAACCATGCTGCGCGGCCTCGCCGCCACCGAGGTGATCATAACCGGTCCTTCGCGCGACCTCCATTCCGGCATGTACGGCGGCCCGGCGATGAACCCGATACGCGCGCTCGTCGGCATCCTGGGCGCGATGCATGCGCAGAACGGCCGCGTTACCGTTCCCGGATTCTATGACGGGATCGTCAAACCCACGCCCAAGCAGTTGAAACAATGGCACACGCTCGCGGAGAGCGCCCCGGACATACTGGGCGCCATCGGCCTGTCCAAACCGGCGGGCGAGAAGAACTACAGCCTGATCGAGCAACTCTGGTCGCGCCCGACGCTCGAATTCAACGGCATCACCGGAGGCTATCAGGGCGCCGGCTCCAAGACCGTCATTCCCTCGAAGGCGTCAGCCAAGATTACGTGCCGGCTCGTGCCCGGACAGGACCCAGATCATGTGCTGACCGCGATACATGACTTCATCCGTGCACGCATACCCGAGGACTGCAAGGTGGAATTCATCGGCACGCACGGCTCCGCGGCCATCGGCTTTGACACCGGCATGGCCGAAATGAAGGTCGCCGCCGCCGCTCTGCAGGAGGAATGGCAGCGCCCGACCGTCCTCATGGGCTGCGGCGCTTCCATCCCGATCGTCACGTCGTTCAAGGACTCACTCGGCATGGATAGCCTCATGGTCGGTTTCGGTGTCGAGGACGACCGCATCCACTCGCCCAACGAGAAGTACAATCTGATGAGCTTCAAAAAGGGCGCGCGCAGCTGGGCGCGTATCCTCGCTGCAATGGCAAACAATTGAAGGCTTCAGCGGCGGGATCGCGCACCTCCGGCTCCTCAGGCATGAACTAGCGACTGCGCGCGCATCCCGAGCCCAGCCACGCCTGCTCCAGCTCGTTCGTGACTGAACCGACAGCATTTCTGTCCTGCTTGCGCGACATGCTGGCCCTCACCGCGTCGCATGTCGGCGGCGACATCGTCGCCAGCCTCCGTCACGGCGAAAACCCGGTTGGCGCGATGTTGACTGGTCGCAAAACCGGTCGCCCTGGCAGGACCAGCCTTTTTCTGCCAATCCTTGAAGATCTTTCATTGAAACACCGCGGGCAGGCAATTGCGCCGCCCTGATCCTTGACTATGCTGCCGCCCGGCCGCGAACGAGCTTCGTCGCGCCCTGCTGACCTGGAAGGATCGAGACATGCCCCTGCTGCGCCTGCCCCTAGCCATCGTGGTCGCCATCCTCGGACAGGCCCTGCTGGCCGCTCCCGATGCGAACGCCCAGCGCCGCTACGACGATCGCTATGACAGCCGCTCGCAACAGGCCCAGCGCAACGTCGCCGGCCAATTCGACTACTATGCGCTCGTCCTGTCATGGAGCCCCACGCACTGCTCCGCCACCAACAACCCGCGCGACGACATGCAGTGCAACCGCCGCGATGGCCGGCGCTACAATTTCGTCCTGCACGGGCTTTGGCCTCAATACGAGCGCGGCTTTCCCAGCGACTGCCCGACGCGCGACCGCCCGTTCGTGCCCAACAACGTCGTCGACCGAATGCTCGACATCATGCCCGCCAAGGGTCTCATCATCCACGAGTACAGGAAGCACGGCACCTGCTCGGGCCTTGATCCCGTCGGCTACTACGACCTTGCGCGCCAACTCTACAATCGCATCCGCATCCCTGAGCGCTACATCAATCCGTTCGAGGTGCAGTTCGTGGCACCCGAAGAACTGATGCGCGAGATGATTGCGGCCAACCCGGACCTGAAGCCCGACATGATGGCGATCTCATGCGGCGGCCCGGGCAATCGGTTGACGGAGGTCCGCATCTGCTACACCAGGAGCGGGCAGCTTCGCCCTTGCGGCCAAAACGAGAACCAGCGCCGCTTGTGCTCGGCCCGCCAGATGTACGTACCACCCGTCCGCTCGACCTGGAAGGACCCGCGCGGCAGCAGCGACCACCGCGGCGATGACAATCAGACCAGGCCGAAGAAAGATTACTTGCCCGGCCCACGCATCTGACACGCTCCGCGGGCCGTGGCCACTTGGCACCGGGGGACAGGCCATGCGGAAACCTCGGCCTGCGACTCACGCGCGCCGCCCCCGGTCGACGCTGACGTCCATTCTCCGGCTGCCAAAGACCCGGGATGTGGAAAACATCGGCTTTGCCGACCCTTTGAAGCCTTGAGGAGCTTGTGCCCAGAGCCTCCGCTCCGCAAACTTTTCCTAGCGATTCGAGGCACAAGGCGGCGAAACCTAGTTGGACAGACACGCTCGCATGGGGTTGTCGGATGTAGCCGTGGGCTCCAAACCCGCCGAGCCTTCGGCACGCCCCGACCCGACCGCCGCACTCGGAAGACGTGGCGCATTGGCCAACCGGCAGGCATTCCGAGCGGGAACCTGGTCGACGCGCACACTAGTGGCGACATGCGCGACATCATTCGTCTGCGGTGCCGTAGTCTGGCACATGATCGGTTTCTGGTCGTTCGTCTCCGTGATCATGTTCAATCCCGATGGCGCACCACCGGCCATCGGCATGAGCGGCTCCAAAGAGCAGATCGCGGCCGCATCCGGCACGTCCGCTACAACACCCGCCAGCGCTAGATCACCTCCGGCGAAACCCGGTGGACCCGCCCCAAAGGCGCCGGATACCATCTACGGCACGCATCGCCCGCCAGCCAGCACCGAGACGCTCGCCGATCTGCTTCAGTGCGCCGAAGCCCGCAAAGGCGAAGCTGCAGCCTCCGTCCACGCCTGCCCGCCATTACGCCGACGCCTGCCCCACGGAACCAGTGCCTCGCGCGCCAATCGCCAGCTGGATGCCCGCGAAGCCGCGCGTCGCCTTGCCGAAGGCTGGCAAACCGGCGTTGCCACCATCGAGACCGGCTCATTGCCGAGCCGCCGCTGAGCTGGCACGAACACCCTGCATCTGCGAACCCGGCAGCACAATCCCAACGTATGCCGAGCAAAATGTTCCCGCCTCATTGCCGTCTCGAATTGGCTCTACCTCGATCCAGCAATCGGGCCCTTGGTCCCGGAGCATGATCGACCGGACCGCAATCGCTGCGCAATTCCAGCAACAGCGTCAATCAGGCTCTCAATCAACATGCTCCGAGCAGGTCACGGCAATACACGTGATGCAACGAAACGTGTGCCTGCTCTGAGCGGATTTCCGATGATTGCATAGGGGGCATATCCCATGACGGCATCGCCAACCGGTTTCAGCGCCGGCCAGTCCTGGAGCTATCGCACACCTGAAGGATTCGAGACATCGCGCATCCTTATCGGTGCAGTTGCCTCGTTCAGCGATGGCCAGCGCGTTTTCTGCTGCGCGGTCACCGGCGCCCCCGAGCGCCAGCCCGACGGCGGCAAGGCATGCGTGGCGATACCGTTCCTGCCGATGACTGAGGACGCACTCACAAGGACCGTCACGACGCGCGACGAGACAACAGCTGGGGTCCTGCCTCACGGCTTCTCCGAGGCTTTTACCACTTGGCGCGATGATCCCCGCGGCCTCAGCTGCTTCACAGTCCCGTTCGAAGGCTATCTCGACCGCCTGATCGCACGCCAGATGGCGGCCATCATCGGCAGCGACGCTGCCTGAAAGATCGCCTCGATTACAGGATGGTTCCACCTGTGCCTGAATGGCTCTAAGCTGCGGATTTGCGCAGCCGTTCCGTCCGCCACTCTTGCGGTGCCGGCGCAATGTAGCCCAGTGCGACCGGCGCATCGCTCGCCTTCAGCGCGGTCGGATCGCGACTCCAGCTGCGCGCGATCTGCATGACCTGTTCCTCGGTGGGTGACATCAGGATCTCAGAGCCCGCATCGCCGTGGCGGCCTCTGACGCCGCGAAACTCGAACAGCTTGAGTCCAAGCGCCTGTTCGGCACGCGACGCATGCCCCTTCGACCAGATCACACCCTCGTCCGTGCTTGCGAACGCCCGCAACAGCTTTCCCTCCCGGAAGCGGACCCAGGAATAGAAATCGAGCGGCGGATAGCTGAAGTAGTACTGCACATCCACGAACGAGCGCGCGAGCCGGGCTAGCAATGGGTTGCATTTGTCCACGTAGCCGGCACTCACCGGATGCGGCAGCGCAAGACTGACGACAAATGTCCAACCGTCGACCGGCGGCGAGACGAACACACGATCCGGCCCCATCCAGTGATCGTAGACGGTACCGATGCCATTGTTCCAATTGGAAGCAGTCTCGCCCTCGATGCCGAGCGCATCGAGTACCGCTTCGGTATCGCTGGTCAGCACAGCGATCCATGACATGTCGTAGCCGAAGGCGTGCGGCGCGTCTGGCGCAAGCTCGTAGAGCACACGCTTCCGCCCCATGCGCGGCGACAACCACATGGTGACGACCGCGACGGTTGCAACCGCAAGAAGTGTGACGGCTAGGATCATGCCCGAAGCACCCTCTGACCCTTGGCCCATCATCGATAATGCGCGTCGGCGGACACGCGCAAGCGCAAACGAATCAGCTCTTGGGGAAAACATCTTCAAACATGCACGAAAGCGTTCGGAGGTTGCCGATTCCGCCATAATCCACGATTGCAGCACCGCGCATCGGATCGAAAAAGGAGCACGCAGGACGAACCCTTGCAGGCAACGGTTGCGGGATACCGTGCACCGCGTGCGCGGGTTCGTCCTGCGCTCCAAGCGCGAAGCACCGGCAAGAGGGCACGCCGGTGTTTAGCAGGCGCAGAATGTACATTGCCAGACCGTGCGGGGATTCCGGCGGATGCGGTACTGCAGCCGCGCGTACCATAGCGATGACTTACAACAGTTTTATGTACATTCGGTCCTTTGCAAGGTCTCCACAGAAGCACGCTATCGCCCGCTCCCCCGGCGTATGCCAGCAAATCCACGGAATGCACTTGCCAACGAATAGCCCCGCTC
The DNA here is from genome assembly GCA_050246945.1 of Hyphomicrobiaceae bacterium. Lineage (GTDB taxonomy): Bacteria > Pseudomonadota > Alphaproteobacteria > Rhizobiales > Hyphomicrobiaceae > JAEUMD01. The sequence goes on from JBFWVC010000008.1 coordinate 214,112, forward strand.
TACCACTTGGGGTCCTGACGTCCGGACCTGGAGCGCGCCCACACTACACCGACCCAATCCGCCCAACTCGAACCCGCCCCAGAAGAGCTATCCAGACGCAACAGCCAAGCCTCGTGTATCAGGAGAATTTTGGAATGGTTTTCGGATCCGTCCCCAGTGTCCCACGCGTTGTGCAGCATGCTCGCAGCTCCAGTGTCGCCGACGATATCGATTTCGAGATTTTTGGCCAGGAGATGCAATTCGTAGAGATCGAACTTGACCCGGGCGAGAGCGCCATTGCCGAAGCCGGGGCGATGATGTTCAAGGCTCCCACGATCCATATGGACACCATTTTTGGTGACGGCTCCACCCAGCCAAAGGGCCTCTTCGGATCCATCCTGGGCGCCGGCAAGAGGCTCCTGACGGGCGAAAGCCTGTTCATGACTGTCTTCACCCAGCAGGGCCAGGGCAAGGCCCGCGTTGCTTTCGCCGCCCCCTACCCGGGAACCATCCTGCCCTTTCACCTCGCCGACATCGGCGGCTCCATGATCTGCCAGAAGGATGCCTTCCTCTGCGCCGCCAAAGGCGTCTCCATCGGCCTACACTTCCAGAAGAAGATCATGACCGGCATGTTCGGTGGCGAGGGCTTCATCATGCAGAAGCTGGAGGGCGACGGCTTCGCCTTCATCCACGTCGGCGGTTGCCTCATAGAGAAGGAGCTGGCACCCGGCGAGGAGCTCCATGTCGACACCGGCTGCGTCGCGGCAATGACGCCCTCGGTCGATTTCGACATCGTTCGCGCCGGAAACATCAAATCGATGATCTTCGGTGGCGAAGGCGTGTTCTTCGCCCACCTGCGCGGCCCCGGAAAGGTCTGGCTTCAGTCGCTGCCGTTCTCGCGCCTCGCCGGTCGCGTCCTTGCCAACGCGGGGCCCGCCGGCGGCACTGGCGAAGGTTCGATCCTCGGCCCACTCGGCGGCATCTTCGATGGCGATAACGGCTGAGGTGGGGTTCTGCTCCGGTGCCCGCGCGCAATCGACACGATGCGGACAGAACAATTTCGGCAACTGCTTTGGCAACCGGTCGGCTGCCGAAGCCCTCCGGCCGGCAAGTCGGGATTGACGGACAATCCAACCGTCCGCCAACTGCGAAGATTGCCTGCCAGGGCGAGGATGTAATAGGCTCAGTCCGGCCTGCTAATTCGGCATGCAACCCTCAGACAACCGAACCAGATGCGTCAATCATTTGCTCAGTGGCTATTCGCTGGCACGATCTTCGCCAGCGCCTTTTCTTTGTTTCTGGTGCAGCCCCTGATTGCCAAGCAGATACTTCCCTGGTTTGGGGGAACGGCTGCCGTATGGGCCATCTGCCTGGTGTTTTTCCAGACGACGCTGCTTGCGGGCTATGCATACTCGGATGCTCTGGCCACCCGCCTTGCACCGCGACTGCAGTCTGCTCTTCACACCGCGTTGCTGCTTGCCAGCTTGCTGTTCCTTCCCATCATCGCGAGCCCCGACTGGAAGCCGGAAGGATCTGAAGACCCCACGCTTCTGATCATCGGCCTGTTGGCGGCTACCATCGGGCTGCCCTACTTCCTGCTCTCAACCACCGGCCCGCTGGTTCAATCATGGGTGGCTCGGGCAAGACTCGGCAGTCAAGTATATCGCCTGTTCTCATTATCGAACATGGCATCGCTCATGGCGCTGATCAGCTATCCTTTTATGATTGAGGCGCGAGCCGCTCTGCGATTGCAGGCATATGGCTGGTCGGCGCTGTATGCCGCCTTCGTCGTCCTCTGCGCAGCGTCTGGAATATATTTCGTGCGGCACGCCCATCGCGTGCAAGAACCTGTGAATTTCAATCCCCATGTGCTGGAGGACGTTTCGGTCCCGCATTGGAGGGATTACGTCTTGTGGGTCGCTCCCGCAGCCATGGCGTCTTGGCTGCTGGTTGCCATCACCAACCACATCACTCAGAACGTTGCAGCTATACCGTTCCTTTGGATTCTCCCCCTGACACTCTACCTGCTCACATTCGTACTGTGTTTCGAAAGTGACCGCTGGTATCTCCGCGGGATATTCGTTCCAGCGAGCGGACTTTTGATTGCGCTGTGTGCCTATGGCCTCCAGAACAGCGCAATCGGCCTCAACATAAAGGTTGCAATTCCATTATATGCGGCCTGCCTCTTCGTTCTGTGCATGTTTCTGCACGGCGAATTGGCTCGAATGCGCCCAAATCCGCGTTATTTGACTCGCTACTACCTGATGCTATCGGTGGGTGGTGCACTAGGTGGAATGCTGATCGGGCTGATCGCTCCCAGAGTATTTCCTGCCTACTACGAGCTCGGTCTCGGTTTTGCCTTGACCGCAGTGCTGGCCGCCGTGATGTATCGACGCCACCGCCTGATCATGTCCGTCGCGTTGTTTCTTTCCCTGTTATGCGCCTATTTCCTCTTCCAGCAGATCAAGGAGGACTTTTCCACATCCCGCCGTCTGCAGCGCAATTTCTATGGGACGCTCACTACGCTCGACGTGCCGCGTGAGGAGCTGAATGACACGACGCGCCAGCTTTATCACGGCTCCATCAAGCACGGCGAACAATACCTTTCTGAGGCCCGCCGAAGGGAGCCGACTGCCTATTATGGACGCACTTCAGGGGTCGGGCTCGCGATCAATGCGACCCGGCGGCAGGGACATAAGGTCGGAGTAATCGGGTTGGGCGCCGGCACGCTCGCCGTCTACGGGCAAGCAGGCGACAGTTACCGGATGTATGAAATCAACCCAGACGTAATTGATCTTGCCAAGTCGGAGTTTACCTTCGTTTCGGACAGCAAGGCGTCAGTCGAAATGGTTCTCGGAGATGCAAGACTGTCCATGGAAAGGGAACAGCCGCAAATGTTCGACGTGCTTGCGGTGGATGCCTTTTCAGGCGACTCGGTACCAGTACACCTGCTCACAACCGAAGCGATCAGCGTTTATCTGCGTCACATGAGACCCAGCGGTATCATCGCCTTCCACGTCACAAACAGATTTCTGAACCTCCCGCCGGTGGTGGAATCCATTGCCAGATCACACGGGCTCCACGTTGCCCATATACGTGATGAAAACGACAATCCGTTATTGAGAAATACGGATTGGGTATTGGTGGCCACAGACCCTACCGTTCTTGCCACGAGTGAAATTCAGCGCCGGGCAAAGCCGATTGAGCCCATTCTCGGACTGAAGCCTTGGACCGATGATTTCAACAACCTGTTCGCCATCTTGAAGTAGCAAAACCCCTTGAACGTGGGTGCCGATCTGGCGCGCATGTGCCCGACAGGCAATCGTCCGCCTCCGAACACGAACATGCTACCGCGCCATCGCGCGACGCGCCTCGTCTGCGGTCGCGTGGAACCGGGCATCGAGCCCCTTTTCCTCCAGCGCCGAGCCGAGCTTCATGCGCAGGAACCCGCTCGAGCCGTATCGCGTGACATCCAGATAGAATGCATCGACCACCCCCTGCACCATCGCCGAGTAGCTGTCGAACACCTCCGGGGCGATGCTGGCACCCGAGTAGTTGACGATCGCACAAACCCTGTGACCGATCGGCTTCATGATGCGCTCCACCGCACGGCGGATCTCCCGCACGTCGCGCTCGGACTTGATCTCGATGCGCTCGAAGTCGACGAAAAGCACGTTGAGCGCAGGATCGTAGCTGAAGCGACTCGCAAGCGGCTGGCTCAGCATGCGTTCCCGCAGGTTCATGGGCTCCTCAAGGAAGATCGCCTCGTCCATGTGCTCCGGATGGTCGATCACCGGCTCGAAATCCATATGGGCGAGGATGTCGCGCTCGATGTCGATTCCCGGCGCCACTTCGGCCAGCTCCATACCCCGATCCGTGAGGCGAAATACGCAGCGCTCCGTTACATAGAGCACTGGCTGGCCGCGCTTCATCGCATATGCGCCCGAGAAGGTACGATGCTCAACCTCTTTGACCAGCTTGCGCGATTTGCCTTCCTTGACGATGCGTAACAGACCGTCCTCGACCGCAATCTCCAGCCCGCCGGCCGTGAACGTCCCGACAAACACAACGGATTTCGCATTCTGCGAGATGTTGATGAAGCCTCCCGCACCTGCCAGCCGCGGCCCGAACTTCGACACGTTGAGGTTGCCTTGCACGTCGGCCTGCGCCAGTCCGAGGAACGCGATGTCCAGACCGCCGCCGTCGTAGAAATCGAACTGGTAGGGCTGGTCCACGATCGCCTGCGTGTTCGTCGCCGCACCGAAGTTGAGCCCCGAAGCGGGAACGCCGCCGATCACGCCCGGCTCTGCGGTGAGCGTCATCAGATCAATCACCCGCTCTTCCGCCGCGACATCCGAGATACCTTCCGGCATGCCGATGCCGAGGTTGACCACCACATTGGGCTTCAACTCGAAAGCCGCACGCCGCGCGATGATCTTGCGCTCGCTCATCGCAAGGGGCTTCAGCGACGTCATCGGCACGCGCATCTCGCCCGCGAATGCCGCCGAATAGGGCTCCATGAACGTCTGCATGTGGTATTCGGGCTTTTCCGCCAGCACCACGCAATCGACCATGACTCCGGGTATTTTGACCTGTCGCGGATTGAGACTGCCGCGCTCCGCGATGCGCTCCACCTGCACGATCGTGACGCCGCCCGAATTCTTCGCAGCCATCGCCAGCGATAACGCCTCCAGCGTCAACGCCTCGCGTTCCATAGTAATGTTGCCGTCAGGATCCGCCGTCGTGCCGCGCACGATCGCCACGTCGATCGGGAACGTGCGATAGAACAGGTACTCTTCGCCGTCGAGCTGCATCAAGCTGACGAGGTCCTGCTTGGTAATGGCGTTGATCTTGCCGCCGCCGTGGCGCGGATCGACGAACGTGCCGAGGCCGACGCGGCTGATGTGCCCTGGCTTGCCCGCCGCGATGTCGCGGTAGAGATGAGTGATGACACCCTGCGGCAGGTTGTAGGCCTCGATTTCGCCCGCCACCGCGAGCTTCTGCAGCTTGGGCACGAGGCCCCAATGGCCGCCGATCACTTTGGCCACGAGGCCCTGGTGACCGAGATGATTGAGGCCTCGCTCGCCTCCATCACCCTGGCCTGCCGCATAGACCAGCGTCAGGTTTCCGACTTTCGCGCCCTCGAGCGATTGATCGGCCTGCTCGGCCAGAAAGCGCTCCTCCAGCGCCACCGCGATGTTCTCGGCAAAGCCTATGCCGACGAAACCTCCCGTGCCTACCGTGTCGCCGGTGCGCACCAGTTGAACGGCATCGCGCGCCGAAACGATTTTACCGTTCTGCATAGTGTCGAGCGCGGTGCGCTGCTGCGGCTTACGACTCATCGGATCTTTTCACCTCGCGCGGGAGCGCTGAGCACGGGGGCAGCGCTCGATTCGTCCCCAGAGTAGCCAGCTTCGGCATTTGCTGCACCGCGTCAAGCCATCGGAATTACGCGTTAGCCGTTATGAGTAGCATTCTGCCGGCGGCCAAATCTGGCCGGTAGGAATGGTCGGCCCGTCGACCGGTGTTCAATTCGCAAGCGGGGCCAGCACGTCAGCCGCCGTCCGCGTCCATCCCGTCCGCTCCCTGAAGGCTGCCTTTGCGCGCGAACTTCCGGTCTTCCTCGAACACTGTCGACAGATCGGCGTCGAACACGATGCGCTCCGGCCCCGACAGCGCCAGGAACCGCTTGCCGCGTGCCCGCCCGATCAAGGTAAGTCCAGCCTTGCGCGCAAGCTCCACACCCCACGCCGTGAACCCCGAACGCGAAACCAGGATCGGGATGCGCATCTTCACGCACTTGATCACCATCTCGGAAGTGAGCCGCCCGGTCGTATAGAAGATCTTGTCATCCGGCGCGACCTTGTTCATCAGCATGTAGCCGGCGATCTTGTCGATCGCGTTATGCCGGCCCACATCTTCCATGTAGACCAGCGGCCAATCCTCACGGCACAGGACGCAGCCGTGAATTGCGCCGGCTTTCAGATAGAGGCTTGGCTCGGTGTTTATCTTCTTTGTCAGCTGGTAGAGCCACGAGGTCTTGATGCGCGCGTCCCGCGACAGGCGGACGCTCTCGAATTCGTCCATCAGGTCGCCGAACACCGTACCCTGCGCACAGCCCGATGTCTGAACCTTTTTCTTGAGCTTGTCCTCATAGTTGGTCTCGCGCGCCGTGCGCACCACCACGGTCGATATTTCCTCGTCATAGTCGATCCGCGTGATGACATCGTCAGGCCTGAGCATCCCCTGGTTCAGAAGGAAGCCCACCGCGAGCAGATCCGGATGATCGCCGATCGTCATCATGGTCACGATCTCGCGCGCGTTGAGGAACAGCGTCAGCGGCCGCTCCGTCACGACGTCGGTCTCGACCGTCTTGCCCTCGTGGTCGATACCGGAAACGTGCTTCGACAGGCGCGGGTCGTCTGGTGTCGGCCTGACCTCGAATTCTCTCACGTTCGTCTCCGTCACTATGGCGCTTCGGCGCGGTTTGGATCTTGACCTTGAATTAATGCATGTCACGCGACAGTGTGCAGGGGTTTTGCGATAACGACATGCACGAAAACAAGAACTTGAAGCGTAAGGATCGAATCTGAGGATTAGCGCCGCGCTTTGCGGTGAGACGGCGCGAAAGTGCAAGGCGCCAGCAACACCGGTCGCTGCACCGGACGCTATGGACATGCAGGACTGAGGCCTACAAAGTGCCCTCCATGAATACCACTGAGGAGCCGCCATGCCCCCGCCCAACCGCCAGGAACGTAGAGCATTGCGCAAGGAAGGCGTGCTCGATACCGGAGCATTCCTGAAACTCGCTGGCAAGTTCATCGATCTCGCCAATCGCGAGAACCAGCGCATTCCCGCAACCGAGTTGCACATGGCCTTCCTGTGGGCCGCGGCACGCTACAACGCTCACGTTGCCAAGGCCGTGCTCGACGTCGACAACCACGAGAAATTCGTGAAGAAGATGGCCGACGAGTACAAGGAGATGCTCCGCCAGAACCTTGCTGACCCTGGTCTGGGCGCTGGCGAGGACCAGGGCGAAGGCGATGGCAAGGGTAAGGGCATCGAAAGATAAATAGCGGACCCTCAGTAGCGCACGCCGCCATACCAGCACATCGGATCGAGCACCCGGACCGCGGGCAGATCGGGCAGCGCGCGCGCCGCATCGAGCGTTGCCGCCTTGGCCGCCGACCCCAGGAGCGGCTCGGCCCGGCCGTGGCCCTGGCAGGCCGCAGACGCCCCGGCCAGAGCGACCGCCTCGCGTCCATTTCGCGGCGGACCGCCCTCGACAATTCCCCCGAACATGGTCCCACCACGTGGCATCACCAGAAGGTCGCTCGACTTGATGACGTCGTCGACGGACTTGCCCTTCACGTTTTCGAGCGCGGCGACAACCAGCACGTTGGCCAGGTTCATGAGACTGGGCAAAGGCTCCGCGCCCTCGCCAGCCATATCACCGGCATCCCCGGCCACGATGAACAGATGATCCTTGAATCGCTCCGAGGCCTGCCGCACAACCAGACGCAGAGCCGCACTGCGGAGCGGTTGCGCAATCGCGACGATCCGCGCCGGTGTCCCTGAGACGAATGCGATGGCTTTGGCCAGTGCCTGTGCGTCTCCCCGAGGCGTGCGGACAGGCACCAGCCGGCCCCGGGCATAAGCCGAGAGCATCAGGATCGCGAGTTCCGTGTCGCTCTCGTCTGTCTCTGCTGACCCTACCGCCTTGTTCCCATTTCCTGGGAACGCCTCTGCCGCCGCGCCAACCGCATAGGGAGTGCGATCATTGTCGATGACATCCCAACCGATCAATTCGCCCTCGCCGTCACGCGCCAGCCGCGGCGCGATCTTTTCCGAGGTGTAATCGACTCCTCCGCCGACCAAGGCAACGGCCGTGCCACCAGGATCCTGCCCTGGTGGTACCTTGGGATCGGCTGCATTGGCACAAACACTAAGCCACGATGACGCCGCCGCCACGACGGCCAGCCCCCGCACGCGATGCATCATCGGCTCGATCCTTGACGCTATTTGTCCGGCGCTTCGTCCGTATCCCGACCAGGAGCCGGAGACGCCATTGCAGGCGCTTGCAGATCCTGTGCCGCTTCGCCCGGCCCGTCCGAACCAGACGGCACCACGCCACCCTGTTCCAACAAGGCCGCCGCCTCTGCCGCCGCCCGCGCCACGCGGCCATCGAGCGGGCCGACCGTCCGGTCGACGAGATCGGCAATCTCCGTGATGTCGTCGAGCGAGAACACCGGCAGCGCCGGATGCTCGACCGGATAGTCGGCGGCAATGGCTATAACGTTGGAATCCTCGTCAGCGAGCGGACGCCGCGTGAACGACTGCATGCGCCGCGCCTCGATCTTCGGTATCGGGGCCGATTTGTAGCCTTCCACGATGATGAGGTCCGCCGGCTCGAGCGCGGCGATGACCTCCTCGAAGTTCGGCTCGGGCCCGCCGTTGAGCTCCGTCACGATGGCCCAGCGTGCGCCCGAAACGACCGCCACCTGGCCCGCACCCGCCCGCCGGTGACGCGCACTATCGGTCTCTCCGTCGTCGATCTGGAAGGCATGGTGGGCGTGCTTGACGGTCGCCACTTTGAGACCGCGCCGCGTGAATTCCTCGATGAGCCGCACGGTCAGAGTTGTCTTGCCGGACTTCTTCCAGCCAGCAACGCCGATGATCGGAACCTGGCCGATCGCCGCGGGCGATGGTGAATGCTTCGAGCCTGTCACGCGTCATCCTTCGAAAATGGGCGGTCTTCCCAACATGCACTCACGAGGCCAGCAGCCGCCGCGCCTCGGCAAGCTCGCCCGGTGTGTTGGCATTGAAGAAGGGATCCACCTCCTCTTCGCCGACGCAGACCGGTGCGAAATCGACACCTAACGTACCATGACGGTCGGTCCATGCCAGGACCTTCCTGACACCATCCTGAAGCGCCGCCTGTAGATCGTCCGCCAGCGCCACAGGCCACAACCCGATCACCGGGTGCAGATGCCCGTCGGAGCGCGCCAACGCTACCTGCTCGCCACCTCGCGCCGCGTGCAGCTCCGCCGCCAACCGTGCCACCAGATCCTCCGGCACGAACGGGGCATCCGTCGAAACGGTGGCGATGAATCGGACACCTGGATGATGAACCGCCGCCCAGCGCATGCCGGCGAGCACACCGGCCAATGGTCCAACGTGCCCGCCGATGGTATCTGCCACGAAGGGCAGACTGAAGCCCTCGAAGCGCGCCGGATCGCCATTCACGTTGATGACCATTGCGCCCACCTGCGGCGCCAGACGGTCAATGACGTGCGCCAGCATCGGCTTGCCGCCGATCTCCAGAAGCCCTTTGTCGCCGCCTCCCGGCCCGTCGGCGAACATGCGCCGCGACTGGCCGCCTGCCAGCAGTACGCCGACCACCTCGGACCGGAGTGTCTCGGGGTTGGGGAGGGATTTGGTCACGTCGCGGTACGATCCTTGTCCGCAGCCGGGCTCGGTCGCGAGCGGGCAGCATGCTCCATTTGCGCCCCTGGCTCGGTCCCCGTGATCTCTGCGTCATAGGCGTCCAGCGCCGCCCGCTCTTCCTGCTTCACGGCCGCAGCGCACCCTGCGCCCGAACAACCGCCACTATCCATGAACGCACCACCAGCAGCAGCGTCCCCATCCTCGGAGCCCGGCTCGCCCGTCAGCGCTGCGACATGCTCATCGCTGCCGCCAGACGTGTCGCTCTGGCCCTCCGCAACAGCAATCCCGGCATCTTCGCTCTCGGACCGCTCAGCGCCCTCGCCGCCATCACCTGCAACCGCAGTCTCGGTTCGGTCCGGCTGCCCCAGCGCTTCCCATTCGGCCACCTCGGCGTCGGAGAGAAACCCCTTACCGATCTTATAGGCGGTTCGAATGCCGCCCACCGGCACCATTGCTGCATCCGTATAGTCTTCGCAGTAATCGTCGAGGCCATCCATGTTTGCGAGCACGGGATTGGAGTTCCAAAGCTGGCGCAGCGCCTTTTTGCGCGCCTCCTCGGGGACGTCGTCCTTCATGAACTGCGTATAATCGGAATTGAAGTTCAGCTGCTCGAAATCGAAATCCGAGAAATCACGTACTTTTGTCTCCGCGACGAATCCGGCCCCTTCGACCTCGGCGTCGGCTCCCGCACGCGGCGATGCCTCGCCCGCCGGGTAGGAGTCCGAGCACTCCGTGGGCGACCGCGCTTCGTCATTCGGCGGCGACAACTCCTCCGCGCGCACGTCATCGGCGTCGGCAACGGCGGGCTGCCTCTTCATGCGCGACCACCGCGCCAGGAAACTCTCGTCTGATGACGTCGACATCACCTTACCTTCGGCAGCGTGCTATGCCTTCTCGCTGCCATCGCTCTTGTCGACCTGTGCCGACTGCCGCGCAGCCATCCGCTCGCGCAGCATGACGATCGGCTCCTGCCCGAATCGGTGTTCCTCTTCGCTTCCCATATGCGGCTGGCGCTGCCTCTTGACGAATTTCTCTTCCGTCGGATGCTCTCCCACGAATGCCACCACCATGGCCAGGAGCCGCTCCGGCATGGCAACCCGATCGACGCTGTCGAACGCCAGGTCTCCATACGACTGCGCCTCGAACGGCGAAGCGGTCACTGCATGCACGCTCACCGGATGGTCCGCATCAGGATCGACTTCCTCGCGCAGCACAACGTAGATCGAGGGCTCGCCATTGGCGAGGTTCACACGATACGACATGGTCTCTTTGCGGTGCAGTACAAGTGGTATCGTGGCGGCATGGAACTGCGAGACGCCAATGTCTTGAACCAACTGACGCCAGTTTGCCTTTTCAGGCGGGTCGAGAAACACGCTGACGGCGCGCCAGCGATATTCCTGCCACGGGTGATCGATCTTCTCCCGCGCGACCACGACACCCAATGCAATGGATTGCTCGATCGCCATACGTCCTCCCAGAAAAATGGCCTTCTGGACCCCCTACGAAAGTTTATAGTACAGGAAGCCGGGCGCTCCAATGCCTTATATTAGAAGTACTTGCTGGTCGGTCGCTCTGACGCCGCCAGTCACCGCTATCCGGAGCAGAAATGAGCGGAAACAAAAAAGCAACTTTGTTGGTCTGCAACTGCCAGCGAACGATGGAAATCGACGGAGAAAAACTCGCGCGTGCGCTCGGCCGCAGCACCCTGCCCATACACTCCGAGTTGTGCCGCGCCGGCCTCTCTAACTACGAGGCGGCGATCGCGACTGGCGGCGACGTCCATGTGGCCTGCACGCAGGAAGCACCGCTATTCCGCGAAGTCGCCGAGGAAAAGGCGACAACCGAAACCACTCTGCGATTCACCAACATCCGCGAAAATGCCGGCTGGTCCGAGGCGAAGGGCGCGGCCTTGCCGAAGATGGCGGCACTTCTGGCCGAGGCCATGCATACCTCCAGGCCGGCGGATTCGATGATGCTCAATTCGGACGGTGTCTGCCTCGTCTATGGTCCTGCCACGACGGCCCTGGACGCAGCAGCCAAGCTCAAGGGCCGTCTCGACGTCACCGTCCTTGTCACCGACGCCGAAGATGCACTGCCGCCATCGGTGGTCGAAACCCCCATCGCCAAGGGAATTGTCAAACAGGCAAGCGGCCACCTCGGCGCATTCGAAATCGCCGTCGACGGCTATGCGCCCGTGATCCCCTCCTCGCGCGCGTCGCTTGACTTCGCAATGCCGCGGGACGGTGCGAGGTCGCGCTGTGATCTCATTCTGGACCTGAGCGGCCGCTCGCCACTCTTTCCGCCTGAGGCACGGCGCGATGGTTATCTTGCAATCGACCCGAAGGACACTGCAGCCGTAGCCGAAGCACTGCTTGCGCTCTCCGACATGGTCGGTGAATTTGAGAAGCCGGTTTATATCGCCTACGATGCCCGCATCTGCGTTCACGCCCGCTCCGCCAAGGTCGGTTGCCGCAACTGCCTGGACAACTGTCCGGTCGGTGCAATCACGCCTGACGGCGATCATGTCGCCATCGACGCGGCGATCTGCGGAGGCTGCGGCAACTGCGCCAGCGTCTGCCCCACGGGCGCAGCGAGCTACGCGTTCCCGCATCGCGAGGACATTCTGGCCCGCGCGTCTGCCATGCTCGACGCCTATGAGCGGGCTGGCGGAAAGCGTCCCATCCTCATGCTTCATGATGGAAAACACGGACGCCAGACCATCGACGCGATCGCGCGTTTCGGCCGCGGCCTGCCCGCAAACGTCATCCCGCTCGCACTCAACTCCGTGCTTCAGCTGGGCCACGATACGATGGCCGGACTGTTGGCACTCGGAGCCGAGCAGGTGATCCTCATGCCGCCGGCAGAGCGTCCCGCGGAGCTTGCCGCACTTGAGGCGCAGACCGAACTTGCCGCTCAAATCCTCGAAGGACTGGGCTACCCGGGCGCGCGCGTGCGCATCCTGCGCGAGCACGATCCCTTCGTCGTCGACGATGCCCTTCGCGAGCTGCCCTCCCTGGCGCCGATGAAATCGCACCGCTACGCGCTGGCTGGCACCAAGCGAGATCTGGCCCGCATGGCATTCTCCAAGCTGCATGCCGCCGCGCCGGCACCGACAGACATCATCGCCTTGCCCGATTACGCGCCCTATGGCCGGATCAACATCAACGCGGAAGGCTGCACGCTTTGTCTGTCGTGTGTGGGTGCATGCCCGACCGGCGCACTCGGCGACAACGCGGAACGCCCCGAGGTTACCTTCTCCGAAGCCGCCTGCGTCCAGTGTGGCATCTGCCGCGCGACTTGTCCGGAGAAGGTCATTACGCTCGAGCCACGCTATGATTTCACCAACGCCGCCCTCTCCCGCGAGGTGCTTCACGGCGAGGAGCCCTTCCATTGCATCTCGTGCGGCAAGCCCTTCGGCGCGCGCGCCATGATCGAGCGGGTGACTGAGCGCCTGAAGTCGCACGCGATGTTCGCTAGTGAGAAGCAACTCGCCATCATCCAGATGTGCGACAACTGCCGGGTCTCCGCGATGGCCAACTTCTCCGACGATCCCTTCAAGGGCGGCGAGCGCCCCCGCGTCGTCACAACCGACGATTATCTCGCCGATACGTCGGCGGCGAAGACGGGCGGCAAGCCGCGCACCCCAGACGACTTCTTGAATTGAACTTTGCCCGCACGGCACGGCTTGATCGAACCGAACGGCGCGGGCCGCGCCCGATCAGCTTCCCGCGGCGAGGGGAAGGTTGGCGAGCAGATTTTGCGGCTTCATCCGGCAGCGATTGTCATCCGTCATCGCCAGCGCGAGGTAGATCGGCCGTCCCTTGACCCGGTCGATCACCAGCCGGTCGTCGAGGATGCGCATTCGGAACAGCGCGATGATCCGCTCCATCGCGCCCGCTGGAGCTGGCTTGCCTTCGTAAAGCGCATTCAGGATGAGATTGGACTGCTGATCGAGACCTATGTGCCAACGCCAGTCCTCGTCGTCGAGCTTGGCCCTTGGCTCCACTCGTACCTCCACGCGCAGCATATGGCCGATCCAGGCCTCGATCACCCTCGCGAACGCATCGAGCGCCGGCTGCTCGAACCGGAAGTCGACAACGGTGTCGAACCGATCCGATCTCTCCCAATAGATCGCGGCGTTGTCATCCGTCAGCACATCGAGCGTAACCTGCTTCGGCGGCGTCCCTGTTTCTGCGAGAAGCTGTCCAAGCCCGGTGTTGCCGAGGCCCTGCGCATGCATGTCGACGATCTCCTCGTCGGCGAGCAGAAGTCGACCATCGTCCGTCGACACCTTCTGCTCGCGAAAGAACAGCTCCGCCGCCTTGAGCCGCATCGGATCCTGCACGTCCTCGAGGATATTGCGTAGGATGAGATGCACGAGCTGGTCGAGGAACATCGGCGGCATCCGCCCGGCAGGCTGCCTGACGAGCTTCAGGTAGGCGCCTTCGATCGTCCCCGCCGCCAGCAGTTGATCCCGGAACGCGAGCAGCATGCGATAGTTGTCGGCCGCATCCACATCCTCAATCTCTGCCAGTTGCGTCTCCGAAACGGGCATAGCCGGTGAGTCGAGCAATGCCTCGTGCAGAGCCACCTCCGCCGCACAACTCTCCTCCACCGGATGGATCTCCGGGCGCGTCAAATAGGCCCGTATGAAATCGGGCGTCACCCGCAACCAGCCGCTGTCGTCGGCCGCCAGGAGATGCATCCCCGCTGATTTCCAGAAATCACGTCTCATCGCTATCGACCGTCCAGACACGCGCATGCATCGGCTCGCCGGACGGCGGACGGATGGTGCGGAACTCTTCCTTTATTCCATCTTCTCTTCCGGCGACGCGACGCACGGTGAGAACTGTGTTGACAGGTTGGTCTGCGGCGAGCCCGGCGGCGAATGCCACTTCCTCTTCCGCGGCTGGCAGCGCTGCGTCGATGTCCGGAGCCCCGTATCGCTCGACGAAATGGTGCGCAAGGCGATAGACGAGTTCGTCCCTGTCTGCGCTTTCGGCATGACAGACGACCGCGAACGTTGACCGGCCGAAGCTCGCAACTCCGAGAAAGCCGTTGGCGAAGGCCTGCTTCGACTTGCCCTTGAACGTCGCCGGATCGTCGTTGGCGAAAGCGAACGCCCCCGAGACCGCCCACTCGCCCTCCGCCGCCGCGACGTCGAAAACCGCCTCGTCGCTGGCATCAAACCGGATGGTCCTCAAGAGCTTCATATCGCCATGCTCATTTGGATTCCGTTCTGGCAGAGCCCGGTCTCGCCTCGAGTACAGCTTCGATCGCCAGTGCGCGGACATCGCGCTCACCGAGCTTGACCAGGAGCCGTGCCTCGTCGTCCAGTCCCAGCACTCTCGCTTCGATGCGTTCCATACCGCCGCCCCCAACATGCAGCGGCGCAGCATCCTCGTGTCCTTCCACACGGCAGACCCAGTTCTCAGCGAATACTGGCTGTCCGCCATCCTGCCAGGCGTTGATCCACGAAAGTGCATACGCTCCGATCACTTCGAGGAAATCGCTGCGCGTATGCTCTGCAGAACCCTCATCGAAAAGCGTCGTGCGATCACGCACGTCACCGGGCTCGCCGTCGCGCACTCCTCCTGCCAGATCAATTTCCACGCCCACCACCATCCAGTCCGGCACGCTGTCGTTGTCACATGGTGCGGCAGCGAACCTGAAACGCCCCGCAACGCCTCCATTGACGATGAGTTCGAGCGGCCAACGCAACAATATCGACGTCTTCGGCGGCATCAGCGCCCCGAGCGCCTCGATCACGGCTAGCTCGAACAACGGCACCATCTGCAGCGCAATCGGGCGCACGACTTCGGGCTCCAGCACCAGCGCCATCTCGATGCGCGACGTATTGCGCGCCCAAATGATGTCCGCCGCGCTGTAGCCGCCGGTCTCTGCCCCCTGGCACGCAGCATCGAAAACCGACCCGGGCGCCTTGACACCGTGACCGGTCAACAGCGGTGGAAATCGGGGGTCCTCGACGTGCATCCTCAGCAGCTTCACTCCAGCATGATCTCTTGCTCGATGCGGTGATCGAGATCTGTCCCCTCTGCGGTCAGCTGCATTCTGAGCGTGATGGATTTGCGCCCGGCCGCCGCTGCCTGGTGCGTCACGCGCTCGATCTCGCGCTGAGACGTCACGCCGACCTGCTTGAGGAACTTCCTCAAAGCCATATTGAGCTGGTCTTCGTCCATGAGTGAACTCTCCTCACTATTCCTGACCGTCACATGGGCACACGCACGTCCGCTATCGACACGAACGTGGCACGATGGGCGAATTGCCAGTAGCGCCGCGATAGGCCCGACCACACCCCGCGAAACACTACCCAATCGCGAATGTCAATGAAGACGCAGATATCACCTTCAAGTGGTTGTGCCCACTGGCCCGCGCCTGCCTCCATCTGCGTATGCCGCAGCACATCCGCACTTGGAGCATGTTTAGCGGAGGCATTCAGCGGTACAACGTGAAAAACATGCTCAAGCCAATGGGCCGGATCGTGTTCGCGTTCCCATCAAACATGAACAAGATCTAGAGCCGGACGTTGCCGGGCACCGAGAAATTGTCCTGCGAACTGGAGGGTATCATGCTGAGACCGACCGCGGCAGTGGCACTGATCGCTACCAGGGCGACGAGACTGATGAGAAATGCTTTCATTGCTTCGTTTCCTTTGTCCTTGCGGAGGCATCCCGCGAGCCGACAGGATTGTCTGTCCTCTTCCCCCCCTCACCCGCTGCGTCGCCCCCCGCAGGCACGTCGTCCTTGCCGGGCTCTGTTGCGACCTTGAGAAACGCGATGAGCGCGGCACGCTGCTCGGGGTCTGTCATCTTCTGCAGCGGCATTTTGGAGCCGGGCGTGAAGTGTTCCGGCCCTTGCTCGAACAGCTTCGACACGGTCTCTTCCGTCCAGACGATGTCGAGGTCGCTTAGTCCCTTCGAATACGGATAGCCCGGCAGACTTGCGATCCGCCGGCCGAATAGCTGGTAGAGAGATGGTCCAGCGCGGTTCTTGCCATCAGGCTTCAGCGTATGGCAAACGCTGCACTTGCGCGCGAACTGCAATGCACCTTGTGCCACCGGATCATTGGGGTCACCCGACACCTGGAAACGCCGCGGATAAGGACTATCCACAGACTCGTAGGACGCACGCGGCCTTATCTGCCAGCGCGTTGCGAAATCGTCGAGACCACCATAGTAGAGCGCCGTGGCACCCGGAGCGAAAGCAAGTGCCCAGACCGGACCATACGGATTCTGATAGGACTCGATCTCCTCCCAGTCGGCGAGGCGGACGACACGCACGCTGCCGTCCCCCGCACCGACCGCCAGCAGTCCAGGCTTTTCGATGACCGCCGCCGATAGCACCGGACGCTCGAATGCTTTCAGCTCCTTGACGACATCGCCGCTCATGCCGTCGACGACAACCACGCTACCGTTGAGCGCGCCGGTCACGATCTGCTCGCTGCCCGGCACACGCACCAGCACATTAAGCCCCCAACCGTGCTTGTAGAGCGGCCGCGCGAGGCTCCCATCCGCACGGTTGAAAAGCCGCAGCACACCATCGTAGCACGCAGTGTAGACGTGACTGCCATCCATGGAGAATTGTGCCGCGTTGACCGGGCCGCCGTGCCCTTCGAGAAGGGGTCCCGCCGTCAGCCTGGACAGGTCCCAAAGCCGCGCCGTCCGGTCCCAGCTCGATGTCACTGCAAAACGCCCGTCCGACGACACAGCCACGTGGTTGATCTTTGCCGTATGTCCCTCGAAACGGTGAACCAGTTGCCCCGTCGCGGTGTCCCAGACGCTGAGGGCACCGTCATCGCCCGCTGCAAGCACACGTGTCGAGCCGGGCACGAACGCAACCGCGTTGACAGCCCCGCCGTGTTTGTCGAAACGATGGAGCACCCTGGGCAGTTCGCCCGAAACATCCCAGACCATCATTGCGTAGTCGAAGCTGCCGGTGGCGACGCGCTCGCGTTGCGCGTCGACCGCAATGGCCTTGATAGGTCCGCCATGCCCGACGAGATTGCCTGTCTGTCTTGCCTTGTCGGTCTTCTGCGCCTCGCGCGTCTCGCCGCGTTTGATTTGCTCTGCTTCACCGGCGTTGGACGACGGTGCCGCCCCTGGGGTGGCGGCAACAGGCGGGCGGCCGTTCCCCTCCGCAAGCGCCGGCAGCGCGCCGACGCAAAGTGCGCAGCAATGGCCAACCGCAATCGCAGCTGCGGCAAATGCTGTGTGCGGCGAACATAGTATGCGCCGCAACAGCGTGTTCCACCCCGCCGCCAAACGCTGCACCGATCCGCACACGGCGTCGCGCAAGTGTTCATCCAATGCGACGCGGCGACCGCCCCTATTCAGCCGGCTGAACTTGTGCATCTGAGCCGTGCGGCACCACACGGTTTTTCTCCATCTCTTCCTCGACCCACAGGCTGTGATGCTCCTTGGCCCAGTTGAGATCGACCTCGCCTGAGCCCATTGCCTCGAACGCGCCCTCCATGCCGATCGTTCCGATGTAGATGTGCCCCAGGATCACGCACACCAATGCCAGCGCGATCATCGAATGCCACGTGACGGCATACTGCATTTCCTGAACCGCTGTTAGCTCGGTCGGCAGGTGGAAACCGAACATGTTGAGCACTTCGAAAGTTCGCGCGAATAGCGAAAATTCGAACGGCAGCAGCAGCGACAGGCCCGAAATCGATAGCGAAGCGCCCCCCAGCATGATGATCCAGAACAGGATCTTCTGACCAGCATTGAATTTCCGCGCCGGGGGATGCGAATGCTTGGAGAACAGACCGCCCGCCTTTGCCAGCCAGACAATGTCGTAACGGTTCGGGAAGTTGTGGCGCAGCCACAGCAAGAAGCTCACGACGAGCCCAACCATGAATGCGAACGCCACGTACGCGTGAGACAGTTTGCTCCAATGTGCCAGCGACGCGAATGCTGTCTTGCCCATGACGGGGATCAGCAGGTCGCGCCCGTAGAGCGCAACAAGCCCCGTCAAACCCTGCAAGATGAAAGACACAGCCATCAGCCAGTGAGACGCGCGTTCCAGAGCCGTGAAACGCGTAATCGTCACTCCGGCGCGTCCGTGCTCGATGCGCACCGTGCCGCGGGCCAGATAGAACAATACCAGCAGCGATAGCATTGCCGCGATCGCATAGCCGCCCCATTGCGGCAGCTCGGTGCGCCGGAACTCGGTCCACTCCGAACCCTCCGCTTGCACCAGGATGCCCGACTTGGCATCGGGAATGGAGACTGTGCCGCGCGCGCCCTGGCGCAGCTTCTTCCATAGCTCGATATCGTAGTTGCCGCCCTTGTCAGGCGCTGTTGTCGGCCGTTCGGGCTGCGCATTGCCGACGGCGTTCGCCGGAGGCCGCACATTCGAGCTCGACTGCGCCATGGCGCCGTTGCCAATCAAGATGCTGCCGATCAGCGCGACCGCGAGAGCCGCAGCGAATGCAGTGAGGTTCGCTCCAATTCTTGCCTGGCGCTTGAAATGAGTGACCATTGCCAACACTCCGTTGTTGTCGCTGGACCGCCGGACCTCGACGACGAGGAAGATTCGACGCTCTGGCTTCTTTATCGGCGGCCCGCCGCCACGCGCGCCGGACCGGTTACTTTTCGCTCGCATTGAGCAAGGCCCGGTCGGACGGGGTTAGTGGCTAGCGCTGCAGATAGCCACGCTCGCGAAGCCTGGTCCTCTGCTCTTCGCTCAGCGTCTCGTCGGCCGGCCCCGGATAGCTTGTATCGAACGTACCGCGCGCCGCGTCGAGCTGCCGCTTGGCCGGGCTCTTCGCATCAAGACAACCCGTGAGCACGATCGGCATCACGGTGAGCAGCGCGATCATCATCGTGCGATTTGTCACCCTCGCTGTTCCTTTCCGAATTCTGTACACGCCGTCCACACTGATTTATGTCAGCAATCGGATGGCAAAGCCAATCTTGCGTGCAAAGGGCGGCCGAAGCCGC
This sequence comes from Hyphomicrobiaceae bacterium, assembly GCA_050246945.1. Taxonomy (GTDB): domain Bacteria; phylum Pseudomonadota; class Alphaproteobacteria; order Rhizobiales; family Hyphomicrobiaceae; genus JAEUMD01. The sequence continues at coordinate 233,506 of JBFWVC010000008.1, forward strand.
CCCTTGTTTTTTGCTTGTCACAGCTGTGTGCGCACGCCTGTCAGCCCTGCGGACCGGGATAGGCCTTGCCCCATCCCCATGCGCCCGAGCCGAAGCCGCGGGCCACGACGCGTTCTCGATAGATGGTGGACACGATATCTCCGTCACCCGCGAGCAGCGCCTTCGTCGAGCACATCTCCGCGCACAACGGCAGCTTACCCTCGGCAAGCCGGTTGCGGCCGTACTTCTTGAACTCTTTGTCGGAGTTTGCCGCCTCCGGTCCGCCAGCACAGAAGGTACACTTGTCCATCTTTCCGCGAGAACCGAAGTTGGACGCCTGCGGATACTGCGGCGCGCCGAACGGACACGCATAGAAGCAATAGCCGCAGCCGATGCAGAGGTCCTTGTTGTGCAGGACCACGCCTTCAGCCGTCTGGTAGAAGCAGTCCACCGGACAGACCGCTTTGCACGGCGCATCCGAGCAGTGCATGCAAGCCACTGAGATTGAGCGCTCGCCCGGCTTGCCGTCGTTGATCGTGACGACGCGCCGGCGGTTCACACCCCACGGCACCTCGTTCTCGTTCTTGCAGGCGGTGACGCAGGCATTGCATTCGATGCAGCGCTCGGCGTCGCAGAGGAACTTCATACGTGCCATGATTTAGGCCCTCCAGATCTTGCAGAGCGTTGTCTTGGTTTCCTGCATCTGGGTCACGGAGTCGTACCCGTAGGTCTGCGCCGTGTTCGTTGCTTCACCCAGAACATAAGGGTCGGCGCCTTCCGGATACTTGGACCTCAGATCCTTGCCCTGGAAGTGGCCGCCGAAGTGGAACGGCATGAAGGCGACGCCTTTGCCGACACGTTCGGTGACCATTGCCATCACCTTGACCTTGCCTTTCTCCGGACCCTCGACCCAGACCATCTCGCCGTCCTTGATGCCCAGGTCGTTGGCATCTCTGGTATTGATCTCGACGTACATGTTCTGCTGCAACTCCGCGAGCCACGGGTTCGAACGGGTCTCGTCGCCGCCACCCTCGTATTCGACCAGTCGGCCGGAGGTTAGGATGATCGGATAATCCTTCGAGAAGTCGTTCTTCTGGATCGACTCGAACAGGACCGGCACACGGTGCAGCCTGCGATCCGTGAAGGTCGCATACTTGTCGAGCAGATCGCGGCGCGGCGTATAGAGCGGCTCGCGGTGCAGCGGCACCGGATCCGGGAATGTCCACACCACCGCGCGGGCCTTGGCGTTGCCGAACGGCGCGATGCCGTGCTTGATGGCCACGCGCTGCAAGCCGCCCGAAAGATCGGTCTTCCAGTTCACACCGCCCATCTTCGCCGGATCGTTGCTACCGGCAACCTTCTCGACGGCGGCCTTTTCCTCGGGCGTCAGATCACCCGTCCAGCCGAGCTTGTCGAGCATGGCATAGGTGACTTCGGGATAGCCGTCCTTGATTTCCGAGCCTTCGGGCCAGCTTTCCACCGCCAGCAGGTTGTCGGCATCAACGTTGCCCTTCGCGTATTTCTCGGGCGCGGTGACACCGAAGCGTGCACGGAAGCACAGTCCACCCTCTGCGACCGGTATCGAAGTGTCGTAGAGATTGGGCGTTCCAGGATGCTTCATTTCCGGAGTACCCCAGGCCGGCCATGGCAGACCATAGAAGTCGCCGTCGCACGGGCCGCCGTTGGCCTTCAGCGTCACCTTGTCGAAGGTATGCTGGTTGGCCATATGCGCCTTCAACCGCTCGGGCGACTGCCCCGTATAGCCGATCGTCCACATGCCGCGGTTGAACTCTCGCGTGATGTCTTCGACGTTCGGCTCGTTCTTCTCGACCTTGATGTTCTTGAACATCTCCTTGTCGAAGCCGAACTTCTTGGCGAACAAATACATGATCTCATGATCGACCTTCGCCTCGAACAACGGCTCGAACACCTTCTCGCGCCACTGCAACGAGCGGTTGGACGCCGTCACCGAGCCGTATGTTTCGAACTGCGTCGCCGCCGGCAACAGGTAGACGCCGTCGGTCCGGTCATGCATCACCGCCGACACTGTCGGATAGGGGTCGATGACGACGAGAAGGTCCAGCTTCTCCATCGCCTTCTTCATGTCCGGACCGCGTGTCTGCGAGTTCGGAGCATGACCCCAGAACACCATCGCGCGGGTGTTGTCAGGCTGCTGCAGGTTGGCCTTGTCCTCCAGCACGCCGTCGAACCAGCGTGACACCGGAATGCCTGCTGTCTCCATCATCAGGAGGTCAGCGCCGTCCTTGCCCTTGCCCGGCATCTTGGCGAACCGGTCGGCCAGCCACTTGTAGTCCGTCTCCCAGACCCGTGCCCAATGCTTCCAGGACCCTGTTGCCAGACCATAGTAGCCGGGCAGGCTGTCCATCACCACGCCGAAGTCGGTGGCACCCTGCACGTTGTCATGACCGCGGAAGATGTTGGTTCCGCCGCCGCTGACGCCCATGTTGCCCAGTGCCAGCTGCAGCACACAGTAAGCACGAGTGTTGTCGTTGCCGTTGGTATGCTGTGTTCCGCCCATGCACCAGATCACGGTGCCTGGCCTGTTCGTCGCCAGCGTCCTGGCGACGCGAAGTAGCTGCGAACCCGGAACGCCCGTGACGCGCTCGGTCTCTTCCGGTGTCCACTTCTTCACTTCCTCGCGGATCAGGTCCATGCCCCATACGCGCTTGCGGATGAACTCCTTGTCCTCCCAGCCGTTCTCGAAGATGTGATAGAGAATGCCCCATACCAGCGCGACGTCGGTCCCGGGCCGGAACCGCACATATTCGCTGGCGTGGGCGGCCGTGCGCGTGAACCGCGGATCGCAAACGATCAACGGTGCGTTGTTCTGTTCCTTGCACTTCAGAATGTGCTGCAAAGACACAGGATGCGCTTCTGCCGGGTTGCCTCCGATCAGGAATATCGCCTTCGAGCGCAGGATGTCGTTGTAGGAGTTCGTCATCGCGCCATAGCCCCAGGTGTTTGCGACACCTGCGACCGTGGTCGAGTGGCAGATACGGGCCTGATGATCGATGTTGTTCGATCCCCAGTAGGCCGCGAACTTGCGGATCAGATAGGCCTGCTCATTCGAGTGCTTTGCAGACCCCAGCCAATAGACCGAGTCAGGCCCTGAAGACTCGCGGATCTTCAGCATCTGGTCGCCGATCTCATTGATCGCCTGATCCCACGAGATGCGCTGCCACTTGCCGCCGGCAAGCTTCATCGGATACTTCAGCCGCCGCTCGCCGTGTGCGTGCTCACGCACCGACGCGCCCTTGGCGCAGTGCGCGCCGAGATTGAACGGGCTATCGAAACCGGGTTCCTGGCCGATCCAGACTCCGTTCTGAACTTCGGCCATCACCGTGCATCCCACCGAGCAGTGGGTGCACACAGACTTTTTGATCTCGAGCTTGCCAGCCGCCGCCGCCGGCCCCGCCGCTTCCGCAGGGCGCACACGCGATCCAGCCAGTGCGCTCGCGGCAGCAATGCCGCCGACCGCCAAGCCCGAATTGCGAAGGAACGAGCGCCGGTCCACGGTCCCGAATGCGCCCTCTTCGCGCACCGCGGCCGACAGGCGTGTCCCTGTCGCGGCTCGAGTCACTTTCTTCTTGAGCATGATACTCTCCATGTCTCGCATCGCCGGATCGGGCGTGCGCTGAGCGCACCCGATATCGGGCGGCGCGACGGGTTAGATGAACTTCGCCAGCTCGTAGTAGCGCTTGACGTGGTCCGTCTCGCGATAGGTGCCAGAATCGGCCGCAGATGGCTCACCGGCTGCCGCAGCGGGCGTCACGGTGGCCGCCAGTGCGGCACCACTTCCCACCACGCCTGCGCCGGCTAACTTGAGAAAGCTGCGGCGGTCGGCCTTGACCGCCTTCTTGTCCGGTTGCCTCATTTCTTCTTCCTCCATTGCGCCACCGATGCCGATGGCAAACCTTCGTGAACTGCTGAGTGAGGGCGGCAGTCAACATCATGCCAGCCGGAATGCGCGCTCCTCCACCTCGATGAACCGCGACCCAAGCGCGCCGAGCGCCGCATAGAACGCCGACGTGCCATCAACAGAAAGGTCGCGGAAGAAATGTCCGGCCCACGAACCGACGTGCGATTCGAAGAAACTGCGTTGAACCTCAAGCGATCCGGTGCCGAAGTCGCCGCCGATCAGACCACCCATCATCTCGAGCACCGAGGCGATGTGGTCCTCCGGTTCCGAGACATCGTCGCTGCGCGCAATACCGAGTGCCGCCATGTCCTCACGCAAGCGCGCCAAAGGCTTCTCGTGCAGAAAACCGGTCAGGTAATAGGAACCAAAGGGAACGAACACGCCGCGCCCGAGGCCAATGAACAGCGTCTGGTACGCGTCAGCCTCCCGCTCCGCCGTGGTTGACCTCGCGGCCTCGGCAAGCGCGATGACGCGATCGCCAAGCGGCGTGCCCTTCGACGCGGACAGCCCTGCCGCCAGTTGCAGATCGGCTTCCGACGGTGGCGCGGCCAAATAATGGGCAAGCAGCCGGTAGAGATGCACCCTCAGCGCATCCTCGTCCAAACTTGCCCCGGACACTTTCGGCTTCGTCACGGATTGCGCGTGCTGCACGCAATCACCTCCCAACTGCTTTGGTCTTTTGTTTTTATGCCAACGCAGTCTGCCCGCCGCGCACTCGGCCTGCAAGATTGCCGCACCCCGAAACAACATCACATTTCAATGTAATCTCGCACTGCGTCGAAGCGCATTTCTCGCGAAACTTGCGAAAAGATTTCTAAACATATAAAAGAAAGAAGAAAACACAGTGTTATGCATAGGATTGCATAATTGAACTTGTTGCAGCGCACACGCGATCGAGCTTGCGCGACGCGATTGAGGAGTTAAGTTGCGGATTTGAAATCTATATCCGCCTAAGCACAGATCTCTCGTCTCGCATGAGCCGGGGGCGCTGAAACGGCGCCATGACAGGACGCGAATGAGCATGATCGAAACCGTGAATTTCGCACACGGAAAATCCGGACCAACGGCCCCGATGATCGATCCATTCGGCCGCACCGTCTCCTACCTCCGCGTCTCCGTGACCGACCGCTGCGATTTTCGCTGCGTGTATTGCATGTCCGAGCACATGACGTTCCTGCCCAAGCGCGACCTGCTTTCGCTCGAGGAACTGGATCGCCTTTGTTCCGCATTCGTCGCCAAGGGCGTGCGCAAATTGCGCATCACGGGCGGCGAGCCGCTGGTGCGCAAGAACATCATGTGGCTCTTCCGCGCCCTCTCGCGGCATTTGGACAAGGGCCGGCTCGACGAGTTGACGCTCACCACGAACGGCAGCCAGCTGACACGCTACGCCTCGGAGCTGAAGGCCTGCGGCGTGGAGCGCATCAACATTTCACTCGACACGCTCGATGCCGACCGCTTCAGGGCCATCACACGCTGGGGAGAATTGAAGACCGTGATGGATGGCGTCGAAGCTGCGGAGAGGGCAGGGCTGAAGCTGAAGTTCAATGCGGTTGCACTCAAAGGCGTCAACGAGGACGAGATCGCGGAGATGGTACGTTGGGCGCATGCGCGAGGTGCCGATCTCACCCTCATCGAAACGATGCCGCTGGGCGATATAGAAGGCGACCGAACCGACCAGTATCTGCCGCTCTCGGTCGTGCGTGCGCGCCTCATGGATCGGTTCACCCTCGAGGACATTCCCTATCGCACCGGCGGCCCCGCCCGCTACGTCGCGGTGAAGGAGACCGCAGGCCGCATCGGCTTTATCACGCCCATGACTCACAATTTCTGCGAAAGCTGCAATCGCGTGCGCCTCACCTGCACCGGCACGCTCTACATGTGCCTCGGTCAGGAGGATGCAGCCGACCTGCGTGCGCCTCTTCGCTCCAGCACGGACGACGCTCCGCTCTTCGCGGCGATCGACGCTGCCATTGCCAGGAAGCCCAAGGGGCACGACTTCGTCATCGATCGCGACCACAACAGGCCGGCTGTCGGACGGCACATGAGCGTTACCGGCGGCTGATTGCGAACGCGTATGTCGCCCACCCGAGAGCACGTTGAGCTGAGGTGCGCAGCGGTTCAGAGTGGAATACGTGCTCGTAACAATGGACCCGATCGTGTGCGTGGTCGCATGAAATACCAACACGCCCTAGGCTCCAGACTCAATCATGCCCACCAGATTATGATTGCTGCGATTACGGCTGCGGCGTGGAAGTTGCGGGCGAGCTTGTCGTAACGGGTTGCGACACGCCGCCAGTCCTTGAGGCGGCAAA